>NZ_JAERRA010000001.1:600000-1200000 GCF_016735685.1 Piscinibacter lacus
CACGGGCCCCGGCCAGGGAACACACCGTCTTCACCACCCGGACTGCCGATGCAGCAGGGGGAGCCCGCCATGTTCAAGCTGCACAACTACCGCCTGACCGTCCGCATCGGATCGGGCTTCCTCATCCTCACCCTACTGTTCGCCGTGCTCGGCGGCCTGGGCCTGCTGGCGCTCACGCGCATGGAAGCCGTACTGGCGGCCGGCCAGGCGGCCGCGGGCGTCGAGCAGGCGGCCCTGCTGCGGCGGCTGATCACCGGCGTCTTGATCGTCTCGATGCTGACCGCCCTGGGCATGGCCTGGGCCACCCATGTCAGCTTCAGCCGCCCGGTCGAGCAGGTGGTCCAGATGGTTTCGCGCATTGCCGGGGGCGACCTTGCCACCCGCATCGAAAGCCATGGCCGCGACGAGTTCGCCTGGCTCCACCACGAGCTGAACGCGATGCGCAAGAAGCTTCAGCATGCGCTCAGCGAGGTGCGCAGCTCGGCCGAACAGGTCGAGGCTGCGTCCAGCGAGATCGCCTCGGGCAACAACGACCTCTCGGCCCGAACCGAGACCCAGGCCGGCAGCCTGCAGCAGACCGCCAGCTCGATGATGCAGCTCACCGGCACCGTCAAGCAGAACGCCGACAGCGCCCGCCAGGCCAATGAGCTGGTGATGGCCGCCAGCGACGTGGCCAGCCGCGGCGGCCAGGTCATGAGCCAGGTGGTCGCGACCATGCAGGCCATCAACGGCAGCGCGCAGAAGATCAACGACATCATCGGCGTGATCGACGGCATCGCCTTCCAGACCAACATCCTCGCGCTCAATGCCGCGGTGGAGGCGGCCCGGGCCGGCGAGCAGGGCCGCGGCTTCGCCGTGGTGGCCGGCGAGGTGCGCAACCTCGCCCAGCGCAGCGCGCAAGCCGCCAAGGAGATCAAGACCCTGATCGGCGATTCGGTCGACCGCGCCAGCGACGGCGCCCGCCAGGTCGACGAGGCCGGCGCGACCATGCAGGAGATCCTGCGCAGCGTGCAGAAGGTCACGTCCATCATGGGCGAGATCCGCCATGCCAGCGAGGAGCAGTCGGCCGGCATCCAGCAGATCAACCAGGCCATCGACCAGATGGACGGCGTGACCCAGCAGAACGCCGCGCTGGTCGAGCAGGCCGCGGCGGCCGCCGGCTCGCTGCGCGAACAGGCCCAGAAGCTGACCGGTACCGTCGCCGTCTTCCGCCTGGCGGCCTGAACCGCCCGGGGCGCAGCACCCGCCGCGGGGGAGGTGCCCCGGGGCATTTGCCCCAGGGCCCAGGCAGATGCCCCAGCTTGCACGACCGGCCGGGCGCGCGGGAGCGCGGTCGCCGGCCTGTCGGCAGGGCGGGCCGCTGGGCGCCCGCCCGCTTCCGGCGACCGGGTCCCGGAGGCCGGGGGTGCCCGGTCCGCGCGCCCGCATCTTGCGACACCGGGGCATCCCCTCCCGGAGTCCCCCATGCCCTCGACCCTTTCCAAGCCCCCCGCGCCCGCGGCCCGTCGCGCCCAGCCCCTGCCGGGTCGCGCCCTGCTCGCGGCCCTGGGGCTGAGCATTGCGGCCCTGGTCCCGCCGGTCCAGGCGGCGCCCATCGCCAGCCTGTCGGCCACCAGCGACTGCCCGGCCCTGTCCGCGGGCTGCAACCAGCAGACCGTCGACGAGATTCCCTTCGGCAGCCTGCTCATCCAGGCGCCCGGCAACCCTGGCGATCGCAATCTGGATGTGTTCGCCCTCGACCTGGACCTCTTGCTGAGCGCCACGCCCGATGCCCAGGCCCTGATCGACAGCGACCAGGCCAACTTCAACGTCTCGATCACCGCCGCGGTGCAAACGACCGACCCGATGGCCCCGGAGACCTACTTCAGCAGCTTCAGCTACACCCTGTCCGCCTTTCCCGGGGCGCCGGCCTTCACCTCGGCCAATGTCTTCACCCTGGCCACCCAGGGCAGCACGGTGCAGAACGACTTCGTCGACCTGGCGCCGCTGGGCACGCTCAGCCTGCCGCTGCGGATCGAGCTGCCGGCCCTGTTCGGCCAGCTTGCCGGGGCCCAGTACCAGGTCGATGCCTCGGTCTTCGTCCTGTCGGCCACGCCCGGCCTGAGCCTGACGGCCAAGCTCGACCTGCTGGGCTTCCAGGCCCCGACCGCGCCGGTGCCCGAGCCGGGCACCTGGGGCCTGATGCTGCTGGGCCTGGCCGCCCTCGGCGCCGCCCGACGTCGCACGGCGCTGCGCCGCACAATCCGAGGCATCCCGATCACCGAGGAGGCCTCATGCTCTACGTCTTCAAATCTGCCGCAACCGCAGACCTGCGGATGACCCAGGTGCACGGCGAGGGCGTGCTGCGCGCCCTCGGCCGCGAGCCTGCACCCCAGGGCATCGTCCTGCCCGAGCAGGTGCCGCCGGCCCTGGCCTCCCTGGACGCTGCCATCGTCGAAGAGGAAGCCGCCTTTGCCGCGCTCGAAGAGGCCGCCCGGGCCGAGGGCGGCCCCCTGCCCCAGCGCCCCGCGGTGATGCTGCGCCAGCGCGCCTGGCCGCTGCGCCAGGCGCTGGAGCGCGCCGCGGCCGCGGGCAAGCCGCTGGTCTGGGGGGTCTGAGCATGAGTGCCCGCGAACGCTGCGAGACCGGGCCTGTCCTCCGCCCGGCCGTGCCCGGCGAGGCCTGCCGGGTGCTCGTCATCCGCCACGGCGAGACCGACTGGAATGTCGGCAGCCGCATCCAGGGCCAGATCGACATCGGCTTGAACGACCGTGGCCGCTGGCAGGCCGCCCGCCTGGCCGAGGCCCTGCGCGACGAGCCCATCGACGCGATCTATGCCAGCGACTTGCAGCGCGCCTGGCACACGGCCGAGGCCCTGGCCGCCGTCGGCCTGCCGCAGCCGCGCGCCGAGCCCGGCCTGCGCGAGCGGCATTTCGGCATCTTCCAGGGCCTGGCCTGGGACGAGATCGCCGAGCAGCATCCCGAGGCCCATCGGCGCTGGAAGACGCGCGATCCGGCCTTCGGCCCCGAGGGCGGCGAGAGCCTGGAGGTCTTCTATGCGCGGGTGACCGCCGTGGCCGAGCGCCTGCTGGCCCCGCATCCGGGCCAGACGGTGGCCTTGATCGCCCACGGCGGCGTGCTCGACTGCCTCTACCGCGCAGCCGCCCGGGTGGCCCTGAGCGCGCCCCGCGGCTGGACCCTGCCCAACACCGGGGTCGGCCGTCTCGTGCACAGCTCCGAAGGCCTGGCTTTGCTGGGCTGGGCCGACACCCGCCACCTGGACGAGCAGGCCGGCGCGGACGACGCCACCGTCGGTCCCGCGGCCTGAGGCCCGGCGGCCCGGGCCGGCCGCTGCCGGCTCAGCCGCCCTCGGCGAACAGGCCGCCGGTCGCCGCCGGCGGCGTCAGGCCCAGGTGGCGCCAGGCGGCCAGCGTGGCCACCCGGCCGCGCGGCGTGCGCTGCAGATAGCCCTGCTGGATCAGGTAGGGCTCGATCACATCCTCGATCGTGCCGCTCTCTTCGCCGATGGCAGCGGCCACGTTGTCGAGGCCGACCGGCCCGCCGTCGAAGCGGTGGATCACCGCCTCCAGCAGCTTGCGGTCCATCAGGTCGAAGCCCTGCGGGTCCACGTCGAGCATGGCCAGGGCCTTGTCGGCCAGCGGTGCGTCGATGCGGCCGTCGCCCTTGACCTCGGCATAGTCGCGCACCCGGCGCAGCAGGCGGTTGGCGATGCGCGGCGTGCCGCGGCTGCGGCGCGCGATCTCCTGCGCGCCGGCCGCATCGATCGGCGCATTCAGCAGGCCGGCCGAGCGGGTGACGATGCGCGCCAGCTCCTCCGGCGTGTAGAACTCCAGCCGCGCGACGATGCCGAAGCGGTCACGCAGCGGGTTGGTTAGCATGCCGGCGCGGGTGGTCGCGCCCACCAGGGTGAAGGGCTGCAAGTCGAGCTTGATGCTGCGCGCGGCCGGGCCCTCGCCGATCATGATGTCGATCTGGTAGTCCTCCAGCGCGGGGTAGAGGATCTCCTCGACCACCGGGCTCAGGCGGTGGATCTCGTCGATGAACAGGACGTCGTTGGCCTCCAGATTGGTCAGGATAGCGGCCAGGTCCTTGGGCTTCTCCAGCACCGGGCCGCTGGTCTGGCGCAGCTTCACGCCCAGCTCGGCCGCGATGATGTGGCTCAGCGTCGTCTTGCCCAGGCCCGGCGGGCCGAACAGCAGCACATGGTCCAGGGCCTCGCCGCGCTTGCGGGCGGCGTCGATGAAGATCTCCAACTGCTCACGCGCCTTGGCCTGGCCCACATAGTCTTGCAGCAGGCGCGGGCGCAGCGCACGCTCCAGCGCCTCCTCCTGCCGCGAGGCGGGGGCCGGCGTGATCAGCCGCCCGGCCGGGGCCGGTGCGAAGTCGTCGGTGTGGATGCTCACGAGGGTTCCGGATGGCGAGGCAGGAGTGTCTCAGGGCCGCAGCGCATGCAGGCCGCCCTGCCAGCGCAGCAGCACGACGCCGGGCTCGATGCGCTCGATCTGCACGCCCTCCGCCACCCGGTCGCCCTCATGCCGGATCTGGCCGTTGACGATCAGCAGGCGGCTGGCCGGATCCTCCGCATGCACGACCCCGTCGATGCGCTGGCCCTGCAGGGCGGCTTGCAGGCCGGCCGGCTGCTCGCGCAGCGGCCGGGCGGCCGGGGCGGGCGCGACCGGCGGGGCGGGCGTGGCCCCGGGCGAGGGGGCTGCCGCCAGCGGGGCCGTGGCGGCAGCGGCTGCGACGGGGGCCGGCCCGGCCGCCGGCATGCGCGCCGGCGCCGGCCGGGCCAGCGTCTCGGTCGGGCCGGGCGCCGGGCGGGCGGTGTCGCTTGGGCCGGCGACCGGTCCGGCGGCTGGAGCGGCGGGGCCGGCGGGGGCGGGCGCTGGGGCACGGGCGCGCGCGGGCGGCGCGGCGGCGCCCGGGCCGGGCGCGGGCGGCAGGTCGAAGGGCAGGGCCTGGAAACCCGTGCCGGCGCCGGGGACGGTGCTGGGCATGCGGCCGGGTGGCGGGGGGCTGTCCGCGGGCAGGCTGGGCGCGGCGGGGGAGATCGGCGCCAGGCTGCGCGGCGCGGCGGCCTGGGCGGGCGCTTCGGCTTGCGGTGCGGCATCCGGCCAGAAGGCCCAGGCCAGCACGGCGACCAGGCCGGCCCCGCCCAGGCTGGCCAGCAGCAGGCCGGGGCGCAGGCCGGCCCCGGGCGCGGCCTGCGGCGGCGGCGGCAGCCGGGTCACCGCATCGCGGCTGGGGGCCTGGCCGCGCTGGCGCTCGGCTTCGGCGCGGCGCAGGGCATCGAGGATGGTGGACATGGCGGCAGTGGGGCGACGGCTCGGCGCGGAAGGGGAAGGACGCGGGGGTGGGGCGGCTTCGTGCCCGTCGCTCAGGGCGCGGCCCGGCGGTCGAGCCGGGGTTCGGGCAGGTCGAGGGCGCGGTTGAGCTGCATCAACGTCAGCGGACCGATCAGGCCGTCGGCGGGCAGGCCCTGCTGGCGCTGGAAGGCGCGCACCCGCTCGCGCAGGCTGCTGCTGGCCGGCAGGCTGCCGCCCAGCTCGGGCGCCAGGCGGATGAAGGCCTGTTCGATCTGCGCTTCGTCAAAGCCCAGGCCCGGGCCGCGGTAGCCCGGCGTGGGTCGCCAGAGGGTGAGGAAGCTCAGCCGCCCGGCTGCCGCCAGACGGTCGGCGGGCAGGGTGAAGCGGCCTTGCGCGCTGTCGATCTCGGCGCCGTCCTCCGTCCAGCCGCGCAGCAGCACGGTTTCGCTCGGGCCGCCGCCGCTGCGGCGCAGCGTCAGCAGGCCGGGCCGGTCCAGCCGGCGCAGGCTTTCGGCGCGCAGTTCCAGCCGCTGGCAGCGCAGGCCCTCGGCCTGCACGGCTTCGCAGGGCTCGGCACCGGCCAGGCGGGTTGGCGGCAGCTTCCAGCGCTGGGCCAGGGCGGCCCAGAGCGGATCGGCCGGGGCGTCGGGCGCCGGCGAGGCGGCGGCGCTGCTGGCCCCGGCCCCGATCCCGGCGGCTGGCATTGATCGGGCCGCGTCGGATGCGGAGGCGGGCCCGGGAGCCGAGGCGGTCCTGGCCAAGGCCGCCGGGGCCGCGGGCGGGGTCGCCTCGCCCGCCGGCCCCAGACCGCGGCCCAGCCCCCAGCCCAGGGCCAGCATCAACAGCAGGCCCAGGCCGGTGGCGATCGTTCGCCCGCGCCCACCCAGGCGCTGCACGGGGCGGGCCAGCACCTCGGCGGCGGCCCGGTCGACGGTGGGTGCATCGACCTGCACCTGCTCGGCCGCATAGGCGGCCAGCAGGGCGCGGTCGGCCAGCAGATTGATGCGGCGCGGCACGCCGCCGCTGTGGCGGTGGATGCGTCGCAGCGCGTCGGGCGTGAAGGGGCTGGCGCCGCGCGCGCCGGCGATCGCGAGGCGGTGGGCGATGTACTGGCGCGTCTCGGCCTCGGTCAGCGGGCCGAGGTGGTAGCGGGCGATCACGCGCTGCGCAAGCTGCTCCAGCTCGGGCCGGGCCAGCAGCTCGCGCAGCTCGGGCTGGCCGATCAGCACGATCTGCAGCAGCTTGCGCTCGCGCGTCTCCAGATTGGTCAGCAGCCGCAGTTGCTCGAGCACGGCGGCGTCGAGGTTCTGGGCTTCGTCGATCACCAGCACGGCCTGGCGGCCGGCGGCATGGCCTTCGAGCAGGAAGGCGTTCAGCGGGTCGATGCAGCCCTTGACCGTGGCCTCGCCGGGCGGCGGATGCGGCAGGCCGAATTCCTCGCAGACCGTGGTCAGCAGTTCGACGACGCTGAGCTTGGGGTTGAAGATGTAGGCGACCCGGCAGTGCGCCGGCATCTGTTCGAGGAAGGCGCGGCAGACGGTGGTCTTGCCCGCGCCGATCTCGCCGCTGAGCAGCACGACGCCGCCGCCGCTGTCCAGGCCATAGAGCAGATGGGCCAGCGCCTCGCGATGGTGATCGCTGAGGTAGAGGAAGCGCGGATCGGGGGCGATCGAGAAGGGCGGGTGCTCAAGCCCGAAGTGGCGCGCGTACATGGGCCCGAGCATAGCGAGCCCGCGCGACTCAGCCCGCCGGGCCCTCGTCGGCTACCGGCGCCTTGCCGGCGGCCGGTGGCGGGGCGGCCGGCCGCGGCGGCTTGGGCCGGGGAGGCTTGCTGGTGTGCAGCAACTGGGTGGCCTGGGTCATGTTCCCGCCGAGCAGGGCCGGCAGGGCCAGGCTGGCGCGGATCACCGAGGCTTCGATGGCCTCGCGCTGCGGCGAGGGCGGCTTGCCCAGCACATAGCCCGCCACCGCGGCCTTGTCGCCGGGATGGCCGATGCCGATGCGCAGCCGCCAGTAGTCGCCCGTGCCAAGCTGGGCGTGGATGTCGCGCAGGCCGTTGTGACCGGCATGGCCGCCGCCGAACTTGAGCTTGAGCTCGCCGGGCGGCAGGTCCAGCTCGTCATGGGCCACCAGGATCTCGTCGGGCGCGATCTTGAAGAAGCGCGCCAGCGCGCCGACCGACTTGCCCGAGAGGTTCATGAAGGTCATCGGCGCGAGCAGCCAGACCGGACCTTCGACGCCCGGCAGCGGCCGCGCGACCCGCGCGACATTGCCGAAGTGGCCGCGCTCGGGCACCAGGTGGGTCTTGAGCTCGCGCGCCACGGCGTCCAGCCACCAGAAGCCGGCGTTGTGGCGGGTGGCCTCGTACTCGGGGCCGGGATTGCCCAGGCCGACCAGCAGGCGGATCGTCATCGGGGGACCTTTTCAGGAAAGGGCGGCGGGCCGCAAAGCAAGAAGCCCCGGCAGGCCGGGGCTTCTGGACGCGCGAAGGATCGCAGCGGCCCGCGGGCCGCCGTCGATTTACTTCTTGCCCTTCTTCTTCTCCGGGGCCGGGGCGGCGGCCACGATGATGACTTCCGCGACCGGCTCGACCACCGACAGGATCGGGGGGTTCTTCTTGCCGTGGGTCAGGACCTTGGCATCGGCCGGCAGCTTGACGTCCTCGACGTGCAGGGTCTGGCCCTTGACCACGTTCGACACGTCCACCTCCAGGAACTCGGGCAGCTTCTCGGCCAGGCACTCGATGTGGATCTCGTGGGCGATGGGGTTCAGCGTGCACTTGTCCAGCTTGACGGCCGGCGAGTTCTCGCCGCCGACGAAGTGCAGCGGCACCTTCTTCTTGATGCGGGTGGTCGCATCGACGCGCTGGAAGTCCACGTGCAGGATCAGCGGCTTGAAGGGGTGGTACTGCACGTCACGCAGCAGGACCTTGGTGGTGGTGCCGGCCAGTTCCATCGCGAGGATGGACGAGTGGAAGGCTTCCTTCTTCAAGGCGTGGAAGAGCGCGTTGTGGTCCAGCTCGATGACGGCAGGCTCTCCGGCACCGTAGACGATGCCGGGGGTGCGGCCGGTGTTGCGCAGGCGGCGGCTCGCTCCGGTCCCCTGCTTCTCGCGCGCGAAGGCAACGAAGTTCATGGTGATGCTCCAGTGTGGAGGGAGACCCGCGACCAGGCCCCCCGGGTGAAGCGGCGACGCGGCAGGCTGCCGCGCCATCGCTGAAACGGTCGGATCAGAAGTTGTTGTTCTGTTCCGAGAAGAGGGAGGTGACCGATTCGCCGTCCGAGATGCGGCGGATGGTCTCGGCAAACAGGAAGGCCACCGAGAGCTGGCGGATCTTGGGCGTCGCCTTGGCCTCGGCGCGCAGCGGGATGGTGTTGGTGATCACCACCTCGTCGAGCTGCGAGGCCTTGATGCGCTCGATCGCCGGGCCGGAGAAGACCGGGTGCGTGCAATAGGCCAGCACGCTCTTGGCGCCGCGGTCCTTGAGCACCTCGGCCGCCTTCACCAGCGTGCCGGCGGTGTCGATCATGTCGTCCATGATCACGCAGTTGCGGCCCTGGATGTCACCGATCACATGCATGACCTCGGACACATTGGCGGCCGGACGGCGCTTGTCGATGATGGCCAGGTCGGTGTTGAGCTGCTTGGCCAGCGCGCGGGCGCGGACCACGCCGCCCACGTCAGGCGAGACCACGATCAGGTTGTCGTGGTTGCGGCTTTGCAGGTCCGACAGCAGCACCGGCGAGGCGTAGATGTTGTCGACCGGGATGTCGAAGAAGCCCTGGATCTGGTCGGCATGCAGGTCCATCGTCAGCACGCGGTTCACGCCGACGACTTCGAGCATGTTGGCGACGACCTTGGCGCTGATGGGCACGCGGGTCGAGCGCGGGCGGCGGTCCTGGCGGGCGTAGCCGTAATAGGGAATCACCGCGGTGATGCGGCCGGCGGACGCCCGCTTCAGCGCATCGACCATGATGAAGAGCTCCATCAGGTGCTCGTTCGTCGGCGCGCAGGTCGGCTGCACGACGAAGACATCGCGGCCGCGAACGTTCTGCGCGATCTCGACGGTGACTTCGCCGTCGGAGAAGTGGCCGACCTCGGCCTTGCCCAGTTCGATGCCGAGATGACCGGCGATCTCCTGCGCGAGGGCGGGGTTGGCATTGCCGGTGAAGAGCACGGTGTTCGAGAGCATCGCTTCTCCGATTCGAGGCGGGCGGGCCGGGACGAGCGCGGGACCCTCAGCAACGACAAAGCGCCCCGAAGGGCGCCATGTCAGACGAACTTTGGCAGGGGAGGAAGGACTCGAACCCTCGCATGTCGGAATCAAAATCCGATGCCTTAACCAACTTGGCGACTCCCCTACACCGGTCCCCGCTTGCGCGTGAACCTGAACCTGTCGCCGGACTGGAGCCTGCCCGGGCCGGGTCGCGATCAGCTCGCGAAGTCCAGCAGCGGATGGTGATCCAGGCCCCGACCCAGCCACCCCGACCACCCGTCCGGCAGTTCCTTGAGGATCTGCCGGGCCCGGGCCGCCTGGGCCTCCGAACCGATTTCCGCAAACACCGCGCTGCCCGAGCCCGTCATGCGGCTGTGCGTGCCGCATTGAGCTGCAAGCGCCACGGCCTCCTGCACTTCGCTGCTGTAGGCCATGGCTGGCCCCTGCAGATCGTTGTGCCTGAACCCGGTGGGGTCTGCAAGAAAGTCCAAGAGTGTAGCCACTTTCGTGTTTCGTCCCAAGAGCGGGCTGGCAAAAATGGCCGCCGTCGGCACGGCGATGGGGGGTTTAAGCAACAGCCAGCGCTGGGGCGGCAGGGCGATGGCCTGGAGCTGCTCGCCGATGCCTTCCACCCAGGCATTGCGACCGCCAATGAAGAATGGCACGTCCGCCCCCAGGCCCAGGGCCAGGGCGGCCAGGCGTTCGCGGGGCCAGTGCAGGCCCCAGAGGCGGTTCAGCCCGAGCAGCACCGTCGCGGCGTCCGAACTGCCGCCGCCCAGGCCCGCGCCCCAGGGCAGGCGCTTCTCGATCGTGAGGTCCGCGCCCAGCCGCGTGCCGCTGGCCTGTCGCAGCGCACGGGCGGCGCGCAGGCAGAGGTCGTCCGGCGGCAGGGCCGGGCCCAGGTCGTGGCGCTGCAAGCGGCCGTCGTCACGGCATTCCAGGTGCAGGGTGTCGCACCAGTCGACCAAGGCAAAGACAGATTGCAGCAGGTGATAGCCGTCGGCGCGCCGGCCGGTCACATGCAGGAAGAGGTTGATCTTGGCCGGCGCCGGCAGATCGAAGAGCGCGCGCAAGCTCACGGCGCAGCGGCGCCCTCGGCCTCCAGCCGCACGCGCAGGCGCAGCAGCGGCGGCGCCACGCGCTGAAGCTCGATGCGGCCCTCGGCCTGGCGGCTCAGGTCGATGCGCCAGCCCATCTGCTGGAAGCCACCCGGCAGCGCATCGCTGAAGCCCAGCGGACTGGGCCGGCCGCGCAGCCAGTCAGGCAGGGCTTCGAGCGGCACGGATTCGCCCAGGGCATGCCGGGCCAGATCGTCGAGATCCTCATAGTCGTGATCGCCCTGGGCATCGCGCAGCCAGACGCGGCCGGGCTGCCAGCGCGCCTCGGCCAGGCGGCTGCCCAGCGGGCTGTTGAGCACGAAGAGGCCTTGCTCGGCCGTGCCCTCCAGGGCGAAGCTGGCGCTCAGCGACTGCGGCACCTCGCCCTGGCTGACCAGCGCGAAGCGGCCGCTCAGGCTCTGCGGCGCGCTCAATCGCGGCGGGCTGGCGCAGCCTGCCGTCAGGCCCGCGGCGAACAGCAGGCCCAGCAGCGCGCGTCGCCGGACGGGAAGGCCCAGGCTCACAGGCTGATCTTCAGGCGCTGCAGCGTTTCCTTGAGCACCTCGTTGGCCGCGTCACGCTGCTTGACTTCGCGCCAGATCCGCTCGGCCTCGTCGCGCCGGCCCATCACCCACAGCACCTCGCCCAGGTGGGCGCCGATCTCCGGATCGGGTCGCGAGCGGTAGGCCGATTGCAGGGCATCGAGCGCTTCCTGGTGGCGACCCATGCGGTAGGCCACCCAGCCCAGGCTGTCGAGCAAATAGGGCTCGCCGGGCGCCAGTTCCAGCGCACGCTGGATCAGGGCCTGGGCCTCGGGCAGGCGGGTGTTGCGATCGGCCAGGGTGTAGCCCAGCGCGTTGTAGGCATGGTGGTGCTTGGGCTGGAGCTGGATGACCTTGCGCAGCAGGCTCTCCATCTCCTCGTAGCGCTGGCGCTTCTCCGACAGCATGGCGCGCTCGTAGAGCAGGTCCACATCGTCGGGGAAGAGTTCGCCCGCGCGCTGCAGCACGGCGTCGGCCTGGTCCCAGCGCTTGGCATCGCGCAGCAGGCTGGCCTCGGCCATCAGCTTGCCGCGGGCGGCTTCGGGCGAGTCGGCCGGCAGTTCCTGTAGCAGGCGGCGGGCGCCGTCGACATCGCCCCGCTGGGCCATGAGTGCCGCGCGGCGGCTTTGCAGCAGCAGGGGCGGCACCTCCTCGATGCGGTCCAGCCAGGCTTCTGCGGCGGGCAGGTCGCCGCGCTTCTCGGCCACCTGGGACAGGACCATCATGGCCTGGCTGCGCTGGCGGCGCAGCTCGCTGCGCGGGTCGGGGCGGCCCTCGGCCTCGTCCGGGCCGGGCGTGGCCGGGTGGCCCTGGGGCAGGGCGGCGCTGTTCTCGCTGCGGCTGAGGAATTCCTGCAAGGTCCGTTCGGATTCGGGGTACTGGCGCAGCTCGAACTGCAAGGCGCCCAGGGTCAGCCAGGATTCGGTCAGGTCCGGGGCCTCGCGCGTCACCGTTTGCAGCAGCTCCAGGGCTTCGCCGTGCCGCTCCTGGCCGGCCAGGCCGCGGGCGTAGATCAGGCGCACGGCATTCAGGGTGGAGCCGCCACCCGCCGACTGGGCCTTGAGGTAGCGCTGCACCATGGGCTCGGCCACCGGCTGCGCCCGGGCCATCAGTTCCAGGGCCAGCAGCACGGCGCCCTCGCTCTGCGGCTGGAGCAACTGGGCGGCGTTCAGCGCGGCCAGGCTGTCCTCGACCCGGTCGGCGCCGAGCCGCGCGCGCGCCACCGCCACCCAGGCCGCTGCGGCCACGGCCGGGTCGGCCTGCTTCTGGTAGGGCGCGACCACCCGCTCGACCACTTCGACGATGGTTTCGGGCTTGGCCCCGCGGCCCAGGGTGCGCGGCAGGGCGAGCAGGCCGCCGGCCAGGTCGCCGGGCGGGATCAGGCCCAGCAGGGTCTTGAGCGGTTCCGTGGTGTCGCCCGCTCGGTTCAGCGCGATGAGCAACTGCACTTCGTAGCGCAGGGCGTCCAGCGACTTCGGCGCGGCCAGCCTCCAGGCCTGCACGGATGCCAGGGCCTGGTCGCCCGCCCGCGCCTCGACGGCGATGTCGGTCGCGCGGCGGAACAGCGATTCCTCCTTGCTGCGCCGGGCCGCATCCAGCAGCAACTGGTAGGCCGCGCCCGGGTTCTCGGCCCGCAGTTCCAGTTCGCCGATCAGGATCAGGTGGAACAGCTCGCCGCTCAGCGCCGAGTTCTCGGCCTTCGCCGGCTTGGCCGGTTCGGCGGCCCAAGCAGGGCTTGCACCCAGCGTGGCGCCGGCCATCAGCAAGGCAAGAACGGGGCGGCGCAACTTCTGCATGGGGACTCCAGGGATTCCAAAACGATTCTAGGTGGGCCGGGATAATCCCCCGATGCCCGAGTTGCCCGAGGTCGAGACCACCCGCCGAAGCCTGCTCGGCGCTCTGCCCGGGGCCCGGATCCAGTCCGTCCGCCTGGGCCTGCCTCTGCGCTGGCCGCTGGGCTGCACGGCGCAGAACCTGGTCGGCCGCAGGTTGCTGGACGTGCAGCGACGGGGCAAATACCTGTGGCTGCCGCTGGCCGTCCCGCCGGGCGAGGTGGAGGACGGCTTGTTGATCCATCTCGGCATGTCCGGTTCACTCGCCTTCGGCGCGCTGCCGCCGTCCGGCCCCTGGGACCATGTCGAGATCGCCACCGACCGCGGCCTGCTGCGCCTGACCGACCCGCGCCGCTTCGGCTCGGTCTGCTGGTCGCCGGCGATCGACCAGGGCCTGGCCGGCGAGCGCCTGGCCGGCCTGGGCATCGAGCCCTTCGACCCCGGCTTCGGCGGCGCGCTGCTTCGCGCACGCTGGAAGGACAAGCGCGTCGCCATCAAGCAGGCCCTGCTGGCCGGCGATGCGGTCGTCGGCGTGGGCAACATCTATGCAAGCGAGGCCTTGTTCGCCGCCGGCATCGACCCGCGCACGCCCGCCGGCCGCCTCGGCCCGCTGCGCTGCGAGCGCCTGGCCGGCGCGGTGCGGGCCGTGCTCGGCCGCGCGCTGGACCTGGGCGGCAGCACCCTGCGCGACTTCAAGGACGCGCACGGCATGGACGGCGCCTTCCAGAACGAGGCCCAGGTCTACGGCCGCGAGGGCCAGCCCTGCAGCCGCTGCGGCCCGGCCCGGCGCGTGCAGCGCATCGTGCAGGGCCAACGGGCCACTTACTTCTGCCGCGGCTGCCAGCGGCCTTGAGCCGCGCCGCCCGCCTGCCCCCGCCGCCATGTCCGAAGACCGCCCTGCCGTCGGCCGCCTGCGCGAAGCCGTCGCCCCCTGCGAGTCGCCCGCCCTGGCGGACTGGCCCGCCACCGTCGTC
Organism: Piscinibacter lacus; assembly: GCF_016735685.1. NCBI lineage: Bacteria > Pseudomonadati > Pseudomonadota > Betaproteobacteria > Burkholderiales > Sphaerotilaceae > Aquariibacter > Aquariibacter lacus. The sequence continues at coordinate 613,968 of NZ_JAERRA010000001.1, forward strand.
GCCTGGCAGCGCCGCCACGGCCGCCATGCCCTGCCCTGGCAGGCCACGCGCGATCCCTACCGGGTCTGGCTGTCGGAGGTCATGCTGCAGCAGACCCAGGTCAAGACCGTGCTGGCTTACTACGGCCGTTTCCTGGCGCGCTTCCCGGATGTGCAGGCCCTGGCCGCCGCGCCGCTCGACGAGGTGCTGGCCGCCTGGGCCGGCCTGGGCTACTACCGCCGCGCCCGCCTGCTGCATGCCGGCGCGCAGGCCGTGGTGGCCGAGCACGGCGGCTGCTTCCCGGCCACCGCCGCGGGCTTGCAGGCCCTGCCGGGTATCGGTCGATCGACGGCTGCGGCCATCGCCGCCTTCTGCTTTGGCGAGCGGGCCGCCATCCTCGACGGCAATGTCAAGCGCGTGCTGGCGCGCGCCTTCGGCCTGGGCGAACCGCTGCAGGGCGCGGCGGCCGAGCGCCGGCTCTGGGCCCGCGCCGAGGCCCTGCTGCCCCCGGCCCCGCAGGACATGCCGGCCTACACCCAGGGCCTGATGGATCTGGGGGCCACCGTCTGCACGCCGCGCTCGCCGGCCTGCGTGATCTGCCCGCTGGCCGACTGCTGCGTGGCCCGCGCCCAGGGCCGGCCCGAGGCCTATCCTCTGCGCGGCCCGCGCTTGCAGCGCGGTCGCCGCGAGCACCACTGGCTGTGGCTGGTCGCGCCCGACGGCGCGGTCTGGATGCAGCAGCGGCCCGCCGAGGGCGTGTGGGCGGGGCTCTGGACCCTGCCGCTGATCGAAGGCGAGACTGCGCTGCAAGGCCTGCTCGACACGCTTGCCGCGGGCCTCGGCCAGCCCCTGCGGGCCGAGCTGCAACCCACCCTGCATCACGCCCTGACCCACTTCGACTGGGTGCTGCACCCCCGCCGACTTGAGCTGCCGGCCCGGCCGGCCGCCCTGCCCGAGGGCCTGGCCGACGGCCGCTGGCAGCCGCCCTCGGCCTGGGCCGGCCTGGCCCTGCCGGCGCCGCTGAAGAAGCTGCTCGCTGCCTGAGCCCGGCCTCAGCCGGCCAGGCTGCGCAGCGCGCGGCGGATGCCATCGGCCACGCTGCTGCCGGCGGGCAGGACCTTCACGGCGGCCTGGGCCTCGCGCTCGCTGTAGCCCAGGGCGATGAGGGCTTGCAGGATGTCGGCCTGCGCCTCGGCCGAGCCGTCGCCGGCGGGTGCCAGGCCGCCGGCCGGCAGCTCCAGCACCGGGGCGATCTTGCCCTTGAGCTCCAGCAGCAGTCGCTCGGCCGTCTTCTTGCCGATGCCCGGCACCTTGACCAGGCGGCTCGCATCCTGGCGGGCCACGGCCTGAGCCAGGTCCTCGACCGACAGGCCCGAGAGCAGCGCCAGCGCCATCTTCGGCCCGACGCCGCTGATGCGGATGAGCTGGCGAAAGCTGCTGCGCTCGGCTTCGCTGAGGAAGCCGAAGAGCAGTTGCGCGTCCTCGCGGACGATGAAATGGGTGCGCAGCGTCACCGGCTCGCCCAGGCCGGGCAGCAAGTAGAAGCTGGACATGGGCACATCGACCTCGTAGCCGACGCCCTGCACCTCGACGAGCACCTGCGGCGGCGTCTTGGCCAGCAGCAGGCCGCGGAGCTGGCCGATCATCGCAACACTCCCCCGGCAGGCGGCCGGCGGCGGAAGGGGGCCGCGCGCATCAGCGGCGGAACAGGCCCAGGCGCTGCGCTTCCAGCGCGGCCTCGGCGCGCGAGCTCACATTGAGCTTGCGGTAGATCTGCTTGACGTAGTCGGCGATGGTGTGGCGCGACAGGCCGAGCTGCACGCCGATCTCCGGCAGGGTGAAGCCCTTGGCCACGCGCAGCAGCACCTCGGTCTCGCGTTCGGTCAGCGAGACATTGGGCACCGGGTTGGCCGCCTGGGCCGGCCCGCCCTGGGCCTGCTTGGTGAAGTACTGGATCACCCGCCGCGCGATCGAGGGCGAGAGCGGCGGCTCGCCCTGGGCGATGCGCTGGAGCTGCTCGGTGATCTGCTGGCGCGACTGCTCCTTCAGGATGTAGCCGAAGGCGCCCGCCTGCAGGGCCGGGAACAGATGCTCGTCGTCGTCGTGAATGGTCACGACCACCGGCCGCGCATCGGGCTGCACATCGCGCAGCACGGCGACCACGTCGGTGCCCGAACCGTCGGGCAGGCCCAGGTCGACCAGGGCCAGCTCGAAGCGGTGGGTGCCGATGAGCTGGCGCGCATCCTGGACCCGCGCCGCCTCGCTGATGATCGCGTCCGGATAGACCTGGGCGACCAGGGCCTTCATCCAGGCACGGATCTCGGGCAGGTCTTCGAGCAGCAGGATGCGGCGCACGGTGTCCATGGCCTGACTCTAGCAGCGGCCCGTCCCGGGGCGGCGCGGCCCGGGGGGTCAGAGCGGGATGGTCAGGCGGATGGCCGTGCCGTAGCCCGCGCCGGTCTCGAAGAGGCACTGGCCCTGCATCTGCTTGGCGCGGTTCTTCATGCTGCTGACGCCGTGGCCGCGATCGAGCGGGCCGTCGAGCTGCACGGGCATGCCGCGGCCGTTGTCGTGGATGAGGATGTGCAGGTCGGCGTCCAGGCTGCAACGCACCCGGCACAGCGAGGCCCCGCTGTGCTTGATGATGTTGCTGACCGCCTCGCGCAGGATGCGCGTGGTCTGCACATAGGTGCGGGCCGACAGCGTGCGCGGCAGCTCGGGTTCGTCGCCCAGCCAGTCGACCTGGATGCCGGCCTCGCCGAGCCGGCCCACCGTCTCGGAACGCCAGTCGGCCAGGGCATCGCCGAGTTGCACCGCCTTGCCGGCCAGGCCGCGCACCGACAGGCGCATCTCCTCCAGCGCCTCGCGGGCCAGGGTGGAGATGCGCTCGTCGCCGCTGGTGTGCACGATGGTCAGCAGCTTGGCGCCCAGGTCGTCATGCAGGTCGCTGGCGATGCGCTTGCGCTCGCGCTGGGCCATCAGCTCGGCGCGCTGGTCGGCCTGGTCGGCATGCAGGCGCTCGGCCTCGATCACCGCCTCGCGCACCCGGGCGTCGACGCTGCGGCGGCTGTCCTTGGCCTGGCGCAGGGCCTGCATCCACAGGGTCGAGGCATGCACGGCCAGGGCCATCAACACCAGCGGCAGGGCCAGGTGCAGGGGTTGCACGGTCGGGATGTCCAGGGCCCGGTCCTGGATGCCGACCTCGATCAGCAGCACCAGGATCATGGCCGCCAGGCCCAGGGCCATGGCCAGGAAGTCGCGGCCCTGGGTGAGCCAGCTCGCCCTCAGGTAGATCAGCGAGGCACCGATCACCTCGGCCACCAGCAAGGCGTAGACGGCCGCGGCGATGGCGAAGCGATGCTGCGGCCCGGCGATCGCGAAGGCCGCCGGCACCAGCAGCACTTGCAGCCAGAGCAGGGCGTCGCGCCGCGAGGGGCCGATGCCGGCCTGGCGCAGCAGGAACTGCACGCCGCAGATGCCGACCGGCACGAGAACGCAGGTCCACAGCACCTCGCTGGCCCAGAGCGGCAGGCCGGTGTCGGTCCAGCCCGGCCGGGCGCTGAGCGCGGCAGCGCCCAGGCCCACGCAGCCCAGGTAGGCCAGGGCCGGCAGGCGTTGCATCCAGCCCAGGCCGAGGGCGAAGACGCCGGCCAGCAGCAGCATCAGCGCCATCGCCAGCCCGAGGGTGACGTTCCAGAAGCGGTGGCGGTCGAGCAGGGCCAGCAGTTGCTCCTGCGGGCCGAGCACGATCTCGGACAGGCCGGCGGCGCGCTGCCGCGCCGTCACCTCGCCCAGGGCATGGCCGACCACCGCGATCTCCAGCCGGTTGCCCCGGTCGAGCAGCAGGGCCGGGGGCAGGCTCAGAAGCTGAGCCTGGTAGCACAGCACCGAGTAGGGTGGGACGAGCCGCCCGCCCTGGTGCAGCAGGCCGCCGTTGAGCCACACCGTGTAGCTGGAGCAGACCCGCGGGATGTAGAGCCCCGGCAAGCTCGATGCCAGGCCGGCGAGCGAGGGCAGATCGAAGCGGTACCAGGCCGTGCCGCTGTGGCCCGGCCGGCTGGCGGCCCATTCGTCCGGCAGCGCGATGGCGCTGTAGCGGGCCGCGGCGGGTGGGGTCAGGGCAGCGGGCGCGTCGGGCCGCTCGGCCTGCCGGGGCACCGTCGTCGTCTCGGCCGCGCGCAGCACGATCAGCGGCTTCTTGACGGCCGCGAGGGAGACACCGGCCCGCCCGCCCCCCGCATGCGCCGCGCCCTGCATCAGCAGGGCAAGCACCATGGCGACCAGCAAGCAGCCCGCAGCCAACCAGCCGACACGGGCAGGGCGGGCGGGGGGCGGCACGGGCATACGGGCATTGTGCCCAGCGCAGGGGGCCGCGCCCGCCGACAATCGGCCGCCGCCCTCGCCCGAACCTGCCGTGATCCTGCGCCACGCCTTCATCCCCCCGGACAACACCCGGCTGGCCCACCTCTGCGGCCCGCTCGACGAGCACCTGCGCCGCATCGAGTCCGCGCTGGGTGTGCGGATCAGCCGCCGCAACGAGAGCTTCCGGGTCGAGGGGCCGCGCGGCGCGGCCGAGTCGGCGGTGGCCTTGCTGCAAAGCTTCTACCCGCGCGCGGCCCGGCCCATCCCGCCGGAGATGCTGCAACTCGCCCTGGTCTCGGCCCAGCGTGGCGAGACCACGCCCGATCCGGCCGAGGATCCGGAGGCCCTGGTGCTGCGCACCCGCCGCAGCGACCTGGCCGGCCGCACGCCCAACCAGATCCTCTACTTGCGCAACATCCTTGCGCACGACCTCAGCTTCGGCATCGGCCCGGCCGGCACCGGCAAGACCTTCCTGGCCGTGGCCTGCGCCGTCGATGCGCTGGAGCGCAACCAGGTCCAGCGCATCGTGCTGACCCGCCCGGCCGTCGAGGCCGGCGAGCGCCTGGGCTTCCTGCCCGGCGACTTGGCGCAGAAGGTCGATCCCTACCTGCGCCCGCTCTATGACGCGCTCTACGACCTGATGGGCTTCGACCGGGTGAGCAAGGCCTTCGAGAAGGGCACGATCGAGATCGCGCCGCTGGCTTTCATGCGCGGCCGCACGCTCAACCATGCCTTTGTCCTCCTTGACGAGGCGCAGAACACCACGCCCGAGCAGATGAAGATGTTCCTGACCCGGCTGGGCTTCGGCAGCAAGGCCGTGGTCACCGGCGATGTCAGCCAGATCGACCTGCCCAAGGGCACCGAAAGCGGCTTGATCGAGGCCGAACGCGTGCTGCGCCGCGTGCGCGGCCTGGCCTTCACGCGCTTCGGCTCGGCCGATGTGGTGCGCCATCCGCTGGTGGCGCGCATCGTCGAGGCCTACGAATCCGACGGCCGGCTCGGCCCGGCCGTTTGAGCCCTGCTGTGTGAGCCCCGCCGCCATGCCCCGCCCGCCCGCCCGCCCGTCGCTGCAACTCTCGCTGCAATTCGCCGATGCCCGCCACCGCGCCCTGCTGCCGCGCCATCTGGTGCAGCGCTGCCTGCGTGCGGCGCTGGAGGCGCCCGCCGCGCTGACCGTGCGCATCGTCGGTGCCGAGGAAGGCCAGGCCCTGAACCGCGACTACCGCGGCAAGGATTACGCGACCAATGTGCTGACCTTCGCCTACGGCGAGGACGAGACCGACCCGGACGGCCCGCCGCTGAGCGCCGACCTGATCCTTTGCGCGCCGGTCGTCGAGGCCGAGGCCGAGGCCGCCGGCCGGCCGCTCGTCGCGCATTACGCGCACCTGCTGGTCCACGGCGCCCTGCATGCCCAGGGCTGGGACCATGAACTGGAAGACGAGGCCGAGGCCATGGAGGCGCGCGAATCGGCCCTGCTCACCGCCCTGGGCTGGCCCGACCCCTACGCCGCACGCTGAGCCGCGGCCCCGGCCGTGCAAGCTGACACGAACCGCGGGCCGCTGCGCAGGGACATTCGGGATTTCACCCGGGCGGGCGCCGAGGCCCCTAGAATCCGTCTCGTTCGAGGAGCGTTGCAACCGTCCCCCCGCCCCCCGGGTGGCTGACGGCCAGGCTCGAACCCTTCTTCAAGGCAACGGCGCTCACCCGCAGACCCCTGCCTGGTGAGCGTCGAACCCCGCGTCCTGCGGGTGGGCCTTCCGGGTGGCTGTCGCGGTGAATCCCACCGGAGCTCCCATGAACGCACCCGTCAATACCGCCATCCTCCAAAAGGATTTCCACGTCGCCGACCTGTCGCTGGCCGACTGGGGCCGCAAGGAAATCAAGATCGCCGAGACCGAAATGCCCGGTCTGATGGCCATCCGCGAAGAGTTCGCGAAGAGCCAGCCGCTCAAGGGCGCGCGCATCACCGGCTCGCTGCACATGACCATCCAGACCGCCGTGCTGGTCGAGACCCTGCAGGCCCTGGGCGCCCAGGTTCGCTGGGCCTCGTGCAACATCTTCTCGACCCAGGACCATGCCGCTGCCGCGCTGGTCGCCGCCGGCACCCCGGTCTTCGCCTACAAGGGCGAGACCCTGGCCGACTACTGGGACTACACCCATCGCATCTTCGAATTCGGCGCCGCCGGCACCGAAGGCGAAGGCCCGAACATGATCCTGGACGACGGCGGCGACGCGACGCTGCTGATGCACCTGGGCAAGAAGGCCGAGAAGGACCTGTCGGTGCTGGACAACCCGGGCAGCGAGGAAGAGGTCTGCCTCTTCACCGCCATCAAGGCCAAGCTGGCGCAGGACGCGACCTGGTACAGCCGCAAGAGCGCCCAGATCCTCGGCGTGACCGAGGAGACCACCACCGGCGTGCTGCGTCTCAACGAGATGTCGGCCAAGGGCACGCTGATGTTCCGCGCCATCAACGTCAACGACAGCGTCACCAAGAGCAAGTTCGACAACCTCTACGGCTGCCGCGAATCGCTGGTCGACTCGATCAAGCGCGCCACCGACGTGATGATCGCCGGCAAGATCGCCGTGGTCGCCGGCTACGGCGATGTGGGCAAGGGCTCGGCCCAGGCCCTGCGCGCGCTGAGCGCCCAGGTCTGGGTGACCGAGATCGACCCCATCAATGCCCTGCAGGCCGCGATGGAAGGCTACAAGGTCGTGACCATGGAGTACGCCGCCGACAAGGCCGACATCTTCGTGACCGCCACCGGCAACAAGAGCGTGCTGCGCTACGAGCACATGGCCGCCATGAAGGATGAGGCCATCGTCTGCAACATCGGCCACTTCGACAACGAGATCGACGTGGTCTCGCTCGAAGGCCTGGTCTGGGACGAGATCAAGCCGCAGGTCGACCACATCACCTTCCCGGACGGCAAGAAGATCACCCTGCTGGCCAAGGGCCGCCTGGTCAACCTGGGCTGCGCCACCGGCCACCCCAGCTTCGTGATGTCGTCGAGCTTCGCGAACCAGACGATCGCCCAGATCGAGCTGTTCACCAAGCCCGAGGCCTACGAGGTGGGCAAGGTCTATGTGCTGCCCAAGCACCTCGACGAGAAGGTGGCCCGCCTGCACCTGAAGAAGGTCGGCGCGCAACTGACCGAGCTGACCGACGAGCAGGCCGCCTACATCGGCGTGAAGAAGGAAGGCCCGTACAAGGCCGACACGTACCGGTATTGAGCCCCCCCTACGGCCTTCGGCCGCCCCCTCAAGGGGGCGACGCGGGTGGACCGGCGGAGCCGGATCTACCGCTTCTGTCGGGGGCATGCAGGGGTCTGCGTGCTTTGTTGCCGGCGCCGAGGCGTTCGCTGGAACCGCGCTGAGGTCCGGGTCGTCCTTCATCTGTCATGCCGCGAATTGATCAGTTGCTTGTGCAGCGCGGGCTGGCCCCGAGCCGTTCGGCTGCGCAGCGGCTGATCGAGCATGGCGCGGTGTGCTGGCGGATGGCGCCGGACCAGCCCTGGCAGCTTCCGCGCAAGGCCGGCGAGGCCTTGACGGAGGCCTGCGAGCTGCAAGTCACCGACGATGCCGAGACCCGCTGGGTTTCGCGCGGCGGGCTCAAGCTGGAATCTGCGCTGGCCTGCACCGGTCTCGACCCGGCCGGCTTGCAGGCACTGGACGTGGGCCAGAGCACCGGCGGCTTCAGCGAGCTGCTGCTGGCGCGCGGCGCGGCGCGGGTGGTCGGCTTCGATGTCGGCCACGGGCAGTTGCATCCGCGGCTGGCCGGGCATCCGCGATTGCTCGCGCTCGAAGGCCTGCATGTGCGGCAACTGGCCGGCTCGGCGCTGGCGGATGCGGCACCGGCCGGCGGCTTCGACCTGCTGGTCGGCGACCTGTCCTTCATCCCCATGAGCCGTGTGCTGCCCGATCTCGCGCCCTGGCTGCGGCCTGGCGGCCAGGCCCTGCTGCTGATCAAGCCGCAGTTCGAGCTGGGGCCCGAGCATGTCGGCCGCGGCGGCCTGGTCAAGGACGCAAGCTGCTTCCCGCGGCTGGAGCAGACCGTGCGAGCGGCCTGCGCCGCCCTGGCCTGGACGGTGCGCGACTACTTTCCCAGCGCCCTGGCCGGTGGCGATGGCAATCAGGAATTTTTCGTCTGGGCGGTGGCCTCGCCGCCCGAGGAGTGCCTTTCATGACTTCCCCCCCCTCCACCGCCGGCCGCAGCCTGCCGCTGCCGGTCAGCTTCGAGTTCTTCCCGCCCAACACCGAGGCCGGCGCCGAAAAGCTCAAGGCCGTGGTGCGCGAGCTGAGCCCGGTCGCGCCCGAGTTCTTCAGCGTCACCTATGGCGCGGGCGGCTCGACCCGCGAGCGCACGCTGTCGACCGTGGCCGACATCGCCGCCCTCGGCCACGAGGCCGCGCCGCACCTGTCCTGCATCGGCTCGACGCGCCAGAACATCGCTGAGATCCTCGACACCTACCGCAAGCAGGGCATCCGGCGCATCGTCGCCCTGCGCGGTGACCTGCCCAGCGGCACCGGCACGGCCGGCGAATTCCGCTATGCCAGCGAGCTGATCCACTTCATCCGCGAGACCCAGGGTCCGGAGCTGAAGATCGAGGTCGCCGCCTACCCCGAATACCACCCGCAGCAGCGCTATGCGCGCCGCGACATCGACTACTTCGCGCAGAAGGTCAAGGCCGGCGCGACGGCGGCGATCACCCAGTTCTTCTACAACGCCGACGCCTACTTCCACTTCGTCGAGGAAGCGCGCTCGCGCGGGGTCGACGTGCCCATCGTCCCGGGCATCATGCCCTTCCACAACTACGCGCGGATCGCGCAGTTCGCGCAGCGCGACGGCATCGAGATCCCGCGCTGGGTGCAGCTCAAGATGGAGGGCTACATGGACGATGTGGCCTCCATCCGCAGCTTCGGCCTGGAGGTGGTGACCCGGCTGTGCGAGCGCCTGATCTCGCACGGCGTGCCGGCCATCCACTTCTACACGCTCAACCAGTCGGCGCTGTCGCTGGAGATCTGCCAGCGCCTGATGCGCTGAGCCTGCGCGCTGCGCCGCACGGTCCTTGACCTGCGGCAAAGCGCGACCCGCGCCATCCTTGACGCGGCGCAAGGCCCGGGCCGGGCCTGCGGCCTCCAATGGATCCATCCCTCGCGATGTTTCCCAGGAGTCCCGCATGTCCCGCCCCGCTTGCCTTTCTCGCCCTTCCCGGCCCCAGGCCCTGCTTGCCCTGCTGCTTGCTGCAAGTGCCGGCCTTTCGGCCCTGCCCGCCGCGGCGGCCCCGGCCGAGGCCGGTGACTGGATCGTCCGGGCCCGCGCGGCCCGGCTCGACCCGCGCAACCACGACAGCACCGGCCTCGACCTGTCGATCAACGCGCGCTGGCTGCCCGAGCTGGACATCACCCGCTTCCTCACCCCGAACTGGGCCGTCGAGCTGGTGCTGACCACGCCGCAGAAGCAGCACCTGCGTTCGGCCGGCAGCGACATCGGCAGCCTGCGCCACCTGCCGCCGGTGCTGAGCTTGCAGTACCACCTGAGCGGCCTGGCCGGCTGGCGGCCCTATGTCGGCGCCGGCCTCAACTTCACCCGCTTCTCCAGCGTCGAGCTGCCGGCCGGCGTGAAGATCGACCGCAGCAGCGTCGGCCCGGCCCTGGGCGCGGGCGTGGACTTGCCGCTCGGCGGCGGCTGGCTGCTGAACCTGGATGTGAAGAAGGTCTGGCTCGACACCGAGGTCTCGGCCGGCGGCGCCCGCCTCGGCACCCTGAATGTGGACCCGATGCTGTGGAGCGTCGGCTTCGGTCGCCGCTTCTGAGCGCAGGCCTTCAGCCGCCGTCGATGCGCAGGCCCTCCAGGGCCGGATCGGTCGGCGGCGCCTTGAGCTTGAGGGCGCGCAGCGCCTCGACCACCCGCTCGGCGACCATCAGGTTGCGGTTGCTCTTGCTGTCGGCCGGGATCAGGTGCCAGGTCGCCTGGGCGGTGGAGGTGGCGGCCAGCGCGGTCTCGTAGGCGGCCTGGTAGTCATCCCACTTCGCACGGGTGGCCAGGTCGCTGGCCTGGAATTTCCAGCGCTTGTCCGGATCGTCCAGCCGCGCTTGCAGGCGCTTGGCCTGCTCGGCCTTGGACAGGTGCAGGAAGCACTTGAGGACCGTCGTGCCGCTCTCGACCAGCAGGCGCTCGAAGGCCTTGATCTGGGCCAGGCGGCGGTCGCGCTCGGCGGCGTCGATCCCGCCCTCGACCACCGGCACCAGCACATCCTCGTAATGGCTGCGGTTGAAGACGACCAGCTCGCCGGCGCGCGGCACCTGGGCATGCACCCGCCAGAGGAAATCGCGGGCGCGCTCTTCCTCGGTCGGTGCCTTGAAGGCCGCCACCCGCACGCCCAGCGGGCTGCAGCGGCTGAAGACGGCGCGCGCCGTGCCGTCCTTGCCGCTGGTGTCCAGGCCCTGCAGCACCAGCAGCAGGCGCGGGGCACGCGCGGCCTGCGGGCCGGGCGCCTGGCCCTGGGCCCACATCAGGGTCTGGAGGCGGTCGATCTCCAGGGCCAGCGCGTCAAGCCGAGCCTGGTCGGCTTCGCGGCTGCTGCTGCGCGCCGGGCGGGCGTCGGGGTCGTGGTCGGCCAGGCGCAGCGGGCCGCGCACCGTCCAGGCGGTGTCGGCTTTCACCTGCCGTCCCGCTGCCAGACCACGCCTTCCTCGGTCAGCAGGGTGTCAAGCGGGATGTCATGCGGCTCGGCCTCCAGCCAGGGGATGTGGCCGTGCGCATAGCCGATGCCCACGGTGTAGGGCCGCGGGTTCAGCGCGGCCAGGGTGCGGTCGTAGAAGCCGCCGCCATAGCCCAGGCGCAGGCCGCCGGGCCCGTGGCCCACGCAGGGCACGAGCAGCAGCGTCGGCGTGACCAGGTCGGTGCCCTGCGGCTTGGGGATGTCGTAGGCATCGTGCTCCATCGGGCAGCCCGGATACCACTGCAGGAAGCGCAGTTGCTTGGTCTCGCGGTTCATCACCGGCAGGCCGATGCGGCGCGGCGGGCCGTCGCCGGTGCCGTGGCCGCTGCCTTCCGTCCAGCGGTGCAGGGCGGGCAGGGGATCGAACTCGCCCTTGATCGGCCAGTAGGCGCCCAGGGTGTGGTCCTGGCGGCCGGCCAGCCAGATCCGCAGCACGCTCTGCAACTGCACGGCGCGCTCCAGGCGGTCGGGTAGGGCCTGGCGCTCTGCTTGCAGCAGGCGGCGCAGCTGCTTCTTGTCGCGCGGCAGGGACAGCGGGTCGAAGGGCAGGGGCGGCATCGGCTTCCTCGGCAAGGTCGGGGCGACGGCGGCGCGGGAGGCGCCGCCGTCAGACCGGCATTGTCCACAGGGCCGTGACCGGCCGTCCGCTGCGGCCCCGCAGCGCCCGGGCCCGGGGGGCTCGGGTACAGTGAAGCGCGATGGGCACGCATGCTGCGTCGCCCGGTCGTGATCCGGCTACCCGCATGCTTCCGAACGTCCTTTCCTCCCGGCCGCTGGCCTTCCGCCGGCTGGGGTCGATCGGCCTCCCCGGTCTGCTGCTCGCCCTGGGCCTGGGGGTGGCCGCCGCGCCTGCCGCACCCCCCGCCGCGCCCCCGGCGCCGGCCGTGCTGGCGCCCGTGCCGCCGGAGGTGGCTGCCCTGCTCGTCGAGGCCCGCGAGGCTTTCCGCCGCCGCGACGGCGCCCGCCTCGCCCTGCTGCGCGACCGCGCCGCCGTCGGCGGCCACCCGCTGGCCGTCTGGCCCGACTACTGGGAACTGAGCGCCCGGCTGGAGCGCGCCAGCCAGGCCGACCTGGACGCCTTCTACGCCCGCTGGCCCGGCAGCTACCTGGAAGACCGGCTGCGCAACGACTGGCTGCTGGAGCTGGGCCGGCGCCGCGACCGAGCCGCCCTGCTGGCCGAATACCCGCGCTTCGTGCTCGACGACGACCGCAAGGTGCATTGTCATGTGGCCCTGGCCCGCCTGGAGGCCGGCCTGCCGCAGGCCGGCGAACCGGTGCGCCTCTGGTGGGCGCAGCGCGACGCCGACGAGGCCTGCCATGCCCTGGCCCTCGGCCTGCGCGAGGCCGGCCGCCTGCCCGACAGCGCGATCTGGCACAAGCTGCGCCTGAGCACCGAGGCCAACCGCCGCGCCGCCGCCGAGCAGGCTGCCAGCCTGCTCGACGTCCAGCCCGCGCTGCAGGCCATCTTCGACCACCCGGCCCGCTACCTCGCGCGCCAGACCGGCCCGAGCGGCCCGCAGGCCCGGGAGCTGGCGGCGCTGGCCCTGATCCGCTTGGGCGCCCGCGAGCTCGACGAGGCCGTGCGCGCCATGCACGCCCGCTGGACCGAGGACCTGCCGCCGGCCACCGCCGGCTGGGTCTGGGCCAGCTTCGGCAAGCAGGCCGCGCTCAAGCTTTCGCCCGAGGCGCCGGACCATTTCCAGCGTGCCCAACGCTTGGGCCTCGGCCCGCACGGCGTGGCCGAGGACACCCACGCGTGGCAGGCCCGCGCCGCGCTGCGCGCCAACGGCGGCAAGGGCCGCTGGCAGCAGGTGCTGCAAGCCATCCAGGCCCTGCCGGCCGATCAGCAAGAGGACCCGACCTGGATCTATTGGAAGGCCCGCGGCCTGCAGGCCATCGCGCCCGACAGCCAGGACGGCGCCCTGCTCGAAGCCGAGGCGCGGCGCCTGCTGGCCGGCATCGCCAGCCCCTTGAACTACTACGGCAAGCTGGCCTTGGAAGCCCTGGGCCGGCCGACCGTGCTGCCGCCGACGCCCGCGCCGCTCAGCCCGGCCGAGCGCGCCGAGGCCCTGGCCCGCCCCGGCCTGCAACGCGGCCTGGGCCTGATCGAGATCGGCCTGCGCAACGAGGGCGTGCGCGAGTGGAACTACAGCATCCGCGGCCTGGGCGACCGCGAGCTGCTGGCCGCCGCGCAGATGGCCTGCGACCGCGAGATCTGGGACCGCTGCATCAACACCAGCGAGCGCACGCGGGTCGAGGTCGACATGCAGCAGCGCTTTCCCATGCCCTTCCGCAGCGAGGTCGTGGCCCGCGCCCGCGAGCAGGGCCTGGACCCGGCCTATGTCTACGGCCTGATCCGGCAGGAGTCGCGCTTCATCCTGGATGCGCGCTCGCATGTCGGCGCCTCGGGCCTGATGCAGATCATGCCCGCCACCGCCAAGTGGACGGCGCGCCAGCTCGGCCTCAAGCTCGACCCCCAGGCCATCACCGACCGCAACCTCAACCTGCGCATCGGCACCGGCTACCTGAAGCTGGTGCTCGACAGCTTCGAGGGCTCGCACCCCATGGCCGCCGCCGGCTACAACGCCGGCCCGGGCCGGCCGCGCAAGTGGCGCGAAGGCCCCTTGCTCGATGCCGCCGTCTGGACCGAGAACATCCCCTTCAGCGAAACCCGCGACTATGTGAAGAAGGTGCTGTCCAACACCACCGCCTATGCCGCCCTGCTCAGCGGCCAGCCGCAATCGCTGCGCAGCCGCCTGGGCCCCACCATCGGCCCGCGCCTGTCGGCCGAGAAGCCCGGCGAGTCCGAGCTGCCCTGATCCGCCGCGAACGCATCCAACTCGCCCGCGCAGGCCGTCCCCGGCCCGCCCGGGCTCCACCCCTGACCTGGAAACTGCCATGCCCAAGCTGCTGATCCTCGGCGGCACCGGCTTCGTCGGTACCGCCCTCTGCGAAGCCCTGCTGCGCCGCCACGGCCCCTCGACGGTGCTGCGCGTGCCCAGCCGCCGGCCCGACCGCGCCAAGGGCCGCATCGGCACCCTGCCCTCGGTCGAGCTGCTGGCGGCCGATGTGCATGACGAAGCCCAGCTTGCCCGGTTGATGCAGGGTTGCGAGGCCGTCTTCCACCTCGTCGCCATCCTGCATGGCAGCCCGGCGGCCTTCCAGCGCGTGCATGTCGAGCTGGCGGCCAAGGTCGGGCGGGCGGCGCGGGCGGCGGGCGTGGGCCGGGTGCTGCATGTCAGCGCGCTCGGCGTGGCGGCCGATGCGCCCTCGCACTACCTGCGCAGCAAGGCGGCCGGCGAGGCCGCGCTGCGCGAGGCCGGGGCGCCTGGGCTGACGATCCTGCGGCCCTCGGTCATCTTCGGCGCCGGCGACCGCTTCATGAACACCTTCGCCGCCCTCCAGACCCTGGCGCCGCTGCTGCCCCTGGCCGGCGCGGATGCGCGCTTCCAGCCGGTCTGGGTGCAGGACGTGGCCGAGGCGCTGGTGCGCTGCCTGGACGACGCCAGCACCGCCGGCGAGACGATCGAGGCCGCCGGCCCGCGCGTCTGGACCCTGGCCGAGCTGGTGCGCCTGGCCGGTCGCCTGGCCGGCGTGCCGCGTCCGGTGCTGCCCATGCCCGACCTGGTCGGCCGCCTGCAAGCCGGCGTGATGGGCCTGCTGCCCGGCGAGCCGCTGATGAGTGCCGACAACCTCGATTCCATGAAGGTGCCCAACATCGCCAGCGGCCACCTGCCCGATCTGGCGCGCCTGGGCATCACCCCCACGGCGCTGGAGGCGGTGGCGCCGGGCTACCTGGGCGGCAGCGCCTCGGCCGGCCGGCTCGACGCCTGGCGCACGCTGGCCCGGCGCTGAGCGGCGGCCCGGCCATGCAGCGCTACGAGGTCGGCGGCGCGGTCCGCGATGCCCTGCTCGGCCGGCCGGTGCACGACCGCGACTGGGTCGTCGTCGGCGCCACGCCCGCGCAGCTTGTCGAGGCGGGCTACTTGCCTGTCGGCCGCGACTTCCCGGTCTTCCTCGACCCGCAGACGCGCGAGGAAGTGGCCCTGGCCCGCACCGAGCGCAAGACCGCGCCCGGCTACCACGGCTTCGTCGTGCATGCCGCCCCCGAGGTCACGCTGGAAGAGGACCTGCTGCGCCGCGACCTGACCATCAATGCCATGGCGCGCGCGGCCGACGGCAGCCTGATCGACCCCCACGGCGGCCAGCGCGACCTGGCGGCCAAGGTGCTGCGCCATGTCTCGCCGGCCTTTGCCGAGGATCCGGTGCGCATCCTGCGCCTGGCCCGCTTCGCGGCGCGCTTCGACGATTTCCGCGTCGCCCCCGAGACCCTGGCACTGATGCAGGCCATGGTCGCCGCGGGCGAGGTCGATGCCCTGGTGCCCGAGCGCGTCTGGCAGGAAGTCGCCCGCGGCCTGATGGAAGCCCGGCCCTCGCGCATGTTCAACGTGCTGCGCGAGGCCGGCGCCCTTGCCCGCCTGCTGCCCGAGCTGGACCGGCTCTGGGGCGTGCCGCAGCGGGCCGATTACCACCCCGAAGTCGACACCGGCGTGCACGTGATGATGGTGATCGACCATGCCGCCAGCCTGGGCGCGCCACTGACGGTGCGCTGGGCCGCCCTGGGCCATGACCTGGGCAAGGGCACGACGCCGCCGGACATCCTGCCGCGCCACCTGGGCCACGAAGGCCGCAGCGTCGAACTGCTGCGCGCCGTGCATGCCCGCCTGCGCGTGCCCCGGGACTGCGCCGAGCTGGCCGAGCGCGTCGCCCGCGAGCACGGCAATGTGCACGCCAGCGGCGGCTTCGGCGCCGCAGCCGTGCTGCGACTGCTGGAGCGCTGCGACGCCTTCCGCAAGCCGGCGGCCTTTGCCGAACTCTTGCAGGCCTGCCTTTGCGATGCGCGCGGCCGCCTGGGCCTGGGCGACGCGCCCTATCCGCAGGCCGGGCGCCTGGCCGCCGCGCTGGCCGCGGCCCAGGCCGTCGACACCGCAGCCGTGGCGGCGGAAGCCGCCGCCCGCGGGGCGCGCGGGCCGGCGGTCGGGGCGGCCATCGCGGCGGCGCGGGAAGCGGCGGTGGCTTGCGCGCTGGGCGCCTGAGCCCGGCCGCGCAGCATCACTTCGCAGCCGCGTCGGCCACGCACTTCTTGACGAAGCTGCTGCGCGCGGCGCCGGCCAGCTTCTTGCCATCGGCCTGGGCCTGGCAGGCGGCTTGCGGTGCCGGCGAGGGCGCGGCGCCGGCTTCGCACTTCTTGAGGAAGCTGGTTCGGGCGGCGCCGGCCAGCTTCTTTTCCGCCGCCTGGGCGGCGCAGTCGCTGGGGCCGGCCTCGCGCTCGCACTTCTTGAGGAAGCTGTTCTTGGCCGCGCCGGCCAGCTTCTTCTCGCTGGCCTGGTCGGCGCAGCTCGGTGCCGCCTGGGCGCCCAGGCTGAACAGGCTGGCGGCCAGGAAGCTGGCCAGGGCGGGGCGGGCGAGGGCGGAGAGACGCATCGGGTTCCTTTCGGGCAGTAGGGTCGGGCTTCAACCCGCCGACTCTAGCTGCCGTCGACGACCGCCCGGTGCTTCAGAGCGGGTCGCGCCGCCGGGTCAGCCGTCGCCAGGCGAGCAGGGCGGCGCCGCCCAGCAGGGTCAGGGCGGTGGTGCTGGGCTCGGGCACGGTCGAGGGGCGGGTCTCGGGCTCGGGCGGGCGGCGCGCCGTCGCTGCGCCCGGGCGGTGTTCGGCCCCGATTTCCGGCCCCAGGCTGGCGGTCGGCAGGGCCCAGGCGCCCTGGACGGGGGCGGGCAGCGGCCGCTCGCGGTCCGCGCTGGCCTGCGGGCTGCGGGCGGGGGGCGGGTCCTGGGCCTCGGGCGGGCGGGGTTCGGCGGAGGCCCCCTGGGCGGCTCCGGCCAGGACGGCGGCGGCCAGCAGGCGGGGACCCGGGGGCTTGGCGTGGGGCTTCATGGTGGGGTGGCGGTCGTGAGGGGTGCGATGCACAGCGGCCCGGCCGGCGGCCGGGGGCCTGCGCATCCCCGCTCTATCGGCCGCCGCCCGGCGCGGGCCAGGCCGTGGTCGTGACCCGCATCACGCCGCTGCCGGCCCAGGCCGACGGCGGCGGGCCGTCTGCCAAGTCCGTCACGGGCGACCCGACAGCCCTGCGGCGGACAGGCCATGCATCCGAATCCGCAGGTGTCGTGTAACGATGCGACGATTTCTCCGACGGAGCCTCCGTGGCCGTCGTTCCGGCCCCGCCTTTTCCGAAAGACCCTGTCCGATGCACGCCACCCTGCCGCTCCTCGTCGCCACCGATTTCCCGCCGGTGCGCCGCGCCGCCTTGCAGACCTTGCAGGTCAACCTGGGCTACCGCTGCAACCAGAGCTGCCTGCACTGCCATGTCAATGCCGGCCCGAACCGCACCGAGATGATGGATGCGGCCACCATCGACCAGGTGCTGGCCGTGCTCCAGGCCCGCCGCATCGAGACCCTGGACCTGACCGGCGGCGCGCCCGAGCTGAACCTGCACTTCCGCCGCCTGGTGGCTGGCGCCCGCGCCCTGGGCGTGAAGGTGATCGACCGCTGCAACCTCACCATCCTGTCCGAGCCCGGGCAGGAGGATCTGGCCGATTTCCTGGCCGCGCAGGGCGTGGAGGTGGTCGCCTCGCTGCCCTGCTATTCGCCGGCCAATGTCGACCGCCAGCGCGGCGACGGCGTCTTCGAGGCCAGCATCGCCGGCCTCAAGCGGCTCAATGCCCTGGGCTACGGCCAGGACGGCAGCGGCCTGGTGCTCAACCTGGTCTACAACCCGCAGGGCCCCGTGCTGCCGCCGCCGCAGCAGAAGCTGGAGGCCGACTACAAGCGCGAGCTGGCCGCGCACTTCGGCATCGTCTTCAATCGGCTCTATGCCCTGACCAACATGCCGATCCAGCGCTTTGGCAGCACCCTGGTCTCCAAGGGCAGCTTCGCCAGCTACATGGCCCTGCTGCGCGGCGCCTACCAGGCCGAGAACCTCGACACCCTGATGTGCCGCAGCACGGTCAGCGTGGACTGGCAGGGGGATCTCTACGACTGCGACTTCAACCAGATGCTCGGCCTGCGCGCCCGGCTGAAGGGGCGTGAACGACCGCAGCTTGCCGACCTGCTGAGCGAGGACCCGGACGGCGAGGCCGTCCACATTGCCGACCACTGCTACGGCTGCACGGCCGGCCAGGGCAGCAGCTGCGGTGGAGCCCTCGCATGAGCGCGCCCGCCCCCTCGTCCGGTCCCACCCCGTCGCCGGCCGCCGCGCCGCGCAGCCGCCTGCCGCTGTTCATCGGCCTGATCTTGGTGGCCGGTCTGGCGCTCTGGGCCTGGCAGCATTTCGGCTTGGCCGAGCTGCTCACGCTCGATGCCCTCAAGGCCCGCCGGGCCGAGCTGGATGCCCTGGTTGCCGAACGGCCGCTGGCCACGGCGGCGGTGTATTTCGGCGTCTATGTCCTCGTCACCGCCCTGTCCTTCCCGGGTGCGGCCGTGCTGACCCTGGCTGGCGGCGCGATGTTCGGCCTGGGCTGGGGCCTGCTGCTGGTGTCCTTCGCATCCAGCCTCGGCGCGCTGCTGGCCTTCCTGGTCGCGCGCTACCTGCTGCGCGACCTGGTGCAGTCGCGCTTCGGCGCGCAGCTTGCGCCCATCAACGAGGGCATGCGCCGCGATGGCGTGCTCTACCTGCTGACCCTGAGGCTGGTGCCCGTCTTCCCCTTCTTCCTGGTCAATCTGCTGGCCGGCCTGACGCCGATCGGCGCCGGCCGCTTCTACTGGGTCAGCCAGCTCGGCATGCTGGCGGGCACCGCGGTCTTCGTGAACGCCGGCACCCAGCTTGCAAGCATCAGCTCGCCGGGCGATGTGCTGTCGCCGGGCCTGCTCGGCTCCTTCGTGCTGCTGGGCTGCTTCCCCCTGCTGGCCAAGGCCATCGTGGCCTGGCTGCAGCGGCGCAAGGTCTATGCGGGCTGGACGCGGCCGAGCCGCTTCGACCGCAACCTGGTCGTGATCGGCGCCGGCGCCGGCGGCCTGGTCAGCGCCTACATCGCCGCGGCGGTCAAGGCCAAGGTCACCCTGGTCGAAGGCCACAAGATGGGCGGCGACTGCCTGAACTTCGGCTGCGTGCCGAGCAAGGCCCTGATCCGCTCGGCCAAGGCCGCCCAGGCCCTGCGCAAGGGCGAGGCCATGGGCCTGCGCGGCGTGCAGGGCCGGGTGGACTTCGCGGCGGTGATGGAGCGGGTGGCCGGCGTCGTGCGCGATGTCGAGCCGCACGACTCGGTCGAGCGCTACACCAGCCTGGGCGTCGAGGTGCTGCAGGGCCATGCCCGCATGCTCACGCCCTGGACGGTCGAGGTGCGCGGGGCCGACGGCCGCACCCAGGTGCTGAGCACCCGCAGCATCGTGATCGCCGCGGGCGCGCGGCCCTTCATGCCGCCCATCCCCGGCCTTGCCGAGGTCGGCGCGCTCAATTCCGACACCGTCTGGGGCCTGCGCGAGCTGCCGGCCCGGTTGCTGGTGCTGGGCGGCGGGCCGATCGGCTGCGAGCTGGCGCAGAGCTTCGCCCGCCTCGGCGCCGAGGTGACCCAGGTCGAGCAGGGCGAGCGCCTGATGGCGCGCGAGGATGCCGACGCCGCCGCGCTGGTCACCGCTTCGCTGCGGTCCGATGGCGTGCGCGTGCTCACCGGCCACCAGGCCCTGCGCTGCGAGCAGGATGCCCAGGGCAAGCGCCTGATCGTGCGGCATGGCGGGCAGGAGATCGCACTGCCCTTCGACCAGTTGCTCTGCGCCGTCGGCCGCACGCCGCGGGTCGAGGGCTATGGCCTGGAGGAGCTGGGCATCCCGCTGACGCCGCGCAAGACCATCGTCACCAACGGTCTGCTGCAAACCAAGTACCCGAACATCTATGCCGTGGGCGATGTGGCCGGGCCCTACCAGTTCACCCATGCGGCGGCCCACCAGGCCTGGTATGCGGCGGTCAATGCCCTGTTCGGTCGCTTCAAGACCTTCACCGCCGACTACCGTGTGATGCCCTGGACCACCTTCACCGACCCCGAGGTCGCGCGGGTCGGCCTGTCGGAGGACGAGGCCCGCGCCCAGGGCGTGGCCTACGAGCTGACGCGTTACGGTCTGGACGATCTCGACCGCGCCATCGCCGACGGCACCGCCCACGGTTACGTCAAGGTGCTGACCGTGCCGGGCAAGGACCGCATCCTCGGCGTGACCATCGTCGGCGAACATGCCGGCGACCTGCTCGCCGAATTCGTGCTGGCGATGAAGCACGGCCTGGGTCTCAACAAGATCCTCGGCACCATCCACACCTACCCCACCCTGTCGGAGGCCAACAAGTACGTGGCCGGCGAATGGAAGCGGGCCCATGCCCCGCAAGGCCTGCTGTCCTGGGTGGCGAAGTACCACGCCTGGGAGCGCGGCGCATGAAACCGAAGCTTTGTTTGACCGCTCACCCGTCGCAGCCTGCGGCTGAGGCTCAGGCCCTGAGCCCGGCCCGCCGCCGCCTGCTGGGTGGCGCGATCGGCAGCCTGGCCCTGGCCGGCCTGGGGCCGCTGGCCGCCGGCCCGGCCGCGGCGGCCGAGGCCTTCGACCACGGGCCCTGGACGGCGCTGCTCAAGCGCCATGTCGTGCTGCTGCGCGGCGGCCAGGCCTCGCAGGTCCGCTATGCCGGCTTCGCGGCCGACCGGCCGGCGCTCAAGGCCTACCTGACCAGCCTGTCGGCCCTGCCGCGCGCGCGTTTCGAGGCCTGGACGCCGGCCGCGCAGATGGCCTTCCTGATCAATGCCTACAACGCCTGGACGGTCGAGCTCATCCTCGGCCGCTACCCGCGCCTGGCTTCGATCAAGGACCTGGGAAGCCTGCTCAGCAGCCCCTGGAAGCCGGCCTGGATCCCGCTGCTCGGCGAGACCCTGTCGCTCGACGGCATCGAGCATGTCCGCCTGCGCGCCCGCGGCCGCTACGACGACCCGCGCATCCACTTCGCGGTCAACTGCGCCTCGGTCGGCTGCCCCATGCTGCGCGAGGAGGCCTTCCTGCCCGAGCGGCTCGACGCCCAGCTCGACGAGCAGACCGCCCGCTTCCTGGCCGACCGCAGCCGCAACCGCTACGACGCGGCCAGCGGCCGGCTCAAGGTCTCGAAGATCTTCGACTGGTATGGCGAGGACTTCCGCCTCGGCCACCGCGGCATCCGCAGCCTGGCCGGCTTCTTCGCCAGCCAGGCCGAGCGCCTGGCCGAGGCCCCGGCCGACCAGGCCCGGCTGCGCGCCGGCAAGGTGCCGATCGACTTCCTCGACTACGACTGGGCACTGAACGACGTGCCGGCATGAGCCCGAGCCCCGCCGACGCCGCCGCGGCCCGGCCGCGCCTGTCCATCGTCATGCCCATGCTCAATGAGGCCGCCGGCATCGAGGCCACGCTGCGCGCGCTGGCGCCGCTGCGGGCGGCCGGGCAGGAGCTGATCGTCGTCGACGGCGGCAGCCGGGACGACAGCCTGGCCCGCGCCCGACCGCTGGCCGACCGCGTGCTCGAAGGCCCGCGCGGCCGTGCCCGGCAGATGAATGCCGGCGCGGCCTGCGCGCGGGGCGAGCACTTGCTCTTCCTGCATGCCGACACCCGCCTGCCGCCCGGCGGCGCCGAGGCGCTGGGGGCCGCGCTCGACGCGGGCGCGCACTGGGGCCGCTTCGACGTGCGCATCGAAGGCCGCTCGCGCTGGCTGCCGGTGGTCGCCGCGCTCATGAACCGGCGCTCGCGCTGGACCGGCATCGCCACCGGCGACCAGGGCATCTTCCTGCGCGCCGAGACCTTCCGCGAACTCGGCGGCTTCCCCGAGCAACCGCTGATGGAGGACATCGAGCTCAGCCGCCGCCTGCTGCGCCGTGGCCTGCGCCCGGCCTGCCTGCGCCTGAAGGTGCAGACCGCCGGCCGGCGCTGGGACGAGCGCGGCGCCTGGCCGACCATCTTGCTGATGTGGCGGCTGCGCTGGCGCTACTGGCGCGGCGCCTCGCCCGAGGCCCTGGCCCGCGCCTACCGCTGAAGCCGGGCCCCTGGCCCTTGCCCCGAGCCCCTGTTTCGAGCCCCTTCCCGACCCATGCCCCCCCGCTTCCACCTGACGGTGCTCGCCAAGGCCCCCGTGCCGGGCTTGGCCAAGACCCGCCTCATCCCCGCCCTCGGCCCCGAAGGCGCCGCCGCGCTGGCCGAGCGCCTGCTTGACCATGCCCTGGACCAGGCCCTGGCCGCCGGCTTCGACACGGTCGAGCTGTGCGTCACGCCCGACGCCGACCACCCCGCCGTGCAGCGCCAGGCCGCCCGGCCCGGCCTGCGCCTGAGCTTGCAGGGCGAAGGCGACCTCGGCGCCCGCATGGCCCGCGCGCTCGACCGCGCCCTGGCCGGCGGCGCGGCCGGGGCGGTGTTGATCGGCACCGACGCACCGGCCCTGGACGCCGCCCGGCTGCGCGCCGCCGCCCAGGCCCTGGCCCAGGCCGACGCGGTGACCGTGCCCGCGCACGACGGCGGCTATGCGCTGATCGGCCTGCGCCGGCCGGCGCCCGCGCTCTTCGAAGGCATGGCCTGGAGCACGGCCGGCGTGCTGGCCGCCACCCGCGCCCGCGCCGCCGCGGCCGGCCTGCGCCTGGCCGAGCTGGCGCCGCTGCACGACATCGACGAGCCGGCCGACCTCGTCCACCTGCCGGCCGGCTGGCTGCCGGTGGGCCTGGGGGTGGGCGCATGAACGATCTCGTCCTCGTCGGCGGCGGCCATGCCCATGCCGAGGTGCTGCGCCGCTGGGCCCTGGCGCCGCTGCCGGGCGTGGCCCTGCATCTGGTCACGCCCGAGCCGCTGGCGCCCTATTCCGGCAGCGTGCCGGCCTGGCTGGCGGGCGAGGAAAGCAGCGCCTCCATCAGCATCGACATGGCCGCCCTGGCCCGCGCGGCCGGCGCCACCCTGCACCTCGACAGCGTGCAGGCCCTGGACCCGGCGGCGCGCCAGCTCACCCTGACCCGCGGCACGCGGCTGGGCTGGCGGCATCTCTCGCTGAATGTCGGCTCCACGCTGGAGCCGCCGGCACCGGCCGGCGTGCGCGTGCTGTCGATGCGCCCGCTGGGCGCCCTGCGTGCCGCCTGGGATGCGCTGCGTGCCGAGCTGGCCGTCTGGCCGCTGGACCGCCCGCTGCGCCTGGCCGCCGTGGGCGGGGGCGCGGCCGGCTTCGAGACCGTGCTGGCCGTCAGCGCCCGGCTGCGCCGCGAGCGGCCGGGCCTGCGCCTGCAAGCCCGGCTGCTCAGCCGCGGCCCGCTGCTGCCCGGCCTGGCGCCCGGCGCGCAGCGGGCGGCGGCGCGGGCCCTGGCGCGGGCCGGCATCGAGCTGCAACTCGGCCGCAGTTGGACCGAGGCCGAGGCCGCCGGCACCGATGTGATGCTCTGGGCCACCGGCGCCCGCGCCCATGCCTGGCAGCGCGACCCGGCCCGCCGCGGCGGCCTGGCGGTCGACGCGGGCGGCTTCCTGGCCATCGACCGCCGGCTGCGCTCCATCTCGCATCCGGACATCTTCGCGGTGGGCGATTGCGCGGCCTGGTCACCCGCCCTGCCCAAGGCAGGCGTGTATGCCGTGCGCATGGGTCCGGTGCTGTCGGACAACCTGCGCGCCGCCTGCGGGGCCGGCGCCTGGCGCGAGCACGAACCCCAGGCCCGCGTGCTGGCCCTGCTGGCCACGGCCGACGGCCGCGCCATCGCCGCGCGCGGCGGCCTGGCCACCGAGGGCCGCTGGGTGCTGGCCTGGAAGCGCCACATCGACCGTGCCTTCCTGCAGCGTTACCGTGTCGCCGACGCGCCGCGTCCCGCCCCCCTGGACGCCTGAACCCTTCTGGAGAACGCCCCATGCTTGCCGTCGTCGGAGGCACCGGCCTCTACGCGCTCGATGACTTCGAGCTGATCACCCGCCACGAGGGCGACACGCCCTTCGGCCGCCCCTCCGGCCCGGTGCTGCACGGCCGCTTCGGCGGGCGCGAGCTGCTCTTCCTGGCCCGCCACGGCGCCGGCCACCGCCTGCTGCCGCATGAGGTGAACTACCGCGCCAATGTGTTTGCGCTCAAGGCGGCCGGCGCCACCCACCTGCTGGGCTTCTCGGCGGTCGGCAGCCTGGTCGAGCCGGTCGCGCCGGGCCAGCTTGCCGTGCCCGGGCAGTACATCGACTGGACCCGCGGCCTGCGCGAGCGCAGCTTCTTCGGCGGCGGCGTGGCCGCGCATGTCTCCACCGCGCGGCCGGTGAGCGCGGCCATGGTCGACTGGATCGCGGCCGGCGCCGCCCGGCTCGGCCTACCCCTGCACCGCGACCTGACCTATGCCTGCGTCGAAGGCCCGCGCCTGGGCACCCGGGCCGAGAGCTTCATGCTGCGCCAGCTCGGCGGCCAACTGGTCGGCATGAGCAATGTGCCGGAGGTCTTCCTGGCCCGCGAGGCGCAGATGGGCTATGCCACCGTCGGCCTGGTCACCGACTACGACTGCTGGATGGACGACCCCGCCCACCATGTCAGCGTGGCCGAAGTCTTCGCCCGCTACGGCGCCACCCTGGCCCAGGCCCGGCAACTGCTGCACACCCTGCTGGATCTGCCGCAGCCCGAGATCGAGCCCGAATCCCGCCAGGCGCTGGCCAGCGCCCTGATCACCCCGCCCGATCAGCTCGACGCCGCCCAGCGCGCCTGGCTGGCGGTGCTGCAAGCATGAGCGCCGGCGGGCCTGCGGGTGGTCGGCGGGCGGGCGCCGCGGTCTTCAGCCTGCTGGGGCTGCTGGCGCTGGTGGGCTTGGCGGTGGGCGCCGGCCCGGTGGCGGCGGCCGAGCCCGTCTGGGTCGGCCGCTTCGACGCCGGCCTTGAACCCTGGCGCGAGAAGGCACTCAAGCCCGGCCTCACGCCCAACCGCCACCGCCTGCGCGCCTGGGACGGCCGCGCGGCGGTCGAGATCCGCTCGGCCAAGAGCTTTTCGCTGCTCGCCCGGCCCCTGGCGGTGGACCTGGCCGCCACGCCCGTGCTGTGCTGGGCCTGGCGCATCGACGCGCCGCTGAAGACCGCCCGGCTGGGCGACAAGGCCGGCGACGACTATGCCGCCCGGCTTTACATCAGCCTGGCCATCCCGCCCGAGGACCAGGGCTTCGCCCTGCGCGCCAAGCTGGCCCTGGGCCGCTCGATCTTCGGCCCCGAGCTGCCCGATGCCGCGCTGAACTATGTGTGGGACGGCCAGGCCGCGGTCGGCACCGCCCAGCCCAATGCCTACACCGACCGGGCCATGATGATCGTGCAGCGCAGCGGCGCCGCCCAGGCCGGCACCTGGGTGCAGGAGCGCCGCGACATCGCGGCCGATGCGCGCCGCCACTTCGGCGCCAGCGCCCGGCCGGTGCAGATCGCCCTGGCCGTCGACACCGACAACACCGGCGAATCGGCCGAGGCCGGCTTTGCCGACCTGCACTTCGTCGCCGCCGACCAGCCCTGCGCGCCGCCGCCCTGAGCGGCGGCCGAAAAAAAACCCCCGGCCACAGTCGTGGACGGGGGCGGGTCGGGCGGGCCTGGTGCGGCGCCGCGCCGGAGGCGGGGGCGATGTGCCCCCACCCCGAGGCCGTGGCGCGATGCGCGCCGCGGAACCTGGGGCCGGACGCGCGCTTCAGCGCGCGGCGGCGATCTGGTCGGCCTTGGCCAGCAGGGCTTCGGCCATGCGGATGGAGGCGATGTCGATCAGGCGGCCGTCGAGCGAGACGGCGCCCTTGCCCTCCTTGGCGGCCTGGGCCATGGCTTCCAGGATGCGGCGGGCCTTGGTGACTTCGGCATCCGAGGGCGTGAACACGCGGTTGGCCAGCTCGATCTGCGAGGGGTGGATGGCCCACTTGCCCTCGTAGCCCAGCACGGCGCAGCGGTTGGCGGCGCTGAGGTAGCCGTCCGGGTCGCTGAAGTCGCCGAAGGGGCCGTCGATGGGGCGCAGGCCGTAGGCGCGGCAAGCCACCATCATGCGGGTCTGGGCGGCATGCCAGGGGTCGGTCCAGAAGGCCTGGCGCTGGCCGTCGGCATCCTTGTCGCTCAGCACCACGCTGTCCTTGTTCACGCCGCCGATCACGGTGGTGCGGGCGCGGGTGGAGGCGGCGTAGTCGGCCACGCCGAAGCTCATGGCCTCCAGCCGCTTGCTGGCCTGGGCGATGGCCTCGACATTGGCCATGCCCAGGGCGGTCTCGATCAGCACCTCGAAGCCGATGCGCTTGGTGCGCTTCTTCGAGTTCTCGAGCTGGGTGACCATCATGTCGAGCGCATACACGTCCTGCGGCACGCCGACCTTGGGGATCAGGATCATGTCCAGCCGCGGGCAGGCTTCGACGATGTCGACCACGTCGCGCACCATGTAGTGCGTGTCCAGGCCGTTGATGCGGACCATCATCGTCTTGCTGCCCCAGTCGATGTCGTTCAGGGCCTCGATGATGTTCTTGCGCGCCTGCTCCTTGTCGTCCGGCGCGACGGCGTCCTCGCAGTCGAGGAAGACGATGTCGGCCGCGCTCTTGGCGGCCTTCTCGAACATGCCGGGGTTGGAGCCCGGCACGGCCAGCTCGGAACGGTGCAGGCGGGGGGTGGCTTGTTCAACGGCGTAGAAGCTCATGGATCGGGTCTCCTCCGGGGTGTCCGGCTGGGGGTGGGGTCCGGGGTCGGACCGGGTGGTGCGAAAGAAGGGGGTGCGGCGCGGGCTTGGGCCTCAGCCCGTGGCGCCCAGGCCGGCCGAGGCGCAGTTGATCGACAGCAGCAGGGCGTGGCGTACGTCCTCGGCGCCGGTCGCGCGCCACTGGCGCAGCAACTGCACCTGCTCGCGGCTGACCTGGTTCATGGTCTTGAGCCGGCGCGCCAGGCGGCGGCGGTACTGCGGGAAGCGCTGCGCCAACAGGCTGTCGCCGGAGATGGCGCAGACCATCTCGCAGCTCAGGTGGTACTCGGCTTCGACGGCGCTGAAGATGGGCTCGCGCACCTCGGCGTCCTCGCAGAGGCTGGCGAATTCGCGGGCGATGTCCAGGTCGACCATCAGCAGGGTCTTCTCGACCTCGTCCATCACCAGGCGGAAGAGGCGCGATTCCTTGAACATGCGTTGCAGCAGTTCCAGGCCGCGTTCCTTGCGCACGTCGAGGAAGGCCTTGAGCCCGCTGCCCACGCCATACCAGCCGGTCAGCATGTGGCGGTTCTGCGCCCAGGCGAAGACCCAGGGGATGGCGCGCAGGTCGGCCAGCGTCTTGGCCTGGGTGCGGCGGGCAGGCCGGGAGCCGAGGTTGAGCAGGGCCAGTTCCTCCAGCGGGCTGGCGGCCTGCAAGTAGGCCAGCATGCTGGGCGATTCCATCAACCGGCGGTAGGCCGTCCAGGAGGTGCCCGACAGGGCCTCCATCGCCTCGTCGTACTCATGCCGCGGGATGAGCGCGGTCTCGCGCTCGGACTTCAGCATGTGCTCGACGACCGAGGCGCTCAGCAGCTCGACCTGGTAGGCGGCCGTGCCCTTGTTGGCGTACTTGAGCGAGACGACCTCGCCCTGCTCGGTGATGCGGAACTGGCCGCGGATCGAACCGGCCGGTGCCGCCGCGATGGCGCGGCCCGTGGGCGCGCCGCCGCGGCTGACCGAGCCGCCGCGGCCATGGAAGAAGGCGATGGACACGCCCAGCTCGCGGCCCAGCCGGGTGAGCTGCGCCTGGGCCTTGGACAGCTCCCAGTTGGCGGTGAGGTAGCCGCCGTCCTTGTTCGAATCGCTGTAGCCGACCATCACCTCCTGCACATTGCCCTGGCGGCGCAGGCTGCGCTGCACCAGGGGCACGGCGATCAGCTCCTTGAGGATGGCCGAGGCGCCGCGCAGGTCGGGGATGGTCTCCAGCAGCGGCACGATGGGCAGGGTGCAGGATTCCACCGCCAGCGCGTCGGCGAAGAGGCCGGCTTCCTTGGCGAGCAAGTAGACGCCCAGCACATCGGCCGCGCTGTGCGTCATGCTGAGGATGAGCGCGCCGAAGGCCTCGCGGTCGATCTGCGTGCGCATCTCGGCGATGGTGCGGAAGGTCGCCAGGGTCTCGGCGGCCTCGGCCGACAGCTCGGGGTAGTCGTAGGGCTGGGCGCGGGCATTGCCCAGCTCGGCCAGCAGCCAGGCCTTCCAGGCCGGGCTCTCCACCGGCGGCGGCTCCTCGCCGCGCAGGCTGCGGTACATCTCGCCCAGGGTGGCGTTGATGCGGATCGTGTTCTCGCGCACGTCCAGCCGCAGGGTGCTGAAGCGGAAGATGCTGACCTCGCGCCACATGGGCTTGATCAGGGACTGCGCGATGCGCTGGGCGCCGGACTCGATGAGGGCGTTCTGCACCAGGTCCAGGTCGGCCAGCATCTGGTCGGCATGCTGGTAGCCGCCGGCGGTGGTGGCGGGCTCCTGCTCCTCGCTGCGGGCCAGGGTCACGTCCAGCCGGGCCAGCATCACGGACAGGTACTGCCGGCACAGCTCGCCCGGGTTGCGCGCGGCAATCTGCGCGCCATCGGGGATCTGGTCCAGCGCGGCCTGCACCGCGCGCTTGAAGGGCTCCGGGAACTCCAGCGCGTGTTCGGCAATGCTGAGGTTGCGGATCAGGTCGACGATGCGGCTGCGGTAGCGCCGCAGGCAGGCCACCCGGTTCTGCCACAGGGTGCGGCGGGTGACCTCGCTGGTCACGAAGGGGTTGCCGTCGCGGTCGCCGCCGACCCAGGAGCCGAAGGTGAAGAAGGGCGGCAGCTCCAGCGGCGCTTCCTTGGGGAACTGCCGCGCGAAGGCGGCTTCCACCTTGGCATAGAGCGCCGGGACGGTGTCGAACAGGTTCTCGTTGAAGAAGTAGAGGCCCCAGTTGACCTCTTGCTCGACGGTGGGCTTTTCCAGCTTCAGCTCGCCGGTCAGCCACAGCAGCTCGATCTCGTCGCTGATGGCGCGCAGCAGCTCCTCGCGCTCGCGCTCGGTCCAGCGCGGCGATTCCAGATCGACCAGGCGCAAGTAGACGCGGCGGTGCCGCTCCAGCACGGTGATGCGCTTGGACTCGGTCGGGTGGGCGGTGATGACCGGGCGGATCTTGATGCTGGCCAGCACCTCGCGGATCTCGCCGGCCGGGATGCCGCCCGCCGCGGCGCTGCCGATCACATGCGCGAAGGTGCCGAGCAACTGCTCGTAGCCGCGTTCGCGCTCGACATTGCGGCGGCGGCGCATGTCCCGGTTCTGCTCGGCGATGGCCAGGAGCTGGAACCACATGGCCTGGGCCTGGATGGTGCGGGCGAGCAGGCGCGGGCTCAGGCCCTCGCCCGACAGGCCTTCGCGGCGCAGCAGGGCGGCAACTTCGGGCTCGTGCCGGTCCAGCACGCCCAACATGGCTTCGCGCAGCAGGTCGGAGCGCGAGAAGCCGTCGTTGGCGCCCTCTTCGGAGACGAGCTCCGCAGCTTCGGCGGCGATGACTGGGCTCATGGGGGCTCCCGCGGGGTGGAGGGATGGAGAAGGGGGGCGGAACGCCAGCCCGAGGCGGCACAGGGCGCCGCCGGGGCCGGACACACGGCGCGCCGTGCCGGGCGGCCCGGGGGCCGCCGCGGCAGGCGCAGGCTTCAGAGCACCTTGCTCAGGGCCTTGGCCACGGTCTCGCCAAGCTGGGCGGCGCTGGGCGAGACGTAGAGGCCGTAGGAGGCCATGATCTCGGCCTTCTCGGCGGCGGTGTCGCCCGCAGCCGAGACGATGGCGCCGGCATGGCCCATGCGACGGCCCTTGGGCGCCGTCAGGCCGGCCACATAGCCGACCACCGGCTTGCTCATGTGCGCCTTCACCCAGGCCGAGGCTTCGGCTTCCTGCGGGCCGCCGATCTCGCCGATCATGATCACGGCCTTGGTCTCGGGGTCCTGCTCGAAGCGTTCGAGGTGGTCGAGGAAGGACGAGCCGTTGATCGGGTCGCCGCCGATGCCGACGCTGGTCGTCACGCCGATGCCCAGGGCCTTCATCTGCGCTGCCGCTTCATAGCCCAGGGTGCCCGAGCGCGAAACGATGCCGACATTGCCGCGCATGTAGATGTTGCTCGGCATGATGCCCAGCATGGCCCGGCCGGCGCTGATGATGCCGGCGCAGTTGGGGCCGACGATGGTCGTGCGCTGGTCCTTGGGGTAGCGGCGCAGGTAGCGCTTGACCCGCATCATGTCCTGGGCCGGGATGCCGTCGGTGATGATGCAGACCAGCTTGAGACCGGCGTCGGCCGCTTCCATCAGCGCATCGGCCGCATAGGGCGGCGGCACGAAGGCCAGGCTGGCCTCGGCGCCGGTCGCATGCACGGCGTCCTTGACGGTGTTGAAGACCGGACGGTCCAGATGCTTCTGGCCGCCCTTGCCGGGCGTGACGCCGCCGACCACGTTGGTGCCGTAGCCGATCATCTCCTTGGCGTGGAAGGTCGCCTTGTCGCCGGTGTAGCCCTGGACGATGACGCGGGTGGTTTCGTCGATGAGGATGCTCATGTTCTCTCTCCTGCTCAGGCGCTGAGTTCGCCACGGGCGGCGGCCACAGCCTTCTGGGCTGCGCTCGCCAGGTCATCGGCCAGGATGATGGGCAGGCCGGATTCGCGGACGATCTTCATGCCCTCGTCCACATTCGTGCCGGCCAGCCGGACGATCAGCGGCACGCGCAGGCCCTTGGCGGCCTGCACCACGCCCTGGGCCACCCAGTCGCAGCGGTTGATGCCGGCGAAGATGTTGACCAGGATGGCCTTGACGCCCGGGTCCGAGAGGACGAGGTTGAAGGCCTGGCCGACGCGCTCGGGCGAGGCGCCGCCGCCGACGTCGAGGAAGTTCGCCGGCTCGCCGCCGGAGTACTTGATCATGTCCATGGTCGCCATGGCCAGGCCGGCGCCATTGATGATGCAGCCGATGTCGCCGCTGAGGCCGACATAGTTCAGGCCGTGCTTGCCGGCCTGGGCCTCGCGCGGATCTTCCTCGGCCACGTCGCGCATCTCGGCGATCTGCGGGCGGCGGAAGAGGGCGTTGTCGTCGAAGCTCATCTTCGCGTCCAGCGCCAGCACGCGGTCGTCCTTGGTCACGACCAGGGGATTGATCTCGACCATGGTCGCGTCGAGGTCGCGGAAGGCGCGGTAGCAGCCCAGGATGGCGGTGACCGCCTGGCTGACCTGCTTGATGTTCAGGCCCAGGCCGAAGGCCAGCTCGCGGGCCTGGAAGGGCTGCAGGCCGACGGCCGGCTCGACCTCGATCTGCATGATCGAGTCCGGGTTGTCATGGGCGATCTCCTCGATCTCCATGCCGCCCTGCGCCGAGGCGATCACGCGCACCCGCTCGGCCTTGCGGTCGAGCACGAAGCCCAGGTAGAGCTCGCGGACGAAGGCGGTGGCCTGCTCCACGTAAAGGCGGTTGACCACCTTGCCCTTGGGGCCCGTCTGGTTCGTCACCAGCGTGGCGCCGAGCATGGCCTTAGCCGCCGCGGCCACCTCGCCATAGGTGCGGCAGAGCTTGACGCCGCCGGCCTTGCCGCGGCCGCCGGAGTGGATCTGCGCCTTCACCGCCCAATGCCAGCCGCCGAGCTCGGTGGCCACGTAGACGGCCTGGTCGGGGCTGTAGGCCACGCTGCCGCGTGGGACGGGCACGCCAAAGCCTGCAAGCAGCTCCTTGGCCTGGTACTCGTGGATGTCCATGGGATGTCTCCTTCTCCGAATGCTTACGGATCGGCGTGGTGGCCCGCCGCGCGGCCGGGTGGGGGTGGCGGATCGCGCCGCCCCCACCGGGGGTTACCTCAAGGCTCGTGTGCCCGAGCTTGCTGAAAGAGGGGTCGGGATGCTCGTCCGAGGCGACTCAGCCGAGCTTGGACTTGACGGTGTCGTGGACCTGCTCGGCGAGCGGTCCGCATTCATCGAGCAGGGCCTGCAGCTCGGCCAGCTTCGCGCCGGCGAAGGCCCGGTCCTTGAGCTGCGGGGCATTGATGTGCACGTTCAGGGCGGCGCTGCGCAGGGCGGCCCAGGCGGCCAGCACGCCGACGCCGGCATCGCTGATCACGTTCAGGTTGCCGACCGCGGCGGCCCGGGCCGACAGGCGCACGACCTCGGCGCAGGCCTTGGCGCAGTCCAGCGGCACCACCGTGGCGCCGGCCAGGCCGGCCTGGATGGCGGCGCTGCGCGCGGCCTTCTCCTCGTCGCTGGCCTTGGGCAGCTTGTAGCTGCCCATCAGCGCGTCGAAGGCGGTCTTGTCGTCCTCGATCATGGCGGTGAGGCGGGCGCGCACGTCCTCGGACGCTGCCAGCACGGCTTTCATCTCGTCCTCGACGGCCTCGTAGTTCTTCTTGCCGATGGTCAGGTTACAGACCATGGCCACGAGCGCGGCGCCCATGGCGCCCATCACGGCGGCGGCGCCGCCGCCGCCCGGGGTGGGCGCGGCGCTGGCCAGCTCGTCCAGGAAGGTCTGGACAGACAGGGATTCGATGCGATCGGTGCTCATGTCAGGCAAGCCTCCGGCCAAGGTCGCGGATGCAGGCATCCGGACCGGCTGTTCAACAGTCGGGTGAGGGGAGCCGCGGCGCCAGGCGCCGCGGCCGGGGAGGGCGAGGGTTCAGCCCACCATGGTCTTGGCGATGGCGAAGACCTCGTCGGCATCCAGCACGAGATCGTTCTGCTCGAACATGCGCGCGACGCAGGCGCGGTGCAGGGCGATCTTCAAGGCGCCGAAACCCAGCGCGCCGAAGACGACCTTGCCGTGGCGCTCGACGCCCTTATCCATCATGTCGACGCCCTCGATCCCCAGCGGCGGCGTCGCGTTCGCATCGGCCAGCAGCTCAAGCGTCGGGGAATCCTTCCACTGCGCTTCGGTCAGCAACTGGGCGCTGGCGGCGCCGGCAGCGAAGATCACCTGGGCGCCGTCGATGGCCGCCGCAAAACCGGCCGGGTCGCGGGCGACCACGGCCTTGACGCTCAGGCCGAAGCGGGTCTGGATGGCTTCGGCTGCGGCGCCGCCCTTGGCGGCGTCGCGCGAGGTGATGGTCACCTCGCAGCCTTCACGCGCCAGCATCACCGCGGCGCGCTGGCCGACCGGGCCGCTGCCGGCCAGCACAACAGCCTTCTTGCCGGCCAGGCTGCCGCCGCGCTTGGCCGCGGCATGCGCCAGCCAGGCCACACCGGCCGCGGCGGTGGTGTTGGAGCCATTGCTGTCGAGCATGACCGAGACGCGGAAGCCGGCGAAGAACTTCTTGCGCACGGCCTTGAACAGGGCCTCGCCCTCGACCATGTTGCCGCCGCCGACGAAGATGGCGGTCAGCTTCTTGTCCTTGGGCGCACGGGTGAAGATGGCCCCGTCGACCAGGCCGCCGACATTGGCGGGCGTCACGCCGCCGTAGGCGGTGATGTGGTCGGCGCCGCCGTCGTAGCCGACGACGTTGTCGAAGACCGAGGGCATCGGGTCGGTGTCGAACTGGTAGAGCAGTTTCTTCATGCGGGTTCTCCGGGAGATCGGGCAAGGGGCTGCGAAATCGCAGGCGCGAGTTTGCCCGCCGCGGGGCCCGAAGGCCCCGCGTTCACGCCCCCGAGGGGGCGTGGCCAGGGATGGTTCAGATCAGGTGACCAGGTGCTGCGGCGTGCCGGCCGCCCAGCGCTCGACGTTGTCGATGAGCTGATCGGCCAGGAACTGCATCGCGCCGTCCGAGGCCCAGGCCACGTGCGGGGTCAGGATGAAGTTCGGGCGCCGCAGGTCCAGCAGGGGATGGCCGTTCTTGGGCGGCTCGACCGTCAGCACGTCGAAGCCGGCGCCGGCGATCAGGCCTTCGTCGAGCGCGGTGATCAGCGCAGCCTCGTCGACCAGGCCGCCACGCGCGGTGTTGATCACCAGGGCATTGCGCTTCATCTTGCGGAACTGCTCGATGCCGATGATGTTGCGCGTGCTCGGCGTCAGCGGGCAGTGCAGGCTGATCACGTCCGACTGGGCCAGCACCTCGTCGAAGGGCGTGAACTCGACCCCCGGCATCTTGGGCGGCTCATGGTCGGCGAACAGCACCTTCATGCCGAAGCCGCGGGCGATGGCTGCCGTGCCCTGGCCGAGCGCGCCTTCGCCGATGATGCCCAGCGTCGCGCCGTGCAGGTCGCCGATGTCGTGCGTGAAGAAGCAGAACTGGTCCGACTGCTGCCACACGCCCGCCTCCACATCCTGGCGGTAGGCCAGGATGTTGCGGCGCAGGGCCAGGATCAGCGCAAAGGCATGCTCCGGCACGGTGTGCACCGCGTAGTTGCGGATGTTGGCCACGGCGATGCCGCGGGCGCGGCAGGCCGGCACGTCAATCACGTCGTAGCCGGTGGCGGCCACGGCGATCATCTTCAGGTCGGGCAGTTGCGAGAGCACGTCCTCGCGCAGCGGCACCTTGTTGGTGATGGCCACGGTCGCGCCCTTCAGGCGCTCGACGACTTGCTCCGGCGTGGTCTTCTCGTGCTCGACATAGCTGCCGCCCAGGGCCGGCGTGCGGACCTTGGCCTTCAGCGAGGCCCGGTCCAGGAAGACGACGTGGTGGGCACTCATGCTGCGTTCTTCCCGGCGATCCAGTTGGCCATGTGCGCCGGCACATTCGCCGGGTCGCGCAGGAAGTTGCTGGCGGCGCCGACACCGCTGCCCGGCTCGACCTTGATGCCCACATCCAGCATGGCGGCCTCGGCACCCGCGATGGCGCCCAGCAGCATGCACTCGTTCATGTCGCCGATGTGGCCGATGCGGAAGACCTTGCCCGCCACCTTGGACAGGCCGGCGCCCAGCGCCAGGTTGTAGCGGCGGAAGGCGCGGGAGATCACGTCGGCGCCGTTGAAGCCTTCCGGCACCAGCACCGCGCTGACCGTGTCTGAATACCACTTCGGCTCCTTGGCGCAGACATCAAGCTTCCAGCCCTTCTGTACCGCCGCGCGCGTCGCGCCAGCCAGGTAGGCGTGGCGGGCGAAGACGTTGTCCAGGCCCTCTTCCTTCAGCGTGGCGATGGCTTCGCGCAGGCCGTAGAGCAGGGGCAGCGAGGGGGTGTAGGGGAAGTAGCCGGTCTTGTTGGCATTGACCATGTCGAGGTAGTCGAAGTAGCAGCGCGGCGCCTGGGCCGTCTTGCGCGCTTCGAGCGCCTTCTCGCTGACGCAGGTGATGCCCAGGCCGGCCGGCAGCATCAGGCCCTTCTGCGAGCCGCTGACGCAGACGTCCACGCCCCACTCGTCCATGCGGAAGTCGACGCTGGCCAGCGCGCTGACCGAGTCGACGAAGAGCAGGGCCGGGTGGCCGCAGGCGTCCATGGCCTTGCGCACGCCGGCGATGTCGCTGTTCACGCCGGTGGCGGTCTCGTTCTGGGTGGCCAGCACGGCCTTGATCTTGTGGCCCTTGTCGGCCGCCAGGATCTCGGCATAGCGCTCCAGCGGCACGCCGGTGCCCCATTCGCAGTCCACGGTCTCGACGTTGAAGCCGAGGCGCTGGCACATGTCGATCCACAGGTGGCTGAACTGACCGAAGCGCGAGGCGAGCACGGTGTCGCCGGGGTTCAGGCAGTTGGTCAGCGCGGCTTCCCAGCAGCCGGTGCCGCTGGACGGGAAGATGATCGGCGTGCCGGTGGTGGTCTTGAAGATGTCCTTCAAGCCCTTGATGCAGTCAAAGGTGAGCTGCGAAAAGATCGGGGACCGATGGTCTTCCGACTGCACCGCCATCGAACGCAGGACGCGGTCGGGGATGTTGGTGGGACCCGGGACGAAAAGGAAGTTGCGGCCGGCCATGGTTTGTCTCCTCAGGGGCTGATCTGGATGAAGGGCTCAGGCTTGCGGTCGTCGGACCGTCAGGCGCTGTTGCGACTGGGCGTGAGGGACCGGATCAACGGTCGGCCTGCCGACCGCATCGGGCCGGAACAGGTTGCCGCGAGGCCTCGGGCACGCGATCTGCGGGGCCCTGGCACGGTCCGGGCGCGCAAGGCCTTGTCCTGCCTCAGGCCATGAGCCTGAACCGGAGACACGGCGCCTGCGCGCGAGGGGGTGATTCGCTGGCCTGCCGGGCCGGGCCGCGATCCCGCCGGGCACGCGACCGCGACAGGGCGCGGTCGCGTCGGCAGGGATCGGAAGCAGTGCGGCATGGCAGGTCGATTCCTAGACGGGGGCGGGCGGCGGGGCCGCCCGGTGGATCGCGGCGCGCTGCGGCGCCTCTCGATCCGTTGAAGCCAGTCTAGGCCTCGCCCCCCGCCATGTGGGTTGGACTTTCTGACGCTCAGACAAAGATCGCCTTATCCGCAGCCAGGCATCCGTTGGCTGCGGCGGCCACCGTGCCCTGCGCCGCTTCGACGCTGAGCATCTGCAGGGCGCTGCCCACGGTGACGAAGGAACCGCAGACGATCACGCGGTCCCGCGAGCCGGCATGGGCGCGGGCGCTGGCCAGCGCGGCGGCGATGTCGGCACAGGCCGTCACGGGGCCCTGGGCGCCGCCCTGGGTCAGGGCCAGGGCCAGTTCCTCGGCCGAGGCGCCGCGCCGCTCGGGGATGCCGGCGATGAACCAGCCCTGCACCTGCGGTGCAAGCGCCTGGACGACGCCGACCATGTCCTTGTCGCGCAGCATGGCCAGCACGGCCAGGGTGCGGCCGGCCACCGGCTGGCGGGCCAGGGTGGCGGCCAGGCGCTGGGCGGCATGCGGGTTGTGGGCCACGTCGAGGATGACCTCGGGCACGGTGCCGAAGCGCTGGAAGCGCCCGGCCAGTTGCACCCGGCGCAGGCCGGCCTGGATGGCGGCCAGCGGCACCGTCAGGCGCTCGCGCAGGCGGTCCAGCGCCATCAGGGCGGTGGCGGCGTTGTCGAGCTGGATCTCGCCCTCCAGGCCCGGCATGGGCAGGGGTTCGAGCACGCGGCAGTTCTCGGCATGCTGGGCGTCGACGCGCCAGAAGCGCCAGGCGGGCTGGCCGTCGGCATCCTCGCGGGCCGACCAGCCGTAGCCCGCGCCCTGCGACCACAGCGGCGCGCCCACGACGCCGGCCTGCTTCAACAGGCCCAGCGGGGGGTGCGGATCGCCGCAGACCGCCGGCCGGCCGCTGCGGAAGATGCCCGCCTTCTCGTAGCCGATGGAGTCGCGGGTGTCGCCGAGGAAATCGGTGTGGTCGATGCCGATGCTGGTGACCACCGACACGTCAGCATCGACGATGTTCACGGCGTCGAGCCGGCCGCCGAGGCCGACTTCAAGCACCAGCACGTCGAGCGCCGCTTCGTCGAAGACGCAGAGTGCGGCCAGGGTGCCGAACTCGAAGGGCGTCAGCGGCAGGCTGCCGCGGGCGGATTCGACCCGCGCGCAGGCCGCCGCCAGGCGCTCGTCGGCCACCGGGATGCCGTCGATGCGCACCCGCTCGGTGGGGTGCAGCAGGTGCGGCGAGGTGTAGCAGCCCACCCGGTGCCCGGCGGACTGGAGGATGGACGAGAGCATGGCGCAGGTCGAGCCCTTGCCATTCGTGCCGCCCACCGTGATGACCGGCACCCGCGGCGCCAGGCCCAAGGCCTGGTAGACGGTGCGGACCCGGTCCAGCCCCAGCTCGATGGGCTGCGGGTTGAGCTGCTCCGCCCAGGCCAGCCAGCCAGCCAGGTCACCCAGCCGGGGCTGCATCGGGAGTTCGCTCGTGATGCCTTGCTCCATGCCCGCTCCCGATGCGATGCCGAAGGATCAGAACAGGCCGACGACCTTGCCGTCGACCAGGTCGATCTTCTCGGCCGAGGGCACCTTGGGCAGGCCCGGCATGGTCATCACGTCGCCGCAGACCATGACGATGAATTCGGCGCCCGCGGCCAGCCGCACCTCGCGGATGTTCAGGGTGTGGCCGGTCGGCGCACCCTTGGCATTGGCATCGGTGGAGAAGCTGTACTGCGTCTTGGCGACGCAGACCGGGTAGCGGCCGTAGCCGGCTTCCTGCAGCTCGGCGATCTGCTTCTTGACCTTGGCATCGGCGCTGACGCCGGCCGCGCCGTAGATCTTGGTCGCGATGGCGGTCACCTTCTCCATCAGCGTGGCCTCTTCCTCGTAGACGAACTTGAAGCCGCTCTTGCCCTCGTTCGCCTCGACCAGGCGCACCACCTCGTGGGCCACCGCTTCGGCGCCCTTGCCGCCTTCGGCCCAGTGACGGGCCACGACCACCGGCGCGCCCAGAGCGGCCATGCGCGCTTGCAGCAGGGCCAGCTCGGCCGGGGTGTCGGCGGTGAAGTTGTTGATCGAGACCACGCAGGGCAGGCCGTAGTGCTCGCGCACGTTCTGCACATGCTTCTCGATGTTGGCGATGCCCTTGGCCAGCGCGTCGAGGTTCTCGGTGTTGAGGTCTTCCTTCTTCACGCCACCGTGGAACTTGAGCGCGCGGATGGTCGCGACGATCACCACCGCATCCGGGCGCAGGCCCGACTTGCGGCACTTGATGTCGATGAACTTCTCGGCGCCCAGGTCGGCGCCGAAGCCGGCTTCCGTCACCACATAGTCGGCCAGTTTCAGGCTGGCCTGGGTCGCGATGACCGAGTTGCAGCCGTGGGCGATGTTGGCGAAGGGGCCGCCATGCAGGATGGCCGGGTTGTTCTCCAGCGTCTGCACGAGGTTGGGCTGGATCGCGTCCTTGAGCAGCACGGTCATCGCGCCGTGGGCATTCAGCTCGCGGGCCGTCACCGGCTTGCCGGCGCGGGTGTAGGCGCAGACGATGTTGCCCAGGCGCTGCTTCAGGTCGTCGAGCGAGGTGGCCAGGCAGAAGATGGCCATCACCTCGGAGGCCACGACGATGTCGAAGCCGTCCTGGCGCGGGTAGCCGTTGGCCGTGCCGCCCAGGGCGATGGTGATGTCGCGCAGCGCGCGGTCGTTCATGTCGAGCACGCGCTTCCAGGTCACGCGGCGCACGTCGATGTCCAGCGCGTTGCCGTGGTGGATGTGGTTGTCGATCACCGCGGCCAGCAGGTTGTTGGCGAGCTGGATGGCGTTGAAGTCGCCGGTGAAGTGGAGGTTGATGTCCTCCATCGGCACGACCTGGGCATAGCCGCCGCCGGCCGCACCGCCCTTGACGCCGAAGACCGGGCCCAGCGAGGGCTCGCGCAGGCAGACCAGGGCCTTCTTGCCGATGCGGTTGAGGGCATCGCCCAGGCCGACGGTGGTGGTGGTCTTGCCTTCGCCGGCCGGCGTCGGGCTGATGGCGGTGACCAGGATCAGCTTGCCGTTGGGGCGGTCCTTCAGGCTGTCGAGGTACTTCAGCGAGATCTTGGCCTTGTAGTGGCCGTAGGGCTCCAGGTGCTCGTCGGCGATGCCGAGCTTTTCGCTGGCGACCTGGGTGATGCGCTGCAGCGTGGCGGCCTGGGCGATGTCGATGTCGGATGCCATGGTCTTTGTCTCCTCGGGGATCGCGAAAGGGTTGGGGCTTGCGGGACCGGCCCCCCGCCCGCGTGTGACGGGCGAGGGGCGGGCCAGGGCGTCGCCTGCGGCGGGTCAGCCGATCAGGATCGCCCGGAAGTCGTTGACGTTGGTGAGCGTGGGGCCGGTGAGGATCAGATCGTCCACCCCGGCAAAGAAGCTGTAGCCGTCGTTGTTCGCCAGATGCGCCTTGGCGCTCAAGCCGCGGGCGGCGCCGCGCGCCAGGCTGTCAGGCGTGAGCACGGCGCCGGCGTTGTCCTCGGTGCCGTCGATGCCGTCGGTGTCGCAGGCGATGGCATGCACGCCGGGCAGGCCGTCCAGGGCCACGGCCAGAGCGAGCAGGAATTCCGCGCAGCGCCCGCCGCGGCCCTGGCCGCGCACGGTGACGGTGGCCTCGCCGCCGGAGAGCAGCACGCAGGGCGCCGGCGCCGGCTGGCCGTGCTGCAGCACCTGGCGGGCGATGCCGGCATGCATCAGGGCCATGTCGCGGGCCTCGCCCTCGATGGCATTGCCCAGGATCAGCGGGGTGTAGCCGGCGGCGCGCGCCACGGCGGCCGCGGCCTCCAGCGACATCTGCGGCGTGGCGACCATGTGGGTCTCGGCCCGGGCCAGGCGCGGGTCGCCGGGCTTGGGCGTCTCGTCATGGCCGCGGCGGATGTAGTCCACCGCCACCTTGGGTTCGGTGATGCGGTACTTCTCCAGGATGGCCAGGGCATCCGCGCAGGTCGACGCATCCGGCACCGTCGGGCCGGAGGCGATGACCGAGGGGTCGTCGCCCGGCACGTCGGAGATGGTCAGCGTCACCACCCGGGCCGGCGCGCACAGGGCCGCCAGGCGGCCGCCCTTGAGCGCGCTGAGGTGCTTGCGCACGCAGTTCATCTCGGTGATGTTGGCGCCGCTCTTGAGCAGGGCCTTGTTCAGCGCCTGCTTGTCGGCCAGGGTCAGGCCTTCGGCCGGCGCGGCCAGCAGGGAGGAGCCGCCGCCCGAGATCAGGCAGAGCACCAGGTCGTCCTCCGTCAGGCCCTGCACGAGCCGGGCGATGCGGATCGCGGCCTCGGCGCCCGCGGCATCGGGCACCGGGTGGGCGGCCTCGACGATCTCGATCTGCTTCGTCGGCGCGGCATGGCCGTAGCGGGTGACGATGAGGCCGCTCAGCGGGCCGCCGCGCCAGTGCGCCTCGACCGCCGCGGCCATCGCACCGCTGGCCTTGCCGGCGCCGATCACGATCGTGCGGCCCTTGGGCGGCTCGGGCAGGTGGGGGCCCAGCACCCGCATCGGATCGGCTGCCGCGACGGCAGCATCGAACATCGAGCGGAGCAGGGCACGGCGGTCGGCAGCAGTCATGGGCAGGCGCTAGGCGGCAGGGCGGTGGGGCCGTGAAAGGCCCCACGCTGTCTGAAAATTCTAGGAAGGCCCCCGGGGGGTGGCCGATGCTTTTTCTGATCCGAGGCCAAAGAAGCGCTGACGCCCGGCGGGCCTCAGCCGTAGCGGTGGGCCAGCACGCCCAGGCCGTCGATCTCGACCTCGACCTCGCTGCCCGGCTTCATCGGCAGCACCCCCAGGGAGGTGCCGCAGAGGATCACGTCGCCGGGTTCCAGCGGCAGGTCTTGCGAAATGCGCGCCACCAGCTCGGCCGGCGGGAAGAACATGTCGGCCAGGGCATAGGCCTGCCGCTCGCGGCCGCCGACGCGGGTGCGCAGCATGGCGGTGGACAGGTCCAGCGTGGTCTCGATCACCGGCCCCAGCACGCCGAAGCCGTTGAAGCCCTTGGCCCGCGTCCACTGCGGGAAGGCCGGGTCGCGGTTCAGCAGCTCAATCGCGGTCACGTCGTCGGCGCAGGTGTAGCCCAGGATGTGGGCCGGCGCTTCGTCCACGCGGATGCGGTGCGCGCGCTGGCCGATCACCACGGCCAGCTCGCCCTCGAAGGCGACGCGGCCGACCTCGGCCGCCACCGCCGGGGTGACGCTTCCGTGGGCGGCCAGGCTGTTGGGGGTCTTGAGGAAGTAAAGCGGCTCGGTCGGCGGCGCCCAGCCGTTCTTCTCGGCCGCGGCGCGGAAGTTGTTCCACAGCGCCAGCACCTTGCCGACCTTGCAGGGCAGGCCCAGGGTGACCTCGTCGAGCCGCAGCGTGCCGCCCGTGGGATGGTGCTCGCCGAAGAGATCGCCGGTGTGGACCTGGATGGTGTCGCCTTCCAGGCTGCCGAAGCCTTCCGCCCCGGCATGGGTGAAGCGCAGCCATTTCATCGGGCCGGCCTCCTCACAGCGGCAGCAGGGCCATGCGGCCGCGCTGCCCGGTGACGGTGTCGCTCAGCAGGCGGGCCGCGCCGTAGATGGCTTCCAGCTTGGGGGTGGGCGTGCCGGTGATGCGGCCCAGCTCGACGACGCTGCCGACCAGGGCCTCCAGCTCCAGCCCGCGGCCGGCTTCGATGTCTTGCAGCATCGAGGTCTTGTGCGCACCCACCGCCTCGGCGCCGGCCAGGCGCTGCTCCAGGGTGATCTTGAACTTCACGCCCAGGGATTCGGCCACGGCCTGCGCCTCGGCCATCATGGCGCGGGCCAGTTCGCGGCCGGCGGGGTGGCGGCAGATCTGCTCCAGCGTCGCATGGGTCAGCGCGCTGATCGGGTTGAAGGTGGCATTGCCCCAGAGCTTCACCCAGATCTCGCCGCGGATGTCCTTGCTGACGGGGCTCTTGAAGCCGGCGCCGATCATGGCCTTGGACAGGGCCTCGATGCGCTCGCTGCGCGAGCCGTCGGGCTCGCCCAGGGTGAAGCGATTGCCCTCGATCACCTTCACATGGCCGGGGGCCAGCAATTCGGCGGCCGGATAGACCACGCTGCCGATCACGCGCTCGGGTTCGATGTGGCGGGCGATCACGCCGCCCGGGTCCACGCTGTCGAGGCTGCTGCCCTCATGGGCGCCGCCGAGCTTGTGGAAATACCACCAAGGCACGCCGTTGATCATGCTGACGACCAGGGTCTCCGGCCCGAAGAGCCCGCGCAGGCCGGGCAGCAGGTCGGCCACCTGGTGGGCCTTGACGGTCAGCAGCACGGCGTCCTGCGGGCCGGCCTCGGCCGGGTCCTGCACCGCCTTCACATTCGGCGCATGAACGGTCTCGCCGTTCTCCAGCGTCAGGCGGAAGCCGTCGCGGCGGATGGTTTCCAGGTTCTTGTTGCGGGCGATGAAGGTGACCTCCTCGCCCGCCCGCGAAAGCTGGGCGCCGAGGTAGCCCCCGATGGCGCCCGCACCGACGACGGTGATCTTCATGCTTCAGGCCTCCTTGGCTTGCGCGGAGCGGCCCGCCAGCCGCGCCTTGGCCGCCGCGAACAGCGGCCACAGCAGCATCAGCAGCGCCAGGCTGAAGATGGCACCGACCAGCGGGTTGGCCCAGAAGATGGACAGCGAACCCTGCGACAGCAGCATGGCCTGGCGGAAGCTGGCCTCGGCCATATCGCCCAGCACCAGGGCCAGCACCAGCGGCGCCAGCGGGTACTTGAGCTTCTTGAACAGGTAGCCGAGCACGCCGAAGACCATCATCAGCGCCACGTCGAACATCGAGCTGTGCACGGTGTAGGCACCGATCGCGCAGATCACGATGATCACCGGCGCGATCACCGCGAAGGGAATGCGCAGGATGGCCGCCCACCAGGGCACGGTCGAGAGCACGACGATCAGGCCGACGATGTTGCCCAGGTACATCGAGGCGATCAGGCCCCAGACGAAGTCCTTCTGCTCGATGAAGAGCATGGGGCCGGGTTGCAGGCCCCAGATCAGCAGGCCGCCCAGCAGCACAGCCGCCGTCGGCGAGCCCGGGATGCCGAGCGTCAGCATGGGCAGCAGGGCCGAGGTGCCGGCGGCATGGGCTGCCGTCTCGGGGGCGACGACGCCCTCGATCTCGCCCTTGCCGAAGTTCTGCGGGTTCTTCGAGATGCGGCGGGCCATGCCGTAGCTCATGAAGCTGGCCGGCGTCGCGCCGCCCGGGGTGATGCCCATCCAGCAGCCGATGGCGGTGGAACGCAGGAAGGTGCGCCAGTGCTTGATCAGCAGGCCCCAGGTCTGGAAGACGACCTTGGGGCTGATCTTCGCGCTCTTGCCCTTGAAGGCCAGGCCCTCTTCCATGGTCAGCAGGATCTCGCCGATGCCGAACAGGCCGATGACCGCGATCAGGAAGTCGAAGCCGCGCATCAGGTCGGTCACGCCGAAGGTCATGCGCAGCGTGCCGGTCACCGCATCCAGGCCCACCGCGGCCAGGGCGAAGCCCAGCATCATCGCGGCGATGGTCTTGGCCGGTGGTTCCTTGCTCATGCCGACGAAGCTGCAGAAGGTGAGCAACTGCACGGCGAAGAATTCGGCGGGCCCGAACTTGAGCGCGAACTTGGCCAGCAGCGGCGCCAGGAAGGTGATCACCACCACGGCGATCAGCGCGCCGACGAAGCTGGAGGTGAAGGCCGCCGTCAGCGCCTGCGCCGCCTTGCCCTGCTGGGCCATGGGGAAGCCGTCGAAGGTGGTGGCCACGCTCCAGGGCTCGCCCGGGATGTTGAAAAGGATGGACGTGATCGCCCCGCCGAACAGCGCACCCCAGTAGATGCAGCTCAGCATGATGATCGCCGAGGTGGGGTTCATGCTGAAGGTCAGCGGCAGCAGGATGGCGACGCCGTTGGCGCCGCCCAGGCCGGGCAGCACGCCGATCAGCACGCCCAGCACGATGCCGATCAGCATGTAGAGCAGGTTGGGGCCGGTCAGCGCGACGCTGAAGCCCCCCATCAGGTTGCTGAGTTCTTCCATGGTGTTCTCGTGTCGGGAGGGGGAGGGGGCTCAGAAGCCCAGCAACTGCTCGATCGGTCCCTTGTGCAGCGGCACCAGGAACCAGCGCTCGAAGACCAGGAAGAAGAAGAGCGGCACGCCGACCGACACGGCCGTCGTCAGCGGCCAGCCGTACTTGCCATGGCGGCGCATGAAGTAGCCGATCAGGCCGATCGAGGCCATGTAGAGACCCAGGAACCAGACGAAGCCCACATAGATGGTCATGGGGATCGCCATCTGCATCACGCTGCGGATCTGGCTGCGCTCGGCAAAGGCCGGATTGCGCGTGCCCCAGCGGCGCAACTGGCCGACCAGCACCGAGCCGCTCGAGATGAGCAGGGCCAGGCCGATGTAGAAGGGGAAGTAGCCGGACTCGGGGCCGTCCTCGGCCCAGCCGGTGCCCACGCGCCGGCTGTCGACGATCACGATCAGCGACAGGATGACCAGGAACAGGGCGACGAGCAGTTCGGGCCAGCGGGTGCCGACCACCGGGCCGGCGTCTTCGGTCGGGTCAGACATGACCATCTCTCCAGGGGACAAGCTGCCAGGGGGCTTCAGGCCCCCCGGGCAGCGGTTCATCGATCGTTGGGGGCAAGGCGGTGGCCGGATGCGGTCAGCGCCCCGCGCGCCGGTTTACTTGGCGAGGAAGCCGGCTTCCTTCATCAGCACCCGGTGCATCTGCTCGTTCTTGCCGAGCCACTCGAAGAAGGCGTCACCCGTCAGGGCCGACTGGTTGAAGGCGCCCTTCTGCATG
The DNA here is from genome assembly GCF_016735685.1 of Piscinibacter lacus. Classification (NCBI taxonomy): domain Bacteria; kingdom Pseudomonadati; phylum Pseudomonadota; class Betaproteobacteria; order Burkholderiales; family Sphaerotilaceae; genus Aquariibacter; species Aquariibacter lacus. The sequence goes on from NZ_JAERRA010000001.1 coordinate 658,930, forward strand.
AACTCCTTCCACTCCGGCAGCTCGCGGACCTTGGCGAACAGGTCCTGGTAGTACTTGACCTGCTCAGGCGTCACGCCCGGCGTCATGAAGATGCCGCGCAGCATCACGTACTCGATGGGCACGCCGGCCGAGGTGCAGGTCGGGATGGCCTTCCAGCCCTCGTAGGGCAGGGGCTGCTTGTCCATCACGCACAGGGGACGCAGCTTGCCGCCCTTCCAGTGGCTCTCGGCCTCGATGGGGTTGTTGACCGTCGAGTTCACATGGTTGCCGACCAGTTGCACCGCCACGTCGCCGCCGCCCTTGAAGGGCACGTAGGTGACCTTCTTGCCGGCGGCCTTCTCGAACATCACGGTGATGATCTGGTCTTCCTGCTTGGAGCCGGTGCCGGCCATCTTGAAGGCGTTGTTGTCGCCCTTCTTGACGGCTTCGAAGTAGTCCTTGGCGGTCTTGTACGGCGAGTCGGCATTGACCCACAGCACGAACTGGTCAAGGGCCAGCATCTGCACCGGCGTCAGGTCGCGCCAGTTGAAGGGCACGCCGGTGGCCAGCGGGGTGGTGAAGAGGTTGGACAGGGTGATGATGATCTTGTGCGGATCGCCCTTGTCGCCCTTGACGGCCAGGAAGCCCTCGGCGCCTGCGCCGCCGGACTTGTTGACCACCACCAGCGGCTGCTTCATCAGGTTGTTCTTGGCGACCACGCCCTGGATGAAGCGGGCCATCTGGTCGGCGCCGCCGCCGGTGCCGGCCGGCACGATGAATTCGACCGGCTTGGTCGGCTCCCAGGCCAGGGCGGCCGGGCTGGCCGCCAGGCCCAGCAGGGCGAAGGCTGCGGTGATGGCGCTGCGCAGGGGGGATGCGTGCTTGGTTCTGGACATTGCTGTGTCTCCTCAAGGGGGTGGTGTGGGGGCGGTCTGCATGCCGCCTTCGATCGTTGACTCGGTGTTCAGCCCGTCAGGCCCAGCTTGGCCGCAAGGCCGATGCGCTGCAACTTGCCGGTGGCCCCCTTGGGGATCTCGTCCATGAACAGGATCTTCTTGGGCACCTTGAAGTCGGCGGCGCGCTGGCCGATGAAGTCCTGCAGCTCGCGCTCGCTGAGCGCAGCACCCTCGCGCAGCACCACGCAGGCGGCGACTTCCTCGCCCAGCTTGGGATGCGGCATCGCGAAGGTCACGACCTGGGCCACGGACGGGTGGTCCATCATGATCTCGTCGACCTCGCGCGGGCTGATCTTCTCGCCGCCGCGGTTGATGATCTCCTTCAGGCGGCCGGTCAGGCTGATGTAGCCCTCGGCATCCATCACGCCCTGGTCGCCGGTGCGGAACCAGCCGTTCGTGAAGGCCTCGGCATTGGCCTTGGGGTTGCTCTCGTAGCCGGCGGTCACATTGGGGCCGCGGATGACGATCTCGCCGATCGAGCCAGCCGGCAGGATCGTGCCGTCTTCGCCCATGATGCCCACCTCGGGGCCGGCAGCCAGGCCGACCGCACCGGGCTTGCGTGCCCGCGGCGGCAGCGGGTTGCTGGCCATCTGGTGGGTGGCCTCGGTCATGCCGTAGGCCTCGATCAGCGGGGCCTTGAAGACGGCCTCCAGCTCGGCGATGACCTGCGGCGGCATCGAGGACGAGGACGAGCGCAGGAAGCGCAGGGGATGGCGCGCGATGATCTCGGCGTTCTTGCCAGCCCGGGTCAGGATGGCCTGGTGCATGGTCGGCACGGCCGTGTACCAGGTGGGCTTGGCCTCGTCCATCCAGGCGAAGAACTTCAGGGCATTGAAGCCCGGAGTGCAGAAGACCTGCGAGCCGGCCGACAGCGGCGCCAGCACCCCGGCGATCAGGCCGTGGATGTGGAAGAGCGGCATGATGTTCAGGCCGCAGTCCTTGTCGGTGAACTGCAGGGTCGCGCGGATGTTCTGTGCCGAAGCGGCCAGGTTGCGCTGCGACAGCGGCACGATCTTGGGCCGCGAGGTGGTGCCCGAGGTGTGCAGCACCATCGAGACATCGTCGGGCTCGGCATCGCCGCCGTGCGCGGCCGGGCTGCCGCCTTCCGCGCCGTCGCGCGGTTGCAGGGTGAAGCCGCCGGCGGCCTCGCCGGGGATCAGGTCCAGCACGCGCACGCCCAGCTTCTGGGCCACCTCGATGGCCGGCGAGCTGCTGGCCTGCTCGACGATCAGCGCCTTGGCATTCAGGTCGGAGAGGTAGAACTCGAACTCGTCCGCGCGGTAGGCCGGGTTCAGCGGCGCGCTGGTCACGCCGCGGGCGCAGGCCATGTAGCAGGCGGCCATCTCGGGGCCGTTGGCCAGCACGATGGCGACCCGGTCGTTGCGGCCGATGCCCAGGCCGTTGAGGCGGGCGATCGTCGCGTCGATCAGGCTGCGCAGGCCGCTGAAGCTGAGCGGCGGACGCCCGGGGGCGGAAAGGGCGGTGGCGGTGTCGGCGCCGGTCGCTAGAAGCGACTTCAAGGTCGTTTGCATGGTCATCCCGTGGAAGTGCGCGGGCAGGGCGACATGCGGTCGGCCTCCCCGGACACAGTACCTGGACCGTCCCCTGGACGGCCTGCTCATCTGGCGCCCCGCGGGCCGGCGGTCGGGCCGGTGCGGGACTGGGGCGGATCGCGCCCTCCCGCCGCACAGCACGCGGGTCACGGTGCCGGGAACGGGGTCCGTCATGCTTCGCCCGGGGCGGCCGATGCATGGACGAGCCGGACTGCGGTCGTGCCCGCGATCCGGAACCTCGGTTTATAACGAAAGCCTGACGCTTGCGGGATCAGGAAAGCTAGCGCACGCCTTCAGCAAGATTGACGGGCAAATCCCGCGGCGGCGCCGCATAAGCTCGCGCCATGCCGCTGAGCCTGTCTGCCGCCGTCCACAGCGAACTGCTGATCCAGAAGAGCCGCTTCCTCGGCTGCGTCGAACCGGTGGCCGACCGCCGCGAGGCCCAGGCCCGCGTGGCCGCGCGCTGGGCCGAGCACCCCGGCGCCAGCCATGTTTGCTGGGCCCTGCTGGCCGGCGGCCAGTCGGCCGCGGTCGACGACGGCGAGCCCGGTGGCACCGCCGGCCGGCCGATGCTGGAGGTGCTGCGCCACCAGGACCTGGATGGCGTGCTGGCCACCGTCGTACGCTACTACGGCGGGGTCAAGCTCGGCGCCGGCGGCCTGGTGCGGGCCTACACCGACGCCGTGGCCCAGGCCCTGCTGGGCGCCGTCAAGGTGCCGCGCCTGCGCTGGCTGCCGCTGGGCTGTCGCGTGCCCTATGCCCTGGAGGGCCGGCTGCGCCGCGAACTGGCCGCGGCCGGCGCGCGCAGCCTGCAAGTGCAGCATGGCAGCGAGGCGGTCGATTGCCGTTTCGAACTGCCCGACGCGCACCTGCCAGCCCTGCGGACCCAGCTCTATGCCATCGGCCAGGGCCGGCTGCTGTGGCACGCAGATGCCGCCCCCCCGGTCCACGGGTGACCCGCTGCGCGCCTCGGCCGCGCTTTGCTGTCATATTGCCTGCACAGGCCGCCGCTCCAGGTGGCACCGGAGCCTTCCATGCACCCCCTGCCCACCTTGTTGCTGGCCGGTCTGCTGCCCCTGCTGGCGACGCCGGCCCTGCAAGCCGCCCCGCCCCAGGGCCGCGACGCGCCCTTGCATGCAGCCGCCGAGAAACTGCCCGGCGACGAGGCCGGTGAGGTGCGGGCCGTTGTGCAGGCCCAGCTCGACGCCTTTGCCGCCGACGATGCCGAAGCCGCCTTCCGCTTCGCGACGCCGGCCATCCAGCAGCGCTTCGGCAGCGCCGAGCGCTTTCTCATGACCGTGCGCGAGGCCTATCCGGCGGTCTACCGCCCGGCCTCGATCTTCTTCATGACCCCGATCCGCGTCGGCGACGAGGTGGTGCAGCAGGTCCGCCTCGTCGATGGCGACGGCGCGGTCTGGATCGCGATCTACACGCTCGAACGCCAGTCGGACCAGGCCTGGCGCATCCAGGGCTGCCAGCTCAGCCGCAGCGCGGGCCGGATGATCTGAGCCTGGCGGCGCGCCTCAGCGCCAGCCGAACATCATCTGCCGCGCCAGCGCCCGGCGCAGGGGTGCAAGCTGGCCGACGGCGGCCAGGCCCAGGCCGCGCAGCGTCGACAGCGCCGGCCCCGGCCAAGTGAAGCCGCGGGCCAGCAGATCGGTTGCGGCGATCAGGCTCCAGCGGTCGGGCGCGCGCTGCCACTCGATGCGGCGCAGCGCGGCGTCCAGGTCCAGCGGCCCGCCCTGGCGGTGGGCTTGCTCCTCGGCGGCGACCAGGGCGGCCACCAGGGCCTGGGCATCGCGCAGGCCCAGGTTCAGGCCCTGGCCGGCCACCGGGTGCAGGGTCTGTGCGGCATTGCCGATGCGGACTTGCCGGCCGCGCACCAGGCTGCGCTCGGCATTCAGGCCGAGCGCGAAGCTTTTCAGCGGGCTCAGGCCGGTCAGCGGGCCGACGGCGTCCGGGAAGAGGGTGTTCAGCAGGGCCAGGCGGCCGGCAGCGTCGAGTGGTGCCACCGGGTCGTCGGCGCTCGGCACACACCAGACCAGGGCCGCGCGCGGCTGGCCGTCGTCGGCCGAAGGCGTGGCGCCGCCAGCCGTCCCGGGCGGCAAGGGCAGCAGCGCGGCCGGGCCGCTGGCGGTGAAGCGCTCCACCGCCATGCCGTCCAGCGGCCGGGCCAGGGTGACGGTGCCGACCCAGGCCGTCTGGCCGTAGTCGTGGCGCAGGGCCTTGCGGGCCTGCTCGGCGAAGACGCCGCCTTCGGCGATCACCGCCAGGTCGTGGGTCTCGACGATGCCGCAATCCAGCTCGACACCGCCGGCCCGCTCGCGCACCGCCGCCACCGGCGTGCCCAGGCGCAGCGCCAGGCGCTGCGGCTCGCGCGCGCAGGCGGCTTCCCACAAGTCTTGCAGCGGCGCGACCAGGGCGCCGTGCCGCATCACCGTGCCGAGCGCGGGCAGGCCCAGTTCCTCGGCCGCGATGCGCACCACCGGCTCGCCCTCGGGCAGCAGCAGGGCGGCCAGCGGTCGCGGCAGCAGGCCGGGGCCCAGGGTCGGCGTCTGCTGCGAGACATGCACGCAGCGGATCGGCGTGCCCTGGGCCGCCATCGCCGCGCCCAGGCCCAGGGCCTCCAGCACCTGCACGCTGCCCAGCGAGAGCGCCAGCGTGCGCGGGTCGCGGCCCGGGTCGGCGCCGGGCGCGCGGGCGTCGAAGACGGTGATCGCGGCCTGCGGCAGCGCCGCGGCCAGTTGCAGGGCCAGGCTCAGGCCGACCGGGCCGGCGCCGACGAGGGCCAGGGAGAGCGGGGCAGCAAGGGGCATGGTCAGGCGGCAGGACAGGCCGTCACGGCAGTTCAGGCAGGGGCCGATGATGCCTGCGCCCGCCCGCCCGGGGCAGCGGCCGGGCCAATGCCCGCCCCGTGCATCGCCAGCCGCCTGCGGCCGGCCGGCGCTACGCAATCCCCGCAGGCCTGCGACCGCGCGGCCTGCCTAGCATCGGGGCCCCAAATGCGACGAGACCCGCCATGAACCGACCCTTCCGCATCGCCGTCCTGCCCGGCGACGGCATCGGCACCGAGGTGATGCCCGAGGGCCTGCGCGTGCTGAAGCTGGCCGCCGCACGCCACGGCCTGCCGCTTGACGTGCAGGAATTTGACTGGGCCTGCGCCGACCACTGGCTGCGCCACGGCCGCATGCTGCCGGAGGATTGGTTCGAGACCTTGCGCGGCTTCGACGCGATCTACTTCGGCGCGGTCGGCTGGCCGGCGGTGGTGCCGGACCATGTCTCGCTGTGGGGCTCGCTGCTCAAGTTCCGCCGCGACTTCGACCAGTACGCCAACCTGCGCCCGGTGCGCCTGCTGCCCGGCGTGCGCAGCCCGCTGGCGGGCAAGCAGCCGGGCGACATCGACTTCCTCGTCGTCCGCGAGAACACCGAGGGCGAGTACAGCAGCGTCGGCGGCCGCATGTTCGAGGGCAGCGAGCGCGAGCTGGTGCTGCAAGAGGCCATCTTCACCCGCCATGGCGTCGACCGCATCCTGCGCCACGCCTTCCGCCTGGCGCAGCAGCGCCCCCGCAAGCGCCTGACGGCGGCGACCAAGAGCAATGGCATCGCGATCTCCATGCCCTACTGGGACGAGCGGGTCGAGGCCATCGCCGCCGAGTTCCCGGACGTGCAGTGGGACCGCCAGCATGTCGACATCCTGGCCGCGCGCTTCGTGCTGCAGCCCGAGCGCTTCGACGTGGTCGTCGCCAGCAACCTCTTCGGCGACATCCTCAGCGACCTGGGCCCGGCCTGCACCGGCACCCTGGGCATGGCGCCCTCGGCCAACCTGAACCCCGACCGGCGCTACCCCAGCCTTTTCGAGCCGGTGCATGGCTCGGCGCCGGACATCGCCGGCCAGGGCATCGCCAACCCGATCGCGCAGATCTGGTCGGCCGCGCTGATGCTGGACTTCCTCGGTCAGGCGCCCGGCGCCGATGCGGCAGCCGGCCGGGCGGCGCACGATGCCATCGTCGCGGCCATCGAGCAGGTGCTGCGCACGGGGCCGCGCACGCGCGACCTGGGCGGCAGCGCCTCGACCCGCGAAGTCGGCGAGGCCGTCGCCGCCGCCCTGGCGGGCTGAGCGCGGCGCGGGCGGCGGCTCAGTGCAGCGCCTGGCGCGCGGGGGCGGCCTGGGCCGGATCGGCGTCGGCGCCCTCGCTCAGCATGCGCTGCCAGTGGCCGCGGATGCGCGCCAGGCTCAGGCGGAAAGTGGGGCTCAGCGCCGGGTGGGCGCAGAGCTGGTCGAGGTTGTGCCGCAGCTTGCCAAGCATCAGCCGGCTCTGCGCATGGCAGGCTGGCGGATGGCCGAGCGCGCAACGCTCGGCCACGGCCGTCATCAGGGCCAGGGTGCCGGCCAACAGGACTTCGACGGCGGGCGGGCGCTCCTCGGCCAGGGCGGGGGAGGCTTCGGGGGAGAGGCAGGCAGACATGGTGCTCGCTCGGGCAGGGAAGAGGCGCCCATGCTAATGCGAACCATTCTCATTTGAAGCATGACCCTGCCGGCCGCAGGGCGCCGGCCCGGCCGGGCTCAGAGCCCGCCGAAGACCTTCTTCAGGATCGCGCTGCCGGTGGCCACCGGATCCTTGCGGATCTTCTTTTCTTCCTCGCCGATCATGAAGTACAGACCGTCCAGCGCCTTGCCGGTCACGTACTGCTCGATGTTGGCGTCCTGCTTCTTGACCAGGCCGAAGCCCGAGGCCTTGGCCGCGACCGCGTTGTACTTGGCGGCGAGGTCGACCTTCTCCGTCTCGCGGCTGACGATGGGCAGGAAGCGGCCGTTCAGCGGCTTGCGCGTCTTGTCGGCAAAGAAGGACGTGACCGAGGTGTCGCCGCCGCTCAGGATCTTCTTCGCATCGGCCACGCTCATGTCGCGCACGGCCTGCTTGAGCAGGCTGACCGACTCGGGCACCGCGCTCTCGGCCGCACGGTTCATGGCGGTGACCAGGCCCTCGACCCGCTCGCCCTGGCCCAGCTTCTTCATCAGCTTGGCGCCGCTCTCCAGCGCGCCCGGCAGGGGGATGCGCACCTTGGGGTTGCCGAGGAAGCCATCGGTCTTGCCGAGCAGGCCGACGGCGACCTCGGCGCCGCGCTCCAGCGCGGCCTTGAGGCCGGCGCTGGCGTCGGCGTCGCTGAAGGACAGCGCGCGGGCCTGGGCGGCCCAGAGGCCGAGCAGCACGAACGTCGCCCCCCGGCTCATACACTGCCGGCGCAGCACGTCGCACGGGTCGATGGAACGCATGGCGATCTCCTGGTTCTGAGGGCAGCCTGCCCGGTGGATCCGGCGCAGCGCCCGACCCGAATGCGCCCAGCCTACACAAAGCCCGCGACCATGTCCCTCCGCCCCCGTCTTGCCGCCGCCCTGCTGGCCCTGGGCCTTGCCGCCGCCACCCTGCCGGGTTGCAGCCCGCAGCTTGCGCCCGAGGTTGGCTACACGCTGATCGACGGTCGCAAGGAACAGCTCAGCGCCCTGCGCGGCAAGGTCGTGCTGGTGAACTTCTGGGCCACCAGTTGCGCAAGCTGCGTGAAGGAGATGCCGGACCTCGCCGCCACCTACGGCAAGTACGCCGCCCGCGGCTACGACACGGTGGCGGTTGCCATGGCCTACGACCCGCCGGCCTATGTGCTGAGCTTCGCCAAGAGCCGCGCCCTGCCCTTCAAGGTCGCGCTCGACCACGATGGCGAGCTGGCCAAGCGCTTCGGCGACATCCAGCTCACGCCGACCTCGGTGCTGATCGACCGGCAGGGCCGCATCGTCAAGACCTATGTCGGCCCGCCGAACTTTGACGAGCTGAACAAGCTGGTCGAGAAGCTGCTGGCGGCCTGAGGCAACAGGCCGGCCGCTCGCGGCACGGCGGGCTTGGCAGGGGCCTCAGGCCCCCACCCCGGCCGCATGCGCCTGCTGATCGGCGTGGTAGCTGCTGCGCACCATCGCGCCCACGGCGGCATGGCTGAAGCCCATGGCATGGGCCGCGTCCTCGAAGCGCTTGAAGGTGTCCGGGTGCACGTAGCGCTTGACCGGCAGGTGGTGGCCGCTGGGGGCCAGGTACTGGCCCAGGGTCAGCATGTCCACATCGTGCGCGCGCAGGTCGCGCATCACGTCCAGGATCTCCTCGTCCGTCTCGCCCAGCCCCACCATGATCCCGCTCTTGGTCGGCACCTTGGGATGCAGGGCCTTGAACTTCTTGAGCAGGTTCAGGCTGAAGGCGTAGTCGCTGCCTGGGCGGACCTCCTTGTACAGGCGCGGCACCGTCTCCAGGTTGTGGTTCATCACGTCCGGCGGGGCCTGGGTGAGGATGCCGAGCGCGCGGTCGTCGCGGCCGCGGAAGTCCGGGGTCAGAATCTCGATGGTCGTGGCCGGCGAGAGGGCGCGTGTCTGGCGGATGCAGTCGACGAAGTGGGCGGCGCCGCCGTCGCGCAGGTCATCGCGGTCGACGCTGGTGATGACCACGTACTTGAGCTTCAGCGCGGCAATGGTCTTGGCCAGGTTGGCGGGCTCGTCCGCATCGAGCGGATCGGGCCGGCCGTGGCCGACATCGCAGAAGGGGCAGCGCCGCGTGCACTTGTCGCCCATGATCATGAAGGTGGCCGTGCCCTTGCCGAAGCACTCGCCGATGTTGGGGCAGCTCGCCTCCTCGCAGACGGTGTGGAGCTTGTGCTCGCGCAGGATCTGCTTGATCTCGTAGAAGCGGGTGGAGGGGCTGCCAGCCTTGACGCGGATCCATTCGGGCTTCTTCAGCACCTCGGCCGGGACGACCTTGATGGGGATGCGTGAAGTCTTGGCCTGGGACTTCTGCTTGACCGTGGGGTCGTAGGCCGGCTGCTCGGGGGTCTCGGGCAGGAGGGTGCTCATGGGGGAAGGCTCCGGGTGGGGGCGGGGGCTCAGTCGAGCTGCCGGATCAGGTGGGTGGCCAGGCTCCGGGCGACGGCCGTCGGTTCGACGACCACGCCGAGGCTAGCAAGGTCGACGGTATGCAAGCCTACGTAGCCGCACGGATCGATGCGGCCGAAGGGCGCCAGGTCCATGGCCACATTCAGCGCGACGCCGTGGTAGCTGCCCTGGCGGCTGATCTTCAGGCCCAGGGCGGCGATCTTGCCCAGGCCGCGGAAGGGGTCCTCGCCCGGCGCGGCGGGCGGCAGGCGGGCATGGCCGAAGGGGTCGGCCAGCCGCACGTAGAGGCCCGGCGCGCCGACCACGCGATGCGCGGTCACGCCCAGCTCGGCCAGGGTGCGCAGCACGGCCTCCTCGATGCGGTGCACCAGCTCCTTCACGAAGTAGCCGCGCCGCCGCAGGTCGAGCAGCGGATACGCCAGTACTTGGCCGGGCCCGTGGTAAGTCACCTGGCCGCCGCGGTTGCTGGGCCGCACCGGGATGTCACCGGCGGCCAGCACATGCTCGGGCCGGCCGGCGGTGCCCTGGGTGAAGACGGGATCGTGCTCGGCCAGCCACAGCTCATCGGGCGTCTCGGGCCCCCGTGCGGCGGTGAAGGCCTGCATGGCCTCGGCGCTCTGCGGCCAGGGCACGCGGCCCCAGTCGCGCAGCACCCAGGGGTGCCCGGCGGGGGAGGTCGGCTGCGCCACGGCAGGGGGCAGCTCGGGCAGGGCGGTGTCCATGGACCGCCGATTGTCGCCAGCCCGGCCTTGTGTCTGGCAGGACACCGACCGCGCGCAGCCAAGACCGTACGCTGCACAAGGCTTTCGGACATCCAGCGGCCCGCCGCTGGCGTATCCAGCCTCGCTGCAGTCGACGAACTGCGCGCCCTCCAGGAGACTTCCCATGCTCAAGTTCCTCTCGACGAGCCGCCTTGCGCTGCTCGGAGCCGCCCTGCTGGGCGCCACCGGCCTCAGCCTGGCCTCCAGCCACCGCGAAGCGCCCTTCATCACGACTTCGCCCAAGGTCGATGGCACGGACTTCTACATGTTCCGCAGCTACGAGCCGAACCGCGAAGGCTTCGTCACCCTGATCGCCAACTACCTGCCGCTGCAAGACCCCTACGGCGGCCCGAACTACTTCTCGCTGGATCCCAACGCGCTCTACGAGATCCACGTCGACAACAACGGCGACGGCCGCGAAGACCTGACCTTCCAGTTCCGCTTCAGCACGCCGCTGGCCAATGCCGGCGCCGGCCAGACGCTGCGCATCGGCGGCGCGGGCGCCAACGGCCGCACGGTGTCGATCCCGCTGCGCCAGATCGGCGGCGTGGATGCCCAGGGCGGCACGCTGAGCTACACCGAGGGCTACACCATGACCCTGGTGCGCGGCGACCGCCGCAGCGGCACCCGCCAGGCCATCAATGGCGGCAGCACCTTCCCCAAGCCGGTCGACTACATCGGCGAGAAGACCCTTGGCAATGCCGAGGCCTACGAGAGCTACGCCAGCAGCTTCATCCGCAGCTTCACCGTGCCGGGTTGCAGCGCGTCGAACGCCAGCCAGGCCAAGGTCTTCGTCGGCCAGCGCAAGGAGGCCTTCTCGGTCAACCTCGGCACCATCTTCGACCTGATCAATGCGCCGGCCGCGGTGATCACCGACGAGGGCAATGCGTCCGCGCTCGGCAAGTTCGGCGAGCTCGACGACAAGAACGTCACCTCCATCGCCATCGAAGTGCCCATCGCCTGCCTGACCCAGGGCAGCGAGCCGGTCATCGGCGGCTGGACCACCGCCAGCCTGCGCCAGGCCCGCTTGCTCAACGGCCGCCCGGCCTCGGGCCTGCAGGCCAGCGAGAAGGTCGGCGGCGCCTGGGTGCAGGTCTCGCGCCTGGGCATGCCCCTTGTCAATGAAGTGGTCATCGGCCTGCCCGACAAGGACAAGTTCAATGCCACCAAGCCGATCGACGACGCCAGCCGCTTCGCCGATTACGTGACGAACCCGACGCTGCCGGCGCTGATCGAGGCGCTGTTCGGTGCGCCCGCTCCGACCAACTTCCCGCGCACCGACCTGGTCACCGCCTTCCTGACCGGCCTGCCGGGCATCAACCGGCCCAACAACAGCGCGACGACCCGGCCGCTGACCGAGATGCTGCGCCTGAACACCAGCACCGCGGTCACCCCCGTGGCCAGCCAGAGTCCGCTGGGCGTGCTGGCAGGTGACACGGCCGGCTTCCCCAACGGCCGTCGCCTGGGCGATGACGTGGTCGATGCCTCGCTGCGCGTGGCCATGGGCGTGCTGTGCGTCGCCACTGGCAGCACCGATGCCCTGGGTGTCGGCTGCCAGCCCTCGGATGCGCCGGCCGGCAACGTGCCCTTCGTCGATGCGGTGCGGGCCTCGGCCGCGGACTTCAAGTCGGCCTTCCCCTACCTGAACACGCCGTTGCCGGGTGCCCTGTCGCCGGCCGTCATCGCGGCCCCGACGGCCGCCCGGGCGCGCTGAGGAGTTGCCCATCATGCGCACCACCTCACGCTCCCTGCGCCTGGCCGCGCCCCTGCTTGTCCTGCTGCTTGCCGCCTGCGGCGGCGGCAGTGACGACCTGAGCGTCGCCGAGGCCGTCCGCAGCGGCAGCACGGCCGTGTTCACCGCCTTCGTGGTCGAAGAGGCCGAACGCAGCCCCGAGACGACCGAGCCGCTCTCGCTCGACAGCGTGCTCGGCGAGCTGCCGCCGACCAGCGAAACGGACGAGCCGCGCGAACTCTGATCGCGCGCTCTGCCGGCCCGGGGCCGTCCATCCTTGGGGTGGGCGGCCCCGGTCCACGTCCAGCATCTGCCGGCCTGCGGGCCCGGCTCGTGCAAGATGTTCCGGACCAGGTGCCCTGGCCTGTCCCCCCGCCCCGATGCGATTTCTTCCCCTTCTTCTGCTGGCCGCCTGCCTCTTGCTGCCCCTGCGGGCCGCGGCGGCCGATGCGCGCGCCCAGCCCCATGTGCCGACCGACCCCGAGCAAGTGGTCGCCCGGGTGCAGAGCACGCGGGCCGAAGCCGGCCGTCCCAAGCTGCGCACCTTGCGCCAGGCCTGGCGCAAGGCGCCGCGCGATCCGCAGGCCGTGCTGTCCTTCGTGCAGGCCGCCCTGCAGCAGGCCCGGCGCGATGGGGATCCGCGCCACCTCGGCGAGGCCGAGGCCGCCCTCGGCCCCTGGGCGCAGGCCGCCGAACCGCCGCCCGAGATCCGCCTGTGGCGCGCCACCGTGCGCCAGGCCCAGCATGATTTCCGCGGCGCCCTGGACGATCTCGCCCCCCTGACCGGCCCGGCCGCGCGCGACCTGCCGCCGGCCCTGCGCGCCGTGGCCGAGCTCAACCGCGCCGCCGTGCTCCAGGTGCAGGGTCGCTACCTGGACGCCGCCAGCCACTGCGAGGCCCTGCTCGACCCGGCCCTGGCCCGGCCTGGCAGCGAGGCGGGCCTGGCCGGCTCGGCCTGCCTGGCCGAGCTGTCCACCTTGACCGGCCCGCCCGGGCCCGGCCGCCAGGTCCTGGCCCAGCTCGATGCCGGCGAACGCGGCCCCGCCTGGCTCGCCCTGCTGCGTGCCGAGGCTGCCGAGCGCGCCGGCGAGGCCGACGAGGCCCTGGGCCTCTACCGCCGGGCGCTTGCCGCCCAGCCCGAGGTCTACACCCGCGCGGCCCTGGCCGATGCCCTGATCGACCGCGGCCGCTGGGACGAGGTGCTTGCCCTGCTGGCCGACGCGCCCGCCGCCGAGGCCCTGCTGCTGCGCCGCGCCCGCGCCGAGCTGCAACTGCGCCGTCCCGAGGCACGCGACACCCTGGCCCGCCTGCGCGCCACCCGCGACGCGCAAGCCCTGCGCGAGGACCGCGGCCACGCCCGCGAAGCCGCCTGGCATGCCCTGCACCTCACGCGCGACGCACCCGCCGCCCTGGCCCTGGCCGAGCAGAACTGGGACCAGCAGCGCGAGCCGGTCGACGCCCGCCTGCTGATCGAGGCGGCCGCCGCCGCCGGCCGCCCCGCCGCGGCCGAGCCCGTGCGCCGCTTCCTGCGCGAGACCGGCTTGCAAGACCAGCGCCTGCGCAAGGCCCTGGCCGCGCTGGATGCTGCGGCCAGCCGCCCGGCCGCCTCGGCCCCCGAGCTCGCGCGCCCGGAGGCCCGCCGATGAGCCTGCGACGCTGCATCGCCTGGCTGCTGGCCGGCCTGCTGCTGCTGGCCGCGGGCGCCACCCGGGCCCACCAGCCCAGCGACAGCCTGCTCGAACTGCGCGTGCAGGGCCCGCGCATCGAGCTGGCCTGGGACATTGCGCTCAAGGATCTTGATGCCGAGCTGGATCTCGATGCCGACGAGGATGGCCTGCTGCGCTGGCGCGAGGTGCAGGCCCGCTGGGCCGACATCGAGGCCCTGGCCGCCGCCAGCCTGCGCCTGGGTGCGCCGGGCGGCGAGGCCTGCAGCGGGCTGCGCGGGCTCAAGCCCCAGCTCATCGAGCATGGCGCCGGGCCGCATGTCGCGCTGCGCGCGGTGCTGGATTGCGGCCAGCCGCCCGAGCGGCTGCAAATCGCGTACAGCCTCTTTGCCGGCAGCGACCCCAACCACCGCGGCCTGCTGCGCCTGGTGCTTGAGGGCCAGGACCATGCGCTCGCCGCCGTGCTGCACCCGCGCGAGCCGGCGCGCGACTTTGCCCTGGCGGCCGGCCGCGGGCCGGGCTTTCTTGAATTCCTCGTCCAGGGCATCTGGCACATCGCGATCGGCTTCGACCACATCCTCTTCCTCGTCGCCTTGCTGCTGGTCTGCGTGCTGCGCTGGGATGGCCGGGCCTGGCAGCCGGCTGCCGAGCCGCGTGCGGCGGTGGCTGAGGTGCTGCGCGTCGTCACCGCCTTCACCGTCGCGCACTCGATCACCCTGAGCCTGGCCGCCACCGGGGTGCTGGCCCTACCGAGCCGCTGGGTCGAGGCCGGCATCGCCGCCAGCGTGCTGCTGGCCGCGCTGAACAATGTACGGCCGCTGGTGCAGGGGCCGCGGCGCTGGATGCTGGTCGCGGTCTTCGGCCTGGTGCACGGCTTCGGTTTCGCCAATGTGCTGCAGGACCTGGGCTTGCGCGAGGGCGAGCTCGTCCTGCCCCTGCTGGGCTTCAACCTGGGCGTCGAGCTGGGCCAGTTGCTGGGCGTGGCCCTGTTGCTGCCGCTGGCCTGGTGGGCGCGCGGGCAGGTCTTCTACCGCCGCGGCGTGGTGGGCGGCGGCTCGCTGCTGATCGCGGCCCTGGCGGCCTACTGGTTCGTCGAGCGGGCTTTCGCGCTCGAATGAAGCCGCTGCGCAGCGCCCGCCCGCTTCGCCGGCCGCTGGGGCTGCTGCGGGTGCTGGGCGGCTTGCTGCTGGTCGCGCTGGTCGTGCAAGCCCTGGCGCTGGCCGCCCGGCACGGTGCTTTGCAGGGCCTGCACCTGCATCTGGAACTGCGGCTGGACACCCACCCCCTGCCGGCGCAGGCGGCCGCAGCCCCCCTGCCGCTGCCCAGCCTGAGCTGGCCGCCGGGGCCGGGCGAGCGGGTGGAGGCCATGCCCGCCCCGGCCGGTCCTTGGGCGGACGACCCGCGGCCCGCCCGCGAGGCCGCGCACGATCGGGCCCATGCCCTGGCGCATGCCCAGGGCCTGGCCGAGCACCGCCACGATTTGCTGCAGGCCGACTGGCTGGGTGCTGACCCCGACCCGGCCGAGGACAGCCGTTCGACCGGCCCCGCATGGCACCCCCCGCAGGCCGGTCCCGGCCTGCCCGCGGCCGCGCCCGGACAGGCCTTGCGCCGGCCGCGTCCCCGGGCGGAAGCCTGGGTCGACTGGCAGCCCGCGCCGCCCCAGCGTCCCCCTCGCGTGCGGGCCTGAGTGCTGCCGCCGCCTGATGCGGCGGCCCCCAGGCCCGGGCCGCGGGCCCGCCGTGAGGCGGGCCGGCCCGGCGATCGCCGCTGCTGACGGCCGGCTGCTGCCGGCCGGGGAATTGCCTGCCATGTCTAACTTTTTGACCCTTCCCCGCCCGGCCCCCCGCCGTGGCGGCATCCGGCTGCACGCCGCCCGGCCCGCGGCCGTCCCCGCGCGTGCTGCCTGCCTCGGCACCTGGCTGGTCGCTCTGCTGGCCCCCCTGATGCCCGGGCCGCTCGCGGCCCAGGCCCTGCCGCCCGTCGCCGCGTCGGCCGCCGCCGCCGCTTCGGCAAGCCTGCCGGCCGTGCAGCTCCAGGGCCATTACGAAGCCGCCCCCGGCCAGGGCGATGCCGCCAGCGCGGGCACCGTCACCCAGCGCCTCATCGCCCACCGGCCGGTGCAGCGGCCGGCCGAGGTGCTGGAGTTCGTGCCCGGTCTGGTCGTCACCCAGCATTCGGGCGACGGCAAGGCCAACCAGTACTTCCTGCGCGGCTTCAACCTCGACCACGGCACCGACTTCGCGACCTTCATCGACGGCATGCCGGTCAATGCCGTCAGCCATGCCCATGGCCAGGGCTACACCGACCTGAACTTCCTGATTCCCGAGCTGGTCCGCCGCATCGACTACCGCAAGGGCCCCTATGCCGCCGAGGATGGCGACTTCGCCAGCGCCGGCAGCGCCCGCATCGTGCTGCTCGACCGGCTGGAGCGCGGCTTCGCCAGCAGCACCCTGGGCGAGGACGGCTACCGCCGCCTGCTGCTGGCCGACAGCTTCGAGGGCCCGGGCGGCCACTGGCTGGCCGCCGCCGAGGGTTTCATGAGCGACGGGCCCTGGACGGTGCCCCAGCGCCTGCGCAAGTCCAGCCTGCTGCTGCGCCATCGCGGTGGCACGCCGGGCCTGGGATGGCGCCTCGGCCTGATGCACTACAACAACCGCTGGACGGCAACCGACCAGATTCCCGCCCGCGCGGTGGCCGACGGCCGGCTCGGCCGTTTCGACAGCCTCGATCCCTTCAGCGGCGGCCGCACCGAGCGCTTCAGCCTGAATGCCGGCCTGGATGGCGAGACCGCCGACGGCGACTGGCAGGCCAGCGCTTACTGGATCCGCTCGCGGCTGAACCTATGGTCGAACTTCACCTACGCGCTCGATTTCCCCACGGCTGGCGATCAGTTCGAGCAGGCCGAGCGCCGCCAGACCCTGGGCGGCGAAGCCCGCCGCAACTGGGCCTTCACGGCCGGCGGCCGGGCGCAGCGCCTGAGCCTGGGCGGCCAGATCCGCCACGACCGGCTCGACCCGGTCGGCCTCTACCGCACGGTGGAACGCCGCCGCCTGGCCACGACCACCGAGAGCGAGCTCGACCAGACGATCGGCGGCCTGCATGCTGAGCTGGCCACCTCCTGGAGCCCGCGCTTTCGCAGCGTGCTCGGCCTGCGCCACGACCGCGCGCAGTTCGAGGTGGCGCGCAGCAGCGTGGCCGAGAACACCGGCCGCGCCGGCGACCATCAGACCAGCCCCAAGCTCGCGCTGATCTGGGGCCCCTGGACCGACTGGGCCGACAGCGAGCTGTTCCTGAACGCTGGACGCGGTTTCCACAGCAACGATGCGCGCGGCACCGTGGCGCGGCTTGACCCCGTCAGCGGCGACCCGGTCGAGCGCGTGCCCGGCCTGGTCGCCAGCCGGGGCGCCGAGATCGGCTGGCGCGGCCAGCCCCTGGCCGGCCAGCAGACGGCCCTGGTGCTGTGGACGCTGAAGCTTGACTCCGAGCTGGTCTACATCGGCGATGCCGGCAACACCGAGGCCCTGGGCGCCAGCCGCCGCCGCGGCCTGGAGCTGAACCACCATGGCCGGCTCGACGGCTGGACGATCCTGGGCACGCCGGGCCGCGACTGGCTGATCGACCTGGACCTGGCCTGGAGCCGTGCCCGCTTCGAGGCCGCGCCAGCCGGCGCCGACCGCGTACCGGGCGCGGCCAACCGGGTCGCCTCCTTTGGCCTGGGCTGGGCGCCCGAGGGTGGGCCCTGGCAGGTCCAGTTCCAGCTTCGCCACATCGGCCCGCGCGACCTGACGGAGGACGGCCGCCAGCGCTCGGCCTCGACCACCCTCGCCAGCATGCGCCTGGGCTGGCAGGCCCACCGCAATCTGCGCCTGGGCCTGGACGTGTTCAACCTCTTCGACCGTCGCGCCAGCGACATCGACTACTTCTACACCTCGCGCCTGCCCGGCGAGCCGGCCGAGGGCGTGGCGGACCGTCACTTCCACCCGGTCGAGCCGCGCAGCCTGCGGCTGACGGCGACGCTGAGCTGGGATTGAGGGCAACCGCGGGCCGGCCATGACGGCCGGCCGCTCGTGACCCATGAACTTGACATGGCTTTTTAATTGCGAATAATTCGCATTCGCTAGATCTGAGGGTGCTCTGCCCTCAATCCCCTTGGTTCCCGACCTCAGCCAGCTGAACGGTGCGCGACTTCGGTCGACGCCTGCCCGCCGAGTGATTGCTCCGGCCCTGCCGGCTGATGTCCATGTCCGCTCTCCGTCCCTGCCCGGCGGCGCTTGTGCGCCGCCACCATCCCTCACCGTGCCGCCTGCGGCCGCTCGGCCTTGGCAGCCTGGTGCTGCTTCATCTGGCCGCGGCGGACCTGCGCGCGGAGCCCTCGAACGCAGCGCGACTGGCCGCACCGTTACCGCCCGTCAGCGTCAGCGCCACACGTGAGCGCCGCACGGTCGACGAGACCGCCTCCACGGTCACTGTGATCGAGGCCGAGGCCTTGGAAGAGGCCTTTGTCAAGGACCTCCGCGACCTGGTCCGCAATGAGCCTGGCGTGAGCGTGCGCCGCGCACCGGCCCGCTTCGGCTTGGCCCAGGGCACGACCGGCCGCGAAGGCAATGCCGGCTTCAACATCCGCGGCCTCGACGGCAACCGGGTGCTGATCCAGGTCGACGGCATCCGCGTGCCGGCGGCCTTCAGCTTCGGGGCCTCCAGCTTCGGTCGAGGCGACTTTATCGAACTGGGCAGCCTGCGAAGCGTCGAGATCCTGCGCGGCCCGGCGTCTACCCTTTACGGTTCGGACGGGCTGGCCGGTGTCGTCAGCTTCTACACCTTCGACCCGGCCGATCTGCTGGGCGGGGGCCCAGGCGCCCGGCATGCCAGCGTCGGTCTGGACTGGGCCCAGGAGGACCGCAGCTTTGGCCTGAACATGCGCGGCGCCGTGCGCCTGGCTGGCGATGCTGCGGCCGGGACCGAGCTGATGGCCATCGTCGATGGCCGCCACGGACATGCCCTGGAAAGCCAGGGCGGCCAAGGGGGCGACGGCGCCGCCCGCAGCGAAGCCAATCCGCAGCAGCGTGACAGCCGCAGCCTGTTGCTGAAGTGGGTGCATCGCCCGGACAGCCGTCAGCAGTGGCGCCTGACCCTGGACCACAGCCGCGCCGACATCGACACCGATGTGCGCAGCGGTCGCAGCGCCAGCGTCGCTCGCCTGGATGCGCGCGACGACATCGACCGTGACCGCCTGTCCGTCGACGCCCGTTTTGACAGCCTGGGCTGGGCCCTGGCCGACCGGCTGCAGTTCGCCGTCTATGGCCAGGACGCCGAGACCCGCCAGTACAGCTTTGAGGATCGCAGCACCCTGGCCGACCGCAGCCGTGACAACCGCTACGAGGAACGCCTGCTCGGCCTGAACCTGCAGCTCGACAAACAGGCCGACTGGGGCGGCTTCAGGCACCGTATCGTCTACGGCCTGGACCTGGCCCGTGCCCGCATCGACAACCTGCGCGACGGCACCGTGCCGCCCAGCGGCGAGACCTTCCCGACCAAGGCCTTCCCGGCCACTGACTACACGGCGCTGGGGGTCTTCCTGTTGGACGAGCTGAGGCTTGCCGAGCGCTGGTTCCTGAGCCCGGCGCTGCGCTACGACCGCTTCAAGCTCGACCCTCGCGAGGACGTGCTCGGCGTCGAATCGGTGGCCCTCAGCGATGGCCGGCTCACACCCAAGCTGGCCCTGCGCTGGGTGGCCAGCGATTCCCTGTCGGCCTATGTGAACCTGGCCCAGGGCTATCGCGCACCCACGCCCGACCAGGTCAACAACGGCTTTACCAACCTCAGCTCGCCCTTCTTTGCCTATCGGTCGATCGGCAACCCCGATCTCAAGCCCGAGCACAGTCGCACGCTGGAGCTGGGCCTGAACGGCCAGCAGGGCACGCTGCGCTGGTCGGCCGTGGTGTTCGAGGGCCGCTACAAGGACTTCATCGAGCGTGTCGTCGTCGGCGGCAGCGGCAGCGCGGACGATCCGCAGACCTTCCAGTTCGTCAACCTGGACGAGGCCCGCATCCGCGGCCTGGAGGGTCGGCTGGCCTGGCAGCCGCGGCCGGAGTGGAAGCTGGAAGCGGCCTACGCCCAGGCCCGCGGCGAAAGCGCTGACGGCAGCGAGGCTCCGCTGAACAGCATCGACCCGCCCAAGCTCAATCTGCGCGCCCTGTGGCAAGTCCGGCCCGACCTGCGCCTGGGCGCGACGCTCAACCATGTGCGCGCCAAGTCGCGGAGCCGCATCGACGCCAGTGCGCTGGCGGCCGGCACCGAGCCTTTCGCGCCCCCGTCCTTCACCACCCTGGACCTCAGCGCGAACTGGCGTGTCAACCGCCATCTAGATCTGGGCGCCGGCCTGTTCAACCTGACGGACAAGACCTACTGGCACTGGGCCGACGTCGCCGGTCTGGCAGCCAACACCCCCGGCCTGGCGGCCTACACCCAACCCGGACGCAGCCTCGCGCTGCGCGTCCGGATCAGCTACTGAGCCCGGACCGAGTCCGCGCAGGCCTGCTGCGATCCCGCTCGCCCGATTCCTTCTGGAGCCCCGACCATGGACCCGATTGCCACCCGCCGCCTCCGCGGCGTCCCGCCGGCCGAGCAGCTCGATGCCTTCCTCGCCCTGCGCCGCGAGGCCCGGCTGCGCCACCGCGATGCCGCGGCCCGGCTCGGCCTGTCGGAAGGCCAGGCGGTGGCTGCGGCCGTGTCGGCTCCGCCACCCTTCAGCGCGGTGCGCCTGGCACCGCCCTGGCCGCGGCTCTTCGAGCGCATGCCCAGCCTGGGTCGGGTGATGGCGCTTACTCGCAACGAGGGGGCTGTGCATGAAAAGATTGGCATCTATGCCGACATGTCACACCGCGCCGACGTTGGCTTGGCCCTTGGGCCGGACATCGACCTGCGCATCTTCTACGCCGTTTGGGCCCATGTCTTTGCGGTGACCGAGCAGGCCGAGGACGGCACGCCCCAGCGCAGCCTGCAGGTCTTCGATGCCCAGGGCATGGCCGTGCACAAGGTCATCCTCAAGCCGGGCGCGGACCTGCCCGCCTGGGAGCGCTTCGTCAGCGCGTTCGCCCATGCCGACCAGGAGCCCGGCATGGCGCCCGAGTCGGCCGATCCTGCACCCCTCCCGCCACCTGACGGCGCCGTTGATGTGCCAGCCTTCCAGGCGGCTTGGCTGGCCCTTGCCGACACCCACGAGTTCTTTGGCCTGGTGCGGCGCTTCGGCCTGGCCCGCACCCAGGCCCTACGCCTGGCGCCACCCGGGCATGCCGAGCGGGTACCGGCTGCCGTGCTGGCCATGCTGCTGGAGGCGGCGGCTGCCGAAGGCCTGTCGATCATGGTCTTCGTCGGTAACCCGGGCATGATCCAGATCCACACCGGCCCAGTGAGGACAGTCAAGCGCATGGGGCCCTGGCTGAATGTGCTGGACCCGGGCTTCAACCTGCACCTGCGCGAGGACTTGATCGACCAGGCCTGGATCGTCCGCAAGCCGACGGCCGACGGAGTCGTCAGCTCGCTGGAACTGTTCGACGCGACCGGCGAGACCCTGGCCATGGTTTTTGGCGAACGCAAGCCCGGCCGTGCCGAGCTGCCGGCCTGGCGTGCACTGCTGGCCGCCCTGCCGCGTGAGGTGGCCTATGGTTGAACATCGACCACTTCCGGCCGCCTTGCGCCGCCGCGACTGGCTGGCCGCAGCCGCCGGCGGCCTGGGCGTCGCCTTGGTCGGGCCATCCGCCCGGGCTGCCGCTGCGCCGCGCCTGCTCAGTGCGGGCGGTTCGATCACCGAGCTGGTCTACCGCCTGGGTGCGGGAGGGCAGTTGCTCGCCACCGACAGCACCAGCCTCTTTCCGGCCGAAGCTGCTCGCCTGCCCAAGCTGGGCTACCACCGCGCACTCTCGGCCGAGGGCCTGCTGGCCCAGCGCGCCGACCTGCTGCTGGCCTCAGCCGATGCCGGCCCGCCGCAGGTGCTGGACCAAGTCCAGGCGGCCGGCCTGCGGGTGCTGCGCGGTGTGCCCGGCCATGGCTTTGCGGCGTTGCAGTCGCAGATCGGCTGGCTCGCTGCTGCCCTGGGCCGACCAGCCGAGGGTAGGCAATTGGCTGGCTTCATCGAGGCCGAGCGCGCCCGCCTGGCGGCCGCGATTCGCCCGGGTCCGGTGGCGCCGCGTGTGCTCTTCGTGCTGTCGCATGCAGCAGGCAATGTGCAGGTGGCCGGGTCCGGCACCGCGGCGCAGACACTGATCGAGCTGGCCGGCGGGCGCAATGCCCTGCAGGGGGTGCAGGGCTACCGCCCGCTCTCCGCCGAGGCCGCGGTGGCCGCTGCGCCGGACTGGATCCTCGGCACCCTGCAAGGCCTGGACGCGCTGGGCGGCGTGCCCGCCCTGCTGGCCCGGCCCGGCCTGGCCCTCACGCCGGCGGGCCGCGCGGGCCGGGTGCTGGCCTTCGACGCGCTGTTGATGCTGGGCCACGGTCCGCGGCTGCCGCAGGCCATCGAGCAGCTCGCCCGCGGCCTGGGCACGCTGGCATGAACCGGCTGGCCCCGCAGGCCGCAGGTCGGGTGGGCAGCGTGCCGGGTCCCGTCCGGCCCGGGGATGGCCCGGCGCCCTCGCATCCTGCCGCAGCCCCCGCACCTGCCGCGCGGCGCGCACGGGGCCGACTGCCGGCGCGCTGGCTCTTGCCGGCCCTGGCCCTGGCCCTGCTGCTGCTTGCCCTGTTGGCGGTGGGGCAGGGCGCCTATGCCATCCCGCCGCAGACCGTGCTGCACCTGCTCGGCCACAGCCTGGGCCTGGATCTCGGTCCGGTCGACATCCAGCAACTGGCGGTCCTGCAGGCCATCCGCCTGCCGCGGCTGGCGCTGGCCGTGTTGACCGGAGCCGGCTTGGCGACGGCCGGCGTACTGATGCAGGGCTTGTTCCGCAATCCCCTGGCCGACCCGACGCTGATCGGCAGCTCGGCTGGCGCGGCGCTGGCCGCTTCGGCCGTCATCGTGCTGCTGGGCCCCGGCGGGGCAGGAGGTGTGCTGCTGCTTCAGGGTCAGACCTCGAGCGCGCTGGGCTCGGCCACGCTGCCGCTGGCGGCCTTTGCGGGCAGCCTGCTGGCGACCGGACTGGTCGTGGTCATCGGCCGCGGAGGAGGCAGCGGGAGCATGTCTCTGGCCGGGGTGCTGCTGGCCGGCATCGCGGTCAATGCCCTGGCCATGGCCGGTGTCGGCTTGATGGCCTATCTGGCGAGCGACGAGCAACTGCGCACCCTGACTTTCTGGAATCTCGGTGCTCTCTCCGCTGCCAGTGGACCGGTGTTGCTGGCCGTGGCGCCCGCCGTCGGCCTGGCCCTGTTCGTCGCCTGGACCCTGGCGCCAGCGCTTAATGCCCTGGCCCTGGGCGAGGCGCGGGCGGGGCACCTTGGCCTGGCGGTCGGCCGCACCCAGGTCGGCGCGGTGCTTGCCGCTGCGCTTGCCACCGGTAGCGTGGTGGCATTCACTGGAATGATTGGTTTCATCGGTCTGGTCGCGCCGCATCTGGTGCGCCTGCTGGCCGGCCCGGATCACCGTGTGCTGATCCCCGGCGCGGCCCTGCTTGGTGCTCTGCTGGTTCTTGGCGCCGACCTCCTGGCGCGCACCCTGGTTGCACCGGCCGAGCTGCCGATCGGCCTGCTGACCGCGCTGATCGGCGGCCCTTTCTTCATTGCCCTGCTGCGCCGCGCGCGCGGCCGATCCTGAGTTCCGCCATGGCCCTGCTGCATCCGCTCGCCCGTTTCCGTCGCAAGGCGCCGCGCACCCCCTCCGGCTCGCCCCTGCTGCGCTGCCAGGGCCTGAGCCTGCGGCAGGCCGGCGGCCCCACCCTGATCGAGCCGCTCGACCTGCAACTGCGGGCCGGCGAGCTGCTGGTGCTCCTGGGCGAGAACGGCGCAGGCAAGACCAGCCTACTGCGCCTGCTGGCCGGCGAGCCGCCCGCGCCCGGCCTGCAAGTCGGCGGCACGGTTGAGCTGGCCGGCCGGCCGCTGGCCGACTGGTCGCCGCGTGCCCTGGCTCGCTGCCGTGCCGTGCTGCCCCAGCACACCGACCTGGCCTTCGACTTCCATGCGCTGGAAGTGGTCGCGCTGGCTCGCCATCCCCATGGCGATCCGCCCGCTGTCGCCCGCGCGCGGGCAGCCGAGGCCCTGGCGCAGGTCGGCGCCTCGGCCTTCGCAGGGCGTGGCCTCCGCGAACTGTCGGGCGGCGAGCGGGCGCGGGTCTTCCTGGCGGCGGCCCTGGCCCAGATCGCCTCGCCGGACGCGGCGCAGCCGCGCCTGCTGCTGCTTGACGAGCCGACGGCTGCGCTCGACCTGGCCCAGCAGCACCGCCTGCTGGCCACGGTGCGGGACCTGACGGCCGACAGCGGCGTCGGCGTGGTCGCCATCGTCCATGACTTGAACCTGGCTGCGCAGTACGCCGACCGCGTGCTCCTGCTGGCCGGAGGCCGCCGCCTCGCCGAAGGGCCGCCCGCCCGCGTGCTGCGCCCTGCGCTTATCGCCAGGGGCTTCGGCGTGCGTGCCGCCTGCCTGAGCCATCCGCTCGTACCGACGCAGGCGCTCATTGCCACCGCCCGTGCTGCGGCGCAGTGGGTGGAGGCATGAGGGCGCCGCGCGCCAGGCTGAGCTTGCAGCTCGTCGAGCCACCGCCCGACGGCCTGCCCGATCCCATCGCGCTGCAGCACCCCTTGTTTGCCCTGCTGGAGGCGCTCGACGCCCTGGGTTCGCTGCAGCACGCTGCGCGCAGCCTCGGCTTGTCCTACCGCCATTGCTGGGGTGAGCTGCACCGCTGGGAGGGGCAGCTCGGCCAGCCCCTGGTGCGCTGGGCCCGTGGCCAGCGCGCAGTGCTGACGCCCGAGGGCCGGACTCTGCTTCAGCGCGAGCGCCTGTGCCGCGCGCGCCTGAGCGGATCCATCGGCCAGTTGCAGCAGGCGCTGGATGCGCTCTTCCTGCCGGTGGATGCGCCAGTCCTGCGCCTGGCCGGTGCCGCCGATCCGCTGCTGGGTCGCTTGCAGCTTCAGGCCCGTGCCATCGGGCTGGCCTTGCCCGTCCAGCCGGCGCGTCCGGCCGAGGCCCTGCAGGCGGTGGTCCGCGGTCGCTGCGACGCTGCCGTCCTGTCCCTGCGCGAAGGCCTGCGGCGAGACGGGCCGAGCGCACGGGCGCTGCGCGCGGGACTCCGACCCGGCGCGCAGAAGCTGATCCAGCTCGGCCAGCGCAGCCTCGGTCTGATGCTGCCGCCCGGCAACCCGGACCGGGTGACCGGCTTGGCTGACCTGGACCGGCTTCCCTGCCTGCGCTCGCCCGAGGACAGTGCAGAGCATCTGACCTTGGCCGAGCTGCGCGCCCAAGCCGGGCTGCCGCCCCCGCCCGAGGGGGCGGAAGAGCCGTGCCCCGAGGCACTGGCCGAGCAGTTGCGTGCCGGGCATGCCGCCCTGGCCTTCGGCCCCGAGGTCGCGGCCCGGGCGGCTGGCCTGGACTTCCTGCCCCTGGTCCGGGAGCACTGCCTGCTGCTGATGCCGCGGGCAGCGCTGGACGCGGTTCCGGCGGCCTGCTTGCTTGCGCTGCTGGCCGGGCCAGCCTGGGCCGCGGCGCTGGCCCAGATGCCGGGATGTTCAGCGCTTGGCGCCGGCCGGGTGCTGCCGCTGGGCCGCATGCTGTCCTGGTGGCCGGTGGCGGCGCTGCGCGCAGACCGGGCCGAGGATCTGGCGGCCTGAGCCGCCGGCGGTCTCAGCTCAGCTCAACGCGGCGGCGGCAGCGGCTCGCCCAGCAGGCGCCGGCCCAGCCAGGGCAGGCCGCGTTCCAGGTCGGGCCGGCGGCCGAGCTTGCGGGTGGGCTGCAGCGGGTGCAGGCCGGCGGCGCCGCGCTCGGCCACCGCGAAGCTGAACACATAGCGCGGCTCCTGGCCCATGCGCAGGTCGGTGATGCGCAGCAGGCCGTCTTCCTCGCTGAACTTGTGGAAGCCCTTGCTGAAGGCCTGGATGCGCTGCACGCCGTCGAGCCCGGCGACCGCCGCGCCCAGGTCGAGCCGGCGCGGAAAGCGGTCGAAGGCCAGGCCCGGCCCGGCATCGAGCAAGCTGGCATAGCCTTCGTGGAAATGCTCGCCCTCGATCGCGACCACCCGCCACAACAGGGTGTTGAAGGCGGTGGGCGTGACGAGCAGGCGCTCGGCCGCGATGCCCTGGGCGGCCAGGGCCGCCTGGGCGCGTGTCGTGACCATCTGCTGGGCCAGCACCGACCAGCCCAGGTAGGCGCAGCCCAGCGCCAGGCCGATCGCATTGGCCCGCAGGCCGCCCGGCCCGCGACGCGCCAGCGCGAGCGCCAGGCCAAGCAGCAGCGGCAGGGTGTAGGCCGGGTCGATGATGAAGACGCTGCCCAGGCCGTAGGGATGGTTGGAGAAGGGCAGGGCGAGCTGGGTGCCGTAGACCGTCATCGCATCCAGCAGCGGATGCGTCAGCAGGGCCAGGGCCAGGGCCGCCCACCAGCGGCGCCACAGCGCGGCCTGGCCGTGCAGGCGGGCGACCAGCAGGGCCAGCGGCAGCGAGGCCAGGGCCAGCCAGAACAGGGCATGCGTCTCGGCCCGGTGCAGCACCATGTCGAGGATGGGGTCGCCCTGGTCGATGAAGACGTCCAGGTCCGGTAGGGTGCCGGCCACCGCGCCCCAGCAGGCGGCCCGGCCGATGCCGACCCGGCGACCGGCCACGGCGACCGCCACGCTGGCCCCGAGTGCAAGTTGCGAGACTGAATCCATGCGAGGGCTTCCCTGGGGCGGCTCCGGCGCGCGGCGCCGGAGCCCAGACGGCCTGCGGGCCTAGAGCACGACCTTGACCAGCGGGTGGCCGCTGAAGGCGCGGTAGGCGGCGTCGAGCTGCTCGCGGCTGGTGGCTTGCAGCGTCAGCGTCAGGCCCAGGTAGCGGCCACCGCGGCTGGGCCGCTGCTCGACGCTGGCTTCGTCGAAGCCCGGGTCGAACTGCCGCGCCAGGGCCACCATGGCCTCGCGGTAGCCGGGCTGGTCCAAGCCCATCACCTTGATCGGGAAGGCGCAGGGGTAGTCGATCAGCGAGGGCCGCCCGGCAGGCGGGACGGCGGACTCGGGCGGTTCGGGCAGGGCCATGGTCGAGGCGGGGTTCACTGGATCCACAGGCGCAGCGCGTCCCAGGCGCGGCCGAGCAGGCCCGACAGCGGCACCGGCTCCAGCACGACCAGCGGCAGCTCGGCCACCGGCGTGCCGGCCGGCGTGCTGACCTTGATCGTGCCGACCCGCTGGCCGGCCGAGAGCGGGGCCACCAGCGGGTCGCTGCGCTCGATCTTGGTGACCAGCTTCTCGCCCTGGCCGCGCGGCACATTGACCCGCACCGCCTGGGTGGAGCCGAGCTTGACGGTCGGCGCCGTGCCCTTCCACACCGGCACGGTGGCGGCGGCCTGGTTCGCGTCGAAGAGCTGGACCGCGTCGAAGGCGGCATAGCCCCAGTTCAGCAGCTTCTGGCTTTCGTTGGCGCGGCTGTTCATCGAGTCGGCGCCCAGCACCACGCTCAGCAGGCGGCGCTCGCCATTGGGCAGCGCGCGCTTGGCGGTGGCGATCAGGCAGTACCCAGCCTTGTCGGTGTAGCCGGTCTTGAGGCCGTCGACGGTCGGGTCGCGGTAGAGCAGCAGGTTGCGGTTGCCCTGCTTGATGCCGTTGTAGGTGTACTCCTTGATGGAGTAGTAGGGCAGCGAGTCGGGGAAGTCCTGCACCAGGCGGCTGGCGATCACGCTCAGCTCGCGGGCCGTGCTCTGGTGGCCGGGCGCGCTCAGGCCCTCGGGGTTCTTGAAGGCGGTCTGCTTCAGGCCGAAGGCCGCCGCCTGGCGGTTCATCATGTCGATGAAGCCTTCGAGCGAGCCGCCGACGCCCTCGGCCAGGGCCACGGTCGCGTCGTTGCCGCTCTGCACGATCATGCCCTTGAGCAGGTCGTCGACCCGCACCTGGCTGTTGAGCGGCAGGAAGCTGCGCGAGGCGCCGGTCATGCCGGTGCGCCAGGCGCGCTCGGAGACGGGCAGGGTCTGGTCGACCTTGAGCTTGCCGTCCTTCAGGGCCTGGAAGACCAGGTAGGCAGTCATCAGCTTGGTCAGCGAGGCCGGCTCGGTCGGCGCATCGGCATCCTTGGCGCCGAGCACCTGGCCGGTGGATACATCGAGCAGCAGCCAGGCGCGGGCGGCCACCTCCGGCGGCTGCGGCACCTGGGCGCGCGCCAGCGGCGTGGCCAGCAAGCTGCCGGCCAGCAGCAGACCCAGGGCCAGGCGGCCGGCCGAACGGAAGAGGGAGATCGTGGGGGACGGGGCAGTCATCGGGGAGGGGGCGAGGGCCGCGCCGCAGGCGCAGGCCAGGCCCGGATCGGGGCAGGGGAGGAGGGCGGAGTCACCCAGGGGCGCGCGGGTTCCGGTCGGCGGCGCAGGGGCGGGGCTTCAGGGCCGCCAGGCCTGGGCCAGCACCTGCTTCAAGCCGGTCAGTTGGCCGTGGAAAAAGTGTCCCACACCCGGCATCACGGTCACCGGGAGCTGCTGCGGGCGGGCCCAGTCCAGGGTGGCGGCCAGGGGCACGACCTCGTCGACCTCGCCGTGCACGACCAGGGTGCGGGCGCGCAGGCCCTCGGGCAGGGCCGGCACGGGCTGGCGGGCGGTGGAGGGGCCGATCAGGGCCAGGTGCTGCGGCCAATGGGCCTCGGGCAGGCGCAGCACGGCCTCGACCGCCATCCAGCCGCCGAAGCTGAAGCCGGCCAGCGCCCAGGGGCCCTCGGCCGGGCGCTCGGCGGCCAGCACGGCCAGGGTGTCCTCAAGCTCGCCACGGCCCTCGCCCCACACGCCCTCGGAGGCGCCCAGCGGCGAGGCGACGCCGCGGTAGTTGAAGCGGACCACCCGCCAGCCCCGCATCAGGCCGGCCCGCACCAAGGTCTGCACGACCTTGTTTTCCATGGTGCCGCCGTGCTGCGGATGCGGATGGCAGCAGATCAGGGTGCCGGCCGGCGCGGCGCGGCCCTCGGCCACGTCCAGCGGCTCGTCGTAGGCGCAGGCCAGGGCGCCGGCCGGGCCGGGCCGCAGGCCGACCCGGGTCTTGGCCGCGGCGCTCAACGGCCGACCTCGGGCGGCAGCCGCAGTCGCTCGACGACCTGGCCCTGGCCCAGGTGCTGCTCCACGATCTCGTCGATGTCGCTCTTGTCGACGAAGCTGTACCAGACGGCCTCGGGATAGACGACGGCGACCGGGCCGCCAGCACAACGGTCCAGGCAGCCGGCCTTGTTGACCCGCACGCCGCCGGGGCCGGCCAGGCCGGCCGCCTTCACGCGCTGCTTGCAGTGGTCGAAGGCGGCCTGCGCATCTTGGTCGGCGCAGGCGGCTTCGCCGTCGCGCTTGTTCAGGCAGAAGAAGATGTGGCGCTGGTAATAGCTCATGGCCGGGATTCTCGGGCAGCGGCGGCGGCCCCTCAGGCGGCGCGGAAGTGCCAGACGCCGTCGGCATCGGCCTCGCGCCGCAAGCGGCCGGCATGCCACAGGCGGTGCAGGTGGGCGATGGACTCGCCCATGGCGAAGCTGGTCTGGTGCAGGTCCAGCGGCCGGCGGAAGAGCAAGGGCAGCAACTGGTAGGCGGTGCAGGGCGCGGCGCGGCAGGCGGCCTCGACCACGGCCAGGCGCTCGGCATGGTGGGCCTGCAAGGCGTCGATGCGCTCGTGCAGGCCGCCGGCCCCGGCCGGCGCCCCCGCCACGCGGCCGAAGGGCAGGCCGTGCGAGGGCAGCACCAGGGTGTCGGCCGGCAGGGCGCGGAAGCGCTCGATCGAATCGAGGAAGAGGCCCAGGGCATCGGCCTCGGGCTCGGTCTCGGGCACGCCGACGTTGGTGGAGATGCGCGGCAGCATCATGTCGCCGCCGATCAGCAGCGGCGGGCTGCCCGCCTGCGCGGGCCGGAACAGGGCCATGTGCTCGGGCGCATGGCCGTAGCCGGCGATCGGCGTCCAGGCCTGGCCGCCGATCGTCAGCGGCCGGCCGTCGAGCAGGCGCTGGTAGCTGGCCGGCACGGCCGGCACCAGGCGGGCATAGAGGCCGCTGCGGGCGCGGATGCCGTCGAGCACGGCCTCGTCGCTCACGCCATGACGCGCGTAGTGGGCGGCCAGCGCCCGGTTGTCGGGCGCGGCGGCGCCGCAGGCGCGCTGCGCGCTGAGCCAGTCCCCCGCGCTGATGGCCAGCGGCACGCCGTGCTGCGCGCACAGCCAGTGCGCGAGGCCGAGGTGGTCGGGATGCATGTGGGTCGCGATCACCCGGCTCAGCGGCCGGCCGCCCAGCGGGCCGTCGAGCAAGGCCTGCCAGCGGGCGCGGGTGGCCGGATCGTCCAGGCCGGTGTCGACCACGGCCCAGGCAGCCTGGCCGGCGGCCTCGTCGTCCAGCAGCCAGAGGTTGATGTGATCCAGCGCGAAGGGCAGCGGCATGCGCAGCCACTGCAAGCCGGGGGCGAGGGGCAGCAAGCCGCCGGGGGGCGGCAGCCGGTCGCCCAGGGGGTGGTGGAGGCGGACGTTGGGGGCGGGCATGGGCGGTGGCTGGGGCAGCGATCGTTCAGCCGGCCTTGTACACGGCCGGCCGGTGGGGTGGCCGCAGGGGCCGGGAACTTGGCACACTCGCGGCATGAATCACGACGCCACCCCGGGCCTCGGCCCCCTCTTCAAGCGCAACCGTGAATGGGCCGCCCGCACCGAGGCCGCCGATCCCGGTTTCTTCAGCCGCCTGCAGAAGCAGCAGACCCCCGAGTACCTGTGGATCGGCTGCGCCGACAGCCGGGTGCCGGCCAACGAGATCGTCGATCTCGCACCGGGCGAGCTCTTCGTGCACCGCAATGTGGCCAATGTGGTCGCGCATTCGGACCTGAACTGCCTGTCGGTCGTGCAGTTCGCGGTCGACCTGCTCAAGGTCAAGCATGTGATGGTGGTCGGCCACTATGGCTGCAGCGGCGTGAAGGCGGCCATGCTCGGGTCCCGCGTCGGCCTGGCCGACAACTGGCTGCGCCATGTGCAGGACGTGCGCCAGAAGCATGCCGACTGGCTTTACAGCCTGCCCGATCCCGAGATCGGCCACGAGGCCCTGTGCGAGCTGAACGTGCTGGAGCAGGTCTACAACCTGGGCCAGACCACCGTGCTGCTGGACGCCTGGCAGCGCGGCCAGTCGGTGACGATTCATGCGCTGGTCTACGGCTTGCGAGACGGTTTCCTCAACGATCTGCAGTTCTCGGCCACCGACCTGGAATCGCTGCTGCAAGGCCATGCCGATGCGGTGAAGGCCCTCAAGCAGCGCTATGCCGACCGGCTGGCCGCCCCGAACCCGCCCGCGCGCTGAAGCGCGCCCTTGCCTGAACGCTGCCGATGTTCCCGTCCGCCCTCGATGACACGCGAGCCTTCGACATCGCCCAGGCGCTGATCGAGGGTTTCAACCGCCACTACCGCCTCTTCCGCCAGACCAGCGCCGAGGCCAAGCAGCGCTTCGAGGCTGCCGACTGGCACGGCCAGCAGCGCGCGCAGCGCGAGCGCATCGAGTACTACGACCAACGGGTGGCCGAGGCGGCCGAGCGCCTGGAGACCGAGTTCGAAGCCGGCCAGCTCAGCACGACGACCTGGCAGCAGGTCAAGCTGCACTACATCGGCCTGCTGACCGACCACATGCAGCCCGAGCTGGCCGAGACCTTCTTCAACTCGGTCACGACCAAGATCCTGCACCGCGGCTACTTCCGCAACGAGTTCATCTTCGTGCGGCCGGCGCTGAGCACCGAATACATCGAGAACCTGGAGCCGGCCTCGCAGCCGACCTACCGCGCCTACTACCCGACCCGCCAGAACCTGCGCGAGACGGTGCGCCAGGTCATCGAGCATTTCGAGCTGGCCCTGCCCTTCGAGGACTTGGACGGCGATGTCTCGCACATCCTCGACGCGGTGCTGGAGCGGCTGGGCGACGGCCGGCTGAAGACCAACTTCCAGATCCAGGTGCTGTCCAGCCTGTTCTACCGGAACAAGGGCGCCTACCTGGTCGGCAAGATCGTCAACGGCTTCGTCGAGACGCCCTTCGCGCTGCCCATCCTGCACAACCGGCACGGCCGGCTCTACATCGACGCGGCCCTGTTCGGCGTCGACGACATGCTGCTGCTGTTCAGCTTCGCGCGGGCCTACTTCATGGTCGACATGGCCATTCCCAGCGCGACCGTGCAGTTCCTGCGCAGCCTCATGCCGCGCAAGCCCAAGGCCGAGCTGTACAACGCGCTGGGCCTGCAGAAGCACGGCAAGAACCTGTTCTACCGCGACTTCCAGTACCACCTGCGGCACTCGACCGACAAGTTCCGCATCGCCCCGGGCATCAAGGGCATGGTGATGCTGGTCTTCGACCTGCCGTCCT
This sequence comes from Piscinibacter lacus, assembly GCF_016735685.1. NCBI lineage: Bacteria > Pseudomonadati > Pseudomonadota > Betaproteobacteria > Burkholderiales > Sphaerotilaceae > Aquariibacter > Aquariibacter lacus. Next base: position 690,925 of record NZ_JAERRA010000001.1, read on the forward strand.
TTCCCTTCGTCTTCAAGGTCATCAAGGACTTCTACCCGCCGCAGAAGGAAACCAGCCGCGAGCTGATCCAGAGCAAATACCTGCTGGTCAAGCAGCATGACCGCGTCGGCCGCATGGCCGACACGCTCGAATACAGCACCGTGGCCTTTCCGCGCGCCCGCTTCGAGGATGAACTGGTCGCCGAACTCAAGCACTTCTGCCCCAGCGTGCTGGAGGAGGAGGGCGACAGCCTGATCATCCGGCACCTCTACATCGAGCGTCGCATGGTGCCGCTCAACATCTACTTGCAGGAAGCCCGCCCCGACCAGATGGAGCATGCCGTCGTCGAATACGGCAATGCGATCAAGGATCTGGTGTCCGCCAACATCTTCCCGGGCGACATGCTGTGGAAGAACTTCGGCGTGACCCGCCACGGCAAGGTGGTCTTCTACGACTACGACGAGATCGAGTACATCACCGACTGCAACTTCCGCCGCGTGCCCACGCCGCGCAACGAGGAAGACGAGATGTCGGGCGAGATCTGGTACGCCGTCGGCCCCCGGGATGTCTTCCCCGAGACCTTCGGCCCCTTCCTGCTCGGCCACCCGGGGGTGCGCGAGATCTTCATGAAGTACCACGCCGATCTGCTCGACGTGGACTTCTGGCAGTCGCACAAGGACCGCATCGGTGGCGGACACGTGCATGATGTGTTCCCCTACGAGCAGCGGCGGCGCTTCCGCCACCGCATCGGCCAGCCTTTCTCCAGCATCGACGAGCCGCTGCCCGTGCTGCCGCCGGGCGCGACCGATAACGGTTACAACCCGCTCTGAGGCGCGGGGTCAGCCCGGGAAAGCCCGGGGGGCCATGTACGTGGTTCCCGCAGGCGCCCTTCCGGACGGGCTCCCTAGCATCCGCCCTTCGGCCCCACCCCCGGCGCAGGCCCAGCCTGCGCTCACCCGACCCGAGGAGACACCATGAGCGATTTCCAAGCCAAGAAGAGCCCCGGCGCCCCGCGCCGCCGCTTCCTGAAGAAGGCGTCTGCAGGCGCCGTGGGCGCGACCGCCCTGGCCGCACCGATGATCTCCAAGGCGGAGACCGTCACCCTGCGCTTCCAGAGCACTTGGCCGGCCAAGGACATCTTCCACGAGTACGCGCTGGACTTCGCCAAGAAGGTCAACGACATGGCCGGCGGCCGCCTCAAGATCGAGGTGCTTCCTGCCGGTTCGGTGGTGCCGGCCTTCCAGATGCTGGATGCCGTGCACAAGGGCACCCTCGACGGCGGCCACGGCGTGATCGCCTACTGGTACGGCAAGAACTCGGCCCTGGCCCTGTGGGGCTCGGGCCCGGCCTTCGGCATGGACCCGAACATGGTCCTGGCCTGGCACAACTACGGCGGCGGCCGGGATCTCGTGGCCGAGATCTACAAGTCCCTGAACCTGGACGTGGCCAGCTTCATGTACGGCCCCATGCCCACCCAGCCCCTGGGCTGGTTCAAGAAGCCGATCGCCAAGGCCGAGGACATGAAGGGCCTGAAGTTCCGCACCGTCGGCCTGGCCGTGGACGTGTTTACCGAGATGGGCGTGGCCGTCAACCCGCTGCCCGGCGGCGAGATCGTCCCGGCGCTGGACCGCGGCCTGATCGACGCGGCCGAGTTCAACAATGCCTCGTCCGACCGCCTGCTCGGCTTCCCCGACGTGACCAAGAACTGCATGCTGCAAAGCTTCCACCAGAGCGGCGAGCAGTTCGAGATCCTCTTCAACGGTCCGAAGTACCGCAGCCTGCCTGCCGAACTGCGCTCGATGATCGACTACGCCGTGCAGGCCTCCAGCGCCGACATGAGCTGGAAGGCCATCCATCGCAACTCGACCGACTACGCCGAGATGAAGAAGGCGGGCGTCAAGTTCTACAAGACGCCGGACGCCATCCTGCGTGCCCAGCTCGAAGCCTGGGACAAGACCATCGAGAAGAAGTCGGCCGAGAACCCGCTGTTCAAGAAGGTGCTCGACTCGCAGCGGGCCTTCGCCCAGCGCTGCGGCCAGTGGCAGAACGACTACTCGGTGGACTTCACCATGGCCTTCAACCACTACTTCGGCCGCAAGGGCTGACACCGGCCCGCATGACGGGCTGAAGCAAGCGGGGGCGCCACGATGGCGCCCCTGTCGCTTTCTCGGCCCGCCCTGAAGAACGAGGATCTGCGATGCAAAAGTTGCTGCTCGCCGTCGACCGCCTGTCCACAGGCTTCGGCAAGCTGTGCGCCTGGACGGTGGTCCTGCTCACCCTGTTGATTTCCTGGGAGGTCTTCTCCCGCTACGCGCTGAACACCCCGCATGCCTGGGTGCTGGACGCGCAGATCATGCTCTACGGCACCCTGTTCATGACGGCCGGTGCCTACACGCTGAGCAAGAACGGCCATGTGCGCGGCGACGTGCTCTACGGCTTCTTCCAGCCGCGCACCCAGGCCTCCATCGACCTGCTGCTCTACATCCTCTTCTTCTTGCCGGGCATCGTCGCGCTGACCTGGGCCGGCTGGACCTTCGCGCAGGAGTCGCTCGCAATCCGCGAGCAGACCTTCTCGGCCGATGCCCTGCCGCTCTATCCCTTCAAGTTCGTGATCCCCGTGGCCGGCGCCGTGCTGCTGCTGCAGGGCCTGGTCGAGATCGTGCGCTGCGTGATCTGCCTGCGCGATGGCGTCTGGCCCTCGCGCGAACAGGACGTCGAGGAAGTCGACGTCGACAAGCTCAAGGAAATGGTCCAGGTGAAGGACGAAGACATTGCCGCGCTCGACGCCCTGGGCGCCAAGAAAGGGGGCCAGGCATGAAGCTGCGCAAGGAACTGTGGTTCGGCTTCTCGCTGATGGCGATCATCGTCGCCGCGGCCGGGGCCATGCTGATCAGCGTGGACACCATCACCAATGGCCACATCGGCCTGCTGATGCTCTCGCTGGTGGTCGTGGCGATCATGCTGGGCTTCCCCACCGCCTTCACGCTGATGGGCATGGGCATGCTCTTCACCTGGATCGCCTACGAGGAGAACACCACCAAGACCCTGGACCTGATGGTCCAGTCGGCCTACAAGGTGATGAGCAATGACGTGCTCATCTCAATCCCGCTCTTCGTCTTCATGGGCTACCTGGTCGAGCGGGCCAACCTGATCGAGAAGCTGTTCAAGAGCCTGCACCTCTCGCTGTCTCGCGTGCCCGGCTCGCTCGCCGTGGCCACGCTGGTGACCTGCGCGGTCTTCGCCACCGCGACCGGCATCGTCGGTGCGGTGGTGACGCTGATGGGCCTGCTGGCCCTGCCCGCCATGCTGCGGGCGGGCTACAGCGTGCCGCTGTCGGCCGGGGCCATCACGGCCGGCGGCTGCCTGGGCATCCTGATTCCGCCTTCGGTGCTGCTCATCGTCTATGGCGCCACGGCCGGTGTCTCGGTCGTCAAGCTCTACGCCGGCGCCTTTTTCCCCGGCCTGATGCTGGCGGGCCTGTACATCCTCTACGTCATCATCGTGGCCAAGGTGAAGCCCGAGCTGGCGCCGCCGCTGAGTGCCGCCGAGCGGGCTGTGCCCCTGCCCCAGCCGCTCAAGGCAGTCGGCGCCACGCCCGATCGCCGCGTGCTGCCCATGCTGCTGGGCGCCCTCAAGGGTCGCCGCAATGCCGAGGTGCCGACCGGCTACCTGCTCAAGCAGCTTTTCGTTGCGCTGCTGCCGGCCTTGCTGGTGCTGCTGGTCGCGCTGGCGGCCTATCCGCGGGCGCCTTCGGCCGACGACGCAGCGGCCGCCGAGCCCGCCCTGCAGGAGATCGGCGCCGCCACCGAGCGCCGGGCCGACAACGGCGGCCTGGCCGAGCCGCCCGGGGCATCGGGCGGGCTGAGCGAGCCGCCCGGCGCGTCGGGTGGCTTGAGCGAACCGCCGGGCGCTTCGGCTGGGTTGAGCGAGCCCCCGGGCGCTTCGGGCGGGCTCAGCGAGCCGCCGGGTGCTGCCGGCGGCCTGAGCGAGCCCCCGGGTGCCGCGCCCGCCGCGGCGCCGAGCGGCGGCCTGGCCGAACCGGGCCTGGCCGAGCCCGGCGCGCCCGAGGCGCCGGCCGCGGCGGTCGGCCCCTCGCAGAACTACTGGATCGGCGTGGGCGTGGCCGGCCTCGCGCTGCTGGCCTACTACGGGATCCTCAGCACGACGCGCTTCGAGATCTTCAAGATGCTGCTGTCGAGCTTCTTCCCGCTGCTGATCATGATCCTGGCGGTGCTCGGCTCCATCGTCTTCGGCCTGGCGACGCCGACCGAAGCGGCGGCCATCGGCGCCCTGGGCGGCTTCCTGCTGGCGGCGGCCTACAAGCAGCTCAACTTCACCGTGGTCAAGGAGTCGGTTTACCTGACGGCCAAGACCTCGGCCATGGTCTGCTGGCTGTTCGTGGGCTCGGCCATCTTCTCGGCGGCCTTCGCCCTGCTGGGCGGGCAGGAACTGGTCGAGAACTGGGTGCTCGGCATGAACCTGAGCAAGACCGAGTTCCTGATCCTGAGCCAGGTGATCATCTTCGTGCTGGGCTGGCCGCTGGAGTGGACGGAGATCATCGTGATCTTCATGCCCATCTTCATCCCGCTGCTGGACAACTTCGGCGTCGATCCGCTGTTCTTCGGCCTGCTCGTGGCGCTGAACCTGCAGACCGCCTTCCTGAGCCCGCCGGTGGCCATGAGCGCCTTCTATCTGAAGGGCGTGGCCCCCAAGCACGTGACGCTGAACCAGATCTTCAGCGGCATGCTGCCCTTCATGGGCATCCAGGTGATCGCGATCGTGCTGCTCTACGTCTTCCCCGAGATCGGCCTGTGGCTGCCGCAAGTGCTCTACAAGTGATCGGGTCGGCGCGGCCTCGCTGAGGCCGCGCTGGACGCAGGCTGGCCCGGCCCCGCCGCGCAGGATTCATCACTTCCCGCGCGGAACGGGGGGTGAGGGCCTGAAAGCTCACCCGAAAGCGGGGGTATTGCCGGTATATTGCGGCGCTCGGCGGCTGGAGGCTCTTGTCTAGCTGTCGGTTTGTAATGTTCCCCGGGACGCAGGAAACGGATGCATCCGTTTCTCGCCCGAGCGGCCATGCCGGACCCACGGGGTGCGGCGCGGTCGCCGGACCGGCCGGGGCCAGGCCACACCCTCGTCTGTCAACCGCTCCGGGGCCCGGATGTCGATCTGCCCGCGTCTTCCTGCTGTGCATCGCGCCCTGCCACCGGTCCGGGCGGGTTTCATGCTTTCGCGGATGCCGGCATGAACACCCTGGTGCTGCCGACCGGCCTGGAGGGCGTCGCAGGCGCCGCCCTGCGGGTGGCCTTGCCGGTGTCCGAGCCGGAGCGCATCGACCTGCTGATCCGCCGCATTCAGGATCGCGACCGCCAAGCCCTGCGCGAGCTTTATCTGGGCTACAGCACCCGCATTCGTAACTATGCGATGCGTGTGTTGCACGACGAGCACGCGGCCGAGGACGTCGCACATGACGTTTTTCTGCGGGTCTGGCGCTACGCTTCGTCCTACGATCCGCAGAAGGTGGGTCGGCCCGAGGCCTGGCTGTTCCAGATCGCCCGCAACCAGGCGATGAACCATGCCGTGCAACGGGCCAAGGTCATCCAGCTTGATCAAGAAGACGGCGAGTCCGCCGACATCACGGCATGGCAGGACGGTCACGAAGATGGCCGCGACCGCCTTTTCGACCGGGTCAGCGCCCGCAGCGAAGCCTTTGCCCAGGCCCTGCGTGCTCTGCCTTCCCACTACCGTCAGGTGCTGTTCTTGCGGTTCCACCACGATTTGTCCAATCCCGAGATCGCAGCCCAGCTCGGCCTGCCCGTCGGCACGGTCAAGACCTGGTTGCGTCGCGGCCTGATCCACCTGCGCGCCACGCTGCGGGTCGAGATCGCGCCCAGCGCCGGGAGCGCGGAATGAGCCAGCCCATGCCGACCTCCGAGGTCATCGCCGGCCTGCTCGCGCTGGGCGTGCTGCGGCCCGAGGAAGTCCGTGCGGTCGAGCCCCTGCTGAGCGGTCATCCGGACATGCGCGGCCGGCTCGATGCCTGGCAGCGCGCGGTCCAGGATGCCGGCCTGGCCGAAGTCGACGCCGACGGGGAGGGCGACGATGCCTGGTCGCGCCTCGAAGCCCAGTTGAGCCGCGAAGCCGAGCAGCGCTTGCTGCTGCTTCAGCGCTACCCCGAATTCCGTGACGAGGCCCTGCGCCTGGTCGCCCTGCTTCGCCTGCTGCTCCGGCGGCTGCGCGAGCTTCGCCAAGCCCAGGCCCAGGGCCTGGCGCTGGATGCCCCCGCGAGCGCCCGCGCTGCCGGACCACGCGGGCTTGGGGGCGGCTTCCCGTCCGGTTTCCGCAACGAGGATGCCTCGCCGTGATTGAATTTCTGCTTCCCGAGCGCCTGCGCGCCAAGGGCGGGCTGGTGGATGCCGCAGTCGGCGGACAACTGTCCCGCGGTTTCTCCGATGCCCGAAAGCTGCTCAAGGTGTCGGCCCTGCTGTCGGCGCCGATCGGCCTGCTGGCCCTGCTGCCCTCGGTGTTCACGCTGGAGGTCTATGACCGCGTGATCTACCGCCACGGCATGTCGACCCTGATTGCGCTGCTGGCCGGCGTGGCGGTGGCTGTGGCCATCGAGTGGATGCTGCGCCGCGGCCGTTCGCGGCGCCTGCGCGAGGCCGGGGCCTCGATCGACTGGTCGCTGCAGGGCGCCCTGCTCGAACGCATGCTGAACCAGCCGCTGCGCGCGCTGGAGGAGCGCACCGCCGCGGCCTGGATGGCGCTGTTCCGCGATGCGAGCGCGGTGCGGGTGCTGCTCACCGGCGTGATCGTGCAGTCCATCTTCGACCTGCCGGTGGCGCTGTTCGCCCTGGTCATCATCGGCATCGTCGCGCTGCCGGTGCTGCCGGTGGTGCTGATCGCCCTGCTGGTCTTCAGCGTGATGGCCTGGTGGCTGGCCGACGAGGTCAAGTCGGGCAAGGTGCTGGAGCTTCAGCGCGCCCGCAACCTCGACATGCTCACCGCGGAAGTCTGCCGAGCCCGCGAATCGGTCAAGTCGCTCGCCCAGCAGACCGCCGTGATCAAGCAGTGGCGCGACAACTACGAGAGCTGGCTGGCCGAGAGCTACACCAAGAGCGGCGAGATCGAGGAATCGCGCGAGCTTTCGCACTCGATGCTGATCATCACCTCGGTGGCCATCACCGCTTTCGGCGCGCTGGCGGTGGTCAACCAGTGGATGACGATCGGCGGCCTGATTGCCGCCAACATGCTGGCGCTCAAGGCCATCTCGCCGATCTCCAACCTGGCCGGCGCCTGGCGCCAGCTCGCGCACTCGATCGAGGCGGCCAACCGCCTGCGGACCGTCTTCGAATCCGAGGTCGAGCTGGGCCGCGGTGAACTGGAGGTGCCGCGCCCGAACGGCCGCGTGGTGCTGGATCGCGTGACCTTCCGCTTCGCGCCCGAGCTCGACCCGATCATCAACGAGGTCTCGCTCAGCCTGGAGCCGCGGCAGTTCTATGCCATCGTCGGCCGCAACGGCGCGGGCAAGTCCACCCTGCTCAAGTTGCTGGCCGGCCTCTACCGGCCCGAGCAGGGCCGCCTGCTGCTGGGCGACTACGACCTGCAGCAGTTCTCCCGCGAGGAGACGGCGAGCTGGATCGGCACGCTGTCGCAGAACGTCTACTTCCTCGACGGCTCGATTGCCGACCAGCTACGCCGCGTGGCGCCGGACGCGACCGACGACCAGATCGTCCGCGCCTGCCAGCTTGCCGGGGCGCATGCCTTCATCGCCAAGCTGCCGCGCGGCTACAACACCCAGCTTCGCGAGGGCGGCCGGGCGCTGTCGGCCGGCGAGCGGCGCAAGATCGCGCTGGCCCAGGTGCTGCTGCGCAATCCGGTGGTGCTGGTGCTCGACGAGCCGACCAATGACCTGGACCACGAAAGCGAGCTGCAACTCATTGCCGCGCTCAAGTCCATCGCCCGCATCCGAACGGTGCTGGTCGTGACGCATTCCGCCCGCATGGTGGCCAATGCCGATGCGGCGCTCTCGGTGATCGGCGACGGCTCGGTGCTCAAGATCGGCACCGACGAGGCGCTGGCCACCTATTTCTCCAACGTCGCCAACGCGGCGGCCCGCAACACCCCTGCCGCCGCACCCGTGAACGGTGCCGCGCCGGTGACGGTGACCTTGCCGACGGCCCCCGGCGTGGGCGCGCGGGCCGCCTGAGCGCGCCCCGATTCCCGAAGTCCACGGAGACCGCGTGCCAGGATCCAACGCCGAACAGTTTCTCGAACGTCTCAAGCGCAAGCAGGACGAACCCCCGCCCCAAGGCTGGCGAGCCTGGGGCCCCAAGGTGGCCCTCGCCGCCGTGCTGACGGCCCTGGCCGTGGCGCTCTTCATTCCGGTGGAGTCGACCATCACGGCATCCGGCCAGATCGTGCCCTCGGCCCGGACCAAGACCGTGCAGCACCTGGAGGGCGGCATCGTCGGCGAGGTGCTGGTCAAGGACGGCCAGCAGGTCCAGGCCGGCGACGAGCTGCTGCGCATCGACCTCGGTGCCGCCGGTCTGAACCTGGAGGAGATCACCGCCAAGGTCGCCGCCTTGCGGGCCGCCCAGCTTCGGCTGACGGCCGAGTCCACCGGCGCGGCGCTGGCGGCCTCGGCTTTCCCCGAGGACATCCCGCCCGAGGTCCGCGATGCCGAGCTTCAGGCCTATCGCGCCCGACTGCTGGAGCAGGACGGCCAGGTGCTGGCCGCGCGCTCGCAGGTGCAGATCCACGCCAGCCGCGGCGAGGAGATCCAGGCCAAGATTGAAGGCCTGAAGATCCGCGTCGAGATCCTCAAGAGCGAATACGACCTGACCGCCCAGCTCGCCCGAGAGAAGCTCGTGGCCGAGCTGGAGGCCCTTCAGCTCCGCAAGGAGTACGAGACCGCAAGGGCCGAGCTGAGCAGCACCCGGCAGGGCCTGATCTCGGCCCAGGCGGCGGCCAATGAGGCGCGCGGCAAGCTGGCCGAGGCCGAGGGCCGCTTCCGCCGCCGCGCGGCCGAGGAACTGCTGACCACCGAGCGCAACCTGTCGACCGCCAGCGAGGACCTGCGCCGGGCGCGCAGCCAGCGCGAGCGCACCAGCATCACGGCGCCGGCCACCGGCATCGTCAAGGGCCTGCGCTCGGGCCAGCCGGGCTGGGTCGTCAAGCCGGGCGAGCAGGTGCTGGAGATCGTGCCGACCGATGCGCTGATCGAGGTCGAGGCCCGCCTCAAGCCGGCCGATCGCGGCCTCGTCACCCCCGGCATGCCGGTGAAGATCAAGGTCTCGGCCTACGACTTCCTGCGCTATGGCGCCCTGGACGGCAAGGTGCTGCGCATCGCCGCCGACGCCGACAAGCTGCCCGACAGCCAGGAGAGCTACTTCAAGATGGTGGTCGAGACCGAGGGCACCTCGCTGGGCGAGGAGAAGCAGCCGGTCACGGCCGGCATGCAGGCCGATGTGGATGTGATCATCGGCCACCAGCCTTTCATCTGGTTCCTGCTGCGGCCGGTGCTCAAGGTCGGGGCCGAGGCCTTCCGGGAGCCCTGAGATGGTCCGCTGCCCCTTGCCCCTGCGCCTTCGTCCGCTGTTGCTGGCCTTGCTGGTCGCGGGCCTGGCGACGCCGGCTGCCGCCGTGTCCCCGGAAGTCGAGGCCATGGCCGAGCGCCTGGCCACCCTGGTGCGCAGCGCCCCGGAGGTGCAGCAGGCGCAGGCCGAGATCGCCGCCAGCCAGGCCGAGGTCCGCGCGGCTGAAGTGGCGCGCTACCCCCGCTTCGGCATCGACACGGTCTTCGGCAATGTCGTGACCGACCTCGGCAACGACCGCGACCGGCGGGCCGATGTCCGCGTCGTCCCGAACGTCGCCGTCACCGTCTTCGATGCAGGCAAGGCGGGCGCGCGGGTCCGCGCGGCGCGCAAGGGCGTGGCCGCTTCCGAGGCCTTCGCTCGCAAGGCGGCCGAGACCGTGGTGCTCGACACCCTCACCGCCTACTTGCAGGTGCTGCGCTTCGGCCTGCTGGCCGAGGTCGGCAGCTCGTCCGAAACGGCGCTGCGCGAGCTGATGGCGTTGGAAGAGCGCAAGGCCGAGCTGGGGGGCGCCGGTCTCACCGACGCCCGGCTGGCCTCGTCGCGCATGGCCCTGTCCGCCAACCGGGTGCTGCAGTTCCGCCTCAACCTCGAAGAGGCCAGCGCCCGCTTCACCGCCCTGTTCGGCGTGTCACCTCGCCTGGACACCCTGCCCGTGGTTCGCATCCCGGGCGACTGGCTGAGCGGGGGCTTCGACGACTCGCTGCGCATCGCCCTGCTGCTCAATCCCGACCTGCGCGAGGCCTCGTCCCGACTGGAGCAGGCCCAGGAGCGCCTGGAAGCCGAACGCGCCGGCCGCTTCCCGGCGGTCGACCTCACGGTGAGCAAACGTTACGAGTTCCCGGGTGGCTTCACCGAGAAGCCGACCTTCGGCTTCCGCATGGCCCTGGGCTCGGGCACCTTTTTCGAAAGCGCCGCCAAGGTTCAGCGTGCCGAGGCCGAGGTCGGCAGCCAGGACCAGCGCCGCCAGGCCCTGCTGCGCGATGTGACCCAGGCCGCCAGCGCCGCCTGGCGACGCGCCCGGCTGGGCGGCCAGCGCGAAGACCTGTTGCAGACGGCGGCCAATGAATCCGTCGCTGTCTTCCGCGCCCGCAAGCGCCTGAATGCCGCGGGCCGGGAGACGACGCTGGCCATGCTCGACGCCCAGGTCGAGGCCAACAATGTGCTGATCGACTGGGTGAACGCCGTGTTCGACCAGCGCCTCAACGAGCTCAAGCTGGCCAAGGAGGTCGGCAAGCTTCTGCCGCCCGAAGGCGGCGAGGGCGACTGGGCCCGCGCCCTGTTCACCGACGAAGATTTCCGCGCCGGCGTGCGCGAGCTGCTGCGCAATGCCGTGCCCGGCCCGGCCGTGCTGCAGGCCGAGCGCAAGCCGGCGGTGCCGGTTCGCCTCGGCGCCTGGGCGGGTGCCTTGTCCCTGCGACTCGATCCCGCGCGGCCCTGAGGCCCGTGCGGCCCGACCCGGGCGCCGGTCGGCCGCAACGGAAACAGACGGATTCAATTCGCCCCGAGCGGGGCGAATCCTCCGGCTCCTCCCTTCGGTAACTCTTATGACGTCGACAGGCACGGTCCCTGCTGGGACAACCTGCCACCTGGAGTTGGAATGGACACGCTGGACCTTGAACACGCCCTGCTCGGGCAGAGCCTGAATCAACTGCTCGCCCTGCAATCGACGGAGGCGGGGGGCACCGTTGCAGCCCTCGCCGACGCCGCGCCGGGCCTGCTCGACGGCCTGCAGGGTGGCGGCCTTGCCCTGCAGGAACTGCTGTCGGGCATCGTGGCCGGTGCCGCCCTGCCCCTTCTGCATGCCGAATCGCTGGCCGAGCTCAGTGCGCTGCTCGGTACCGGGCCGCTTGGCAGCGTGGGCAGCAGCAGCCTCGACCTGGGTCCCCTGCTCGACGATCTCGCCCTGCCCCTGCAAGGCAGCTTGCTTGAAACCATCGACGATCTGCTCGGCCTGGCCCCGGACGGCCTGCCCGCGGTCGACGGCTTGCTTGACCTCGACGGTTTGCTGGGTGAGGTGCTGGCGGGCGATCTGGGCGGCCTGAGCCAGGCACTCGGCGGCTTGCCGGCGCAACTGGGCGGCTTGGGCGGCCTGGGCGGCACCACCCTGGGCAGCACGCTCAGCCAAGTCGAGACGGTCATCGCCCAAGTGCTCGACCAACTCGAAGGCCTGCTGGGCGACAACCTCGTCCTGCCGGTCGTCCTCGACGATTTGCCCTTGGACGAGACCGTCCAGGCCATCCAGCAGATCCTCGGCAACACCCTGGTGCCCCTGGTCGGCGAAGGGGTTGATCTGCTGCAGGACATCGTCATCGACCTGCAGACAGCCCTGGATGCCGGCACCCTGGCCGCGATCTCGGGCCTAAGCCACGATCTGCTCGACCACACCGTCGGCACCGTGCAGGCCATCGCCGGCATCGTCAGCGTCGAAGCCCTCAGCCCGGCCCTGGACCTGGGCGCGTCGGCGATCGATCAGGTCAATGACCTGGTCGCTCAACTGGCGTCGCCCCTGGGCGACGCGCTGCCCGTGCTCTATCCCGTGCTTGCCCAGGTGCAGCAGCGGCTGGACGGGGTGGGTGAGCTGGTCGGCACGCTCGACACGCTGGCCGAGCCGGTGCTTGAAGCCGGCTCCGGCGCGCTCGACAACCTGGTGCAGATCGTCGACGGTGCCCTGGCGGTGCTGGCCCCGACGATCGGCACCGTGGATGCGCTGCTGCAAGGCGGCGACCTGCCCCTGCTGGGCGACCCGCTGAACGTGCTCGACGGCCTGCCCCTGGTCGGTGATCTGCTCGGCGCCGTGACCGGGCTGCTGGGCGGCAGCGGCCTGCCCCTGGGCGGTTCGGGCGGTCTGCCCTTGCTCGGCGACCTGCTGGGCGGCGATTTGCTGCCCGCCGGCCTGGCCGATCCGCTGGCCGTCCTTGAGGGCCTGCCCCTCGACGGCGGCCTGCTGGCGCCCGTTCAGGCGCTGCTGGGCGGTCTGCCGCTCGTGGGGGATGCTCCGGGGCTCGACGGCCTGCTGGGCGCGGCCGAGGGCCTGCTCGGGGGCGACCTGCCGGCCCTGGGGCTGGAGCCGGTGGCCGAGATCGCCGACAGCCTGCTGGGCGAGCTGCCCCTGCTCGACGGCCTGACGGCGCCGCTCGGCGGCGCGCTCCATCTCGGCGGGCTGGATACGCTGATTCCGGGCAGCAATCCCTGAGCCCTCGGCCGTCCCGGCCGCTCCAAGAACCAAACCCCGTGGACCGAGCGGTCCACGGGGTTTGTTGTTTCACGCAATCCGCCTCCCGAACGGTCCGGGAGGCCGAAGGGTTCAGTAGCGGATCTCGGCGCGACGGTTCTTGGCGCGGCTGGCCGCGTCGCTGCCCGGCACGGCCGGACGCTCCAGGCCAAAGCTGACCGCTTCGACCTGCGCCTCGGGCACGCCCAGGATGACCATCATCTTGCGCACCGCTTCCGAGCGGCGCTGGCCCAGGGCCAGGTTGTATTCGCTGGAGCCGATCGAGTCGGTGTGGCCTTCGATGCGGGCCTTGACCTCGGGGCTGGCGCGCAGCGTCCGGGCATGCGACTCGACGATGCCGCGGTACTCGGCCTTCACGTCGTACTTGTCGAAGTCGAAGTAGACGATGTCGCGCAACTTCAGGTTGTCGCTGTCGGCGTCGGCCGTCTTCACGATGTTCAGCGCCTCGGGCTGGCTGATCGTGCGGCCCAGGTTGGACTCGATCACGGTCTTCTGCTCGCTGCTCGACGAGGTGGCGGCGGCCGTGGTTGAGGCCTCCTTCTTACTTTCGGGGCTCTGGGTGGCACAGCCAAACAGGCCCAGGGAAGTCGCCAGCAGCAGCGTCGACAGACGGGGGATCATCTTCATGGAATTCGCTCCAGGGGTCTCGTGGTCGGTGGTGGAGGTGGGCTGAACACGGCCAGACGGCCCCGGAACACCCACCGATCAAGGACCGAAGTGTGCAACAGGACGGCCCGAACGCCGAGTTCCGACTTGCGTCCGGCGATCACCCCCCATTTGAGCTGAAAGCCGCGCCCTGTCTCGCCTTTCGTGAGCTCCACCACGAATCGCTTCCCCGGTCTGTTCGGTATATTGGCGACATAGTCGAAACATCTTCGATCGCCGAACAACGTCTTGACAAGGATGAGACCCATGGAAAACGCCAATGCAGGTGGCAGCGTCGCCGCCGTGAACCTCGCGACCGAAGCGCCTGCCGCCGCTGCTGACGCGGCCGCCTCTCAGGGCCTCGTCGTCCTGCGGGGCGGTCAGCCTGTGACCATCGCCCCGCGCGAAGCCCTGCTGGCGGGCGACCGGGTCGTGACGGGCAACCAAGCCGTCGAGGTCGTCGTGCCGAACGCCGATGGCAGCCGTCAGGCGCTGGTCAAGGTCGCGCCGAATTCCGAGGTCGTCATCCAGCCGGCCAAGGTCGACCCCGCTGCGGCGGCGGGCGACCTGCTGGTCGTGGCCGGCGATGCCGAGTTCGTCGAGATTGTTGACGCGGCGCCGATCACCCTGGTCAAGAAGAGCGCGTCCGCCGTGGGCGCCGGGGCCGGTGGCGAAGAAGCTGCGGGCGGCCTGGGCCTGCTGCCGCTGCTGGCGGGCGGTGCGCTGCTCGCCGCCGGCATTGCCGCGGCCAACGACGACGATGATGACAATTCGACGTCGCCGACCGGTCCCACCGGCCCCACGGGTCCGACCGAGCCGACCGGCCCCACCGGCCCCACCGGCCCCACCGGCCCCACGGGTCCGACCGAGCCGACGGGTCCCACCGGCCCGACCGGCCCCACGGGTCCCACTGAGCCGACCGGCCCCACCGGTCCGACGGGCCCCACCGGTCCGACGGGTCCGACCGAGCCGACGGGTCCGACGGGCCCCACTGGCCCGACCGGCCCCACCGAGCCGACCGGCCCCACGGGTCCCACCGGCCCGACTGGCCCCACGGGTGACAACCCCACGCTCACCGATGGCGTGGACCGCGTGGTCGACGGCGTCACCGACCTGGTCGACAACCTGCTGGGCGGCCTGCTCGGCACCGGCCTGACCGATGGTCTGCTCGGCAACACCGGCGGCCTTACCAACGGCGTCGACCAACTGGTCGATGGCGCCACCGACCTGGTCGACGAGCTCGCGCTGGGCAACAACCTGAACGGCGGCGGCCTGCTGGACGTGGTCGATGGCGTGGTGGCCGAAGTGGCCCCGGTGACGGACGTCATCACCGGCAATCCGCTGCTGTCCGACACCCTGACGGATTCGGTCGACACCGTGACCGACGTCGTCGGCGATCTGCTCACCACCGACGCCCTCAATTTCGACGGTGGCCTGCTCGGCGCCCTGCTGGGCTCGACGGGTGCGGCCGATCCGGCGGGCAGCCTGGTCGACACCCTGCTGGGTACCGTGGGCCAGGGCGCGGCGGCCGGTCCGGTCGACACCGTGGGTGGCCTGCTCGACACCGTGACCTCGGCCTTGCCGGGCACGGACGGCTTGCTGTCCGGTCTGGGCGACGACTCGGCCGGTGGACTGCTGGGCAACCTGGGCTCGGTCCTGCCGGGCACGGACGGTCTGCTGGGCGGCACCGGTTCGGGTGACCTGCTGGGCAATCTGGTCGACACCCTGGGCGGCGTCCTGCCGGCCGGCGGCGACCTGCTGCCCTCGACCGACGGTCTGCTGGGTGGCGGCCTGCTCGACACTGTCACGGGCGCCGTGGCCGACCTGCCGCTGGCCCTGCCGGAGACCCCGTCCCTGCTGGGCGAGCTGCCGCTCGACCTGGGCAATCTCACCGGCGGCCTGACCCCCTGAGCCTGAGCCGGCCTCCCGGCCGGCATGTCCGCTCCGAAACGGCCTCGCAAGAGGCCGTTTTTCATGGGCGAAGCAGATCGCAAAGGGCCGGGGTGTGCAGGATGTCGTCCCCCGGGCGCGGCCCGTGGAGGACGGGCGGAGGGGCCGCCTAGAATCCCGCGTCCACCGCTGGAGTCTGCATTGCCGTTCTCTTTCCAACGACTGCGTTTCGTCGCGGCCCCGGCCGTGTTGCTGGCCTGCCTGCTCGGCGCCCCGGGCATTGCGCGGGCGGATGAGGCCGACGAAGTCGCCCAACTGCTGCAGTCCGGCCGGGCGGTCGAGGCCTTGCGGCTCGTCGATCAGCGCCTGGCCAAGCGCCCGGACGATGTCCAGTTGCGCTTCCTGCGCGGCGTCGCCCTGGCCGAGCAGAACCGCGTCAGCGAAGCCATCGCCGTCTTCAACAAGCTGGTGCAGGACCATCCCGAGCTGCCCGAACCCTACAACAACCTGGCCGTGCTTTATGCCAACCAGGGTCAGTTCGACCGGGCCCGCAGCGCGCTGGAAACCGCGATCCGCACCAACCCCAGCTACGCCACCGCGCACGAGAACCTGGGCGATCTCTATGCCAAGCTTGCGAGCCAGGCTTACAGCAAGGCCCTGCAGCTCGATGCCGGCAATTCGCGCGCGGCGCCCAAGCTGGCCATGATCCGCGAGCTGATCTCGCTCAAGGGCCCGCAGGCGCCAGCCGCCGTGGCCCGCGAGCCCGAGGTGGCGGCCCTGCCTTCGGTGGCCGTCGCGCCCGCCGCGCCAGTGGCCCTGCCGGTGCAGCCGGCGATCGCGCCGGCCGCCGAGGCCGAGAAGCCCGTCGCTGCCGCGCCGGCCGCGCCGGAAGCCACGGCCGACGACGCCCGGGCCGAAGTCCGTCGCGCCGTGGAGGCCTGGGCCGAGGCCTGGAGCCGCAAGGACCTGAAGGCCTACTTCGCCGCCTACACGCCCAATTTCTCCGCCGACGGCATGAAGCGCGCCGCCTGGGAAAGCAGCCGCCGCGAGCGCATCACCAGCAAGAAGAGCATCCGCATCGGCCTGGACGACTGGCGCATCGAAGTCCGCGGCAAGCAGGCCACCGCCAGCTTCCAGCAGGACTACCGGGCCGACACCTTCTCGGCCAATTCGCGCAAGACGCTCAAGCTGGTCCGGCAAGGCGGGCAATGGCGCATCGAGCGCGAGAGCACCGGATCCTGAGCATGCGTTCAGCCTTCGGGCGGATCGCCGGCCTGCTGCTGATGCTGGCTGCGTGGGCCGGCCCCGCACTTCAGCAAGCGGCCGAAGCCCGTGAGGCCCGGCGCACGGAGGCCAAGCCCGCCGACGCGCGCCCGCCCCAGCCCGGCAGTGCGCAGGCCGAAGCCCGTCTGCATGCCATCCACACCCTGATCGGCCACGGCCGCATGGCCGAAGCGCGCGCCCAGGCCGAGCGCCTGGTGCGCGACTTTCCGCAGTTCCAGCTCGGCCACATGCTGCTCGGCGACCTGCTGAGCGCCCAGGCCGGCCGCTTCGGCGCGGGCGGCGTGCTGCCGGCCCGGCTCAACGCGACCCAGGGCGAGGCCCTGCTCCAGTTGCGCGACGAAGCCCGCCAGCGCCTGCTGGCCGTCCAGGACCGCCCGCCCGCCGGCCGCCTGCCCAGCGCCTTCCTGGCCCTGCCGGCCACGGTGCGGCATGCGGTGGCCGTGGATGCCTCGCGCCACCGGCTCTATGTCTTTGAGCGCTCCGCGCGCGGCCTGCGCCTCGTTGCCGACCATTACGTCTCGCTCGGCAAGTCCGGCGTCGACAAGCGGGTCGAGGGCGACCAGCGCACCCCCGTCGGCGTCTACTTCACCACCAGCCGCCTCGATGGCAAGCAGCTCGCCGACCTCTACGGCAGCGGCGCGCTCACCCTGAACTACCCGAACGAGATCGACCGCCTCAAGGGCCGCACCGGCAGCGGCATCTGGCTGCACGGCACGCCGGCCGCCAACTACGCACGCGCGCCGCTCAGCACCGACGGCTGCATCGTGCTGTCCAACCCCGACATGCAGCGCCTGATGCAGACCGTCGCGGCCCAGGGCACGCCGGTCGTCGTGGCGCACAAGCTGGACTGGGTCGTGCCCGAGGCTTCCGAGCGCAGCAACCGCGGCTTCGGCGAGGCCCTGCGCGCCTGGTGGCAGGCCCGCGACCTGGGCGACGCCAATCGTCTGGCGGCCTTCTACGCCGCCTCGGCCAGCCCGCTGGCCGAGGCGCCCACGCTGCGCCGCGTCTCGTCCCGCGCGGGGCCGGCGTCCGTGCAGCGCTTCCAGTCGCCCAAGGACCTGAGCATCCTCACCTGGCGCGACCAGCTCGACCATGCTGTCGTCACCTTCGGCGACGTCGGCCGCGGGGCGCGCACCGGCGTCGTCCGCCGCCAGTACTGGACGCACGACGGCCAGCGCTGGCGCATCGTGCACGAATCGCTCATCGGCTGAGCCGCGGCGCCGGGCCGAGCAGGCCCTCGGCCACCAGCGCGGCGCGGATCGCGGCCACCGCCGCGGCCTCCTTCGGCCCTTCGCGCAACGGGCCGGTGAACTCAAGCTGAAGGCCCAGGCCCGCCGGTGCGCGGTTGCAGATGTTCTGCGGATGCCGGCCGGGAAAGCGGTGGCCCTCGGTCTCGGCCGGGATGCCGGCGGCCTCCAGCGCGGCGGCCAGGCGCGCCACCCGCGGCCGGTCCAGGCCGCCGAGCAGCACGCGCGCATCGTCCCGCCCCTCGCAGCCGTGCACCGTCAGCACGCGCTCGGCCCGGGCCGCCATCGCCAGGGCCTGGGGTTCGTCGAAGGCGCTGCTGGGCAGGTGCAGGCGCTCGAAGTTCATCGCCTCGCGCAGGCCCTCGAAGAGGTAGAGCGAAGCCTCCTCGCCGGCAATTGCCCGGGCCAGGCCCGAGCAGCCGCGCTCGATGCGCCCGGCATGCGGCGCCAGCACCAGCAGCCGCGCGCCCGCCACCGGTCGGCAGACGATGCGGTAGTCGATGCCGGCCCGCTCGCGCGCGGCCAGTTCGGCAAAGCAGCCCGGAGGAGGCGGGGCGGGGCAGGGCGGTGTCATCGGGACCAGGGTTTGCGCCGCATTCTGCGCAGTCCAGCGGCCCGGCGGCCGATGCACGGGCATGGGCGCCGCGGCGCAGAATCCGCGCTCATGCGCGACATCCATCGTCTCCCCGCACCCCTGCGCGCCCGGGCCGCTGCCCTCGCGGCGCTGCCTGCAGACCAGGCTGCGCCCAGTCCTTGCATCCAGGTCTGCCGCATCGACCCGCTGCGCGGTCTCTGTATCGGCTGCCTGCGCAGCCTGGACGAGATCGCCGCCTGGCCGCAGGCCAGTCCGGCCGAGCAGCGTGCCCTCTGGGCCCGCCTGCCGGCCCGGGTCGCCACGCCCCCTGACCCTGCGGGCTCGCGACAGGCGCCGCCTTCCTAAACTCACCGCTCCCCTTTCCCACAGGCCTCCCATGACGCAGGGTCGGATCCGCATCCGCGGTGCGCGGCAGCACAACCTCAAGAACCTCGACCTGGACCTGCGCACCGGCGAGCTGACCGTCGTCACCGGCCCCAGCGGCTCGGGCAAGTCAAGCCTGGTCTTCGACACGCTCTATGCGGAGGGCCAGCGCCGCTACGTCGAGACCTTCAGCGCCTACGCTCGCCAGTTCCTCGACCGCATGGACCGTCCGGCGGTCGACAGCGTCGACGGCGTGCCGCCCGCCATCGCCATCGACCAGACCAACCCGGTGCGCTCCAGCCGCAGCACGGTCGGCACGATGACCGAGCTGAACGACCACCTGAAGCTGCTGTTCGCGCGCGCCGCCCGGCTCTTCGACCGCGAGACCGCCCAGCCCGTGCGCGAGGACGATCCGCAGAGCGTGCATGCCGAGCTGCTGGCCCGGGCGCGGCCGGGCCAGCGCCTGATCGTCTGCTTCCCGGTCGAGCTGCCGGCCAGCGTCAGCGCCGAGGAGGTCGAGCAGTGGCTCTCGGCCAGCGGCTACACCCGCGTGCAGGCCGAGCGAGAAGCCCCGCCCGCCCCCGGCGCCAGCACGCCGATGAAGCAGCTCGACGTGGTCGCCGACCGCTTCAAGCTGCGCGACGAGGACGGCCAGCCGGCCGTCGAGCCCGCCCGCGTGATCGAGGCGCTGGAGGCCGGCTTCCGCCGCGGCGCCGGCCGCCTGCATGTGCATGCCCTGCCGCTGGCGGATGAGGGCGAGGCGGCCGAGCCGCAGCTCTGGCGCTTCAGCCGCGGCCTGCACTGCCCCGACAGCGGCCTGCGCTACACCGCGCCCGGCCCGGCACTGTTCTCCTTCAACAGCCCGGCCGGCGCCTGCGAAAGCTGCCGCGGCTTCGGCCGCGTGATCGGCGTGGACTGGGGCCTGGTCGTGCCCGATGGCCGCAAGACCCTGCGCGGCGGCGCCGTCAAGCCGCTGCAAACGCCGGCCTGGTCCGAATGCCAGGACGACCTGATGCGCCTGGCCGGCGAGGCCGGCATCCCGCGCGACACCGCCTGGGTGCAGATGAGCCCCGCCCAGCAGGCCTGGGTGATCGACGGCGACCCGGCCTACAAGGGCGTCTGGGGCAAGCAGTGGTACGGCCTGAAGCGCTTCTTCGACTACCTGGAGAGCAAGGCCTACAAGATGCACATCCGCGTGCTCTTGTCCAAGTACCGCAGCTACACCGGCTGCCCGGCCTGCGGCGGGGCGCGGCTCAAGACCGAATCCCTGCTATGGCGCCTCGGGGCGCCGGGCAGCGAGGCCTTGCTGCCCGCCGAGCGCCGCTTCCTGCCCCAGGGCGTGGCCTGGTCGCGCGCGCAGCTCGAAGCCCTGCCGGGCCTGGGCCTGCACGACCTGATGCTGCTGCCGCTGGACCGGCTGCGCGGCTTCTTCGACGGCCTCAGCCTGCCCAGCAGCCTGCTCGACGAGGCCCTGGCCCTGCTGCTCGACGAGGTCCGCAAGCGCCTGAAGTACCTCTGCGATGTCGGCCTGGGCTACCTCAACCTCGACCGCCAAAGCCGCACCCTCAGCGGCGGCGAGGTGCAGCGCATCAACCTGACCACGGCGCTCGGCACCTCGCTGGTCAACACGCTCTTCGTGCTGGACGAGCCCAGCATCGGCCTGCATCCGCGCGACATGGACCGCATCGTCCGCGCCATGCACCGCCTGCGCGATGCCGGCAACACCCTGGTCGTCGTCGAGCACGACCCGGCCGTGATGCTGGCCGCCGACCGGGTGATCGACCTCGGCCCCGGCCCGGGCAGCCAGGGCGGGCGCATCGTCTTCGACGGGCCGCCCGAGGACCTGAAGGCCGCCGCCACCCTGACCGGCGCCTACCTCGGCGCGCGCCGCCGCATCGGCCTGGGCCTGGCCCGGCCGGTGACCGACAGCACGCCGCGCCTGATCCTGGAAGGCGCGCGCGAGCACAACCTGAAGGGCGTGAGCGCCGAATTCCCGCTGCAGCGCCTAGTCGTCGTCACCGGCGTCAGCGGCTCGGGCAAGAGCACGCTGATCCAGGACGTGCTCTTCCCCGCCCTGGCCCGCCACTTCGGCCAGGCCAGCGAGACGCCCGGCGCGCACGAGCGGCTGATGGGCGCGGACTGGCTGTCGGACGCCGTCTTCGTCGACCAGAGCCCGATCGGCAAGACCGCGCGCTCCAACCCGGCCAGCTACGTCGGCGCCTTCGACACCGTGCGCGCGCTCTTCGCCGCGGCGCCGCTGGCCCAGCAGCGCGGCTACGGCGCGGGCATGTTCAGCTTCAATGCCGGCGACGGCCGTTGCCCGGGCTGCGGCGGCTCGGGCTTCGAGCATGTGGAGATGCAGTTCCTCAGCGACGTCTACTTGCGCTGCGGCGACTGCGAGGGCACGCGCTTTCGCGCCGAGCTGCGCGAGGTCACCATCGAGCGCGGCGGCCGCGCGCTCAGCATCGCCGACGTGCTGGAGCTGACCGTCGCCGACGCGCTGCGCCTCTTCGCCGAGGACCGCGAGGTCGTGCGCGCCCTGGCGCCCATCGCCGAAGTCGGCCTGGACTACGTCAAGCTCGGCCAGCCCGTGCCCACCCTCAGCGGCGGCGAGGCCCAGCGCCTCAAGCTGGCCGGCTTCCTGGCCGAGGCCGCCAAGGCCACGCCGGCCAGCCGCCAGAAGCTCGCCAAGAAGGGCACGCTCTTCCTCTTCGACGAGCCGACCACCGGCCTGCACTTCGACGACATCGCCAAGCTGATGCGCGCCTTCCGGCGCCTGCTGGAGGCCGGGCATTCGCTGATCGTGATCGAGCACAACCTCGACGTGATCCGCAGCGCCGACTGGCTGCTCGACCTCGGCCCCGAAGGCGGCGAGGGCGGCGGCCTGCTGGTGGCCGAGGGGCCGCCGGCCGAGGTGGCGCGGCATGCCACCTCGCACACCGGCGCGGCGCTGCGGGCGTATGAGAAGGCGCTGGGGCTTGAAGTGCCGGTGGCCGAGGCGGCGAACGATGCGCCGCCGCCCGTCCTGCAGGCGGCCGAGCCGCGCCGCGCCTACGGCACGGCCGCCGCCCGGGACCGCGACGAAGGCCTGCCGCTGCAAACCGTGGCCCGCGCCGCGCGCGCCGGCACGCTCACCCGCGACGACGAGGGTGCGATCCAGATCGTCCACGCCCGCGAGCACAACCTGAAGGGCCTGAGCGTGGACATCCCGCGCGGCCGCTTCAATGTCATCACCGGGGTCAGCGGCTCGGGCAAGAGCACGCTGGCCTTCGACATCCTGTTCAACGAGGGCCAGCGCCGCTACCTCGAATCGCTCAATGCCTATGCACGCAGCATCGTGCAGCCGGCCGGGCGGCCGGAGGTCGATGCGGTCTGGGGCATCCCGCCGACGGTGGCGATCGAGCAGCGCCTCTCGCGCGGCGGCCGCAAGAGCACAGTGGCGACCACCACCGAGGTCTGGCACTTCCTGCGCCTGATGTACGTGAAGCTGGGCACCCAGCACTGCCCGCACTGCGCGGCCCAGGCCGAGGCCCAGGCCCGCGCCGACGGCGGCGAGGCGGCGCCGCGCATCGCGGTCACGCCGCAGACGGCCGAGGCCATCGCCGCCCAGTTGCTGCGCGAGCACCGCGGCCAGCACATCGGCCTGCTCGCGCCGCTGGTGGTCCACCGCAAGGGCCTCTACACCGACCTGGCCAAGTGGGCCGCGCAGCGCGGCCACAGCCACTTGCGCGTCGACGGGCACTTCCTGCCGACCGCGCCCTGGCCGCGGCTGGACCGCTTCAAGGAGCACACCCTGGAGCTGCCGGTCGGCGATCTGGTGGTGGACCCGGCCCAGGAAGGCCGGCTGCGCGAGCTGCTGGCCCAGGCCCTGGAGCATGGCAAGGGCGTGGTCCATGTGCTGGCGCCGCTCGATGGCCTGCATGCCGCGCTGGCCAGCGGCGCGCCCACCGCGCGCATCGGCAAGCTCAAGGTCTTCTCGACCAAGCGCGCCTGCCCGCAGTGCGGCAGCAGCTTCCCCGAGCCGGACCCGCGGCTCTTCTCCTACAACAGCAAGCACGGCTGGTGCACCGACTGCGTCGGCACCGGGCTGGCCCTGAGCCGCGAGCAGCGCAAGGCCCTGGACGACAGCGTCAGCGAGGAAGACCGCGGCCGCGAGAAGAGCTTCGCCGAGCCCGAGGTCGAGGACCTGGCCGACACGCCCTGCGGCAGTTGCCACGGTGCGCGCCTGAACCCGGTGGCCCTGGCCGTGCGCTTCCGCGACCGCAGCATTGCCGAGCTGGCCGCGCTGCCGGTGGCCGAGGCGCGGCGCTGGGTCGAGAAGCTCAAGCTTGACGGCCGCGAGGCCGCCATCGCCCGCGACGTGGCGACCGAGATCAAGAGCCGGCTGAGCTTCCTGGAGGACGTCGGCCTCGGCTACCTGACGCTGGACCGCGCCGCGCCCACCCTCAGCGGCGGCGAGGCCCAGCGCATCCGCCTGGCCGCCCAGCTCGGCAGCCGGCTGCAGGGCGTGTGCTATGTGCTCGACGAGCCCACCATCGGCCTGCACCCGCGCGACAACCGCATCCTGCTGGACGCCCTGGCGCGCCTGGGCGCCGAGGGCAACACCCTGGTCGTCGTCGAGCATGACGAGGACACCATCCGCCGCGCCGACCATGTGATCGACATCGGCCCCGGCGCCGGCCGCCTGGGCGGGCGGCTGGTGGCCCAGGGCACGGTGCAGGACCTGATCGATGCGCCCGATTCGGTCACCGGCCGCTGCCTGGCCACGCCGATGCGCCACCCCACCCGGCCGCGCCGGCCGGTGGCCGCCGACGGGCCGGCGCTCAAGCTGCATGGTGCCCGCCTGCACAACCTGCAGGGCGTGGACCTGACGGTGCCGCTGGCGCGGCTGGTGGCCGTCACGGGGGTCAGCGGCTCGGGCAAGAGCACGCTGGCGCGCGAGGTGCTGCTGGCCAATGTGCAGGCCGCGGTCGCGCTCAGCAGCACGGCGGCGGGCCGCGCCCGGCTGGCTGGGGGCCATCGGCCGGCCTGGGTGGGCTGCGAAAGGCTGGAGGGCTTCGGCGCGCTCGACCGCGTGCTGGAGGTCGACCAGACGCCGATCGGCAAGACGCCGCGCTCCTGCCCGGCCACCTACATCGGCTTCTGGGACACGATCCGCAAGGTCTACGCCGACACCCTGGAAGCGCGCGCCCGCGGCTACGGCCCGGGCCGCTTCAGCTTCAACACCGGCGAGGGTCGCTGCCCGGCCTGCGAAGGCCAGGGCGTGCTGACCATCGAGATGGCCTTCCTGCCCGATGTGAAGCTGCCCTGCGACCGCTGCCACGGCGCCCGCTTCAACCCCGAGACCCTGGCCGTGCGCTGGCGCGGCCGCAGCATCGGCGAGGTGCTGCAGATGCCGGTCGACGAGGCGGTGGACTTTTTCGCCACCATGCCCTCCATCGCCCGGCCGCTGCGCCTGCTGCGCGATGTCGGCCTGGGCTACCTCACCCTGGGCCAGCCTTCGCCGACGCTCTCGGGCGGCGAGGCCCAGCGCATCAAGCTGGTCACCGAGCTGAGCAAGGTGCGCGAGGAGATCCCGCCCGAGGATGCGCCCGAGGCCGAGCCGGCGCCTCCGCCCGCCAAGGCCCCGCGCCGCGGCCCGCCGCCGCCGCGCACGCTCTATGTGCTGGACGAGCCGACCGTCGGCCTGCACATGGCCGATGTCGCGCGGCTGATCCGTGTGCTGCACCGCCTGGTCGATGCCGGCCACAGCGTGGTCGTGATTGAGCACGACCTGGATGTCGTCGCCGACGCCGACTGGGTGCTGGACCTCGGCCCCGAAGGCGGCTCCGGCGGCGGTCGCCTGGTGGCCGCCGGCACGCCCGAGCAGGTGGTGGCCGGCGGCAGCCATACCGGCGTGGCGCTGGCGCCGGTGCTGGCCCGCGGCGCGCCGGCGGCCGGGCATGGCTGAAGCGGGGCCGCGCCATGTGCTGCTGGTCGGCGGCTTCGATCCGCACCCGCCGCGCCATGTGCACCGCGCCATGCGCCGCACCCTGCGCGAGCGGCCGGCGGGACGGCCGGCCCTGCACCTGGGGCCGCTGCAGCCGGTCGATGCCGGCCGTGCCGACTGGACGCTGAGCGGGCCGGTCGGCCATCCCGCCGTCCGCTTCAGCCTGCTGGCCTGGGACGACTGCGTGCGCCCGGCCTGGGTGGCCGGGCCCGGCCGCGCGCTGCGCGATGCCGCCTTCGTCTACCCGGCCCTGCTGCGCCAGGGCGTGCTGGGCCGCATCCGCCGCCTGGCCCGGCCGGCCCATGCCATGGCCCTGCTGCCGCTGGCCCTGGGCCTGGGCGGGCCGCTGGGCGGCGCGGCCCTGGCCGCGGGCTTCGCCGCTCTGGCCGGGGCGGGCGGCGCCCCGCTGCTGGCTGCGGCGGCCGCGGGCGGCCTGGGCGGGGGCGCGCTGGCCCTTGGCCTGGGCCGGCGCCTGCATGCCGACTGGCTGCTGCGGCTCTACGGCCACACCCGCGCGCAGGCCCTGGGCCGCACGCCGGCGCTGGAGGCGCGCCTCGAGGCCTGGGCCACGACCCTGGTCGAGGCGGCCGAGGCCCTGGCCGCCGCCACGCCGGCCGGCGCGCCGCGCGGTGAGCTGCTGCTGGTCGGGCACAGCACCGGCAGCTTGCTGGCCGTCTCGGCCCTGGCCCGCGCGCTGCGGCGTGCGCCCGGCCTGGGCACGCGCGGCCCGGCCCTGGCGATGCTGAGCCTGGGCCACTGCACGCCCATCCTGGCCGAGCTGCCGGAGGCGAGCGCCTTCCGCGCCGAGCTGGCCACGCTGCGCGCCTGCGCGGCGCTGGACTGGCTGGACGTGAGCGCGCCGACCGACTGGGCCGGCTTCCCGCGCACCGGCCCCTGGTATGGCGCGGATGGCCCGATGCGCCGCCGCCAGGTCTCGCCGCAGTTCCACAAGACGATGACGCCGGCCGGCTATGCCCGGCTGCTGAAGGATCGACAGGCCTTGCACCTGCAATACCTTCGATCGCCCGAACAGACCGGGGGCTACGATCCCTTCGAGCTGTTCGCCGGGCCGCATGCCCTGGCCGAGCGGCTGCACTGGCCCTCGCCTTGGCAGCCCCCTGCATGAGTCGTTTCTGTCCGCACTACCCGCCGCCCGCCGCCCGCCGTCCCTCGCTGTGGACGATGTTCTTCAGCAAGCGGCGCTCCTGGCTCGACAGCCTGTACGCGCGCAGCTACACGATGAAGATGGGCGAGGTCCACCTGCCCGGGGCGGACCTCTACATGGTCAACGAGCCGGCCCTGGTGCGCCGCGTGCTGGTCGACGAAGCGGCGGCCTTTCCCAAGCACGCCATGCTCGGCGACGCCCTGCGGCCGCTGCTGGGCGACAGCATCTTTACCACCAATGGCGCGGTGTGGCAGCGGCAGCGCAGCCTGATGAATCCGTCCTTCGAGGCGACCCGCGTGCGCCATGTCTACAGCCGCATGCGCGATGCGGCCGAGGCCATGCTCGCGCGGCTGCGTGCCGTGCCGGACGGCAGCGAGCACGACCTTGAAACCGAGATGACCCATGTGGCCGCGGACATCATCCTGCGGACCATCCTTTCGCAGCCGCTCGACGGCGGCGATGCGCGCCGCATCTTCGAGGCCTTCGAGCGCTACCAGGCCCTGGCGCCGCGGCTGATGCTGCCGGCCTTCTTCGGCCTGCGCTGGCTGCGGCCCTGGTGGCAGGTGCGGCGCAGCCGCCAGGCGGCCGAGGCAATCCGCAGCCTGCTGAGCGCGCTGATCCAGCCGCGCCATGCCGCCTTCCACGCCGCCCGGGCGGCCGATGACGGGGCGGACGAGGGCGGCGACGACATCCTCGCCACCCTGCTGAGGGTGCGCGACCCGGCCACCGGCGAGGGCTTCCGCTTCGAGGAGCTGGTCGATCAGGTCGCCATGCTTTTCCTGGCCGGCCACGAGACCTCGGCCAGCGCGCTGTCCTGGGCCCTGCACCTGCTGGCCCATGCGCCCGAGGTGCAGCAGCGCCTGCACGACGAAGCGCTACGCCAGCTCGGGTCCGGCCCGCTGCCCGACGAGGTCGGCGCGGTCAAGGGCCTGGTGCTGGCGCGCAATGTCTTCCGCGAGACGCTGCGGCTCTTCCCGCCGGTCGGCTTCCTGGCCCGTGAATCGGCCCAGGCCTGCCCGATGCGCGACAAGCAGCTTCCGGCCGGCGCCTCGGTGCTGGTCTCGCCCTGGCTGATCCACCGCCACCGCGGCCTCTGGGCCGATCCGGACGTCTTCGACCCCGACCGCTACGGCGCCGAGGACGAGCCCGCGCCCGAGGCCGCCGAAGCCGCCGCCGCCGAAGCCGAAGGCCCGGCCCTGCCCAGCGCCCGCGAGTCCCTGCGCCGTGCCTACCTGCCCTTCGGCCTGGGGCCGCGGGTCTGCATCGGCGCGGCCTTCGCCTGGCAGGAGGGGGCGCTGGTGCTGGCCGCGCTGGCGCGCGAGTTCGTCTTCGAGCCGGTCGAGGGCCATGTGCCCGAGCCGGTCGGACGCCTGACCATCCGGTCCGACAACGGCATCCGCCTGCGCATCCGCCGCCGGCCTGCCGCCGCTGCGCAGGAGGCCGCATGAAGGAACGCCTGGCCGGATTCCTGGTGATGACCGCGATCGTGCCGCTGGCCGTGCTCGGCTACCTGCTGCTGGTCTGGATCGGCTTTTTCGGCCGCACCGCGCGCGGGCGCGCCGGCGTGCGGGCGATGGACCATTTCGTCAACGCGACCCTGTTCAACGGCTATGCCTGGGAGTCGGTTTCGTCCCACGCCTGGCGCGCCCGCGACCGGCGCTGGGCGCGCGTCATCATCTGGCTGACCGACCGCGTGCAGAAGGACCACTGCCGCCGCGCGAACAAGCGCGAGCAGCCGCTGGTCGACCTGATGCTGGCCCGGGGCCTGCACAAGCAGACGGTGGTCTGAGAAGCGGTGAACGAAGCCGCCATGCCCGCTGACGCCCCGGCCGGCGCATCCGCCGCGCCCGCCGTGCCGCTGGGTCCAGAGGCGCCGGATGCCCCGGTGCGCCGCCGCCGCGTTGCCTTCCTGTGCGGCTTCGATCCGCAGGGCCCCGCGCACTACCACCAGCTCTACCGCGAGCAGGCCGCGGCAGCGGCCGCCCTCGGCGGCTATGCCATCGAGGTGGGGCCGCGCCGCAAGGGCGGCGAGCTGCTGGCGAGCTGGTCGATCACCGGCCGCTTTCCGACCCCGCCGTCCTTTGGGCCGGCCGCCGCTTCGCCGTCCGACCCGGCGGCCGAGCCCGTGCACACCGTGCACACCCGCTTCGACTTCCTGCGCTGGGACGATGTCGTCCGCAGCCACTGGCCGCGCGGCCGGGCCGCGCTGTTCGCCACCACCTTGCGCGGAAGCTGGGCCATGTGGCGCCAGGGCGTGATGCTGGAGACCTTGCGCAGCGCCTGGCCGATGTTCCTGGCCATCGCCCTGCCGGCTGCGCTGCTGCTGCTCGGCGCGCTGCTGGGCGGGGGTCTGCTGGCCGCCGCCGGCGCGCTGCTGGCCGGGGGGCAGGGGCTGGCGGCCCTGGTCCTGCTCGGCCTGGGCGGGCCGGCGCTGTGGCGCCTGGCCGTCTGGGCCGAGGCGCGCAGCCACATGGCCTGGCTGATGCGCAGCCTGGCCTGCCTGGACCGCCAGGCCTGCGGCCGCACGCCCGATCTGGAGGCCCGGCTCGACGCCCAGGCCGAGCGCCTGGCCGACGAGCTGCGCCGCGCCGACGAGGATGAGTGGCTGCTCGTCGGCCACAGCTCGGGCGCGATGCTGGCCGCCATCCTCCTGGCCCGCGCGCTCCAGCGCCTGGCCGATGGACCCGCCGCCGGCCCGCGCCCGGCCCTGGCCCTGCTGACCCTGGGCCATTGCAGCCCGCTGCTGGGCGCCCATCCCGGGGCGGCGGCCTACCGCGCCGAGCTGGCCCGGCTGCGCGCCACGCCCGGCCTGTGCTGGATCGACTATGCCGCCCCGCCCGATGGCTGCTGCTTCGCGCTGGCCGACCCCAGCCGCCATGCCCAGCCGCTGCACGCCGGCCCCGGGGCGCCGCGGCTCTTCAACCCGCGCTTCGCCGAGGCCTTCGACCCGCCGGCCTATGCCGCGCTGCGGCGCGACAAGTTCCGCATGCACTTCCAGTACCTGATGGCCGGTGGCCGGCCGCCCGCCGCGGACGGCTACGACTACTTCGCGATCACCGCCGGCCCGCAGACCCTGGCCGCGCGCCATGCCGGCCGGCCCGGCGTGCGCGACTTCCGCCGCTTCCAGTGCCTGGGCGGGCCGCGCCGGTGAGCGGGGCCCGGCCGCCCATCGTCCTCGCCACGCTGGGCACGGCGGGCGATCTGCATCCCTTCCTGGCCATCGCCCGCGCGCTGCAGGAAGCTGGCGAGCCGGTCTGCGTGCTGAGCCAGGCCGCGCACCGCGCCGCCGTCGAGGCGCGCGGCCTGCCCTTCACGCCCATCGCCGAACTGCGCGCGAGCACGCGCTGCTTCGCGCATCCCAAGGTCTGGCATCCGATCGACGGCCTCGGCGTGTTCTGGCGCCACCTGCTGCTGCCGGCGCTGGCGCCGACGGTCGAAGCCCTGCGCGCGCTGCGCGCCGCCCATCCGCAGGCCCCGCTGCCGGTGCTGGCCGGGCCGCTGGTGCTGGGGGCGCGGCTGCTGGCCGAGGCCGACCCCGGCCTGCGGCTGCTGACCGCGGCCACCGCGCCGATGGCGCTGCGCTCGCTGGGCGATCCGCTCTGCCTCGGCGCCTGGACGGTGCCGCGCGCCGTGCCGCGGGCGCTGCGCCGCCTGCTGTGGGCCGGGCTGGACCGCTGGAAGCTCGATCCCCTGGCCGCGCCGGCGCTGAACGCCTGGCGCGCCGAGGCCGGCTTGCCGAAGCTGGGCCCCGGCATCTTCGGCGACTGGCTGCCCAGCCCGCGCGGCGTGCTCGGCCTCTACCCCGCCGATTTCGGCCCGCCGCCCGAGCCCGGCCGCGCCTGGCCGGTCGAGGCCCTGGGCTTTCCGCGCGACGAGCCCGGCCCGCCGCCCGCCGCCCTCGCGCCGGACGGTCCGCCGGGCCGCATCGTCGCCTACCCCGGCTCGGTGCCCACCCGCAGCCAGGACGCGCTGGCCGAAGCCGCCTGGGCCCTGGCCGCCGCCGGCCGGCCGCTGGTCTGGATCGGCGCGCCGCCGCCCGCCTGGGCCGGCCGCCCGCGCCCCGCCGGCCTGCGCGACACGCCCTGGACGGCACTGCCCCAGGCCCTGGCCGGCGCCGCGCTCTTCGTGCACCACGGCGGCATCGGCGCCACCGCCCAGGGCCTGGCCGCCGGCCTGCCGCAGGTGCTGCTGCCCTCGGCCTACGACCAGTTCGACAACGCCGAGCGCTATGCCCTGGGCCTGGGCCCGCAGCCGCCGCGCTGGGCGCTGCGCCGCCTGCCGCTGCGCGAGCGCCTGGAGGCCGCGCTGGCCGCGCCGCCGCCCGCGCGCGCCGCACCCGATCCGGCCGACTACAGCTGGGCCGGCGCGCCGAATGCCGCCGTGCGCCGCGTGGTCGAGCGCCTGCGCGCCCTGCGTTCGGCCTGAATCCGGCCCGGCCCCGGGCCTCAGCCGCAGGCGGCGAGGCGCGCCTTGACCGCCTCGACCTGCCCGGCCGGCACGCTGCCCTCGTTGAGCGCGCGCAGCAGCAGGGTGCGCGCGGCCGGCTTCTCGCCGGTCTGCATCAGGATCAGGCTCAGCTCGTCGAGCCGGCGCCAGCCGTAGCAGTCGCTCTCGACGAAGAGGTGGTCGCTGCCGGGCTTGAGCCGCATGGCATCGACGATCACTGCTCGGGCCGAGGCCCAGCGCCCGGCCCGCCGCAAGTAGCTGGCCAGGGCCACCGGCACCTCGGCCCGGCCGGGGCGGAAGTCGTAGGCGCGCAGGTAGGCGTCGATCACCTCGGCCGCGGGCCGCGCCAGGCGCTCGCGCAGGCGGGCGGCGAGGTACATCGCGCACCAGACCTCCTGGTCCCAGCCGCCCATCGCGACGCGGGCCTCGTAGGCGTCCAGTGCGCGCTCCAGCTCGCCCGCGCCCATCCAGCTCTGCGCCAGGTAGAACTGGTAGCGGGTGTTGCCGGGTTCGGCGCGCAGCGCGGCTTCCAGCACCTGCGCGTCCTCGCGCGACTTGTTCGGGTTGCGCGCCCGCGCCCCGTCGCGGGTGTATGTGACGTGCGGCCCGTCGAGCTCGACCGGCTGGATGGCCTGGCCGCAGTCGATGTACTCGTGCAGCACGCCGACATAGCGCCAGGGCAGCCGGGCATCGACCAGGCTGGTGCGCAGGTAGCGCAGCGTGCCGTCGTGCATGCGCAGGCTGTAGGCGGGCGCATTCAGCGGCTGCGGCAGGGTCCAGCCGGGGGGCAGCGAGAGGATCTCGTCCGCGTCGATCACCAGCAGGTAGTCGCTGTGCGGCTGGGCCAGCGCCAGGGCCTCGCTGCGGTTGTGGCCGAAATCGCGCCAGGGCCGCTCATGCAGCTCGCCGGGCAGGCCGAGCTCGGCGGCCACCGCGCGGACCACGTCCTGCGTGCCGTCGCTGGAGCCGGTGTCGACGAGGGTGTAGCGGTCGATCAGCGGCGCGACGCTGCGCAGGCAGCGGCCGATCACCGTGGCCTCGTTCTTCACGATCATGCACAGGCCGATGCGCGGCTTGGCCGCCGGCAGGCCGAGCTGCGGCAGGGCCGGCATCTGCAGGGCCGGGCGCTTGGCCGCTGCGGGGGGCGCGCTGGCGCCGGCTGCGGGCGCGGCAGCGGCGGGCGTGCGCGGCGCGGCGCGGGTGATCGTCATGCCGCCCTGGCTGCGGGCGGCGGGGGCCGGCGCGGCCGCGGGGGGCGCGGGCGCGGGCTTCGGCGCGGGCGCCGGGCCGACCGGGCTGGGGATGGGGCGACGCGGCAACGGGTCCATCGGGATCGTCGGGTGGAGGGTCGGAAGGTCAGAAGGTCAGAAGGGCCGCAGCGACAGGCGGGCCGGGGCCCGCGCCCGCACCGGGGCTCAGGCGAGATCTCAGTCTCCCACGGTCCCGGGGTCGAGCCGGGCCGCCAGCTCGGCCGGCAGGCGGGCCAGCCGCTCGGCCGCGCTGCCGCGGCCCTGCACGACGCAGGCCCGCAGCCAGCGCGGTGCGTCGGCGGCCGGGGTGGTCTCGTCCGGTCCGGCCAGGCGCACCGCGCTGAGCGCGGCATGGCCGTCGGCGCGCAGCCGGGCGAGCAGGCGGCCGACGGCTGCCTCGCCGCCTTCGCGCGGGCGGAAGGTCTGCACCCCCAGCGCCCCGGGGCCGCAGACGAAGGCCGGGCTGGCATGCAGCGCGGCGCGCAGGGCGGCCGCGCCGTCCAGCTCGGCCCGCAGGCTGGCGCGCAGGCCCTGGGCCCCGGCGGCCTGCAGGCTCAGCCAGAGCGGCAGGGCGCGGAAGGGCCGGCTGTTCTCGGGGCCGCATTGCGAGGGGTCGGGGGCCGGGTCCGCCGCCGGCTCGGCATCCGCGTAATAGGGCGGGGCATCGGCAAAGGCGACGGGCAGCGTCTCGGGCCGGCGCAGCAGCAGCGCGCCGCAGCCCAGGGGCTGGTGCAGGGCCTTGTGCGGGTCCAGGGCCAGGGAATCGGCCTGGTTCAGGCCGTCCGGGTCGGCCAGGGCCGCGGCGCCGCAGGCGGCCAGCCGGTCGGCGCCGCCCGGCTCGGCCCGCAGCGCGGCATAGGGCGCGCCGTAGGCGCCGTCGATGTGCAGCCACAGCCCCTCGCGCCGGGCGAGCGCGGCCAGCGCCGCCAGCGGATCGACCGCGCCACTGCCGACCGTGCCGGCATGCGCCACCAGCAGCCAGGGGATGCGGCCGGCGCGGCGGTCGGCGGCCAGGGCGCGGGCCAGGGCCTCGGGCTGCAGGCGCTGTTCGGCATCGACGGGCAGGCGGCGCAGGCCGCGCGCCCCCAGGCCGGCCAGGCGCAGGGCGCGGTCCAGCCAGTGGTGGCTGGCGGCCGAGGCATAGGCGACGAGCCGGGGGCCGCGTGCTCCCAGGCCTTCTTCGTGCCAGCCCGGGCAGGCGCGGGCCAGGGCGGCCCAGACGGCGGTCTGCCCGGCCGCGCTGCCGCCGCCCAGCAGCAAGCCGCCGCGCAGGGCGGGTGCGCCGACCAGCTCGGCCAGCCAGGCCAGGGTCTGGGCCTCGATCGCGCAGGCCAGCCCGGCCATGCGGCGCAGGCCGAGGTTGGCTTGCAGGCCGGCCGCCAGCAGGCTGCCGAGCACGGCGACCGGGTCCACCGGCGCGGTGATGTGGGCCAGGGCGCGGGGATGGTCCGGCGGCGGCAGGCCGTCGAGCAGCAGCGGCAGGGCCTGGTCGAGCAGGGCATCCGCCGGCCGGCCGGCTTGCGGCAGCGGCGCCGACAGGTCGAGGGGGATGTCGCCGGGGGCCGGCCAGGCCCGGCCGGGGGCCGCGTTGCCGGCCGACTCCCCGGCCAGCGGATCCCGCAGCCGCGCAGCCAGGGCGGCGACTAGCGCCTGCCCGGCCGGCGCCCAGGCCCGGGCGGGATCGTCCGCGGCCGGCCCCTGGGCCGGCGGCGGGGCGGTCGTCTGGCTCACGACCGCTCAGAAGGTGTGAATGGACCGGCCGTGTCCGAGCAGGTCGCCCGGAGTCATCCCATCAAGGCGCAAAGCACAGCCGTAGCCCGAGCTACGGCGAGCATTTGCAAGGCCGAGGGGGCGGCTCGGGGCGGCATGAGCGGGCATGGCGGGTTCGTTCACACCTTCTCAGCCAACCAGGCCCTGGCCGCGCAACTGGGTGGTGACTTCGGCGAGGCGGGCGAGGGGATCGGCTTCGGCCATCAGGCGCTGCTTGCGTTGCAGGGGCAGCGGCAGCAGCTCGGCCCAGCGGTTGGCGACCCAGCCGGCGTCGTCCAGCCGCAGCGGCGGCGTGACCGGCGCCTGGCCGCGCGCCGCCAGGCGGTGCAGCACGGCGGCCAGGGCCGAGCCGGGGCCGGGGCCGAGCGGCCGGTCGCCCAGGTCTTCGGCCAGGGCTTCGGCATGGGTCTGCGGCCGGGCGCCGGGCTCGGCGGGCAGGGCGCGCGGCGGGTCGTTGGGCAGGGCGCGCACGGTGGCAAGCCAGAGGCCGTCCTCGCGCTGGCGCGGCGGCGCGGCGCGGTCCTGCGGCTCGACGCCGACGCTGCCGCGACCGCCCAGCACGCGGAAGCGCGCGCCGCCGCGGCAGGCGATGCGCAGCAGGCCGTCGGGGGCGCGGTCCCAGTCCTCAATGGCGGCCAGGCAGCCGACGGTGGCAAAGGGCAGGCCAGGGCTGCGGCGCGCATCCGGGCCGTCCTCGGCGGCAAGTTCCTCGGGTGCGGCCGGCGCCTGCACCTCGCTGCCGCGCCGCAGCATGACGATGCCGAAGGGCCGGCCGTCGCGCAGGCAGTCCGAGACCATGGCCAGGTAGCGCGGCTCGAAGATCTGCAAGGGCAGCCGGCCCCCGGGGAAGAGCACCAGGCGCAGCGGGAAGAGCGGCAGCTCGAAGGGCGCCAGGGAGGGGGCGGTCGGTGGGCGCATGGCGGGGCCGGGCGGAGGGGCGGGATCGGGGAGCGGGCGGCGCGGGGCCGGGGGCTCGATGGGCAGGGCGGGGCGTCCGGCCGGCGCTCAGCGCCGGTCGAGTTCGCGGTGGCGCAGCAGCACCGCGCCGAGGTGGGCGCAGGCCGGATCGCCGGCCGCGCGGGCGGCGCGGAAGCGCGCGGCGAGCTGCTCGGCGGCATGCACCGAGCGGTGCTGGCCGCCGGTGCAGCCAATCGCCACGGTCAGCGAGGCGCGCTGGTCGCGGGCGTAGTCGGGCAGCCAGCGGCGCAGGAAGTCGGCGATGCGCTCATGCATCTCCAGCACCTCGGGCTGGGCCTGCAACCAGTCGGCGACGGGCGCATCGCGGCCGGTCAGCGCGCGCAGCGGCGCCTCGTAATGCGGGTTGGGCAGCACGCGCAGGTCGAAGACGAGGTCGGCATCGAGCGGCACGCCGGCCTTGAAGGCAAAGGATTCGAAGGCCAGGCTGAGCGCGCCGGGCGGCGCATCGACGAGCTGCCGCAGCCGCGCCCGCAATTGGCTGGCGGCGAGCAGGCTGGTGTCGATCACGGTGGCGGATTCGCGCAGCTCGGCCAGCAGCTCGCGCTCCAGCTCGATGGCGTCGACCAGGGCGCGGTGGGCGGTGTCGGCATCCTCGGCGGCGGGGTCGGCCGGCCGGCTCAGGGGATGGCGGCGGCGCGTCTCGGCATAGCGCCGCACCAGGGCTTCGGTGTGGGCATCGAGAAAGATCACCCGCACCGGCGTGCCGCGGCTGCGCAGCGCGGCCAGGCCGGGGCCGAGGTGGCAGAGCGAGTGCGCGGCGCGCACGTCCATCGCAATGGCCACGCGGCGCGGCGGGCTGCCCGGCTCGGTCTCCAGCGCGACGAAGGCGCCAAGCAGCTCGGGCGGCAGGTTGTCGACGCAGTAGAAGCCGGCATCCTCCAGCGCACGCAGGGCCACCGACTTGCCCGAGCCCGAGATGCCGGTGATCAGCACCAGCTCGGGCGGGTTCGGCGCGGGGGGGCGGGGTGGGGTGTCCGGCATGCGGCGCAGCCTAACAAAGCCGGGGCCGACCCCGGCCCGCGCAGGGCGGACCGGCGGGCGCTCAGCGTGCGGTATTGATCGGGGTGACCGGGGCCGGCGGCCGGCGGCCGGTCTCGGCGGCCAGCAGGCTGCGGGCATGGGCGCGGCTGGTGGCCGATTCGCCGCCGAGCATGCGGGCGAGCTCCTCGACCCGCGCCTCGCCGTCCACCGGCTCGACCTCGCTGTGGGTGCGGCCGGCCACGGTCTGCTTGCGCACCACGAAGTGCTGGTTGGCGCAGGCCGCCACCTGCGGCAGGTGGGTGACGGCGAAGACCTGGCGCTCGCGGCCCAGGCGGTGCATCAGCGCGCCGACGGCATCGGCCACGGTGCCGCCGACGCCGGCATCGATCTCGTCGAAGATCAGGGTGTCCACCCCCGGCAGCGGGTCGGTGCCCGGCCGCGGGCTGCTGCATGTGCTGACGGCAATGGCCAGCGCGATGCGCGACAGCTCGCCGCCCGAGGCCACCCGCGCCAGCGCCCGCGGCGTGGCGCCGGCATGGCCGGCGACGCGGAACTCGATCAGGTCCTGGCCGTGGCGCTGCGGCTCGGGCAGGGGATCGACCGCCACCTCGAACACGCTGCCGGCCATGCCGAGCTGCTGCAGGGCCGCGCCGACTTCGGCGGCCAGCCGCGGCGCGGCCTTCAGGCGGGCGCGCCGTGCGGCTTCGGCCTGCTGGCGGTAGGCGGCCCAGGCCTGGTCGACCGCAGCTTCCAGCGCCGGCAGGTCGCTTTCGGCATCGAGCCGGGCGCGCTCGGCCTGCCACTGGGCCAGCAGCGTGGGCAGGGCCTCGGGCGGCTGACGGAAGCGCCGCGCCAGGGCCAGCCAACTGCCCAGGCGCTCGTCGAGTTCGCTCAGGCGCTGCGGGTCCAGGCCCTCGCCGTGCAGGCGGTGGCCCAGCTCGCGGCTGCTGTCGCTGATCAGGGCCTGCACCTGGCGCAGGGTGTCGATCGGACCGCTCAGGCTGTTGTCATGCACCCAGACGGCTTCGAGCCGGTCGATCGCCGCATCGATGCAGGCGCTGGCGCCCGGCGCCTCGCCCGACTCGCCGCCGTCCAGCGCCGCCACGGCCGCAGCCAGGGCGTCGAGGATGGCCTGCGCATGGCTGAGGCGGCGGTGCTCGGCCTCCAGCTCGGCCCATTCGCCTTCGCCGGGGCCCAGGCGCTCGACCTCGCCGATCTGCCAGATCAGGCGCTCGCGCTCGGTCTCGCGCTCGGCCTGGCGGCTGCGGGCGGCGTCCAGGCGCTCGCGGGCCTGCTTCCAGGCCTGGTGGGCGGCGGCCAGGGGCGCGGCGTCGACGCCCGCCCGGCTGTCGAGCAGGGCCCGCACCGGCTCCGGCCGGGTCAGGCCCTGCCAGGCATGCTGGCCGTGGATGTCGACCAGCCAGTCGCCGAGCTCGCGCAGCTGGCTGAGGGTGGCTTGCGCGCCATTGATCCAGGCGCGGCTCTTGCCCTGGCTGTCGACGGTACGGCGCAGCAGCAGGCTGCCGCCGCCGTGGCCGTCGGGGTCGGCGGCGGAATCGAAGCCGCCATCGGACAGCCAACCGGCCAGGCCCTCGGGCGTGTCGAACTCGGCGGCGATCTCGGCCCGCGCCGCGCCCTCGCGCACGACGCTGCCGTCGGCCCGCTGGCCCAGGGCCAGTTGCAGGGCGTCGATCAGGATGGACTTGCCGGCGCCGGTCTCGCCGGTCAGGGCGGTGTAGCCCGGCCCGAAGTCCAGTTCGAGGGCGGGCACGATGACGAAATCACGCAGGCTCAGTCGGCGCAGCATGGCGGTGGGGGCTCGGTGGCGGCCGGATCGGCAACCCGGATTGTGCGCAGGCCGGCTGACGGCATGGCCAGGGCGCGGTGGCTTCAGTCGCCCGGGCCGCTGCCGCTGCTGCCCTCGTTCCAGCGCAGCTTGCGGCGCAGGGTGGCGTAGTAGCTCCAGCCGCGCGGGTGCAGGAAGCGCACCCGGTGCGCGCTGCGCCGCACCAGGATGCGGTCGCCATGCAGCAGGCTGGCCAGGCCCTGGTGGTCGAAGTTCAGGCTGCAATCGCGGCCGGCGACGATCTCGATCGCGACCTCGCCCGAATCCGGCAGCACGATGGGCCGGTTCGACAGCGAATGCGGCGCGATCGGCACCAGCACCCAGCCGGCGATGCCCGGATGCAGCAGCGGCCCGCCGGCCGACAGCGCATAGGCTGTGGAGCCGGTCGGCGACGCGATGATCAGGCCGTCGGCGCGGAAGTTGGCGACGAAGTCGCCCTGCACCTCGACCCGCATCTCGACCATGCCCGACATGCCGCCGCGGGTGACGACCACGTCGTTGACGGCATGGCCCTCGAAGATGGTGCGGCGCATGCTGCCGCCTTCGTCGCGGGTCACGCAGCCGGCCAGCATGGTGCGCTGCTCTTCCTCGTAGTCACCGGCGATCATCGGCGCCAGGGTCTCGCGCAGGGCTTCGAGCGGGATGTCGGTGATGAAGCCGAGCCGGCCCTGGTTGATGCCGACCAGCGGCACGTTCTGCGGCGCGAGCTGGCGGGCCACGGCCAGCATGGTGCCGTCGCCGCCGACGACCACGGCCAGGTCGCAGTGCCGGCCGATCTGCTCGGGCGGCAGGGCCGGGTGCTCGCTCAGGCCGGTGTTCAGCGCGGTGGCCTCGTCCAGCGAAACCTCCAGGCCCTGGCTCAGCAGGAAGTCGGCCACCTGGGCCAGCACCCGGCGGCTGCCCGGGGCTTGGTACTTGCCCACGAGGGCCGCATGTTTGAAGCGCGCGGGCATGAGGAATGCAGGAGAGG
The DNA here is from genome assembly GCF_016735685.1 of Piscinibacter lacus. NCBI lineage: Bacteria > Pseudomonadati > Pseudomonadota > Betaproteobacteria > Burkholderiales > Sphaerotilaceae > Aquariibacter > Aquariibacter lacus. The sequence continues at coordinate 729,154 of NZ_JAERRA010000001.1, forward strand.
GTGTCGAAAAATTACACCACAGCCCCCTGCGTCCACCGGCTCGGACCGACTGGGGTGAACCCCCCTTGCCCGCGCCGCCGCGGACGGCCCCCTGGGCCCGCGGGACGGGGCGGCCTCCTAGAATGAGCCGCATGCTGGATGACCGCGCCAAGACCCTGCTGAAGACCCTGGTCGAGCGCTACATCGCCGACGGGCAGCCGGTCGGCTCGCGCACCCTGTCGCGGGCCTCGGGCCTGGAGCTGAGCCCGGCGACCATCCGCAACGTGATGGCCGATCTCGAAGATCTCGGCCTCATCGCCAGCCCGCACACCAGCGCCGGCCGCGTGCCGACCGCCCGCGGCTACCGGCTCTTCGTCGACACCATGTTGACCGCCCGGCCGCTCGACGCCGCCCAGGTGCTGTCGCCCGAGGGCGCGGCGCCGCTGGCGCCGGACCAGCCGCAGCGCGTCATCGCCCATGCCGCGCAGATGCTGTCGAGCCTGTCGCACTTCGTCGGCGTGATCACGGCGCCGCGCAAGGCCGGCGTCTTCCACCACCTGGAGTTCCTGCGCCTGGGCGAGCGGCGCGTGCTGGTCATCCTGGTCGCGCCGGACGGCGATGTGCAGAACCGCCTCATCGTCACCTCGCAGGACTTCACGGCCGCCCAGCTCATCGAGGCCACCAACTTCATCAATGCGCACTACGCCGGCCTGACCCTGGATGCGGTGCGCGAGAAGCTGCACACCGAGGTGGATGCGCTGCGCGGTGAGATCGCCCAGCTCATGCAGGCCGCCGTGCAGATGGGCAGCGCCGCCGCGGGCGAGCCGGCCGAGCAGCTCGTCGTCAGCGGCGAGCGCAACCTGCTGACCGTGCAGGACTTCTCCAGCGACCTCGGCAGCCTGCGCAAGATGTTCGAGCTCTTCGAGCAGAAGACCCAGCTCATGCGTCTTCTGGAAGTCTCCAGCCGCGCCGAGGGCGTGCGTATCTACATCGGCGGCGAGAGCCAGTTCGTGCCCTACGAAGAGCTGTCGGTCGTCTCCGCGCCCTACACGGTCGACGGCCAGGTCGTCGGCACCCTGGGCGTGATCGGCCCGACCCGCATGGCCTACGAGCGCATGATCCAGATCGTCGACATCACCTCGCGCCTGGTCGGCCAGGCGCTCAGCCAGAAGTAGGGCGGCGGGCCGCCCCGACGCCGCGCCACAATGCGCGCCTGCCCCGGGGGCCGGAAGCTTAAGCGGTATAAGCAAGCGACTCATAATCGTTCGACAGTGGGTTCGAGTCCCACCCGGCCTACCAATCCTGGCCCTTCGCCGCGAGCCGTTCCGATGTCCCTGCCCAACGAGATCGAGATCCGCGTGCTCGACGCGCGATTGAACGACTGGGGCCTGCCGCGCTACCAGACGGCGCTGGCGGCCGGCCTCGACCTGATCGCCTGCCTCGATGCGCCGCTGACGCTGGAGCCGCAGGCCCCGGCCGTGCTCATCCCCAGCGGCCTGGCGCTGCACATGAATGCCGAGGGCCTGTGCGCGATGGTGCTGCCGCGTTCCGGCCTGGGCCACAAGAAGGGCCTGGTGCTGGGCAACGGGGTCGGCCTGATCGATGCGGACTACAGCGCCCAGCTCTACATCAGCGCCTGGAACCGCAATCCGGCCGAGAGCGGCCGGGCCATCACCGTGCAGCCGGGCGAGCGCATTGCGCAGCTCGTCTTCGTGCCGGTGCTGCGGCCGGCGCTGCGGGTGGTCGAGCAGTTCAGCGCCGGCAGCGTGCGCGGCGCGGGCGGTTTCGGCTCGACGGGCGTCTGAGGCGCGCCCGGGCCGGGCGGGCGGCGGGGCCGCCCGCGGCCGGCTTCAGCCCTCGCGCTCGGGCGTCGCGCGGATCTTGTGGACCGCCAGGTCGGCGCCGAGGTATTCGTCCTCCGCATCCAGCCGCAGGCCCACCGCGGCCTTGATCAGGCCGTAGACCAGGGTGCCGCCGATCACGGCCACCAGCACGCCGGCCAGGGTGCCGACGAGTTGCGCGCCGAAGCTCACCCCGCCCAGGCCGCCGAGCGCGGTGCTGCCGAACAGGCCGGCCGCCAGGCCGCCCCAGGCGCCGCACAGGCCGTGCAGCGGCCAGACGCCGAGCACGTCATCGATCTTCAGCTTGTTCTGCGTGATGACGAACATCTTCACGAACAGCGCACCGGCGACGCCGCCGGTGGCCAGCGCGCCCAGCGGATGCATCAGGTCCGAGCCGGCGCAGACGGCGACCAGGCCGGCCAGCGGGCCGTTGTAGGCAAAGCCCGGGTCGTTGCGGCCCAGGGCCCAGGCGACGAGGGTGCCGCCGACCATGGCCATCAGCGAGTTCACCGCGACCAGGCCGCTGACCTTGTCGATGGTCTGCGCGCTCATCACGTTGAAGCCGAACCAGCCGACGGTGAGGATCCAGGCGCCGAGTGCGAGGAAGGGGATGTTCGAGGGCGGGTGCGCGGCGCTGACCCGGCCGTCCCGGCCGTAGCGGCCGCTGCGCGCGCCGAGCAGGATGACCGCCGGCAGCGCGATCCAGCCGCCCACCGCATGCACGACGACCGAGCCGGCGAAGTCGTGGAAGGGCTGGCCGAACCAGGCCGTCAGCAGCTCCTGCATGCCGAAGCGGCCGCCCCAGACCATGCCTTCGAACAGCGGGTAGATGCAGCCGACGATGGCGAAGGTTGCAGCAAGCTGCGGATTGAAGCGGGCCCGCTCGGCGATGCCGCCCGAGACGATGGCCGGGATGGCGGCCGCGAAGGTCAGCAGGAAGAAGAACTTGACCAGCTCGAAGCCGTTGCGCGCGCCCAGCTCGGCGGCCGGCACCAGGAAGCCGACGCCGTAGGCGATGGCATAGCCGATGAAGAAATAGGCCAGGGTCGAGACGGCGAAATCGACCAGGATCTTGACCAGGGCATTGACCTGGTTCTTGTGCCGCACGGTGCCCAGCTCCAGGAAGGCAAAGCCAGCATGCATGGCCAGCACCATGATGGCGCCCAGGAGGATGAACAGCGTATCGCTGCCCGCTTTCAGTTCGTCCATGCCGACCTCGTCTGCACTTGATTGGTGTTGTGAGCGCTATTGCGGTGCGCCGTCGCCCGACCTCGGGCGATTGGCGGGCGGGGCTTGCAACTCGCGTTCCATGCCGGTGCGCGATGCACTGTGGCAAGGCTGCGCTGCCCCCTTGCGGAGCCATCCCCGGCCCATCCCGGGCCGATACGGACGCGAAACGGGGCCGAAACGGGGCGGATGCGCTCAGGCCGGTCCCGCCGCAGCCTGCGCCGCGCTGCGGAAGCGGCCGAACTTCAGCAGCACCGTCGGCAGCACCAGCAGGTTGAGCAGGGTCGAGCTGATCAGGCCGCCGACGATCAGGGTGGCCATCGGCCCCTCGATCTCGCGGCCCGGCTCGGCGCTGCCCAGGGCCAGCGGCGCCAGGCCCAGGCCGGTGACCAGGGCGGTCATCAGGATGGAGGGCAGGCGTTCCTGCGCGCCGCGCAGGGCGGTGGCCAGGTTCCAGGGCAGGCCCTCGACCTCGACAAGCTGCTGGTAGTGCGAGACCAGCATGATCGAGTTGCGCAGCGTGATGCCGAAGAGCGTGACGAAGCCGACCACCGAGCCCAGGCTCAGCCCGCCGCCGCCGGCCAGCACCGCCACCACGCCGCCGATCAGGGCAAAGGGCAGGTTGATGAAGGTCAGCACCAGATGGTGCAGCGAGCCGAAGGCCAGGTAGAGCAGGGCCGCCACGCCCAGGCTGGCCAGCAGGGCGGCGGCCAGCAGCTCGCTGCGGGCGGCGCGCTGGGCCAGGGCGGCGCCGGTGACCTCGATGTGGTGGCCGGGTGCGAGCTGCACCCGCTCGGCCAGGTCCTGGCGCAGGCGTTCGACGAAGCGCTCGGGGTCGCGGCGCGGATCGATGTTGGCCACCACGGTCTGCACCCGCCGGCTGCCCTCGCGCAGGATCTTGTAGCGGCCCTGGCCCAGCTCGACATCGGCCACCTCGGCCAGGCGCAGCAGGCGGCCATCGCGGGCACGCAGCGGCAGCTCGCGCACCTGGCCCAGGTCCTGGCGGGCCTCGGGGGCCAGGGTCAGCACCAGCGGCGCGGGCCGGCCGCCGAGCCGGTCGCTGCCAGCCACCTCGCCCAGGGTCAGGCCGTCGTAGGCCATCTGCACGGCCTGCATCACCTCGCCGGCGCTCAGGCCGTGGCGGGCCAGGGCCTCGGGCCGCAAGCGGATGGCCAGCTCGGGCGTGCCCGGCGGCGCGAGCTGCTGCACGTCGCGCACGCCGCGCTGCGCGGCCAGCACGGCGGCCACCGCCTGGCTGTCGCGGTCCAGCGCATCGAGTGAGGGGCCGTAGAGCTGCACCACCACATCGGCCGGGTGGCCGCTCACGGTCTCGCCGATGCGCTCGGTCAGGAAGGTGTTCACGCCGAACTGCAGGCCGGGGAAGCCGGCGCTGCCGGCGGCCTCCTCGTCGCTGCGGTCCTCGTCGCCATCGTCGCCCGACAGGCTGCGGCGGATGTCGGCCAGGATGCGCGCCTGCTCGGGCCCGGACTTCTGGCCGATCTCGACTTCGATCTCGCTGTAGTGCGGGCCGAAGGTGTCGGCGCCGTCCTGCGCGCGGCCCACCCACTGCGCGACCGACTCGACCCCGTCGATGGCCAGCAGCGTCTCGCTGACCCGCTTGCCCAGGCGCAGCGATTCGCCCAGCGAGGTGCCGGGGATCGCGGCCATGTGCACGATGTAGTGGCCTTCCTTGAGCGGCGGGATGAAGCGGCCGGCCAGCAGCGGCAGCACCGCCAGGCCCAGCGCCATCAGCAGGCCGGTGCCGATCAGCACCGGCAGGGCATGACGCTCCACCGCCAGCAGCAGGCGGCCGTAGCGCGGCTTGAGCCAGGCGATCAGCGGCGGATCGCCCGCCGGCAGCGGCCGGCCGCCCAGCAGCAGCAGCGAGAGCGCCGGCGTCACCGTCAGCGCCACCGCCAGCGAGGCCAGGATGGCCGCGATGTAGGCCAGACCTAGCGGCGCGAAGAGCTTGCCCGCCACGCCCGAAAGCGTCAGCAGCGGCACGAAGACCAGGGCGACGATGAAGGTGGCATAGACCACCGAGGCGCGCACCTCCATCGAGGCCTCGTAGACCACTTGCCACAGCGGCCGGCCGTCGGGCGCGGCGCGGTGCTCGCGCAGGCGGCGGAAGATGTTCTCGCTGTCGATGATCGCGTCGTCGACCACCTCGCCCAGCGCAATCGCCAGGCCGCCCAGCACCATGATGTTGAGGCTCATGCCGGCGCTCGTGATCGCGGTGATCGCGGCCATCAGCGACAGCGGGATCGCCACCACCGAGACCACCGCCGTGCGCACGTTGTAGAGGAAGAGGAAGAGCACGCCGATCACCAGCGCCGAGCCGATCAGCACATCGCGCTGCACATGGCCCACCGCGGTGGCGATGAAGCGCGCCGGTCGGAACAGGTCGCGGTGCAGCTCGGCACCCTGGCTGCGCAGCGCCGGCTCGATGCTGGCCAGCGCCAGGTCGAGCCGCTCGGTGAGCTGCTGGGTGTTGGCGCCGAGCTGGCCCTGGATCATCAGCAGCACGCCGGGCTCGCCATTGATCAGCGCGCCGTTGTAGGGCGGCGCGCCGGCCTCGCGCAACTGCGCCACCTGGCCCAGGCGCACCGGCTGGCCGCCGTGCCGGCCGATGACGGCCGATTCCAGCGCCGCGGCCGTCTCGCCGCCGAGCAGCAGCTTCAGTGGCACGCGCTGGTTGGGTGTCTCCACGAAGCCGGCGGGCCGGCTGCCCCCGGCAGCGCGCAGGGCCTCGACCAGCTCGTCCAGGCCCAGGCCCAGGCGTGCCAGGGCCTCGGGGTCGAGCTGCACCTGCCACTGGCGTTGCAGGCCGCCGAACACATTCACATCAGCCACGCCCGACACCGCCAGCAACTGCGGCCGCAGCACGCCGTCGACCAGGCTGCGCAGGGCCACGCCGTCCAGCGTCTTGGAGGTCAGGCCCACGCCCAGCACCGTCGAGGCCGAGGAGGTCAGCGGCGTGATGTGCGGCACCACGCCCTCGGGCAGGCCGCGCGTCTGGGCCAGGCGCTCGGCCACCTGCTGGCGGTTGCGGTGCAGCTCGCCCCGCTCGTCGAAGATCAGCGTGACCACCGACAGGCCCGGGATGGACTGCGAGCGCAGCGATTGCAGGCCGACCAGGCCCGAGACAGCCTGCTCGATGGGCTGCGAGACGCGCGCCTCGACCGCCTCGGTGCCCAGGCCCGGCGCCTCGGTCTGGATTACGACCTGGGCGGGCGCGAATTCCGGGAAGACATCGAGCCGGGCCTCGCCAAGCTGGGCCAGGGCCAGGCCCAGCAGGGCCAGGGCCAGGCCGACGACCAGGCCGGCCCGGCGGACCGAAAAGCGGAGCAGGGCGGCGATCATCAGTCGTCGTTCTCGTTCTTCAGCAGGCCCTTCTGCTCTTCGGACAGCAGCAGTTGCGCGCCGCGCACGACCACCGGCTGCGTCGCGTCGAAGCCCGGCAGGAACCAGCGGCCCGACGCGCCGGGCTCGCGCTCGGCCCCGGGCAGGGCCTGGCGGCGGAAGGCTTGCAGCGGGCCGGCGGCAGCGGTTGCCGCGGGGGCCAGCTCGTCGTCGTCGTCATCGTCGTCCCCATGGCCGGCCGGGGCCGGTCCGGAGGCGGCCTCGGCCAGCGCCTCCTGTCGGTAGACCCAGGGCTGGCCGGCATGCCAGATCAGGGCGCTGGCCGGCACCCAGGCACCCGCCAGCGCCGGGCCCAGCAGCAAATGGCCGTCGACCACCTGGCCGGCGGACAAGCTGCCGCCGCCCGCGCGGAAGAGCAGGGCGCGCAGGCCCGGTGGCAGCGTGCCGGCGGCTGCTGCGGGGGCGGCGCCCAGGGCCTCGGCGCGCCGGCGGGCCGGGGGCAGATCGGCCCGCGCCAGCTCAAGCTCGGCCGAGGCCGGCAGCTCGGCCTCGGCCGGCCAGGCGGCGCGCAGCAGCACGTCGCGGCCGTCGATCAGCCGTGCCCAGGCCTGGGCGCCGGGGCTGCCCTCGGGCGCCACCAGCCAGGCGCCGAGGCGCGGTCCCCAGGCGGCCTGGGCCGATTCGGCGGCGGCGCGCCGGGCGGTCTCGGCGGCGGCGCGGGCCAGCTCGGCCCGGGCCAGCGCATCCTGCGCGGCTTCCAGCGCGCGGGTCGAAACCTGCTGGCCGTCGGCATGCAGGGCCTGCATGCGGGCGGCTTCGCGGCTTGCGGTGTCGCGGGCCAGCCGGGCCGCATCCTCGGCGGCGCTGGCGGCCAGCCAGGCCTGACGCGGCGCCAGCAGGGCCTGCGCGTCCAGCACCTCCAGCCGCAGCGTCCGGCTGGCGCGCAGGCCGCCGGCCTCGGGCGGGGCGACCTGCAGGTCGACATGGCGCTGCGCGGTCGCGCTCAGCACCACCTGGGGCGCGCCGGCGCCGACATCGCGCAGGTGGTCGGCGGTGGGAATCTCTTCCTCCTCGGCTTCGGTGGCGAGCTGGAACTCGTCGCGCGCGAAGTAGACGCCGCCCCACAGCAGCAGCACGAGCAGCAGGGTCTGGACGATCAGCAGGCGCTGGGCGAGGCGTGGGCTCATGGCAGGACGGCGGGCAGGCGATCGAGGGGGAGTTGCAGCACGTCCTCCAGCGCCGCGCGGGCCTGGTCGAGGGCATGGTCGGCCGCCAGCCGGCGGCTGCGGGCGTCGAGGTCCAGGGCCTGGGCATCGAGCAGGGCCAGGCGGTCCTGGTGACCGGCGGCCAGGCCGGCCTCGACCCGGGCGCGCTGGGCTGCGGCGGCGGCCTCGGCCGCTCCGGCGGCGGCCCGGGCCGATTCGGCCGCGGCCAGATCGGCGCGGGCCCGGGCCAGCTCGACCAGGGCCTCGGCCTGCACGCGCAGGCAGGCGGCGGCGGCGGCCTCGCGTTCGGCGCGGGCGCGGGCCAGGGCCGGCGCATTGCCCTCGGCCGGCGGGCCGATCACCCGCAGGCCCAGGGTCCAGAGGCGGTCGCCCTGGTCCCAGGCCAGGCCGGGCGCGAACTGGATCTCGGGCCAGCGCCGCGCCCATTCGGCCCGCTGCCGGGCCTCGGCCGCGGCATGGCGGGCCAGGGCGGCGCGCAGGTCCAGGCGGTGGAGCAGGGCCGCCGCTTGCAGGCGGCCGGGATCGAGCGGCGGGGCGGCGGGCGGGCGCTCGTCCAGCGTCAGGCCGGCCAGGGCCTCGGGCGTCAGGCCGGCGGCGGCGCCCAGGGCCAGGCGGGCACGGGCCTCGGCCTGCCGGGCCTGATCGGTCGCGGCGCGGGCCGCGGCCTGGGCGCGCTCGGCGGCCTGCACGGCGGGGGCATCCAGCGCGCCTTGCGCAAGCTGCTTGGCCAGGGCGGCATGGCGCGCCTCGGCCAGGGCCTGGCGCTCGGCCTGCAAGGCCTGCGCGGCGCGTGCGGCCCGCCAGTCGGCATGGCGCTCGCGCAGCGCGCGGTGCACCGACCAGACGCTGTGGGCCAGCTCGAAACGGGCCGCCTCGACCCGGGCCTGGCCCGCCTCGGCCTCGGCCGCGCGGCGGGCCTGGCCGCTGCGACCCAGGGGCAGGGCTTCCAGGGCGATGGCCAGGCTCCATGGGGAGCGACTGGCCTCGCCCCGCTCGCTGTGCGCCTCCAGGCCCAGGGCCAGTTCGGGGCGCGGCAGCCGGCCGGGCGACTCGGCCTCCAGCGCCGCCTGGCGGGCACGGGCCTCGGCCAGGGCGGGCTGGCGCAGCAGGGCCAGGGCGCTCAGGGCCGGAAGATCCCAGCGCGGCAGCGGCCAGACGGCGGTCTCCAGCCCGCGGGCGCGCAGCGATTCGCGCAGCGCCGGGCTGTCGGGCTGCAGGGCCTGCCACTGCGCCTGCTGGGCGGCCAGGTCGAGCGGCTCGGCCGCCTGATGCGGGGCGGCGCAGGCGACCAGCCCGAGCAGCGCCGCCAGGATCAAGCGCCGGGGGCTGCGGCCCGCCGGCCGCAGGGGCTCGGGCGCGCAGGGGGGCGGGAAAACCTTCGGGAACATTTCCCCATCCTAGCGAGCCGCCGGTCGGCCTCCGGCCCGGGATTCGCCGGGTCGACAAGTGCCCGCCGGCGGGCCAGCCCCGGCCCGGCGCCCGGCCCGGTCGCCGGGCTGGCGCGTGCTCAGCGGGCGCTGTCGCGCGCGGGGCGCTCGGGCTTGGCGGCTGTCGCGGCCATGGGCTGGAAGCGCTGCGGCGGCCGCGGCGCGCGGGCGTAGAGGCCCTCGACCTGCGGCAGGCTGCGGCGGATGTCCTCGATGCGGGTGCCGTGCGAGGGATGGGTCGAGAGGAACTGCGGCGGCGCGCCCTTGGAAGCCTGGCCCATCTTCTGCCACAGGCTGATGCCGGCGGCCGGGTCGTAGCCGGAGCGGGCCGCCAGCTCCATGCCGATCAGGTCGGCCTCGGTCTCGTCCTCGCGGCCGAACTTCATCGTCAGCAACTGGGTGCCGAGGTTGGCCGCCGCATCGCCGACCGCGCCCAGGCCCAGCAGTTGCGCGCCCAGCTTCAGGCCCAGGCTGGTGGCCGAGCTTTTGCCGATGCGCTCGCGGGCATGCTCGCGCAGGGCATGGGCGACCTCGTGGCCCATGATGGTCGCGACCTCGTCGTCGTCGAGCTGCAACTGCTGCAGGATGCCGCTGTAGAAGGCGATCTTGCCGCCCGGCATGCAGAAGGCATTGATCTGGTTCGAGCCCAGCAGGTTGACCTCCCAGCGCCAGTTCTTCGAGCGCGGGTTCCACTCGGTCGCGAAGGGCACAATGCGATCGGCGATCACGCGCAGGCGGCGGGACTGGGGATGGTCCGCCCCGGCCAGCGCATTCTTCTGCCGCGCCTGGGCCAGCATCTGGGCATATTGCTGGGCGGCGGCGGCTTCGATCTCCTCGGCCGGCACCAGGCCCACGGCCCAGCTCTTCTTGCCCACGTCCACGCCCTCGCGTGCCCAGGCCGGCAGGGCCAGTGCGGCGCCCGCGCCCAGCAGGGCGGTCGCGCCGCGTCGCCGCGCGGGGTTGCGCGGGGCGGTGCCCGCCGCATCCTCGGCCCCTCTCAGGGCGCGGGCCGAGAAGCCGCTGAAGCCGCCATAGGCATTCAGTGCGCCCAGGGCGGCGCACCAGGCGCAGTGCGCGCGTTCGTCCGGCACGGCGTGCGGGGCGGGGGAGGGGGTGTGCAACTCGCTCATGGGGTCTCAGACAGGTTCGTCGGCCGGGCGTTCCACCATGCGCTTGACAGCCGGCAGCAGCGCATAGGCCGGAAAGGCCAGCCAGAAGGTCAGGAAGAAGTAGGCCGGGTAGCCCATGGCCTCGGCGCCCAGGCCGCCGGCCCAGCCCGCCACCGCCCGGCTGAAGGCGAAGACGCTGGACAGGATGGCGTATTCCGTCGTGGCCCGCGCGCGGCCGGTGATGCCCATCAGGAAGGCCAGGAAGGCGCCGGTGCCCAGGCCGCCGGTCAGGCTCTCCAGCGCACTGGCGCCATAGACCAGGGCTTGCGCGGCCAGGTCGGGCGGCAGGGCCGGCTGCGCGATGCTGCCGGCCGGCACCAGGCTGGCGACCAGGGCGTACCCCAGGTTCGACAGCGCCTGCCACAGGCCCAGCACCCACAGCCCGCGGAACAGCCCGACGCGGTCCACATACCAGCCGCCGATCAGGCCGCCGGCGATCGACAGGCCCAGGCCCAGGTTGACGCTGACCAGGCCGATCTGCGCATTGCTGAAGCCGGCATCCACCCAGTAGGGCTTGACCATGAAGCCCATGGCCGCATCGCCCAGCTTGAAGCTCAGGATGAAGAGCAGCACGGCGACCATGCCGGGCCGCGTCAGCAGGCCGATCCAGGCGCCGAAGGCCGGGCCCTGCGCCAGGGCCGCGGCCTCGGGATGGCGTGCCGCCCGCACCAGCAGGGTGGCGCCGGCCAGCATCAGGCCGACCGGCAGCGCGCCGCGGAACCAGGCGCTGCCGGCCACGGCGGTGATCGCATCCCATCCCATGGCGCGGGCCAGCGGGCCGAGCACCGGCCACAGCAGGCCGGCCAGCACCAGGCCCAGGGCCAGCAGCCAGCGCGGTTGCGCGCGCAGCCGCGCCAGCTCGCGGCGCAGGCCGCCGGCCTGGGGCGGCGGGCCGGTACGCGCCGTCTCGCGCGGGGCGGCCAGGGCCATCAGCGCATTCAGGCCGAAGACGGCCGCGCCGATCAGCCAGGCCGCCGTCCAGCCCAGCGTGCCCGAGACGACCAGCAGGCCGCCGGCCATCAGCATGCCGGCGCGGTAGAAGCCGATCCGCAGGCCGTTGGCCAGGCCGTAGGTCTGGCGGTCGAGCATCTCGATGGTGTGGCCGTCGGTCGCGATGTCGTTGGTGGCCGACAGCAGGGTGAAGAGGCCGATCGCGATCCACACCCCGCTGGCCACGCCGCCGCCGGCCTCGGCCCCGCCGTGCAGGCCGAAGCCCAGCAGCACGAGCGCCATGCCGGCATGGGCCGCGGCGATCCAGCGGCGGTGGTGGCGGGTCCAGTCGATCAGCGGAGCCCAGAGGAACTTGATCGTCCAGGCCAGGCCCAGCAGCGAAAGCAGGCCGATCTCGGCCAGGTTCACGCCCTGCTGGCGGAAGTGGACCGGGAAGAGGTCATAGAAGACGCCGAGCGGCAGCCCCTCGCCGAAGTAGAGCAGCGCGACCCAGAACAGCTTGCGGCGGTAGGCCGGGCGGGGCACGGCGGCATCCAAGGACATGGCCCATTCTAGGAAGGGCCCCGGCGGGCCTCAGACGCCCAGCATGCGCCGCAGGTTCTGCACCGCCGCGCCCGAGGCGCCCTTGCCCAGGTTGTCCAGCCGCGCGACGAGCAGGGCATGGCCGCGGGCCGCATTGCCATAGACCCGCAGCTCCAGCCGGTTGCTGTCGTTCAGGGCCTCGGGTTCAAGCTTGGCGCCTTCGGCCGCCAGGGCCTCGGGCGGCAGCACGCGCACCCACTCGCTGCCGGCATAGCGCGCGGCCAGGGCGGCATGCAGGGCCTCGGGCGCGGGCCGGCCGGGCAGCAGGTCCAGGTGCAGGGCGATCTGCACCAGCATGCCCTGCTTGAAGCGGCCCACGCTGGGCACGAAGATGGGCCGGCGGCTCAGGCCGCCGAAGGCCATGATCTCGGCCACATGCTTGTGCTCCAGCGCCAGGCCGTAAAGCTCGAAGGCCGGGGCCGTGCTGCCCGGGGCCTCGTAGGCTTCGATCATGCCGCGGCCGCCGCCCGAATAGCCGCTGACGGCATGGATGGCGACGGGGTGGTCGGCCGCCATGAGCCCGGCATCGATCAACGGCCGCAGCAGCGCGATCGCGCCGGTCGGGTAGCAGCCCGGGTTGGCGACCCGGCGCGAGGCCGCGATGGCCGCATCCTGGGCCGCGGACAGCTCGGGCAGGCCATAGGTCCAGCCGGGCGCGACACGGTGCGCGGTGCTGGCATCGACGATCTTCGGCCCGCCGCCGGGCAGGGCATCGCAGAGCGCGACCGACTCGCGGGCCGCATCGTCGTGCAGGCAGAGCACGACCAGGTCGACGCCGCCCATCAGGGCCTGCTTGGCCTGCGGGTCCTTGCGCTGGGCCGGGTCGATGGACACCAGCTCGATGCCGGGCAGGCCGGCCAGGCGCTCGCGGATGCCGAGGCCCGTGGTGCCGGCTTCGCCGTCGATGAAGATGCGTGCAGGGCGGGAGCTCATGGGCGTGGCGTCGGGCGGGGTCGTCGGGCGGGGCGGGCGCTGCGCGGCGCGAGGGCAAGGCCTGCGTCAGCGTGCGGACTTGAAATTGTCGTTCGAGCCGGTGACGGGGCTGCGACGCGAGGCCGGGCCGGACCCCTCGCTGCACCCCGCGCCCACCGCACCCATCGCAACAATCCGGGCCTTCCGACCCGTCGATGCTGCAATGCACCATGATAGAGTGAAGTGCTCCGTGGACGGCACAGCCTGTCCGCTGCGGGAGCGCTTCGCGTCCTGCGATGCCGACCGCCCCCCACGCCGTCCTCGACCCTCTCCTCGCCCCCTGCCGTGGTGCAGCCACGGACGCGGGGCAGCCGGGTGGAGGCGCGACCGGTCACGACCCGGCGCCGATCGGCCGGGCCGACGACCTCCCGACCGCTGCACCGGCACCCGTGGTGCAGCACCCATGACCTCGAAGAGGCTCCGCACATGAAGATCCACGAATACCAAGGCAAGGACATCCTGCGCCAGTTCGGCATACCGGTGCCGCGCGGCATTCCCGCGTTCACCGTGCAGGAGGCGGTGGAGGCCGCGCAGCAACTGGGCGGCCCGGTCTGGGTCATCAAGGCCCAGATCCATGCCGGCGGCCGCGGCAAGGGCGGCGGCGTCAAGGTCACCAAGACCCTCGAGGGCGTCAAGGACCTGGCCAATCGCATCCTCGGCATGCAACTGGTCACGCACCAGACCGGCGCCGAAGGGCAGAAGGTCCGCCGCCTCTACATCGAGGAAGGTGCGGACATCCTGAAGGAGTACTACGTCTCGCTGGTCACCGACCGCGCGACGCAGAAGGTCGCCTTCATCGCCTCCAGCGAAGGCGGCATGGACATCGAGGAAGTCGCCCACCGCACGCCCGAGAAGATCATCACCGAGCTGATCGATCCGCTGAGCGGCCTGGGCGAGGCGCAGGCCCGCAAGATCGCCACGGCCATCGGCCTGCCGGAAGGCTCGCAGGCCCAGGCTGTCGAGCTGTTCCAGAACCTCTACAGCTGCTACATGGAAACGGATGCCTCGCTGGTCGAGATCAATCCGCTGAACTGCGACAGCCAGGGCAAGTTGATCGCGCTCGACGCGAAGTTCAACTTCGACGCGAATGCGCTGTTCCGTCACCCGGAGATCGTCGCCTACCGCGACCTCGACGAGGAAGACCCGGCCGAGATCGAGGCCAGCAAGTTCGACCTGGCCTACATCCAGCTCGACGGCAACATTGGCTGCCTGGTCAATGGCGCCGGCCTGGCCATGGCCACCATGGACACCATCAAGCTCTTCGGCGGCGAGCCGGCGAACTTCCTGGACGTGGGCGGCGGCGCGACCGCCGAGAAGGTCACCGAGGCCTTCAAGATCATGCTCAAGAACCCCGATGTGAAGGCCATCCTGGTCAACATCTTCGGCGGCATCATGCGCTGCGACACCATCGCCGAGGGCGTGGTCACTGCCTCTCGCGCGGTGGGCCTGTCGGTGCCGCTGGTGGTGCGCATGAAGGGCACCAACGAGGACCTGGGCAAGAAGATCCTGGCCGACTCCGGCCTGCCGATCATCAGCGCCGACACCATGGCCGATGCGGCCACCCGGGTCGTCGCCGCCGCCGCTGCTGCCTGACCCCGGAAGGACCCCCATGAGCATCCTGATCAACAAGGACACCCGGGTCATCACCCAGGGCATCACCGGCAAGACCGGCCAGTTCCACACCCTGGGCTGCCAGGCCTACGCGATGGGCAAGGACTGCTTCGTCGCCGGCGTGAATCCCAAGAAGGCGGGCGAGAAGTTCTCGGACATCCCCATCTTCGCCAGCGTCACCGAGGCCAAGGGCGCGACCGGCGCCAATGCCAGCGTGATCTATGTGCCGCCCGCGGGCGCCGCGGCGGCCATCTGGGAAGCGGTCGAGGCCGACCTGGACCTGGTCATCTGCATCACCGAAGGCATTCCCGTGAAGGACATGCTGATCGTGCGCAACAAGATGAAGGCCAAGGAAGCCGCCGGCGGCAAGAAGACCCTGCTGCTGGGCCCCAACTGCCCGGGCCTGATCACGCCTGAGGAAATCAAGATCGGCATCATGCCGGGCCACATCCACCGCAAGGGCCGCATCGGCGTGGTCAGCCGCTCGGGCACGCTGACCTATGAAGCCGTCGCGCAGCTCACCGAGCTGGGCCTGGGCCAGTCGACCGCGGTCGGCATCGGCGGCGACCCGATCAACGGCCTCAAGCACATCGACGTGATGCAGGCCTTCAACGACGATCCGGACACCGATGCGGTGATCATGATCGGCGAGATCGGCGGCCCGGACGAAGCCGAAGCCGCGCGCTGGTGCAAGGCGAACATGAAGAAGCCGGTGGTCGGCTTCATCGCCGGCGTCACCGCCCCCCCGGGCAAACGCATGGGCCATGCCGGCGCGCTGATCTCGGGCGGCGCCGACACCGCCGATGCCAAGCTGGCCATCATGGAGGAATGCGGCTTCACCGTGACCCGCAATCCCTCCGAGATGGCGCGCCTGCTCAAGAAGATGCTGTGAGCCAGCGGCGGCCCGCGGGCCGCCCCGCAGCGCATGCATCGCGCGGACAGCGCGCACGACGGGGCCCTTCGGGGCCCTTTTTCGTGGCCGCTCGCGCCGGCTGACGCGATGCGTAGCACTACGCACGGGAGCGTCGCGACCGACCCCTACACTCCCGCGCTGTTTCAGCCCCCCGGCTCGCGCCGGGCTGCGGGCGCCCCCCACACCCAGTCAAGACCAGCCAAGAGGATCCGCGATGGAAGCCCTGATGACCCCCGAGTTCTGGATCGCCGTCGGGCAGATCATCATGATCGACATCCTGCTCGGCGGCGACAACGCGGTGGTCATCGCGCTGGCCTGCCGCAAGCTGCCGCCGGCCCAGCGCCGCCTCGGCATCCTGTGGGGCACGGCCGGCGCGATCGGCCTGCGGGTGATCCTGATCTTCTTCGCGCTGACCCTGCTGCAGATCCCGCTGCTCAAGATCGTCGGCGCCGTGCTGCTGCTGTGGATCGGCATCAAGCTGCTGATGCCCGAGCATGACGACGAGCACGCCAACATCCAGGCTTCCGATAAGCTCTGGGCCGCGGTCAAGACGGTCATCGTTGCCGACCTGGTGATGAGCATCGACAACGTCATCGCCATCGCCGGGGCCGCCGAGAGCGCGGGCGACCACCAGATGCCCCTGGTCATCTTCGGCCTGCTGGTCAGCATCCCGATCATCGTCTGGGGCTCGCAACTGGTCATCAAGCTGATGGACCGCTTCCCGGCCATCATCACCATCGGCGGCATGCTGCTGGGCTGGATCGCCGGCACCATGGCCGTGACCGACCCGGCCCTGGTCAATCCGGACGTGATGGCTTCCGTCCCCAAGATCGAGGTGAGCGACACGCTCAAGTACGGCGCCGGCATCGCCGGGGCCTTGCTGGTGCTGGCCATCGGCAAGCTGGTCGGCGCGAAGAAGGCGGTCCACTGAGGGGCCCGGGTCCGCAGGCTGCGGACCCGGCGGATCGCCGCGCGCCCCCGATGGATCGCCCCGCCGAAGCGCCCGATGCCGACTGGGCCGGCCTGAGGCCGCGCAGCGACGGCGGCTTCGCCCCCCTGCCGGCGGGCTGGCCGAGCCACATCGGCCCCTACCGCCTGGAAGGCTGGATCGGCGAAGGCGGCACTGCCGAGGTGCTGGCCGCCCGCGACAGCCGCGACGGCCGGCCGCTCGCCCTCAAGCGCCTCAAGCCCCTGGAGCCGGGCGCCGACGGTGCCGACCTGCGGCGCCGCTTCCTGCAGGAGGCCGCGCTCGCCGCGCGACTGCTGCATACCGACCTGCTGCGCCTGCACGAGGCCGGCCTCGATGCCGAGGGCCGGCCCTATCTGGCGATGGAGCGCATCGCGGGCGGCGATCTCGGCCGCGCCCTGCCGCCCGGCCAGCCCCTGCCGCTGGCCACCGTGCTGCACCTGGGCGCACGCATCGCCTGGGCGCTGGACCATGCGCACCGCCACGGCGTGATCCACCGCGACCTCAAGCCGGCCAACCTGTTGATCGACCCGGCGCGCAAGCAGCTCAAGCTGGCCGACTTCGGCCTGGCGCGGCTCGACGGCGCCGAGCTGACCCGCACCGGCACCGCCCTGGGCAGCCTGGACACCCAGGCGCCCGAGCTGCTGGCCGGCGCCCCGGTCGATGGCCGCTGCGACCTCTACAGCCTCGGTGCCACACTCTTCTTCATGCTCACCGCCCAATGGCCGCATGCCGGCCTGCCCCTGCCCCAGCGCCTGCGTGCGCGGGCCGGCGGGCCGCCGCCTGCGCTGCGGGCCCTGCGCCCCGAGCTGCCCGAGGCGCTGGACCGGCTGCTGCGCCAGACCCTGGACCCGAACCCCGAAGCCCGGCCCGCCGAGGCCGCCACCCTGGCCCGCGCCCTGGACGCGCTGCGCACGCCGGCCGGGCCGCCGGCCGCCCGGGCATGAGCGCCCTCAAGCCGCCTGCGGCGGCCGGCCTGAGCCTGGAATACGCCGGGGCCAGCGACACCGGCCGCCAGCGCCAGAACAATGAGGACGCCCTCCTCATCGACGCCGAGGCCGGCCTGGCCGTGCTGGCTGACGGCATGGGCGGCTACAACGCCGGCGAGATCGCCAGCCAGATGGCCGTCGACCGCATCGGCAGCCTGCTCCTGCCCTGGCTGCGCGGCCCGGGCCGGCAGGCCGCGGCCGACGAGGTCGCGCAGCGCCTGCGCGCCGCGATTGCCGAGGCCAACCAGGCCATCCTGCATGCCGCGCAGCAGCATGCGGCCTGGGCCGGCATGGGCACCACGGTGGTCGTGGCCGTGCTGCGGCCCGAGGGCGTGCAGCTCGGCCATGTCGGCGATTCGCGTGCCTACCGCTGGGGGGTGGAGGGCCTGCGGCCGCTCAGCCGCGACCATTCCCTCTTGCAGGAGCAACTCGACGCCGGCCTGATCCGGCCGGACCAGGCCCGGCACGCGGCCCACCGCAACCTCGTCACCCGGGCGCTCGGCGTGGCGCCGGCCGTCGAGGCCGACCTGGCCTGGCATCCGCTGCGGCCGGGCGAGGGCCTGCTGCTGTGCTCGGACGGGCTGAGCGACATGCTCGACGATCCCGAGATCGCGGCCCTGCTGCCGGCCACCGCGGAGGCCTTACCGGCCTGCGCGGCCCGGCTGATCGACGCGGCCAATGCCGCAGGCGGGCGCGATAACATTTCCCTGGTGCTGATCCGGATGGCCGGTGGACCGGCCCCGCGCCGGCGGTGGTGGGATCGCGGGGGCCGCTGACAGCCGCCCCGCCCGGGCCCGCAGGGGCCGGCCCGGCCGACAGGGCGCCTCGACGCGCCGGCTTCTAAGGTTTTCGTCCATGAACAAGCTGATCGTGTCGCTCGACGGGCTCGTCATCAAGGAGGTCGCGCTCACCAAGGACCGCACCCGCCTCGGCCGCCGCCCGCACAACGACATCGTGATCGACAACCTCGCCGTCAGCGGCGAGCATGCCGTGCTGCAACAAAGCGGCGAAGGCTTCGTCATCGAGGACCTCAATTCCACCAACGGCACCTACATCAACGGCAAGGCCATCCGCCGCCAGGCCCTGGTGCATGGCGACGTGGTCGAGATCGGCAAGTACCGGCTGCGCTTCGTCGCGGCCGAGGCCACCGACTACGAGACCACGGTGACCCTGCGCCAGGCGCCCGCCACCCGCGCGGGCGAGACCCTACCGGCCCTTGCGGCGCCGGTGCAGGCCCAGGTGGTCGGCGCGCTCAGCGCCTCGGTGCGGGTGCTCAACGGCAGCGCGGCGGGCCGCGAGGTGCAGCTCAGCAAGGTCGTCACCACCCTGGGCAAGCCGGGCGTGCAGGTGGCGGCCATCACCAAGCGGCCGGGCGGCTACTCGCTGACCCACATCGAAGGCGCGGCGCGGCCCCGGCTGAACGGTGAAATCGTCTGGGGCGAGCCGGTGCACCTGAGCAGCGGCGACCTGATCGAGCTGGCCGGCACGCAAATGCAGTTCATCCTGGAAGGCTGAGCCGCTTCGGGGCGCGGCGTCCGGGCGGCCGGGGCCGGCGGCGCCCGGGCTCAGCCAGTCGGTAGGTCGTCCCGCGCAGCGCGCTGCCGGCGGCGCCAGCGCCAAGCCATGCCCAGCATGGCCAGGGTCAGCAGCAGGCTGATCGCATTGGCCAGGATCAGTGGCCAGGAGCCCAGCGCCAGGCCGTAGAGCAGCCACAGCACGATGCCCAGGGCCAGGGCCGCATACATGCCCATCGACACGCCGGCCAGGTTGCCGCTGCGCCAGCTCAGCCAGACCTGCGGCACGAAGGCGGCCGTGGTGAGGGTGGCGGCCAGCAGGCCGACGGCCTCCCAGAGCGGGCCAGGGCTGCTCATCGCGCGGCCTCGCGCGCGGGGGCGGCCGGGCGGGCGGCCGTCTCGGGGGCGTCCTCGGCCGTCCAGCGCACCAGGGCGTCGAGCACCGGCCGGCCCTTGCCGGCGTCCGCATGGTTGAGCAGCGCGGCAAAGGCATAGCGCTGGCCCGAACGGCCCTGCACCACGCCGGCCAGGCCCAGGCTGTCGCGCAGCGAGCCGGTCTTCAGCCAGGCCCGGCCGCGGGCCGGGCCCCAGTCGCGGTCGCGGCGGCGGGCGGTGCCGTCGAGGCCGGCCACCGGCAGCGAGGCCAGCAGCTCCGGCATGGCCGGGCCGGACCAGAGCGCGGCGATCCAGCCGGCCAGGCAGCGCATGCTGCTGCGGCCTTCGCGCGAGAGGCCGGCGCCGTTGTCGACCCGCAAGGCCTCGGCCGGGCAGGCGCCCGCGCTGCGCTCGCGCACCCAGGCCTCGATCAGCCGCCGCGCCGCCTCGGGCGTGGCCGGCGGCGGCAGGGCCAGGGGATCGGGCTCGGGGCCTTCGGCGGGGCCGCGCGGTGGTGCGCCGACCTCCAGCGCCAGCGTCAGCGCGAGCTGGCGGGCCATGGGGTTGTTGCTGAACTTGTTGATGTCGCGCACCACATGGGCCAGCGGCTGCGATTCGAAGCTGAACCACCAGCGCGCCTCGGCCGGCGCCGGCGCCTCGCGCACCCGGCCGTGCAGGCGGCCGCCCAGCTCGGCCCACAGCAGGGGCAGCAGGCGGGCCGCATAGCGGGCCGGATCGGAGTCGGCAAAGGCCCAGATTCGCTCGCCGCAGGCGGCCGGGTAGCGCCCCGCCAGGCGCAGCGGCTGGCCGGGCTGCAAGCGCGGCGTGAGCGCGGCACGCCAGTCGCCGCAGGGTGTGCCGGGGGCGGCCAGGGGCAGGAAATCGGCGCCGGGCGCGGTCTCGTCGGGCGGCTCGCGGCTGATCCGCACGCGGCCGGCCTCGGGCTCGGGCACCAGGCGCAGGCGCAGCACCTGTTGGTTCAGCAGCAGGGCGTCGGGGCCGACGTTGTAGGGCCGCAAGGCCTCGCCGTCGAAGGCGGCCGGGTCGTGCGGCGGCAGCGCGAAGGCGCGGCGGTCGAGCAGCAGGTCGCCGCGGATCTCGCGCAGGCCGCGCTCGCGCAGCTCGCGCAGCAGCAGCCAGACGCGTTCCAGCACCAGGCTGGGGTCGCCCCGGCCCTGAATCACCAGATCGCCATGCAGCACGCCCTCGGCATCGAGCCGGCCGGTGCGCGCGACCGGCGTGCGCCAGGTCCAGGAGGGGCCGAGCTGTTCCAGCGCCACGCCGGTCGTGAACAGCTTGATCAGCGAGGCCGGATTCAGCGACTCGGTCTCGCGCCAGGCCAGGCGCGCGGGGGCCTCGGCCTGGGTCAGCGGGCGCACCTCGACGGCCAGGGCCTCGGGCGGCAGGCCGGCGGCGCGCAGGGCTTGCCGCACCTCGGCGGGCAGGGCTTCGGCCGGCCCCGGGCCGATCAGCAGGGCGGTCCCAAGGACAGGCAAAAGGGCAGAAAAAGCGGCGGGCCAGCGGCCCAGCAGCCGGCCGGGCCTGCCACGCCGCCAGCCGGACAGGACGCGCGCAAGGCGCAGGACGGACACAGGCATGCGGGCGATCATAGACAGGCCGGCCGCCTAAACTGGCCGGCCATGCCCGACCTGAATGCCCCGCCGCGGCTGCTCGTGATCGATGCCGCCACCGACACCCTGCACCTCGCCCTGCAGGCCGGGGCGCACACGGCCCAGCGGGCCCTGCCCGGCTGCGCCCAGGCCTCGTCCAGCCTGCTGCCGGCGCTGCAGGCCCTGCTCGACGAGGCCGGCATCGCCGCCGCAAGCCTGGACGCCATCGGCTTTGGCCGCGGCCCCGGGGCTTTCACCGGCGTGCGCACCGCCTGCGCAGTGGCCCAGGGCCTGGCCTTCGGCCTGGACAAGCCGGTGCTGGGACTCGACAGCCTGCTCGCCGTCGCCGTGGCTGCCTGGCCGGCCGGCGCCGGCCCGGCACCGGGCGAACTGGCCTGGGTCGCCGTCGATGCCCGCATGAACGAGTGCTATGCCGCCGCCTACCGCCGCGCGGCGGACGGGGGCTGGCTCCCGGTCGAGCCGCCCGGCCTGCATGCCCCCGCCGCCCTGGCCGCCCGCTGCGTCGCCGCCGGCCCGGTCTGGATCGCCGGCAACAGCCTCGAAGTCCATGCCGAGGCCTGGGGCGCGCTGGCGGCCGGCCCGCAGGCCGTGCCGCAAGCCCGCCTCGACGGCCTGGCGCTGCTGAACCTGGCCCGCGCGGCCTGGGCGGCCGGCCTGGCGGTCGATGCCGCCCTGGCCCTGCCGCTCTATGTGCGCGACAAGGTCGCGCAGACCACGGCCGAGCGCGAGGCCGCCCGCGCCGCCCCGGCCCCCTCCGCCGCATGAGCAGCCCGCCGGTACTCCAGGGCGCGACCTGGCTGCGGCCCATGGCTGCCGACGATCTCGATGCCGTCATGGCCATCGAGCAGCAGGCCTATGCCTTCCCTTGGAGCCGTGGCAACTTTCTCGATTCGCTGCGCAGCGGCCACCCCATCACCCTGCTGTTCGCCCTGGAGGACGAGCGCTTGCTCGGCTACTCGGTCGGCATGGTGGGTTTCGAGGAGATGCATCTGCTCAACCTCACCGTCCACCCGGCGGTCCAGGGCCGCGGCCATGGCCGTGCCCTGCTCGATGCCCTGTGCGTGCTGGGCCGCGGCCTGGGCTGCGCCAAGCTCTGGCTGGAGGTGCGGCCCTCGAATGCCGGCGCCCAGCGCCTTTACCGCCGCTATGGCTTTGTCGAGTTGGGCCGGCGCAAAGGCTACTACCCGGCCGGCCGCGGCGAACGCGAGGATGCGATCGTGATGGCCCTGGCGCTCGACCCCACGGGAGCAGCCCATGCTGGATGAGCGCCGCCGCGCCATGCTGGCCGAGCTGGGCGTGCAGCTTCCGGCCCCGCTGCGGGCGGCCGCCGAGCCGGCCGCCCGGGCGGACGGGGCCGCCGGAAGGGTTGCCGCCGGGGTCTCCGCGCCTGCGCCGCCTCCCCCGCCCGCACCCGCCCAGCCGCCTGGCCGCCCCGCGGCCCACGGCCCCGCAGCCGCAGCGCCCCCATCCGCCCCCTTGCTACCGCCCGGGCCGATCGTCCCGCGGTCCGGTCCGGTCGCCGCGATGGACTGGTCGACCCTGGCCGCCACCGTGTCCGGCTGCCAGGCCTGCGGCCTGTGCGCCCAGCGCCGCCAGACCGTGCTGGAGGCCGGCCCGCGCGATGCCGAATGGATGATCGTCGGCGAGGCGCCGGGCGAGCAGGAGGACCGCGAGGGCCTGCCCTTCGTCGGCAAGTCCGGCCAGTTGCTCGACCGCATGCTGGCGAGCATCGGCGTCTCGCGCCAGGGCGCCGGCCGCGCGGGCGCGCCGGCCGCCGAGCCGCAGCACCAGGGCGTCTACATCGCCAACACGCTCAAGTGCCGCCCGCCCGGCAACCGCAATCCTGCGCCGGCCGAACTGGCCGCCTGCCTGCCCTTCCTGCAGCGCCAGATCGAGCTGGTGCAGCCCCGCATGCTGCTGCTGCTGGGCCGCTCTGCGGTGCAGGGCCTGCTCGGCAGCGAGGCGCCGCTGGGCCGCCTGCGCGGCCAGGTGCATGAGGTGGCCGGCCGGCCGGCCCTCGTCAGCTACCACCCCAGCTACCTGCTGCGCAGCCCGATGGAGAAGGCCAAGGCCTGGGACGATCTCTGCCTGGCGCGCGCGACCTTCGACCGCCTGCGCGGCTGAGCCCGCCTCAGCGCAAGCCGCCGCGGCCCAGGTAGCGCTTGCGCCGGAAGTACATCAGCAGGCCGGCGCCCAGGGCGACCATCACGGCGCTGGTCGCCCAGACGCCGCCGCTGCTGTGGATCAGCGGCAGAAAGTCGAAATTCATGCCGAAGAAGCCGGTGATCAGGTTCAGCGGCATGAAGACCGCGGTCAGCACGGTCAGCGTCCGCATGATGTCGTTGGTGCGGTTGCTCTGGGCCGAGAAGTGCATCTGCACCGCGCTCTCGACCGAGCCCTCCAGCCGCCGCACATGGCTGAGCACCCGCTCGACATGCTCCAGCACATCGCGCGAGCGCACCCGCAGCAGCTCGCGTTCGCGGGCGGCTTGCGGTTCGTGCTCGACCGGCCATTCGTCGAGCGCGTCGATCCACTCCTGCACCGCGCTGCGCTGGTCCTCGCAGGTGTCTTCCAGCGCGTGCAGGGTGTTGCGGCTGTCGAGCAGCGCCTGCCAGTTGTCGAAGCGGCTGCGCGGGCCGAGCAGCTCGGCCTGCAAGTAGCCGAGCTGGCGGGTCAGCAGGCGGCGCAGGTCGAGGTAGCTGTCGACCATGTGGTTGACGATGCGCAGCATCAGGTCGGCCGGGCTGGCCGGCAGGCGGCCGGCGGCGGGGCGCGCCTCGCTGCCGCTCAGGCTGACCGGCGGGCCGCCGGCCATCTGCGCCAGCCGGGCGACGAAGAACTCGCGCACCGCGCAGTCGGTCGGGTGCACGGTGATCAGCACCCGGTCGAAGACGGCGAAGCCCACCGGGCTGGTGTCGATCGAGGCCAGAGCCTGGCGCGCCGTTTGGGCGGTGCCGTGCTGCTCGTCGAGGAAGAGCGCGCTGGTGCCCTGGCCCACCGCCAGGCGGCGGAAGACCAGCAGGTCGTACCAGCTCGTGTAGTCGTACTGCGAGGGCAGGTGCAGGTTCAGCAGGTCCGACACATGCAAGTCGACCAGGCCGCCGCAGCCCCAGCGCTGCAACGCCGCCTGCGCCTCGGGCAGGCCGACCTCGAAGGCGCGCCGGCCGCTGGCCAGCCACAGGAAGCCGCTGGCCGGCAGGGCCTCGGGCAGGGCCTGAAGCTCTTGGAAGCCGTCGTTGACGTGGAAGATGCGCATGGCGGGCCGGCTGCTTCAGTCCAGCGGGTGCTCGCGCAGCCAGCGGGCGGCGTCGAGCGCGAAATAGCTCAGCACGCCATCGGCGCCGGCGCGCTTGAAGGCCAGCAGGCTTTCCATCATCACCGCGTCGTGGGCCAGCCAG
The DNA here is from genome assembly GCF_016735685.1 of Piscinibacter lacus. Taxonomy (NCBI): domain Bacteria; kingdom Pseudomonadati; phylum Pseudomonadota; class Betaproteobacteria; order Burkholderiales; family Sphaerotilaceae; genus Aquariibacter; species Aquariibacter lacus. The sequence continues at coordinate 753,289 of NZ_JAERRA010000001.1, forward strand.
CCGTTCGCGGCGGCGGCCTTGAGCATGGCGTACTCGCCGCTCACCTGGTAGGCGAAGGTCGGCACGCCGAATTCCTCCTTCACCCGGCGCACGATGTCGAGGTAGGGCAGGCCTGGCTTGACCATGACCATGTCGGCGCCTTCGGCGATGTCGAGGGCCACCTCGCGCAGGGCCTCGTCGCCATTGGCCGGGTCCATCTGGTAGACCTTCTTGTCGGCCTTGCCGAGCTTGCCGGCGCTGCCGACCGCGTCGCGGAAGGGGCCGTAGAAGGCGCTGGCGTACTTGGCGCTGTAGGCCATGATCCGCGTGTGGATGTGGCCATGGGCCTCCAGGGCCTCGCGGATGGCGCCGATGCGGCCGTCCATCATGTCGCTGGGCGCGACCATGTCGACGCCGGCCTCGGCCTGCACCCGGGCCTGGCCGACCAGCACCTCGACCGTCTCGTCGTTGAGGATGTAGCCGCTCGGGTCGAGCAGGCCGTCCTGGCCGTGGGCGGTGTAGGGGTCGAGCGCGACATCGGTCATCAGCGCCAGCTCAGGGAAGCGGCGCTTGAGTTCGCGCACCACCTGCGGCACCAGGCCTTCGGGGTTCAGGGCCTCGCGGCCGTCGTCGGACTTGCGCGCATCGTCGATCACCGGGAACAGGGCCATCGCCGGCACGCCCAGCGTGAGGCATTGCTCGGCCAGGGGCAGCAGCCGGTCCAGGCTCAGGCGCTGCACGCCGGGCATGGAGGCCACGTCCTCGCTGCGGCCCGCGCCTTCCAGCACGAAGACCGGCAGGATCAGGTCGCTCGGATGCAGGCGGTGCTCGCGCACCATGGCGCGCACGGCGGCATCGCGGCGCAGGCGGCGCGGGCGGGTGGCGGGAAAGCGTTGCAGGAAGGCGGGCATGGCGGGGCGGTGCAGGGGTCGACGGGTCGGCAGATTGTCAGGGACGGCCTGCCGCCCCTCGCCCTCGGGGGGGCGGCCCGCCCCGGTCGCGACAGCTTCCGGTAACATTCCGAGCGGCGTGGTGCTTGCATCGCGTCCCTGCTTTCCTCCCTGAGCAGGAGCCTGAACGTGTGACAGCGAACAGGTTTTCAAGCCCCGGCCCTGCCGGGGCTTTTTTCTTGCTGCGACGCCCGGGGCGGGCGCCGTGCGGTTCCGCACAAAGGGGCGGGGACGGAGGCGAAGCGGGCCGGGAAGGCGCCGCTTATCGAGCGAGTGGGCCGAGGGGGTGCTCCCTATCGTGGAGGCCATGGTTCCTCCGACGAAGGCCGCGACGCTCGACACGCAGCAGGCCGGTTCGCCGGGGTCCTTCCACCCAGCCCGGACCCCTCGCATGCCCTCCCTCTCCACCCCCCTGCGCCCCCTGTTCCTGGCGGCCGTCCTGGGCTTGTGCGCCCTAGGCGCCCAGGCCGAATCCGATCCCGCGGCCGACGCGCCGCCCAGCGATCACGCCCGCGTGGGCCAGCCGGCGCCCGACGCCGCCGCCCCGCCCGAAGCCACCGGCCTGCCCCGGCTGAGCCCGCGCCAGGCGGCGGTCTTCGACAGCCTCAGCACCCACCTGGCCATCAGCGCCGGCGGGGTCGAGACCAATCCCCTGGTCACGCCCTCGCCGCTGGGCCTGATCGCGCTGATCGGCTTCAAGCTCGGCCTGATCGAGTACGCCGACACCCTGCCCCCGGCGCAGCGGCAGCGCTTCAACCAGACCAGCTCGGCCTTCTGGGGCGGGGCTTCGGTGAACAACCTGCTCGTCGCCGCCTCGGCCCATCCCCTGGTCGCGGTGGGTGCGGGCATCCTCTCGGGGACTTACTTCTGGAACCGCGCCGGCCAGGCGGCCCAGCCCGCCGTCGATCCGGAAGCCGTGATCGGCCTCTACCGCGGCGCCAACGGCACGCCCGGCGCCCTGGTGCTGGCGCGCGACGGCAGCTTCGGCATCGGCGGCGAGCCCATCGCCGGCCTGGGCCGCGGCGGCCAGTGGCGCAGCACGGCGCGCGGGGTCGAGCTGCGCGGCGATGCCGGCACGCTGCTGGCCTCGCCGGATTCGGGCGCGATGATCCTGCGCAGCGCACGAGGCCAGTCCTTCTTCGTGCGCTGACAGGGGCTGAACGGGCCGGGCGGAATCCAGCCGCCCCGGCGCCTGTCCCGGAGCGGCTCGCATAATGGGCCGATGCTCTGGGTCAAAGCCTTTCACATCGTCTTCGTGGCCAGTTGGTTCGCTGGCCTTTTCTACTTGCCGCGCATCTTCGTCAACCTGGCGATGGTGCCGGCCGACAGCCATGCCGAGCGCGAGCGCCTGCTGCTGATGGCGCGCAAGCTGCACCGCTTCGCGGGGCTGCTGATGATCCCGGCCCTGGTGCTCGGCCTGCTGCTGTGGCTGCACTACGGCATCGGCCGCGGCCCGGGCAATGGCTGGCTGCATGCCAAGCTGCTGCTGGTCGTCGGCATCATCGGCTACCACCACGTCTGCAAGCGCCTGCTGCGCGACTTCGAAGGCTTCGCCAACCGCCGCAGCCACCGCTGGTTCCGGGTCTTCAACGAGGTCTCGGTGCTGCTCTTCATCGCGGCGGTGGTGCTGGTCGTCGTCAAGCCCTTCTGACCGGCGCGCGATGGCCGCGGAGCGCAGCTCGGCCTGGACGCTGGCTGCCGTCTGCGCCGGGCTGATCGTCTACGCGAGCCTGCACCCCTTCATCGACTGGACGGCGCCGCGCGACGGCTGGCTCAGCCTGGGCCTGCTGCCCTGGCCGCACTACCAGACGCGCTTCGACACCCTGGTCAATGTGCTGGGCTATGCGCCCTTCGGCGCCTTCCTGACCACCGCCCAGTTGCGCGGCGGCCGCGGGCGGCTGGCGGCCCTGCTCGGCGCCACCCTGGCGGGCGCGCTGCTGAGCCAGGGGCTGGAATCGGTCCAGCATCTGCTGCCGGTGCGGGTGCCCTCGCGGCTGGACTGGCTCTGCAACACCCTGGGCGCCGCGCTGGGCGCGGCCTTCGTGCTGCTGCTGCATGCGGCGGGGGCGCTGGCGCGCTGGTCCACGGTGCGGCGGCAGTGCTTCCTGCCGGGGGCGGATTTCGGCCTGGCCCTGCTGTGGCTGTGGCCGCTCGGTCTGCTCTATCCGCCGGCCCTGCCCTTTGCGCCAGGCCAGGTGCTGCCGCGGCTGCGCGAGCTGGCCGAGGGCGCCCTGGCCGGCACGCCCTGGGCCGACACCCTGCAGGCCGGGCAGGGCGCGCTGCCCGCCCTGGGCCCGCTGGGCAGCGTGATCACCGTCAGCCTGGGCGCGCTGGCGCCCTGCCTGGTGGCCTCGGCGATCACCGCCCCCGGCCCCCGGCGGGCCGGCCTGCTGGTCGGCGCCCTGCTGCTGGCGGTGGGCACCAGCACCCTGTCGACGGCGCTGAATTTCGGCCCCGAGCATGCCCTGGCCTGGTGGACGCCGCCGGTCGCGCCCGCCCTGGCCCTGGCCGCGCTGCTGGCCCTGTTGCTGGTGCCGCTGCCGGCCCGGCGGGTGGCGCAGCTCGGCCTGCCGCTGCTGGCCGCGGGCCTGCTGCTGGCCAATCTCGCGCCCGAGGATCCCTATGTGGAAGCCAGCCTGCAGGGCTGGGAGCAGGGCCGCTTCATCCGCTTCCACGGCATCTCGCAGTGGGTGGGCTGGCTGTGGCCGGCCGCCGCCCTGCTGGGCCTGCTGCGCCTGGCGACGACGCCCGCCGGCCGGCGCTGAGGGCCGGCGCTGGTGACAATGCGCCCGCGGCCGATGGGGCCGCGCTGCACGGAGCCCGCCTCATGACCCTGCTGATCCTCGGCCTGCTGATTTTCCTGGGCGTGCATTCCGCCCGCATCCTGGCCGAGCCGGCCCGGCTGGCGCTGATCGACCGCCTCGGCCCCGGCGCCTGGAAGCTGGGCTACAGCCTGGCCTCGGCCCTGGGCCTGGTGCTGATCGTGATGGGCTATGCCGCCGCGCGCGAGCAGCCCCTGCTGCTGTGGACCCCGCCCGCCGCCATGCGCCATGTCGCGGCCCTGCTGACGCTGCCGGCCTTCGTGCTGCTGGTGGCTTCGCAGATTCCGGGCAATGCCCTGCGCGCGCGCCTGGGGCATCCGATGGTGCTGGGCGTCAAGCTCTGGGGCCTGGGGCATCTGCTGGCCAACGGCACGCTGGCCGACCTGCTGCTGTTCGGCAGCTTCACCGTGTGGGCGGTGCTGGCCTTCCGGGCCGCGCGTCAGCGCGACCGGGCCAGCGGCGCCGTGCGCGCGACGGGCCGCATGCTGCCCACCCTGCTGACGGTCGGCCTCGGCCTGGGCGCCTGGGCGCTGTTCGCGCTCAAGCTGCATGTCGAGTGGATCGGCGTGGCGCCCTTCGCCCGCGGCTGAAGCACAGCCGCGGCGCGCGGCTCAGTAGACCAGCTCGGCCTGGTTGCACTGCAGGCGGATCTGGTTCACGTCGGCATAGCCGATTTCCAGGCCCAGCGGGGACAACACGCCGTCGAGCAGGGGCGTGATCGCCGTCAGCACGCTGCTGAGCAGGCCCTCGATCAGCGGAATCAGGGTCGAGAGCAGGGGGTTGACGATGAGGCCCACCAGGCCCAGCACGCCCGAGGTGTCGAGGCTCAGTTGCAGCGAGCCTGGCCGCAAGGCATGGGCCAGTGCGCCGCCCAGCGAGGTGCCGACCCGGTAGCTGCCGTCATTGACCGGCTCGGTCGCGCCGCTGCCGTAACTCAGCGGCGCCGCGCTGGAGTTGATCGCCTGCACATTCACATAGCCGCGCAGGCCCACGTTCACCAGGCCCAGCACATTGATGTTGGCCAGCGCTGCGGGCTGGGTGTTGGTGGCGCAGGTCTCGGGCGAGCTGAGGGTGCCGGTGGCCGCCGAGCGGCTCAGGCAGAGGCTGGCCACGCCGGTCTGGGCACTGAGCTGCACCCGCGATTCGGCAAAGCTGCGGCCGCATTGCAGGGCCGTCACGGTGGCCCGGGCCGGCGCCGCCTCCAGGGCCAGGGGCAACTGGATGGCGGTGCTGGCGACGCCGAGGTTGAGATTGAGCAGGGTCAGGTTGAGCCGCAGCCGCGTCTGCGCCGTCTTGGCGCTGGCGCCGACGCCGCCCACCGCGATCTGCGGCGGCTCGATGATGCGCAGGCCCAGCGTCAGGCTGGCCAGCGGCCCCAGGTTGAGGCCGGTGTTCACGGCGATGAACCTGTTGTGGTTGGCGACCTGGGCGCCGACGGTGAGCAGCTCCAGCACATTGATGCGGGCCTCGGCCGCCGCGGCATCGGTGAGCGCATTCACATTGAGCAGGTCGCCCACCGGCACATTCAGCGACTGCGCCTGCACCGCCAGGGCATTGAGCGCATTGATGGCCAGGGCCTGATCCGGCCCGAGGGCATTCGCCGCGGCGAGCAGCAGGTCGCCCAGGGTGATGTTGCTGGCGAGCAGCTCGTCGACGGTGCCCAGGCGCAGGGGATCGGCCTGCACCAGGTCGAGCAGCCGCACCCGGGCATTCGCCAGGCCCTGGTAGCTGGCCAGGCTCAAGTTGACGCTGCTGCGCAGCAGGCCCGAGAGCAGGGCATTGAGCGGGCTGGCATCGGTCAGCGCCGCCACGCCCGAACCGACCGAGATGGTGGTGATGGGCGTGATGGCGGCCGTGGCCTCGGCCGTGACCGTGCGGTCGGTCGAGCCGAACAAGCCGAAGAAGTACGGCACCTCGCGCGACAGCCGCACCCGCACGGCATTGAAGGGCGCCGCACCGACGCTGAAGAAACGCGGCGCCGCACCGGCCTGCGGATCCCAGCGTCCGCATTCCGCGGTGCTGGTCGCGGCGGTGGTGGGCAGGCCGTTGCGCTGCGCGACCGAGCGGGCGGTGGGGGTAGCCGTCGAGCAGGCCGGGTCGACGATCTGGGTGGCCGCCAGCGCGGCCGCGTCGGCCGCCTTTTGCAGGATGCGCCGCTGCGAGAAGACATTGCCCACGTCCAGCACCATCAGCGCGGCCAGGGCCAAGCCCAGCGCCGCCACGCCGATCAGCATGGCAGCACCGCGCTCGCGCGGTCGCCGCAGGCTGGACAGGCGGCGCATCTCAGCGCATCCCGCCCGAGCTGCTGCCCCCGGTCGAGGACGGGACGGCCGCTGCCGTGCCCGTCACCGCGCTGGGGCTGGCCGCGCCCGTTCCCACCGGCATGCGGAAGCTGTCGACATAGCGCTTCCAGGTGGCGGAAGCCACTTCGCCGGGCACCGGATGGCTGCGGCCCGCCTGGCGGTTGCTGCGTTGCAACTCCATCCAGGCGCGCGTGCTGTGGCCGACCTGGCCTTCGGCGGCGGTTTCCGGCGCGGCCGGGGCGGGCGCGCCGTCCTGGGCCTGCAAGCTGCCCGCGGCCAGCAGGCCCAGCAGCAGGGCGGCCGTCCGACCGAGCGGGCGGAAGGTGGGGAGGGGATTCAGGTTCATCGGGGCACTCCGGACGAAGCGGCGGCAGAAGGAGGAAGGGGCGGCCGGGCCGGCGCCGGCAGGCGCGGCAGGCGGTAGTCGAACTGGAGGTTCAGGCCAGCGTTCGGCGCGGTTGCCGGCGCCGGGCTGCGCGGCTGCTCGGCGGCCGGCGGCGCGAGCATGCTGCGCACGATCTGCCGGGTGGCCTCGCTCAGGCCCGGCCGGGCCAGCACGGCCTCGGTCGCGGCCTTGTCGCCCACGCTGGCGTGGTAGAGCGCCAGGTTGGCCAGGATGCGCGGATCGTTGGGCGCGAGCTGGGCGGCGGTGAAGATCGGGCCGCGCGCCTCCCCGAAGCGCTGGCTGGCCAGCAGGGCATAGCCCAGGTCGCTTTGCAGCACCGGGTTGGTGGGCTCCAGCGCGGCGGCCCGGGCCAGCAGCGTGGCAGCCTGCGGCATGTCGCCCCGCGCACCGGCCAGCAGGCCCAGGCCGTGGTGACCGGCCGCTGCGCGCGGGGTGTCGAGCAGGCGGGTGTAGACGCGGCCGGCCGCCTCGCCCTGGCCGGTGGCGCGAAGGGCCTCGGCGCGCAGCATCAGGCTGTCGGCGCTTTCGCCGAACTCGGCCTCGTAGCTCTGGAGGTGGGCCAGCACCGCATAGTGCTGGCCGCTGGCGCGCAGCTCGCCGAGCACCGAGAGGTAGGCCTGGCGCGGATCGGCCGCCGGGCGCTCGCCCGCAGCCTCGGGCGTCGACGGGCGGCTGCCCGGGCCGATCTCGGGCGCAGCCCGGGCCGCCAGGGCGGCAAGCAGCAGCGCGGCAAGCAGGGCGGCGTGGCGGATGGGTCTCATGAGGCCTTCTCAGATCCGGGCCAGCGAACGCACGATGGCCAGGAAGCCCGGGCCGGCCACCACGATCAGCAGGGCCGGCAGCAGGGTGATGACCATGACGCCGGTCATCTTCACGTTCAGCCGGCCGACCTGCTCGCGCAGCGCGGCACGGCGCTTCTCGCGGATGCGTTCGCCGAACTGGCGCAGCGGCTCCTGCACCGCGCCGCCGTGGCGGTCGATCTGGCCGAGCAGGGTCACCAGATTGGCCAGGTCCTCGCTCTGGTAGACGCGGGCCAGGCGGCGCAGGGTGTCGGCGCGGTTGCGGCCGGCGGCGAACTGGCGGTTGGCCGATTCCAGTTCCTCGCCCAGCACCGGCAGCACATGGCCGAAGTCGCTGGCGATGATTTGCAGGGTCTGGTCCAGGCTGATGCCGGTGCCCTGCAGCAGCTTGAGCAGGTCGATCAGCAGCGGGGTTTCCTCGTGCGCTTGCTTCATGCGCCGCGCGGCCAGGCTGCGCAGCATGATCTTGGGCAGCATCAGGCCCAGCACCAGGCCGCCCAGCCACAGCAGCAGCGCGCGCAGCGGGTCGTCCGGCCGCGGCAGCAGCACCATGGCGGCCAGGGTGAACAGGCCCAGGCACAGCAGCCGCGCGATCAGGTAGAGGCCGCGGTGGTGGCGCGCATGGAAGCCGGCCTGGTCGAGCAGGCTGCGGTCCTCCTGCGCGACCAGGGCGCGGCCCAGGCTCTGGTCGAGCAGGGTGAAGAGCGGCTGCAGGAAGGCCAGTTGCGGCGGCGGCGCGCCCAGGGTGGAAAGGTCGGTGTCGTCGAGCAGATCGCTCGCATCCTGGCGGCGCAGGGCGACCGCGCGTTCCAGGTGCTCGCTGCTGCGCTGGCGGGCGCGGCGCCGCAGCAGCACGGCCAGGCCCAGCAGCAGCAGGGCCAGCAGGAGGGCCGCAGCGGCGGCCAGCAGCAGCATGGGCAGGGGGTTGGCGCTCGGGTTCATCTCAGCGCAGCCGGGCCAGCCGGTACATCAGGTAGCTGCCCAGCAATTGCAGGGCAAAGGCGCCGATCAGCAGCATCTGGCCGGTCGGGTCGACCCACATGCCCGAGAGGTAGGCCGCATTGAAGAACAGGATGCTCAGGCCCACCCCGGCCGGCAGCAGGGCCAGGATCCAGGCCGACATGCGGGTCTCGGCCGAGAGCGCGACCAGCTCCTGCTGGGCCTGCTCGCGGTCGCGCATGAAGACGGCCACCCGCTCCAGCACCTGGTCGACCCGGCCGCCGTACTGGATGCTCATGCGCACCACGGCGCCGAAGAGCAGCAGTGGCGGAAAGCCGTAGACGGTGCCGGCCTGCTCCAGCGCGCGGTCCAGGTCGGCACCGGCGCGCACGCGCTGGCCGACCGCCTCGAAGCAGGTGCGCAGCGGGCCGCGGGTGGTGGCGATGGCCGAGAGGAAGGCCGCCGGAATGCTCTGGCCCACCGCCAGCAGGCGGACCATGGTGTCGATGAAGGGCGGCAGGGCATGGGTCATGGCCTGGGTCTGGCGCTGCATGCGCAGGCCCAGCACCAGGGCCGTCAGCGCCACGCCGATGGCCAGGCCCAGCAGGCCGACCGCCGGGTTGGACTTGAGCCCGACGAACAGGCCCAGCAGCGGCGCAGGCGCGAGCACCAGCAGGCCGTGGCGCAGGCCCGGCCGCAGGCCGGCGCGGTGCAGCAGGCGCGACCAGGGCCCGGCGCCCCGGGCGCTCAGCGAGACCTGGCGCGCCCCGTTCGGCAGGGTCTCGCCGGGCAGCGTGGCGGCCACGGGCGACGACTCGGCCGCGCCGTGACGCACGGCGGCCAGGCGCTCGTCGAGAAAACTCGCCGCACGGCGGGCCTCGCCCCGCTGGCGCATCGCGCCCCACAGGCCCAGGCCCAGGGCGAGCAGCAGCAGCGCCGCCGCCAGGAGGATCAGGACGTGGCTAGACACCGAAGGCATCCCCCAGGCTGGGCGAGGCCGGCGCCGCCGAGGCCGCCGCCATGCGCGGCGAGTGCGCGCGGATGCCGGTCCAGACCCAGCGCTCGGTGTCGGCGCCGTCGCCCGGGTCGAGGCGGCAGAGCTCCTGGGTGGCGATGATCGCGTCGCCCACCCCGGTGACCTCGGTCAGCGAAAGCACGCGGCGCCGGCCGTCGGGCAGGCGGCCGACCTGGATGATGAAGTCGATCGCATTGGCGATCTGGCGCCGCAAGCTGGCCTCGCTGCCCTGGTAGCCGCCGAAGCCGGCCAGCATCTCCAGGCGGTACAGGCATTCGCGCGGCGAGCTGGCGTGGATGGTACCCATCGAGCCGTCGTGGCCGGTGTTCATGGCCTGCAGCATCTCCAGCACCTCGGCGCCGCGCACTTCGCCGACGATGATGCGGTCGGGCCGCATCCGCAGGGTGTTGCGCAGCAGCTCGCGCGGGCCGACGGCGCCGCCGCCGTCGTAGCTGCCGGGCCGCGTCTCCAGCCGCACCACATGCGGGTGGTTCAGCGACAGCTCGGCGGTGTCCTCGATCGTCACCACGCGCTCGCTGGGCGTGGCGAAGGAGGCCAGGGCATTGAGCAGCGAGGTCTTGCCCGAGCTGGTGCCGCCGCTGACGAGGATGTTGCAGCGCGCCTTGACCGCCTGTTCGAGCAGGTCATGCATGCGCTGGTCGAAGCTGCCGAGCGCGACCAGGTCCGAGGGCTTGAGCGGGTCCTTGCGGAACTTGCGGATCGAGACCACCGGCCCGTCGATCGACAGCGGCTCGATGATGGCGTTGATCCGGCCGCCGTCGACCAGGCGCGCATCGACCATGGGGCTGGATTCATCGAGCCGCCGGCCGATCGGCGCCAGGATCCGGCGCACGATGCGCAGCAGGTGCGCGTTGTCGGCAAAGCGCACGGCCACCTTCTGCAGCTTGCCGCCGCGCGAGACGTAGACCGAGTTGCAGCCGTTGATCAGGATGTCCTCGACCGCCGGGTCCTGCAGCAGGTCCTCGATCGGGCCGAAGCCGGTCAGCTCCTTGGTCAGCGAATCGCTGACGGTGCGCAGCTCCTCCTGGTTCAGCGGCAGGTTGTTGCCGAGCACGAAGCGCTCGACCTCGGTGCTGACCAGGCGCTGCACCGCCGGGCGCGACAGGCGGGTGAACTCGCTGCCCAGCTCCTCGATGCGGGTGAGCAGGTGCTCGTAGGCCCGCGCCTTGATGTCCATGAACTCGCGGGTGGTGGTGAAGGCGCTGCCGCCATCGTCCGCGAAGGTGATGAAGTTGCTTTGCATGTCGGCTGTCCTCAGGCCCCGCTGCGGCCGCTCTTGCGGAGGCTGCCGATCCACTGTCGCAGGCCGGCGGCCGGCCCGGCGGCCGGCGCGGCCACGCTGCTGACGCCCTCGCCCTCGGGCAGCAGGCGCTGCACCAACTGGCGCACTAGCTTCACATAGGGGTCGCCCGGGGCGACCTGGCTGAGCAGGCGGCCGGTGTTCATGGCCTGCAGCAAGGCCGTCGAGCGGTTGGGCAGGGCCATCAGCAGGGGCAGCTCCAGGCGCTCGGCGATCTGCGCCGGCGAGGGGTCGACGTTGTCGTCGGCCTTGGTGACGACGAGCTGCGGACGCAGGCCACGTGCGCGCAGCGTGCGGGTGAGTTCCAGCGCCGAGATGACCGAGGGCGCTCCCTGGTCGCAGACCATCAGGCAGTGGTCGCTGATGGCCGCCACCTGGGCGATGAACTCGGGGTTGGCGAAGCCGCCCAGGTCGATGAGCTGCAGGTCGACGAAGGCCCGCAGGCGCTGGGTGACCGAGACCGCCGAGGCATGCGAGAGCTCGCGCAGCTCGGCTACATTGGCCGGCAGCGAGAGCACGGCCAGGCCGCTGGCATGGCGCGGCAGGGCCGACTGCACGAAGGTCGCGTCGATGCGGTGCTGGCTGCGGGCGGCTTCGGCAAAGCTGAAGCTGCCGCGGGTCTCCAGCAGCACCTGGCTGTCGCCGACCGGGATGCCGAGGTCGAGCAGGGCGGCACCGCGCTGCTCGCGCTTGAGCTGGTCCTGCAGCATCACCGCCAGATGGGCCGCCAGGGTGCTGGTGCCCACGCCCGGCCGGGCGCCGACGAGCGAGACCACGCTGCCCTTGATGACCCGCGGCGCGGCCGGCGCCTGGACCAGGCGGGCCAGCACGGCCAGGGCGTCGGCCGGCGGCGACTCGGTGTCGATGAACTCGCGCACCCCGGCGCGAAGCGCGGCCAGGGCGGTCGAGGCATCGGCCGCCCGGCCCATGGCGACGATGGCCGACTGCGGCAGGGCCAGGGCCGCACGCTGCGCCAGCTCGGCGGCGGGCACGCGCTGCGGTTCGCTGAAGTCGATCACGACCAGGCTGCCGCGCTCGGTGCCCAGGCGCTCGGCCAGGCGCTCGGGCTCGATGCCGCAGACCCGCAGGGTGCCGGCCGGACCGAGCACTTCGCGCAGCCAGCGGGTCGAGGCCTCGCTGTCGCTGACCAGGGTCAGCAGGCCGAGCGACAGCCCGGGCAGCGGACCTTCCACGGGGGGATTGGTGCTCATGGCATGGGCGCGGCCCGCAGGCTCAGCGCGAGAAGCCCGGCACGACCTCGCCGCTGAGGGCGGGGCCGAGCAGGTGGTGGCGGAAGGCCGCACCGTCGTCGCGGCTGCGGGCCTGGCCGGGCAGGCCCGGCACCTCGGCGCCCCGGGCGATGGGGCGCACCAGACGCGGCGTGACGATGATCAGCAGCTCGCGCTCGTCCTTGCTGTAGCGCGTGTTCTTGAAGAAGCTGCCGAGGATGGGCAGGTCGCCCAGGATCGGCAGCTTGTCGACGTTGGACGTGGTCGTCGTGTTGACCAGGCCGCCGATGACGAAGCTTTCGCCATCGCCCAGCTCGACCGTGGTGTCGGCCCGGCGGGTGATGATGGCCGGCACCAGCGAGCCGTTGATCTGCAGGCCGTTGCCGAAGTCCAGGTCGCTGGCCTCGGGCGCCACCTTCAGCACGATGCGGTCGTCGCTCAGCACCGTCGGCGAGACTTGCAGGCCGATGCCGAAGGACTTGTATTCGATGGCCACCGAGCCCAGGCCCTGCGGCACCGGGATGGGAATCTCGCCGCCGGCCAGGAAGCTGGCGCTCTGGCCCGACAGCGCGGTCAGGCTGGGCTCGGCCAGCACGCGGGCCAGGCCGTTGGATTCGAGCAGGCTCAGGTTGGCGACCAGGCCCCGGCGGCCGATCACCAGGTTGAAGGCGTCGGTGAAGGGCGCGCGGCTGCCCGAGAAGGTCAGCCGCGGCGCCGAGCCGTTCGTTACCCCATTGCCCAGCGCCGGCCCGGGCGTGACGGTGCCCAGCGTCGAGGGGCTGAAGACGCCCCAGGAAAAGCCGGTGCGGTTGCTGAACAGGTTGAGGCCGACTTCCTTGAGCACGCTGCGGCTGAACTCGACGACCTTGACGTCGACCTGCACGGTCGCGGGCGTGGCGTGCACGACCGAGGCGTCGATCAGCGGCTCCTTCAGGCCGCTGGCGCGCTCCAGCGCGTTGCGGCCCTGGGCATGCTCGATCAGCGAGGGCGCGCCGCCCTCCATCGTCGCCGCGCCGGACTCGCCCGGCTTCAGCTCCAGGCCGCCGAGGCGGGCGACCACGTCCACGGTGTGCACCACCGGCTGGCTCGCGCCCTGGCGCCAGATCAGCACCTCGGTGCGGCCGACGCTGCGGGCACGCAGCAGCACGCTGTCGCCCTGCTTGGCATCGCGCAGCGGGGTCAGGTCGGCAATGCTGTCCTGACCGATCGAGACCCGCATCAGCTTGCCGCCCACCGGCAGCAGCACTTGCTGGCCGGGTTGCAGGGTCTGCTGGCTGGGCTCGGGCAGCGGCTGCTCGGGCGCCGGCCGGGCCACGGCCGCGCGGCGCGCCGGGGCCGGGGCCGTCTGGGCCAGGGCCTGGGCCGCCAGCAGGCCGCCCAGCAGCAGGCCCAGGGCCGGGCGCCAGGCGCCGCGGCCTGCGGTCGGGAGGGTCGAAACGTGTTCGCTCATGCAGCCGTCCTCGGCAAAGATCTCGGAATGCTTGATGGGTATGCGGGCGCAGGCGGGGCTCAGTAGCGAACCTGTTCGCGCTCACCGCCGCGGATCACCTCGACCGTGCCGGATTCGGCCGGTGCGCGGCGGCGCGGCGCGGCGGCCGCGCCCGTGCCGGGCAGCGCGGGCGCGAAGGCCGGCGCGGCGGCACCGCGGCGCGCCTCGGGGCGGCGGTCCGGCGGCAGCTCGCCGACCAGGCCGGACAGCGAGAGGCCGGCCAGGGCCAGGTCGGCCGCGCTGCGCGGGCCGGAGGCCGGTGCCAGGGCCAGGGCCGGGGCCGGCTCGATGAGCGGCTTGGCGGTCGGCCGGGTCGGATCCTCGGGATGACGCAGGGCCAGCGACAGCACGCCGCTCTGCTGCCCCAGCACGAGCTGCGGCACCTGGTCGACCGGCACGGCCAGCACCACGCTGCGCGCTGGCTCAGGACGCACGCCGGGGGGCGGCGGCTCGCTGCCGGCGGTGCTGCCAGGCGGCGGGCCGTCGACCGAATCGTTGCCGTAGGCCAGCACGCGCAGCCGGGACAGCAGCAGGCGGGCCTCGCTGTCGACCAGCTCCTGGCTGTCGCGGCGGGTGGTGACGAAGACGTCGACCAGGTCGCCGGGCCGCACGCGGTGGCCGATGCCGATCTGCTCGTCCACCCGCAGGGCCATGGCACGCTCGCCCTCGCCCACCTTGAGCGCCAGGCCGGACATGAGCTGCGACTCGACCACCGGCGAGCCGGCCGCCAGCGGCACGGCCGCGCGCCGGCCCACCAGGCTGGCCGGATCGCTGCTGGCGCCGCCCATGGGGAAACCGATGCGCTCGGTGCGCAGCATGGCGGCGGTGATCTCCTGGCCCGCAGCCACCGGCTGGGTCAGCACGACCACGGGAAAGGTGGGCGCGGCGGGCAGGGTGGTGTTGCCCGCGGCGTCGGTGCCGGGCTCGGGTGCGCGGCGCGACAGCGTCCAGGCAAAGGCGGCCAGCGCGATCGCGACGACGATCAGCGCGATGGCCAGCGCCTTGATCACTCCGTTCATGGGGAGACTCCGGGTCGGGGCATGGAAGAAAGGCGGCTCAGCCGAGCGGCCGCGGCGCCAAGGGCGCGCGGGTCAGCGAGAGGGGATTGAGCTGGACGGTGGCCAGGCCGCGCAGGGTCTCGGGCGTCAGGTTGTCCAGGAAGGGCAGGGCCGGGATCAGCGGCCGGCTGCGGTAGGGGTAGCTCAGGCGCACTTCCAGGCATTGCAGCGCGGCGTCGTGCGCGCACGCATTGAGCACGGTGGCGCAGCTCACGCTGTTGCCGGTGCGGGTCTGGATCGTGCCGACCAGGGCCATTGCGCTGGTGCAGGCGCGGGTGCGGCGCAGGCCGAGGGCGGTGGCGGCGTCGTTGGCCGGCTGGAATTGCAGGGCCGCGCGGGCGCCTTCGGCCGCGGCCAGGGTCATGAGCTGCTGGGCGCCGAACTGCACCGAGAAGCTGATGATCGCGAACAGCACCGTCAGGAAAAGCGGCAGGATCAGCGCGAACTCCAGCGCCGCGATGCCGCGGCTGCCCGCGGCAGGCCTGCGGGCGCTTCGTTGACGGCGTGCGGGACAGGAGCTCATCGGCGCGGCATTCATGCTTGCAAGGCCCGGGCCGCCAGGACCAGCAGGCCGGCGGCCCCCAGGTGGGTGCCAAAGGGAAGACGTTCACGGCCCGGCGCGGGGCGGGACCGCAGCACCACGCGGAGCAAGGCGTGCAGGCCCTGGCTGAGCGTGCCGATCAGCCAGACCGGCAGCAGCAGGGGCCCCATCCAGGCGCCGAGCACGGTGAGCATCTTCACATCCCCGGCGCCCATGCGGCCCAGCAGGTGGATGGGCAGCGAGATCGCCAACCCGATCGCTGCCCAGGCCAGGGCCTGCGGCGCCCCGGCGGGGCCGCCCAAGGGGGCCAGCGCCGGCTGCGGAACAAGCGAAAGCGCCGCCGCGAAGGCGCCGATCAGGATCAGCGCATTCGGCAGGCGGCGCCAGCCGGCATCCGAGAAGGCTGCGGCGAGCAACCAGCACGCCAGCAGCCCGAGCAAGGCCTGGCCCGCGGCAGCCGCGCTCAGCTCAGCGCGTTGACGATGCTGGTGAAGGTGGCGACCAGGGCGGTGCGGACACCGTCCAGCGAGGCCACCAGGCCCACGGCGATCAGCGCGGCGATCAGCGCGTACTCGATGGCGGTGGCACCCGATTCGTCCTGGATGAAGCGGCGAATGAACTTCTGCATGATGAACTCCGTGAACTCGAAAAGCGCTGTACGCCAGCGTGGAACCGATCGGCGGCTGCCATCGGGGCAAAGGTCCGGCAGGCCGGAATGCTGATGCGCAGCGCGAACCCGTGGAAGAAAGCATAAGGGCTGCCGGACGGCGCGAAAGCGACAAACTGCACACCTTGGGCCGTGCAAATCGACGGACTTGTGTCCGCATGAATCCCCGCTGGCTGCGCGACGGTATCCAACGCTTCGTTCAAGGCTTGTGCCTTGCGGTGCGGGGGCGGGCCGCCCTCAGGCCTCCTCGGGCAGGCCCGGCACCCAGACCACCACCCGGTCGCGACCGCCGCGCTTGGCGGCGTAGAGCGCCATGTCGGCGCGGCGCATCAGCTCGGACGGGCCGCCGCCGTCGGCGGCCTCGGCCACACCGATGGATACGGTGACCGGCGGCAGCTCGCGCCCGGCATGGTGCACCGGGCTGGCCGCGATCTGGCCGCGCAGCGCCTCCAGCCGGCTGCTGGCTTCGTCGGCGGCGATGCGCGGCATCAGGATGCAGAGCTCCTCGCCGCCCACGCGGCAGCGGCTGTCATAGGGCCGGCCGAATTCGGCCAGGTGGCGCGCGACGCAGCGGATGACCTCGTCGCCCGCCTCGTGGCCGTAGCGGTCGTTGTAGGACTTGAAGTGGTCGATGTCGAGCATGGCCAGGGCCAGCGGCTCGGCGGCGCGCAGCGCGCGGTTCAGCTCGCGCGGCAGCAGGTCCTCGAAATAGCGCCGGTTGTAGAGGCCGGTCATCCAGTCGCGCGTGGCCTGTTCCTGCAGCGAAAGGCGCAGTTGCAGGTTGGAGAGGGACAGGCGCAGGGTTTCGCTCAGCGCCGCGGCGCGCGCCTCGGCCTGGCGCAGGGCATCGGCCGCAAGCGCCTCGGCATGGGCAAGCTGCAAGACGCCCGGGCCGCTGCTCAGGCCGGGAATCGGCAGGCACAGGCTGTGCGCCGGCCGGCCCTCGACATGGCCGCAGGCCCCGGCGCCGCCCTGGGCAAAGTGCGGCTTGCTCAGGCGCAGGGCCCAGCAGTCCTGGCTGCCCTGCACCGCGGTGGCGGGCGCCGGCCCCCAGGCGGCCCGCCGCTCGACCTGGCCCGCCAGGCCCCCCAGCATCAGCGCGGCCGACCAGCCGGGCAGCAGCTCCGGCCCGCGTGCGCCCAGCAGGGCATGGGCCTCGGCCTCCGAGGCCGCGAATTGGATCTTCTCGGACAGCTCGCGCAATTGCTCGGCAAAAGCCTGGTTGTGCGTCAGGTGCTCCACCGCGACTTGCAGCTCGCCCGCCTGGCGGGCCGCCTCGCGCTCGGCCTGCTTGAGCCGCTCGACATCGAGCAGGTAGGCGCGCACCGTGGTCTGGCCCTCGGAGCCCGCGATCAAGGCATGCAGGCTGTGCCAGCGGCTGCCGCCGTCGCCCTGGCGCAGCCGCACCTCGCGCTGGAAGCTGGCGCCCGGCTGGCCGGCCACGGCGGCCAGGTCGGCCAGCACGGGTGCCAGGTCCTCGGGCAGCAGCAACTCGTCCAGCGACCGGCCGATCAGCTTGCTGCCGCGCGGATAGCCAAGGGCTTCGGCGGCCGAGGCCGAGACCGAGCGCAGGCCGTGGGGCGGCTGGGCATCGAGGCTGGCGACGATGACCGGGCCGCTGTCGAAGAGGCGGCGGTCCGAGGCCAGGGTCTCCTCGGCCAGCTTCTGCGCATGCAGGTCGTAGAAGTGGCCGACGATGCGGTCGGGCACCTCGGCGCCCGGCGGCGTCACCGCCTTGCCCTGCCAGTGCACCCAGTGCCAGTGGCCGCGGACGTGCTGGAGGCGCAGCACGCGGTCGAGCATGGGCAGGCGGCGCTGAAGGTGGGCGTTGAGGGCTTCGTCGAAGCTGTCGAGATCGGCCGGATGCATGCGCATGCGCAGCGCATCCAGTGACAGCGGCAGGTCCTCGGGCCCGCCGCCGAGCATGGGCGCCCAGTGCGGGGAGAGCCACAGCCGGTCCGGCCCGAGGGTCCAGATGAAGTGCCCGACCTGAGGGTTGAGCGCCAGCACCTCGTCGAAGGCCTGCAACTCGTCCCGGCGCCGCAGCGCCTCGGCCCGCTCCTGCGCGACCCGCGCCAGTTCCTCGGCCTGGCTGCGTCGCAGGGCGGCGAGTGCCTGGCACTTCGAGCGCGCCAGCAGCAGTGCCACCAGGCCGCCCAGCAGACCGATCCCGACGCCCGCGGCGCCGATCCAGAGACCGGGAGGGAGATCGCTCGTCATGAACTCGCTGGGCGGGGCGGAAAGTGGCAGGCCAGTATCCGCGAGGCCGGCACGCTGCGGGCCTCGCCAGGCTCAGTCCTTGAGACCTTCCGCACGCCGCGCCGCGCCCACTGCCGGCCGGGCCTGCACGCGGGCGACGTAGGCCCGCAGCGCCGGGTAGGGCTGGTCGTCGACCCCGGCCATGGGGTTCCAGCTCAGCACGTTGTAGAGGTAGGCGTCGGCCACGCTGAAGCCCTGGGGCAGCAGCCAGGGCTGACCGGCGGCGTCGCGGCGGGCGATCTCGCCTTCCACCCAGGCCAGCTTGCCCGCCAGCAGGCTGCGCGCATAGGCCTGGGTGGCCGGGTCGATGCCGGGCTTGAACAGCGGGCCGTAGCTCTTGTGCAGCTCGGTCGCGGTGAAGCTCAGCCATTCCAGGGCGCGCAGCCGGGCCCGTTCGCCGTGGGGGGCCAGCAGGCTGGCGCCGGGCGAAAGATCGGCAAGCACCTGGAGGATGACGGCGACTTCGGTGATGCGTTCGCCGTCGTCCAGCTCCAGCACCGGCACCTGGCCCTTGGGGTTGATGGCCAGGAAGTCGCTGCCGTCCTTGAGCTTCTTGCTGCGCGGACTGGCGAAGACCAGTTCCAGCGCCAGGCCCAGCTCAAGGCCGATCAGGTGCGGGGCGAGTGAACAGGCGCCGGGCGAGTAGTAGAGCTTCATTGAGCGATCTCCCAGGATGCGGTGTCGGTATCGTGCCTCAGTCCGGCTCGCCGCCCCGGCCGTTGACCACTGCCCGCACGACGTCGGGTGGAAATCCGCGGCCGGCGAGGAAGCGCATCTGCCGGGCTTTCTCGGCCGGATCGCTGCTCACCTCGCCGTAGCGGCGCAGCCACAGGGCCTGGGCGTGGCCGCGGTCCTCGGCGCGCAGCCGGGCGGCCTGCGACGCGTCCGGCGCCAGGCCGTGCCGGGCCAGCTCCTGGCGGATGCGCGGGCTGCCGTGGCGGCCGCTACGGGCCTGGATGCGGCCTTCGATGAAGCGCTGGGCATTGAGCAGGTCCAGGCCTTCAAGCCAGCCGATGAGGGCATCGATCAGGGGGTCGGGCTCGGGCAGGTCGGCATCCACTGACTCGTCTGCGCTGGCCTGCGTGGCCGCGGCCTGCCAGCGCCGCAGGCTGTCGCGCAGCTTCTGGCGCATTTCCTCGGGGCTGTGCTCGCGCCGGGCGAGCAGGCCGAGGGCTCGGGCCTTCAATCGCCGGGACCATTCGCGGGCGGTCTCGTCGCTTGTTTCATCGGCTGACGCGGCCGGCGCGCCTGGGGTGGCCAGGCGATCGTCGCCCGTGTCGGCCCGGTCGGCGCTGCGGCCCCCCGGGCCCCCCGGGGCTCCGCGCGGAGATGCGCCTGTGCCGGTGCTCACGGCCGGGCTCGGGGCGGGGCCGTGCTCAGCCCGCCTCAGGCGCCGTGCCGCTGGCGGCCGGGGGCGCCGCCGATGCCGCAGCCGCGGCGGCACCTGCCTTGCGGCCGGCCTTGCTGGGGGCCGGCGGCGCCGGGCTTTCCGCCCCGGGCAGCAGGGGCACACCCAGGGAGGCGCGCACCTTGTTCTCGATCTCGCGCGCGAGATCGCGGTTCTCGCGCAGGAATTCGCGCGCGTTGTCCTTGCCCTGGCCGATCTTCTCGCCGTTGTAGGCATACCAGGCGCCGGACTTCTCGATGACCTTGGCGGTCACGCCCATGTCGATGATCTCGCCCTCGCGGCTGATGCCTTCGCCGTAGAGGATGTCGAAGTCGGCGGTCTTGAAGGGCGGGCTGACCTTGTTCTTGACGACCTTGACCTTGGTTTCGCTGCCGATGACCTCGTCGCCGCGCTTGATGCTGCCGACGCGGCGGATGTCCAGCCGCACCGAGGCGTAGAACTTCAGTGCATTGCCGCCGGTGGTGGTCTCGGGGCTGCCGAACATCACGCCGATCTTCATGCGGATCTGGTTGATGAAGATGACCATGCAGTTGGTCTTCTTGATCGTTGCCGTCAGCTTGCGCAGGGCCTGGCTCATCAGGCGGGCCTGCAGGCCGGGCAGGCTGTCGCCCATCTCGCCTTCGAGTTCGGCCTTGGGCGTGAGGGCGGCGACCGAGTCGACGACGATGAGGTCCACCGAGCCCGAGCGCACCAGCGCGTCGACGATCTCCAGCGCCTGCTCGCCGGTGTCGGGCTGGCTGATCAGCAGTTCCTGAAGGTTGACGCCGAGCTTCTGCGCGTACTGCGCGTCCAGCGCATGTTCCGCGTCGATGAAGGCGCAGGTGCCTGCGGCCTTCTGCATCTCGGCGATGACTTGCAGCGTCAGCGTGGTCTTGCCCGAGGATTCGGGGCCGTAGATCTCGATCACCCGGCCGCGCGGCAGGCCGCCGACGCCCAGGGCGGTGTCCAGGCCCAGCGAGCCGGTCGAGACGACCTGGATGTCCTCCACCACCTCGCCGGCGCCGAGACGCATGATCGTCCCCTTGCCGAACTGTTTTTCGATCTGGGCCAGCGCGGCCTGAAGGGCCTTGGTCTTTTCGGGGTTCACGGTGGGGGTCGGGGTGTCCATGACAGTCTCCATGCATCGCAGGCGGTGGACCGGGATTATCCCGAAGACTGTTTGTTTGTACAGCTGTTTTGGGGGGCAGATGCGGCGGGCTCCCTACAATGAAGCCACAACATCCAAGACAGGACCGAAGTCCAGGAGACGGCCATGAGGATACTCATCGCAGAGGACGATCAGGTGCTGGCCGACGGCCTGCTCCGCACGCTCCGGCAGGGGGGGTATGCGGTGGACCAGGTCGGCTCAGGCTCGCAGGCCGATGCGGCCTTGGCCGGGCAGGATTTCGACCTGCTCATCCTCGACCTGGGCCTGCCCAAGATGCACGGCCTGGAAGTGCTGCGCAAGCTGCGTTCGCGCGGCAACAGCCTGCCGGTGCTGATCCTGACCGCCTCCGACAGTGTCGAGCAGCGGGTCAAGGGCCTGGACCTGGGCGCCGACGATTTCATGGCCAAGCCTTTTGCCCTGGCCGAGCTGGAGGCGCGCGTGCGCGCCCTGACCCGCCGCGGCCTGGGCACCGCCTCCAGCCTGATCAAGCATGGCCCGCTCAGCTTCGACGCGACCGGGCGGGTGGCCTACCTGAACGAGCAGATGATCGAGCTCTCGGCCCGTGAGCTGAGCCTGCTGGAGGTGCTGCTCCAGCGCGCCGGCCGCCTGGTCAGCAAGGACCAGTTGATCGAGAAGCTCTGCGAATGGGGCGAGGAGGTCAGCAGCAACGCGATCGAGGTCTACATCCACCGCCTGCGCAAGAAGATCGAGCAGGGCCCGGTGCGCATTGCCACCGTGCGCGGCCTGGGCTACTGCCTGGAGAAGATCGCGGCCTGAGCCTCTCCGGTGTCCGGGGCCGGGCCGGCCTGGCGGGGCACCGTTTCCTCCAACCCTGCCTGCCGAAGACATCCGTCGGCTGCCCCGACGACCCGCAGCCATGGTGGTCAAGACCCGAGAGCAACGTTCCCTGTTCGGCGAGATCCTCGACTGGATGCTCGCCCCCCTGCTGCTGCTGTGGCCGATGAGCGTCGCGCTCACCTGGCTGGTCGCGCAGGACATCGCCCACCACCCCTACGACCGCGCCCTGGGCGAGACGGCCCGCGCCCTGGCCCAGCAACTGCAAGTCTTGCCGGGCGGGCGCCGGGGGCCGCCGCGGCTGCGCTTCGAGCTGCCGCCGGCCGCCGTCGAGATCCTGCGCTCCGATGCGCCGGACGAATCGAACTTCCAGGTGCTGGGCAGCCACGGCGAGCTGCTCGGCGGCGTGCGCGACCTGCTGGTGCCCGTCGAGGAGGAGGGCCGCGCGCCCCTGGGCGAGCTGCGCTTCCGTGACGACCTGCTGCATGGCGAGCCGGTGCGCGTGGCCTATCTGTGGGTGGCGCCCACCGAGACCGGCTCCACCGCGCCGGCCCTGGTCCAGGTGGCCGAGACCCTGGGCAAGCGCTCGCGCCTGGCCAACGAGATCATCAAGGGCGTGATCCTTCCGCAGTTCGTGATCCTGCCGGTCGCGGTGCTGCTGGTGTGGTTCGCACTGGCGCGCGGCATCGCGCCGCTCAACGAGCTGCAGCACCGCATCCGCCGCCGCGAGGCCGGCGACCTCAGTCCCATCGACGAGCGCGCCGCGCCCGAGGAAGTCGCCCCCCTGGTGCGGGCCATCAACGACCTGCTCGCGCGGCTGGACCATTCGCTGACCACGCAGAAGCGCTTTCTCGCCGACGCCGCCCACCAGCTCCGCACCCCCCTGGCCGGCCTGCGCACCCAGGCCGAGCTGATCCAGCGCGACATCGACCATGGCGAGACCGACCTCGACACGCTCAAGCGCTCGGTGCTCCAGATCGCCCGGTCCAGCCAGCGCGCGGCCCACATGGTCAACCAGTTGCTGGCCATGGCCCGGGCCGAGCAGCGCCACCAGCCCCTGCCGCGCGAGGCGGTCGACCTGGCCCGCCTGGCCACCGAGGTCAGTCGCGACTTCGTGCCGCAGGCCCTGGAGCGGCGCATCGACCTGGGCTTTGAGCCGCCCGCCGCCGGCCAGGTCGTGCAGGTGCTGGCCCATCCCCTGCTGCTGGGCGAGCTGATCCGCAACCTGGTCGACAACGCCCTGCGCTACACGCCGCCGGGCGGCACGGTGACCGTGCGGGTCGGCGCCGGGCCGGGCGAGGTGTGGTTGCAGGTCGAGGATTCCGGTCCCGGCATTCCGCCGGCCGAGCGCGAGCTGGTCTTCCAGCCCTTCTACCGCTCGTTGGGCACCGAGGTCGACGGCTCCGGCCTCGGCCTGGCCATCGTCGCCGAGATCGCCCGCCAGCATGAGGGCCAGATCGGCCTCGACACCCTGCATGCCGAGCCCCTGCCCGAGGGCACGGGCCCCGGCCTGCGCGTGACGCTGCGCCTGCCCGCGCTGGGCCGCACGCGGATCGAACCCGCCGCGCCGCCCGATCCGGACGAGGCGCTCGAGGTCCACCCCTGAGAAGGCGTGAACGAACCCGCAGCCTCAGCGCTGCATCAGCCCGCGGCTGCGCGCGATCGACATCAGCATGCCCAGGCCCAGGCCCAGGCTGACCATGGCCGTGCCGCCATAACTGATGAAGGGCAGCGGGATGCCGACCACCGGCAGGATGCCGCTGACCATGCCCATGTTGACCATGGCGTAGGTGAAGAAGCCCAGGGTGATCGCCCCGGCCAGCAGGCGCGAGAAGAGCATCGGCGCCTCGGACGCGATCACCAGGCCGCGCAGGATCAGGAAGCTGAAGCAGGCCAGCAGCAGCAGGCCGCCGACGAAGCCGAACTCCTCGCCGACCGCGGCGAAGATGAAGTCGGTCGTGCGCTCGGGGATGAACTCCAGGTGCGTCTGCGTGCCGTTCATGAAGCCCTTGCCGCCCAGCCCGCCGGAGCCGATGGCGATCATGCCCTGCAGGATGTGGAAGCCCTTGCCGAGCGGGTCGCGCGTCGGGTCGAGCAGGGTGCAGACGCGCTGCTTCTGGTAGTCGTGCAGCACCACCCAGTCCACCCCGGGCTGGCACAGGCTGTCGCCGTAGAAGACCAGGGTGATCACGCCGGCCGCGCCGGCCGTCACCACCGGCAGGATCAGCTTCCAGCTCAGGCCGGCGAAGAACATCACATAGAGCCCGCCGGCCAGCACCAGCAGCGCGGTGCCGAGGTCGGGCTGCTTCATGATCAGTCCGACCGGCAGCGCCAGCAGCAGGCCGGCGACCAGGAAGTCCAGTCCGCGCAACTGCCCCTCGCGGCGCTGGAACCACCAGGCCAGCATCAAGGGCATGGCGATCTTCATCACCTCGCTGGGCTGGGCGACGATCACGCCCAGGTCCAGCCAGCGGGTGGCGCCCTTGCGGGTGATGCCGAACAGCTCGACGCCGATCAGGAAGATCACGCCCGCCGCATAGATCGGCAGGGCCAGGCGCATCAGTTGCTGCGGCGGGATCTGCGCGACGACGAACATCACCCCGGCGGCCAGCAGCATGTTGCGGCCGTGGTCGACGAAGCGCGTGCCGTGGTCGTAGCCGGCCGAATACATCACCAGCAGACCCATGGCCGCCAGCAGCAGCACGGCCAGCATCAGCAGGCCGTCGAAGCCGCTGAAGAAGGGCTGCAGGCGCCGCAGCAGCGAGGGTTGTTCGATGACGGCACTCATGGGCGGGGGGCGCTTGCGGCGGCGATCGGCACGCCCGGGGACACAGCTGCCGGCCCCGGCGCCACCGGGCCGCCCGCAACTGCCAGTTCGGGCGAGGGCCCCAGCGCCGGCAGCGGCACCTCGGCCGCCAGGCGCGGCGTGCCGATCGGCGCGGCGACCCGGCCCTCGCGGACCCGGGCCAGGTCCTCTTCGCTCGGGTACTGGCCGGTCAGCAGGTAGTCCAGCACCCGGCGCGCGATCGGTGCGGCAGCCTCGGCGCCGAAGCCGGCGTTCTCGACGATGACGGCCAGCGCCACCTGCGGCGTATCCACCGGCGCGAAGGCGGTGTAGAGCGAGTGGTCGCGCAGGTACTCGTCGATGCGGGTCTTGTTGTACTTCTCGTTCTGGCGGATGCCGACTGCCTGGGCCGTGCCGGTCTTGCCGCCGCTGCTGTAGGCCGCACCGGCGAAGACGCGGGTGGCCGTGCCCTCCAGCGTCACGCCCTCCATGGCGCGCAGCACGGCGGCCACATGCTCGCTGCGCAGCGGCAGCGGCGGCAGCTCGGCGCCCGGCACGCTCGCCCTGCGGTGATGCACCGGGTCCTCGATCTCGCGGACGATGCGCGGCGCATGCCGCTGGCCGCCCGAGACCAGGGTGGCCATGGCCTGCGCGAGCTGCAGCATGGTGAAGTTGTTGTAGCCCTGGCCGATGCCCAGCGAGATCGTCTCGCCCGCATACCAGCGCTGGTGCTCGGGCCGCTTGTAGGTCGCGCGCTTCCAGGCGGTCGAAGGCAGCACCCCGCTCACCTCGCCCTGCAGGTCGATGCCCGTCTTGCGGCCGAAGCTGAAGGGCTCGAGCTGCGCATGCATCAGGTCCACGCCCATGTCGTTGGCGAGCTGGTAGTAATAGACGTTGCTGGACTTGACGATCGAGCGATAGAGGTCCACGGCGCCCAGGCCGTGGTCGCCGTGGCTGCGGAAGACGTGGTTGCCGAAGACGAAGGAGCCGTTGTCCACCGTGATCTGGCCGACTGTGCGCTTGCCGGTGTTGAGCGCGGCGATGGCCATGAAGGGCTTGAAGGTCGAGCCCGGCGGATAGGTGCCGCGCAGCGCGCGGTTCAGCAGCGGCTTGTCGATGCTTTCGTTGAGCGCCTTCCAGTTCTCCACGTCGATGCCGTCGACGAAGAGGTTGGGGTCGAAGGTCGGCTTGCTGACGAAGGCCAGCACCTCGCCGTTGCGTGGATCGATGGCGACCAGCGCGCCGCGCCGGTCGCCGAACATGTCCTCGACCAGGGCCTGCAGCTTGATGTCGATCGACAGGCGGATGGTGTGGCCGGGCGTCGGCGGGCTGGCCGACAGGCGTCGCACCGGCCGGCCGCTGGCGCTGATCTCGACCTGCTCGAAGCCGGTCAGGCCGTGCAGCTCGCGTTCATAGCGCTGCTCCACGCCGAGCTTGCCGATGTACTCGGTGCCCTGGTAGTTGGCCGCATCCTCGCTGTCCTCGATCTCGTCCTGTTCCTTGCGGTTGATGCGGCCGATGTAGCCGAGCACATGGCTGCCCAGCTCGCCGTAGGGGTAGTGGCGGAACAGCCGTGCCTTGATGTCGACGCCCGGGAAGCGGAAGCGCTGCGCGGTGAAGCGCGCGACTTCCTCGTCGCTGAGCTTGGTGCGGATGGGCAGCGACTCGAAGCGCTTGCCGTCATCCATCAGGCGCTTGAATCGGCGGCGGTGCACCGGCGCGATCTCGACCAGCTCGGAAAGCGCCTGAATCGTCGCCTCCAGGTCCTCGACCTTGTTTGGCGTGATCTCCAGCGTGTGCGCCGCGTAGTTGTTGGCCAGCACCACGCCGTTGCGGTCCACGATCAGGCCGCGGTTGGGCACGATGGGCAGCACCGAGATGCGGTTGGCCTCGGCCTGGGTGGCCAGATCCTCGTGGCGCACCACCTGCAGCCAGTGCAGGCGCAGGGCCAGCAGGCTGAAGCCGAAGAGCACGGCCAGACCCGCCACCAGCACCCGGCGGTGGAAGCGCCGCAGTTCGCCCTGCGTGTCGCGCAGCTCGGCCAGGCGAGGCGTGTTCATCGCAGGCGGGGCTTCAAAGCGGCCGGTTCTCGTCCGGATCCGGCGCGCGCCGCTGCGGGGCTTGCAGCAGGTGCACGGCCAGCGGCCACAGCGCGGCCTGGATCAGCGGCGCCAGCATCAGCGACCAGCCCGGAAAGCTGCCGCCCGCGATCATGCGCACCAGCAGCGCCACCGCCTGCGCCGCGGCGAACAGCGGCAGCACCTGCAGGGCCTGGGTCGGCGTGGAGAACCACAGCAGGCGGCGGTGGATGGTGATCGCGAAATAGCTGAGCAGGGTGTAGGCCAGGGCATGCTGGCCGAGCAGGCCCGTCTGGTGCACATCGGTCAGCAGGCCGAAGACGAAAGCCCAGCCCATGCCGACGCGACGCGGCTGGTGCACGTTCCAGAAGACCAGCACCAGGGCCAGCAGGTCGGGCCGCATCGGCTCGCGGCCCAGCGGCAGCAGGTTCAGCAGCAGGGCCAGGCCCAGCGAGAAGGCGATGAACCAGGGCTTGACGGGCAGAAGCAGCCGGTCGGCCGCGCGCGGCAGGATCATCGCGACGCTCCGGCAGGGGCGGCCCGTGCGCCCGGGGCAGCCGCCGATGCGTCGGCGCGGGGCGCCGGCGCCGCAGCGACGCCGGGCGCCGACGCGGCGGCGCGGGCTGCGGGCGCGCGGCTGGGCAGCGCGGCGGTTGCCGAGGCCGAGGCCGCGGGCAGCGCGGCGGCCGCCGAGGCGGCCTCCTCGGGCCGGCCCAGGGCCTCGCGCAGCGGCGCGATCACCAGCACATGGCGCACGGCGTCCGGCCGGGTGAGGGGCGCCAGGGTGACCTTGGCGAAGGTCGATCCGGCGCGCCGGTCCACCGCCGCGATCCGTGCCACCGGCAGGCCGGCCGGGTAGATGCCGTCGATGCCCGAGGTCTGGAGCAGGTCGCCCGCCTGCACATCGGCATTGACCGGCATGAAGCGCAGTTCCATGCCGCCGCCGGTGGTGGCGGTCGAGGGATCGCCGAAGGCCGCCGCGCGCGACTGGGTGCGCTCGTTGAGCACCGGAATGGCGGCGTCCTTGTCGGTCAGCAGCGTCACCTCGGCGCTCAGCGGCTGCACGCGGGTGACCTGGCCGACCACGCCTTCGGCATCCAGCACCGGCGAGGCGATCAGGACCCCGTGCAGGCTGCCGCGGTCGATCAGCAGCTTGCGCGAGAAGGGATCGGCCGCTTCGTACAGCACCTCGGCGGCCACGCTCTGGATGGGCAGGGCCGCGCGCAGGCCCAGCAGCTTGCGAAGCTGCGCGTTCTCATCGGCCAGCTCGTCCATGCGGGCCTGGCGTTCGGCCTGGCGCAGCAGCGTGGCCTGGGCCTGGCGCTCGCGGGCCTGGGCGCTGTCCAGCCCATCCAGACGCTCGGCCAGCCCGTCCCAGAGATGCACGGGCACCACCAGGCCGCGCTGGAAGGGATGCAGCAGGGTGGCCAGGGTCGCGCGCAGCGGGTCGGCCATCTGGAAGCGGCTGTCCGCCACCATCAGGAACAGCGACAGCGCGGCAAAGAACAGCAACTGGGACAAGCCCGAGGGGCCCTGCTTGAAGAAGGGCGGCGGGCTGCGTTCCAGGGTGCCCAGCGGCATGGCGTTGGCGCTCGTGACGTCCGGAGAGGCGCGGCCCGCAGGCCGGCAGCCGGAAGGGCGGCGGCTTTACTCCGAGGTGAAGATGGCGCCGAGGCGCTCCATGCGCTCCAGCGCCATGCCGCAGCCGCGCACCACGCAGGTCAGCGGGTCTTCGGCCACCAGCACCGGCAGGCCGGTTTCCTCGGCCAGCAGGCGGTCCAGGTCGCG
The DNA here is from genome assembly GCF_016735685.1 of Piscinibacter lacus. Lineage (NCBI taxonomy): Bacteria > Pseudomonadati > Pseudomonadota > Betaproteobacteria > Burkholderiales > Sphaerotilaceae > Aquariibacter > Aquariibacter lacus. The sequence goes on from NZ_JAERRA010000001.1 coordinate 781,068, forward strand.
CAGCAGGGCGCCGCCGCCGGTCAGCATCATGCCGCGCTCGGCGATGTCGGCACCCAGCTCCGGCGGGGTCTGCTCCAGCGCGTTCTTGACCGAGCTGACGATGTTGTTGAGCGGGTCGGTCAGCGCTTCGAGGATCTCGTTGCTGCTGATGGTGAAGCTGCGCGGCACGCCTTCGGAGAGGTTGCGGCCCTTGACTTCCATCTCCTTGACCTCGGAGCCGGGGAAGGCGCTGCCGATGGTCTTCTTGATGGATTCGGCCGTCGGCTCGCCGATCAACATGCCGTAGTTGCGGCGGATGTAGTTGATGATGGCTTCATCGAACTTGTCGCCGCCCACCCGCACGCTGCCCTTGTAGACCATGCCGCCCAGGCTGATGACGCCGACTTCCGTCGTGCCGCCACCGATGTCGACGACCATCGAGCCCGAGGCCTCGGACACCGGCAGGCCGGCGCCGATGGCTGCGGCCATCGGCTCCTCGATCAGGTAGACCTCGCTCGCGCCGGCCCCCAGGGCCGATTCGCGGATCGCGCGGCGCTCGACCTGGGTCGAGCCGCAGGGCACGCAGATGATGATGCGCGGGCTGGGCTTCAGCACGGACCGCGGATGGACCATCTTGATGAACTGCTTGAGCATCTGCTCGGTCACGGTGAAGTCGGCAATCACGCCGTCCTTCATCGGCCGGATGGCCTCGATGTTGCCGGGCACCTTGCCCAGCATGGCCTTGGCTTCCTTGCCGACGGCCTGGATGGTCTTCTTGCCGCTCGGGCCGCCTTCCTGGCGAATGGCGACGACCGAGGGCTCGTCGAGGACGATGCCCTTGCCCCGCACATAGATCAGGGTGTTCGCGGTGCCGAGGTCGATCGCCAGATCGGTGGAGAGGTAACGGCGCAGGGATCCGTACATGGGGGAATCGGGTCGTGGCAACAGGCGGCAGGCGCGGCGGACAGCGCATCGACCGGATGGGCCGGTGGAACGGGGCCTGGGGCCAGGAGGTGAACCGGACGCGGGGGCGGGGCGGAGCGGGAGGGGCCCTCGGGCGCAGCCCGGAGCGGGTTGCGTGCGCCGCAGCCCTGGGGATTTCACCCTGGCGCCTGCACACGAACCGGCCCCGAACATGCCGGGGAACAGCCGCGGATAATACCCGACGCCTCCCCCTCTGGAGTGCTTCCGCAGCCTGCGGAACCCGGGGGGCCGGCAGGCCCCGACCGCGCCGCGCCCACCCCCGGGCCGGCGCCACCCCGAGACACCATGGCCCTGACCCCCCACGACGTGCAGCGCATCGCGATGCTCGCCCGGCTCGACCTGAGCCCGGCCGAATCCGACACCATGCTCACCCAGCTCAACGGCTTCTTCGACATCGTCGAGCGCATGCGCGCCGTCGACACCACGGGCGTCGAGCCGCTCCACACCCCCCTGTCGGCCGTGCAGGACGTGGCCCTGCGGCTGCGCGAGGACGTCGTCAGCGTGCCGCCCTCCGAGGCCGCCCGGGAAGCCAACCAGCGCAGCGCGCCGGCCCTGGCCGACGGCCTCTTCCTTGTGCCCCGCGTGATCGAGTGAGCCCGGCCCCCCTCCCATGAGCGAACTTCACACCCTGGGCCTCGCGGCCCTGGCCGAGGGCCTGGCGGCGCGGCGCTTCTCCAGCCTGGAACTTGCCGAAACCCTGCTGGCCCGCGCCCGCGCGCATGCCGGCCTGAACGCCTTCCTGCACTTCGACGAGGCCGCCGCGGCCGAGGCCACCCGGGCCGCCGCCCGCGCCAGCGATGCGCGCCGCGCCGCCGGCCAGGCCCTGGGCCCGCTCGACGGCCTGCTCATCGCGCACAAGGACGTCTTCGTCACCACCGACTTCCCGACCACCGCGGCCTCCCGGATGCTGGTGGGTGCGCAAGGCCCCTACCGCTCGCCCTTCGACGCGACCGTCGTCGAGCGCCTGCAAGCAGCCGGCACGGTCAGCCTGGGCAAGCTGAACTGCGACGAGTTCGCCATGGGCGGCGCCAACGAGCATTCCGCCTTCGGCGCGGCGAAGAACCCCTGGGACAGGGCCCGCATCCCCGGCGGCTCCTCCGGCGGCTCGGCCGTCGCCGTGGCGGCGCGCCTGCTGCCGGCGGCCACCGGCACCGACACCGGCGGCTCGGTGCGCCAGCCCGCCGCGCTCTGCGGCGTGACGGGCCTGAAGCCTACCTACGGCCGCTGCTCGCGCCACGGCATGATCGCCTTCGCCTCCAGTCTGGACCAGGCCGGCGTGCTGGCCCGCAGCGCGGCCGACTGCGCGCTGCTGATCGACACCATGGCCGGCTTCGACCCGCTGGATTCGACCAGCGCCGAGTTCGCCGGCACCGAGCCCAACCGCCCTGGCCTGATCGGCGCCCAGCTTGCGGCCCGCCGCGCCGCGGTGGCCGACCCGGCCCGCCCGCTGGCCGGCCTGCGCATCGGCCTGCCGAAGGAGTTCTTCGGCGAAGGCCTGGCCGCCGACGTGCGCGCCGCCGTGCAGCAGGGCCTGGCGCAGTTGCAGGCGCTCGGCGCCACGCTGGTCGACGTGAGCCTGCCGCGCACCGAGCTGGCCATCCCCGTCTACTACATCATCGCGCCGGCCGAGGCCAGCTCCAACCTGAGCCGCTACGACGGCGTGAGGTACGGCCACCGCGCCGAGGGCGCCAAGGACCTGCTGGAGCTGTATCGCAAGAGCCGCAGCGAGGGCTTCGGCGCCGAGGTCAAGCGCCGCATCATGATCGGCACCTATGTGCTGAGCCACGGCTACTACGACGCCTACTACCTGCAAGCGCAGAAGCTGCGCCGCATGATCGCCGACGACTTCCAGGCCGCCTTCCAGGCCTGCGACCTGATTGCCGGCCCGGTCACCCCCACCGTGGCCCGGCCGCTCGGCGGGGGCAGCGATCCGGTGACCGAGTACCTTGCCGACATCTTCACCCTGCCCGCCAGCCTGGCCGGCCTGCCGGGCATGAGCGTGCCGACGGGCTTCGGCGCCGGGGGGCCTCTCGGCCTACCGGTCGGCCTGCAACTCATCGGCAACGTCTGGCAGGAGGCCACCCTGCTGCACACCGCCGAAGCCTTCCAGCAGGCCACCGACTTCCACCTCCGCACGCCGGAGGGCTATTGAGATGAGCGCCCCCCTGATCCGCGGCTACGAGGTCGTCATCGGCCTCGAAACCCATGCCCAGCTCTCGACCACGTCGAAGATCTTCTCCGGTGCGCCCACGGCCTTCGGTGCCGCGCCCAACACCCAGGCCGCGCCGCTGGACCTGGCCTTGCCCGGCACCCTGCCGGTGATGAACCGCGGTGCGGTCGAGCGCGCCATCCAGTTCGGCCTGGCGGTCGGCGGCACGGTGGCGCCGCGCTCGATCTTCGCGCGCAAGAACTACTTCTACCCCGACCTGCCCAAGGGCTACCAGATCAGCCAGTACGAGAACCCGGTCGTGCAGGGCGGGGCGATCGACTTCCTGCTCGACGGCCAGGCGCGCAGCGTGCGGCTGACCCGCGCGCACCTGGAAGAGGATGCCGGCAAGTCGGTGCACGGCGCGGTGGAAGGCGCCAGCGGCATCGACCTGAACCGCGCCGGCACGCCGCTGCTGGAGATCGTCTCCGAGCCCGAGATGCGCTCGGCCGCCGAGGCCGTGGCCTATGCCAAGGCCCTGCACACCCTGGTGGTCTGGCTGGGCCTGTGCGACGGCAACATGCAGGAAGGCAGCTTCCGCTGCGATGCCAATGTGTCGATCCGCCGCCCCGGCGCGCCCTTCGGCACGCGGCGCGAGATCAAGAACCTCAACAGCTTCCGTTTCCTGCAACTGGCCATCGAGGCCGAGGTGCAGTGGCAGATCGAGCGACTGGAGGACGGCCTGCCCATCCAGCAGGCCACCGTGCTGTTCGACCCCGACGCCAACGGCGGCCGCGGCGAGACGCGCAGCATGCGCAGCAAGGAAGACGCGCACGACTACCGCTACTTCCCCGACCCCGACCTGCCGCCGCTGGTGATCGCGCCCGGCTGGGTCGAGCGCGTGATGGCCGCCATGCCCGAGCTGCCCGGCGTGATGGCCGCGCGCTTCCAGCGCGAGGACGGCCTGCCGGCCTACGACGCGGCCATGGTCACGCAGAGCCTGCCCTTCGCCCGCTTCTATGAAGCTGCGCGGGATGCCTGCAAGGCCCTGGCGGCCGGCCGCGATGCGACCGGCGTGCCCAAGCTCGTCGCCAACTGGCTGATGGGCGAGGTGAGCAAGCGCCTGAACACCGAGGAACTCGGCATCGAGACCAGCCCGGTGAGCCCGGCCCAGCTCGCCGCACTGATCGTCCGCATCGCCGACGGCACGATCTCCAACAATGCCGGCAAGCAGGTCTTCGACGCCCTGTGGGGCGGCGAGGGCGCCGACATCGATGCGCTGATCGAGGCCAAGGGCCTCAAGCAGATGAGCGACACGGGCGAGCTTGAAGCCATCCTCGACGCCGTGCTGGCCGCCAACGCCAAGTCGGTCGAGGAATTCCGCGCCGGCAAGGACAAGGCCTTCAACGCCCTGGTCGGCCAGGCCATGAAGGCCACGAAAGGCAAGGCCAACCCGGGTCTGGTCAACGAGCTGCTGAAGAAGAAGCTCGCCGGCTGAGCCTGGCGGGCTGGGCCGCCCCTCGGGCGGCCCGCAGCCGATCAGACGCCGTAGCGCTCGCGGTAGGCCAGCACGCGCGGGCGGTGCTCGGCCAGGGCCGGGTCGGCGCTGGCTTGCAGGTAGTCCAGCAGGTCGGCCAGGGTCGCGATCGGCTGAACCACCAGGCCGTGGCGGGCTTGCACCTCCTGCACGGCCGAGTGCGGCGTGTCCTGCACGCTGCCGTCGGCGGCCGGGGCGGTGCCGCGCTCCTGGCGGTCGAGCGCGATCGCCACGCCGACCGGCGTCGCGCCCGCGGCCGTGATCATCGCGATCGACTCGCGCACCGAGGTGCCGGCCGAGATCACGTCGTCGATGATCAGCACGCGGCCCTGCATGGGCGCACCGACCAGGGTGCCGCCCTCGCCATGGTCCTTGGCCTCCTTGCGGTTGTAGGCAAAGGGCTTGTTGTGGCCCAGGCGCGCCAGCTCGATCGACACCGCCGCGGCCAGGGTGATGCCCTTGTAGGCCGGGCCGAAGATCATGTCGAAGCCCAGGCCCGAGGCCGCCAGACGGCGTGCATAGAATGAAGCGAGCCGCCCCAGCTTGAGGCCATCGTCGAACAGGCCAGCATTGAAGAAGTAGGGGCTCAGGCGGCCGGCCTTGGTCTTGAACTCCCCGAAGCGAAGCACGCCGGCCTCGACGGCGAAGGCCACAAAATCTCGCGCCAGCGTGTCGCCGGTCGAGGCCTGGGGAAGGGTTGCATCGGACATGGGGGCTCGGCTTGCGGCTGGTTTCGTTGAATCTTAATGGCGTGCGCTCGGCCGCCTCCAAGGGCTGGATGGAATGGGCCGCGGCCACCGCGCCCGACCTGATGGGCGTGCAGGAGCTCAAGGCCCAGGCGCCCGACCTGGCCGGCCGCTTCGAGGCCGTGGCCGGCCTGCAAGGCCACTTCCATTGCGCCGAGAAGAAGGGCTATTCGGGCGTCGGCCTCTACAGCCGCGTCGCGCCCAGCGAGGTGCGCATCGGCCTGGGGGCCGCCGACCCTTCGGGCGAATTCGATGCCGAGGGCCGCTGGGTCGAGCTGCGCTTCGACGGCGCGGGCCAGGCCCATGGTTTCGGCAAGCTCAGCATCATCAGCTGCTACTTCCCCAGCGGATCCAGCAGCGAAGAGCGCCAGCAGGCCAAGTTCCGCTTCCTCGACCGCATGGCGCCGCTGCTGCGCGCGCTGGCTGCCGAGCGCGAATTCATCCTGGTCGGCGACGTGAACATCGCCCACCGCGAGATCGACCTGAAGAACTGGAAGGGCAACCTGAAGAACAGCGGCTTCCTGCCCGAGGAACGTGCCTGGATGGATGCCCTGCTGCGCCCCGCGGCCGAAGGCGGCGGCGGCCTGGTCGATGTGCACCGCATGCTGCGGCCCGAGGACGGCGGCGAGGCCTACACCTGGTGGAGCAACCGCGGCCAGGCCTGGGCCAAGAACGTCGGCTGGCGCATCGACTACCAGCTCGCCACCCCGCGGGTGGCGGCCACCGCGCAGGCCGTCAGCGTCTACAAGGACCAGCGCTTCTCCGACCATGCGCCGCTGACGGTGGACTACGGCTTCAGGCTCTGAGCCTGAGCCTGGACGGGCAGGGCCGCCGGCCGGCGGCCCTGCACCCGGCCCGGCCTCAGCGGCTGGCCAGCCCCACCCCGGGCGCCAGCACGAAGCGCGCGGCGGCCTCCGACAGGCGCACGGCCTGCTGGCGCAGGCTTTCCGCGGCGGCGGCGCTTTCCTCGACCAGGGCGGCGTTCTGCTGGGTCGACTGGTCGAGCATGGCCACGGCGCTGTTGACCTGCTCGATGCCGCGGCTCTGTTCCTCGTTGGCTGCGCTCATCTCGTGCATCAGGTCGGCCACCTGCTGCACCTGGGCGACCACCGAAGCCATCGTGGCGCCGGCCTGGCCGACCAGCTCGCTGCCGGAGGCGACCTTGCCCGTGGCATCGGCGATGAGGCCGCGGATCTCGCGCGCGGCCTGCGCGCTGCGCTGGGCCAGGGTGCGGACTTCGCCGGCCACCACCGCAAAGCCCCGGCCCTGCTCGCCGGCCCGCGCGGCTTCCACCGCGGCATTTAGCGCCAGGATGTTGGTCTGGAAGGCCAGGCCGTCGATCACGCCGGTGATCTCGCCGATGCGGCTGCTGCTGCCGCGGATGTCGTCCATGGTCTGAACGACCTGCTGCACGACGGCGCCGCCCTCGCGGGCCACGCCCGAGGCCGTGCTGGCCAGCTCGCGGGCATGGCGGGCATGGTCGGCATGCGAGCGCACGCTGCCGTTCATCTGCTCCATCGAGGCCGCGGTTTCCTGCAGGTTGCTGGCCTGCTGCTCGGTGCGGGCCGAGAGGTCCTGGTTGCCGGCGGCGATCTGGGTCGAGGCGGTCTGCACCGCGTCGACACCCTGGCGCACTTCGGCGATCACGGCGCCGACATGGTCCATCACGGCATCGAGGGCCCGGGCGATCTGGCCCAGTTCGTCCCGGCTGCTCAGGCTGATGCGACGGCTCAGGTCGCCGCGCGCCATGGCCGCGGCGGCATCGAGCGTGCGCTGCACGGCGCTTGCGGTCTGACGGGTCACGGCCCAGACCAGCAGGCTGCCCAGCAGCAGCATGGCGCCGGCCAGGCCCAGCACCAGCAGCACGCTGCGGTCGGCCCGGTCGACCCGCTCGTGCAGCAGGCCGTCCAGGGCGGCCAGGCTGTCGTCGATCAGCTTGAACTGGCTGTCGATGGCCTCGGTGCTGCGCTGGAAGAAGGCATCGGGGTCCAGCGCGGGCGTCCCGCCCTGCATCAGCGTGCGCTCCAGCATGGCCAGGATGGCGGTGAAGCGGGCGCTGGCCTGCTCGCGCACGGGCTTGAGGGTTTCGCCGATGGCCGGGTCCGCCTTGGCCGCTTTGTCCAGCGCGATGCTTGCATCCTGGGCCCGGCTGCGCAGCAGGCCTTCGGCCACCATCATGCGGCTGCGCTGCTCCGGCTCAAGCTGGCCGCGCACCAGGGCGGCGGTGCCTTGGGCGCGAAGCTGGCCCAGCGATTCGGTCACCTGCGGCAAGTGGCCCAGGCCGCCAAGGATCAGGTAGTAGCTGACCGCCTCCGGATCGAGCGCCATGGTCGAGTCATCGACCACGCCCTCCAGCAGGTGCAGCGCACCGGCCACCAGGGCGGTGTGGCGCCGGAAGCTTTCGGCCGCGACGATGCGCTTGGCAGCGATGTCGGCCGTCAGCACCTGCCAGTCGCGGCGCTGCGCTTGCAGGGTTTCGGCGAGCGGCGGGTACACGGCCAGGCTGCCCTGCCACTGCGCCAGCGCCTCCATCAGCCGCCCTTGCAGGGCGCTGCGGCGGCGTTCGAACTCGGGCTCGCCGCTGAGCGCGGCCTGGGTCAGGCCGCGGTGCTGCTGGGCCAGGCGAATGACGGCCAGCGCCGTCCGCGCCGGGGCCAGGCCGTCGGCCTCGGCCTGGGCCGCATCGCGCAGCGACAGGGCCTGGCGCAGGCCGGCCACGGTCGGGATGCCGGCCATGACCAGGGCCAGGATGCCGAGCAGCAGAAACTTCTGCCCGATCTTCAGGTGCTGCAGGAATTGCATCGACGCTCCACGACATCCGGACGCGGATCATGCCGATACATGCCCCTCCTGCCCGGGCGTCAAGGATGCGCGCCGCGGCCCGCCGCGCATCGGGCGAACAGCGGGGCGCCGGCGGCGCTGTTCCGGCCCCGCGGCGGCTCAGTTCGCGCTGGGGGCAGACCCGGGCGTGACGGGCTTCTCGGTCTCGGCCGGCGCGCACAGCACCCGGAACTTGTGCCAGAGCTGCTCGCGGCTTTCGACATGCGCCGGATTCACCGGGATGCAGGCCACCGGGCACAGGGCCACGCACTGCGGCTCGTCGAAGTGGCCGACGCATTCGGTGCAGCGCCGGGGGTCGATCACATAGACCTCGGGCCCCATCGAGATGGCCTGGTTCGGGCACTCGGGCTCGCAGACGTCGCAGTTGATGCACTCGTCCGTGATCATCAGCGCCATGGCCGCATGCTCCTCAGGCCTGGGCCGGCTTCTCGCCGACCTTCTCGTGCAGCCGGTCCAGCACGCTGGGGGCGACGAACTTGGAGACATCGCCGCCCAGCAGCGCGATCTCGCGCACGAAGGTGCCGCTGATGAACTGGTACTGGTCGCTGGGCGTGAGGAACAGGGTCTCGACCTCGGGCATCAGTTGGCGGTTCATGCCGGCCATCTGGAACTCGTATTCGAAGTCGCTGACCGCGCGCAGGCCGCGCATCACCACCTTGCCGCCATGCTCGACGACGAAGTCGCGCAGCAGGCCACGGAAGGCAATGACCTCGACATTCGGCAGGCAGGATGCGACCTCGCGCGCCATGTCCAGGCGCTCGGCGATCGAGAACATCGTGCGCTTGTGGTGGCCGGCGGCCACCGCCAGGATCAGGCGTTCGAACAGCCGGCTGCCGCGCCGCATCAGGTCCTCGTGGCCGAGGGTGATGGGGTCGAAGGTGCCAGGGTAGATGGCCGTCAGGCGGGTGCTCGATGTCATGGCGTGGCCGCTGCGAACGTCATGCAGTCAGTGTAGGGCCCGGGCCGGCGGCCTCCAGGGCTTGCAGCAGATGGGCATGGACGGCGCCGGCCCGCAGTTGGCGATGCAGGCGCAGGCCGAGCGCAGCCAGCTCGGCCTCGGGCCAGGCGCGCTCGGCTTCCAGGTAGATCCAGCCGCGCGGCGCCAGCAGCGGCCGGGCGAGTTGCAGCGCCGTGCGGTCCAGGCCCTGGTGGAAGGGCGGGTCGAGCAGCAGCAGCTCGAAGCCGGCCGGCGGGGCCCGGCGCATCCAGGCGCAGGCCTCGGCGGTTTCGACGCGCAGGGGGCTGTCCGGCCCCGGGGCGAGCAGGTGGGCGCTGGCTTGCAGGCCGCGGGCCAGGCGCGGGTCCTGCTCCAGCAAGCGGACTTCTGCGGCGCCGCGCGAGGCGGCCTCGAAGCCGAGCGCGCCGCTGCCGGCAAAGGCGTCGAGCACGCGCCAGCCGTCCAGGCTCTGGCCCAGCCAGTTGAAGAGGGTCTCGCGCACGCGGTCGGGCGTCGGCCGCAGGCCGGGCGCATCGGGCACGGGCAGCTTGCGGCGCTTCCAGCGGCCGCCGATCAGGCGCAGCTCGCCCGGGCCGCGGCGCGCGGCGGGCGCCGCGGGGCGGGAGGGGGCAGGGGGGCGAGCCGTCACGGCGGCGATTCTAGGAAGGCGATGGCGGCAGGCCGGCCGCTGCCCGGCCCGGGTCAGGTCGGCAGGTATCCTGAGCGCATGTTCAGTTTCTTTCGCAAGAAGAGCCCGGCACCGGCCGATCCGCCCGCGGTCGTGAAGCCGCCGCCGGCCGCGCAGCCGGCCGCGACGGCCCCCGGGGCGCCGGCCACGCCCGTCCCCGAGCCTGCCCCCGCGCCGCGTGCGTCCTGGTTCAGCCGGCTCAGCGCCGGCTTGAAGAAGACCGGCAGCTCCATCGCCCAGGTCTTCACCGGCACGCAGATCGACGAGACGCTCTACGAGGAGCTGGAGGCCGCCCTGCTCATGGCCGATGCCGGCGTTGGCGCCACCCGCCACCTGCTGGAGGACCTGCGCCGCCGCGTGAAGGCGGCCAAGGCCACCGATCCGGCGGCGGTGAAGGGCCTGCTGATCGAGGCCATCACCGAGCTGCTGCAGCCCTTGGAGCGCCCCCTGCAACTGGGCAGCGCCGAGCCCACCGTCTTGATGGTGGTCGGTGTGAACGGCGCCGGCAAGACCACGACCATCGGCAAGCTCACCCGCCATCTGGCCGACGGCGGCCACAAGGTGCTGCTGGCCGCGGCCGACACCTTCCGCGCCGCGGCGCGCGAGCAGCTTGCCGTCTGGGCCGACCGGGCCGGCGCCGCGCCGCAGGCCGACAAGCTGGTCGAGATCGTCAGCCAGGAGAGCGGCGATCCGGCCGCGGTCTGCTTCGATGCCGTCAAGGCGGGCCAGGCGCGCGGCTGCGCGGCGGTCATTGCCGACACCGCCGGTCGCCTGCCGACCCAGCTCCACCTCATGGAGGAGCTGAAGAAGATCCAGCGCACCCTGGGCAAGGCCATGGACGGTGCGCCGCATGAGGTGCTGCTGGTCCTGGACGGCAACACCGGCCAGAACGCGCTGAGCCAGGTGCAGGCCTTCGACGCCGCGCTGGGCCTGAGCGGCCTGGTGGTCACCAAGCTCGACGGCACGGCCAAGGGCGGCGTGCTGGCCGCGATCGCGCTGTGGGCGCGACAGCGGGCGGCCGGGCCGGTGCCGGTCTACTTCATCGGCGTGGGCGAGAAGCTTGAGGACCTGGAGCGCTTCCAGGCCCGCGAGTTTGCCGACGCCCTGCTGCAGGGGCGCTGAGCGCCGCCGGGCCCGGCCCCCGGCCGCGCCCTAGTGCTGGTGCGTGTCCAGCGGGCCGGCGCCGGCCATGGGCGGCGGCTCGGCATCGGGCGGCAGCTCGCCGAGGTAGCCCTCGCCGGCCGGCAGCGCGCCGTTCTCGTCCAGCCGGCGCGGCTGGCGCAGGCCGCCACGCAGGAAGCGCGTGCCGCTGCCCTGCGGCCGCGGCAGGTAGCGCGCCAGCTCGGTCAGCGCGAGCTGGTAGACGTCGCGCTTGAACTCGATCACCACCTCCAGCGGCACCCAGTAGTCGTTCCAGCGCCAGGCGTCGAACTCGGGGTGGCTGGTCGCGCGCAGGTTCATGTCGCTGTCGCGGCCGGTGAGTTGCAGCAGGAACCAGATCTGCTTCTGGCCCTTGTAGTGGCCGCGGGCATCCCGCCGGATGAAGTGGTCCGGCACCTCGTAGCGCAGCCAGTCGCGGGTGCGACCGACGATGCGGACATGCTCGGGCTGCAGGCCCACCTCTTCGTGCAGCTCGCGGAACATGGCCTGTTCAGGCGTCTCGCCGTGCTTGATGCCGCCTTGAGGAAATTGCCAGGAGTGCGTGCGGATCCGCTTCCCCCAGAAGACCTGGTTGCGCTGGTTCAGCAGGACGATGCCGACGTTGGGCCGAAAGCCTTCACGGTCGAGCATAATGAAACCTCGATAACGGATTGATTTCATTATTGCAGCGGGCCCGAGCGATGCCAATCGCCGACGGCCTGCCGGCACCGCGCAAGGCGGGGCCGGTCTCTCGGGGCAGGGTCACCCGCCGGTCCGCGGCAAGCAGCACCCGCCCCCCATGAAAGCCAGCCAGTTCTTCATCGCGACCCTCAAGGAAGCGCCGGCCGATGCCGAGGTCGTCAGCCACCAGTTGATGATGCGCGCCGGCATGATCAAGCGCCTGGGCGCCGGCATCTACAACTACATGCCCATGGGCCTGCGGGTGATCCGCAAGGTCGAGGCCATCCTCCGCGAGGAGATGGTCCGCGCCGGCGCCGTCGAGCTGCTGATGCCGGTGGTGCAGCCCGCCGAGCTGTGGCAGGAGACCGGCCGCTTCGAGAAGATGGGCCCGGAGCTGATGCGGGTGAAGGATCGCCACGAGCGCGACTTCATCATCCAGCCGACCAGCGAAGAGGTGGTGACCGACATCGCCCGCCAGGAACTGCGCAGCTACAAGCAGTTGCCGAAGAACTTCTTCCACATCCAGACCAAGTTCCGCGACGAGCGCCGCCCGCGCTTCGGCGTGATGCGCGGCCGCGAGTTCACGATGAAGGATGCCTACTCCTTCGACCGCGATGCCGAGGCCGCCGGCCGCAGCTACGAGCAGATGTTCGCGGCCTACCTGAAGATCTTCGACCGCCTGGGCCTGCAATACCGCGCGGTGGCGGCCGACACCGGCGCGATCGGCGGTGACCGCTCGCACGAGTTCCAGGTCATCGCCGAGACCGGCGAGGACGCGATCGTCTACTGCCCCAGCAGCGACTACGCCGCCAACATCGAGCTGGCCGAGGCCTTGCCGCTGGGCCCTGAGCGCGCCGCGCCCGCCGAGGCCCTGGCCCAGGTCGCCACGCCCTCGACCAGCACCTGCGCCGACGTGGCCAAGCTGCTCGGCCTGCCCATCGAACGCACGGTCAAGAGCCTGGTGCTGGCCAGCGACACGCTGGACGAGACCGGTCATCCGGTGAAGACCCAGCTCTGGCTGCTGCTGGTCCGCGGCGATCACGAACTGAACGAGGTCAAGGCCGGCAAGATCGAGCTGCCCGACGGCAGCGGCCTGAAGGCCGGCTTCCGCTTCGCGACCGCGGCCGAGATCGAGGCCGCCTTCGGCAGCAAGCCGGGCTACCTCGGTCCGGTGGGCCTGAAGGGCGTGAAGGTCGTCGCCGACCGCACGGTCGCGCGGATGAGCGATTTCGTCTGCGGCGCCAATGCGGCCGACGCCCACCTGCGCGGCGTGAACTGGGGCCGCGACCTGCCCGAGCCCGATGCCGTGGCCGACCTGCGCAATGTCGTCGCCGGCGACCCCTCGCCGGACGGCCAGGGCGTGCTGGCCATCCAGCGCGGCATCGAGGTGGGCCATGTCTTCTACCTCGGCACCAAGTATTCGAAGGCGATGAACGCCACCTTCCTCGACGAGACCGGCAAGCCCAGGCTCTTCGAGATGGGCTGCTACGGCATCGGCGTGACCCGCATCCTGGGTGCGGCGATCGAGCAGAACCACGACGCGCGCGGCATCGTCTGGCCGGCCTCGATCGCGCCCTTCCAGGTGGCCGTCTGCCCCATCGGATACGACCGCTCCGAAGCCGTCAAGGCCGCGGCCGACGCCCTGCATGCCGAGCTGCTGGCGGCCGGAGTCGACGCCATCCTCGACGATCGCGGCGAGCGACCCGGCGCGATGTTCGCCGACTGGGAACTGATCGGCGTGCCGCAGCGGGTGGTGCTGTCCGACCGCGGCCTCAAGGAAGGCCAGGTCGAGCTGCAAGGCCGCCGCGACGCCGCCGCCACGAGCTGCCCGGTGGACCAGGCGGCTGCCCAGATCCGGGCCAGGCTCGCCGCGTGAGCCCGAGGGCGCCCCTTCCGGCCCCCGGCCGGCGGGGCGTCCTGGGCTGCCTGCTGCTCGGCCTGCTGCCGGCGGCGCCGGTGCGGGCAGGCCGGCAGGTCGAGGAGGCGCTGGCCGACAGCGTGCGCACCGCGCTCAGCGCGGCCATCCACCGCGCGGCGCCGCCGCAGCTTGCCTTCGACAGCCCGCAGTCGCAGGCTGCCTACCAGCGTTGGCATGCAGCCGTCGGCCAGCGCCTGCTGCGCCGCATGCCCGAGGCGGCGCTGCGCGAAGCTTTTCTGGAAACCCTCTGGTACGAAAGCGCCCGCGCCGGGCTCGAACGGGCGCTGGTGCTGGGCCTGATCGAGGTCGAGAGCGGTTTCCGCAAGTACGCGATCAGCCGCGCCGGGGCGCGCGGCCTGATGCAGGTGATGCCCTTCTGGGTGCGCCTGATCGGCGATGGCGACCCGGCCCGGCTCTTCCACCTACAAACCAATCTGCGCTTCGGCTGCGTGATCCTGCGCCACTACCTGGACACCGAGCGCGGCAACCTCTTCCTGGCCCTGGGCCGCTACAACGGCAGCCGCGGCCAGGCGGCCTATCCGAATGCGGTGCTCGCCGCGCGCAGGCGCTGGGACTTGCCCGCCGAGGTACCGGCCGGCTGAGCCGGCGCCGGGCTCAGAGCCCCGTCCAGGCCTGCGGCTTCGCGCCCTGCAATTGCAGCAGGGCCAGCACCCGCTCGACCGTCTCGTCGACCAGTTCGTCGATCGAGGTCGGCTTCAAGTAGAAAGCCGGCAGCGGCGGGAAGACGATGCCGCCCATCTCGGTGACGGCCGTCATGTTGCGCAGATGGGCCAGGTTGAAGGGCGTCTCGCGCACCATCAGCAGCAGGCGGCGGCGCTCCTTGAGCGTGACGTCGGCGGCGCGGGTGAGCAGGTTGTCGCCCAGGCCGTGGGCGATGGCCGCCAGCGTCTTCATCGAGCAGGGCGCGACCACCATGGCCGCCGTCGCGAAGCTGCCGCTGGCGATGCAGGCCCCGACATCGCCGGGCGCATGCGCATGGTCGGCCAGGGCTTCCAGGCCCTTGCGGTCCAGGCCGAGTTCATGGTGCGCATTGAGCACGCCGGCCGGGGTGGCGACCAGGTGCGTCTCCACGCCCAGCGCCCGGGCGCGGCCCAGCAGCCGGGTGGCATAGACGGCGCCGGTGGCGCCCGTCAGGCCGACGACGAGGCGGGGCGTCGCCATCACCGGGCGGCGCTCGCCGCGCGTCCGCACCCCAGCGGCTGCCGCGGAGCCGGCGCGGCCGGTCCGCCAGCGGCGCCCGCTGGCGGGGGCGCGGCAAAGCCGCAACGGGGCGGGGTCACGTCGTCAGCAGTTGCTGGAGTTCGCCGGCCTCGTACATCTCCATCATGATGTCCGAGCCGCCGACGAATTCGCCCTTCACATAGAGCTGGGGGATGGTCGGCCAGTTGGCGTAGCTCTTGATGCCCTGGCGGATGGCCTCGTCGTCCAGCACGTTGACGGTGTGCAGGTCGGTCGCGCCGCAGGCCTTGAGGATCTGCACCGCGCGGCCGGAGAAGCCGCACATCGGGAACTGCGCGCTGCCCTTCATGAAGAGCACGACGCGGTGGGACTTGACGAGTTGGTCGATGGTCTGGAGAACGTCGCTCATGGCTTCCCGCGGGAGAAAAACGTGGAGTCCGGAGTATCGCCGCGCGGCGCAAGCCCTCCGGGCCGCCGGCCCCCGGTGCAGCGGCGGTGGCCGGCCAGGTCCTGGCGGTGCTGCACGGCCTCGAAGCCGGCAGCGCGCAGCAGCGCGGCCACCGCGTCGGCCTGGTCCCAGCCATGTTCCAGCAGCAGCCAGCCGCCAGCTTGAAGGTGGGCGGCCGCGCCGGCGCTGATCTGCCGGATCGCGTCCAGACCGTCGGGGCCGGAGGCCAGGGCCATCGCCGGTTCGTGATGCAGGGCGGCGAGGTGGGGATCGCCCTCGGCGATGTAGGGCGGGTTGCTGAGCAGCAGCTCGAAGCGCTCGCCGGCCAGCGGAAGCCACCAGTCGCCAAGGCGGGCCTCGAAGCGGGGGAGGGAAGATGCCGCTTCGGGGCCGTCCGCGCCGCGGGCCTCCCGGTCCAGGCCCAGGCGCTGCGCATTGGCGCTGGCCACGGCCAGGGCGGCCGCGCTGGCGTCCACGGCCACCAGGCGGGCGGCCGGCCGGGCGGCGGCCACGGCCAGGGCGATCGCGCCGCTGCCGGTGCCCAGGTCGGCCACCCGCCAGGCGGCCTCGGGCGGCAGCAGGTCCAGGGCCCAGTCGACCAGGGTCTCGGTGTCGGGCCGCGGCACCAGCACGGCGGAGTCGACGGCCAGTTCGAGGCCGTGGAAATCCTTGCAGCCGAGCAGGTAGGCCAGCGGCTCGCCGGCCGCGCGCCGTGCGAGCTGCGCGGCCCAGGCCGGCGCCGCGGCTCCGAGCGGGGCCTCGTCGTGGGCCATCAGCCAGCTTCGTGGGCGCTGCAAGAGGGCGCCGAGCAGGGCCAGCGCATCCAGCCGCTCGACGCCCGCCGCGCGGGCTGCGGCCAGGGCCTCGCCGAGGGTGGTGTCGGCGGACGGGCTCATGCCGCGGCCTCGGCCAGCGCGGCGAGCTGGGCCGCTTCGCGCGCGGCGATCAGGGCCTCGGTCACCGGGGCCAGGTCGCCGTCGAGGATGGCGCCGAGCTGGTAAAGCGTCAGGTTGATGCGGTGGTCGCTCAGCCGGCCCTGCGGCACGTTGTAGGTGCGGATGCGGTCGCTGCGATCGCCGCTGCCGATGAGCGCGCGGCGGGTGGCGGCCTCGCGCGCCTCGCGTTCGAGCTTGTCCTTGTCGCGCAGCCGCGCGGCCAGCACGGCCAGGGCCCGGGCCTTGTTGCGGTGCTGGCTGCGGTCGTCCTGGCATTCGGCGACCAGGCCGGTCGGCAGGTGGGTCACGCGCACGGCGGAGTCGGTCTTGTTGATGTGCTGGCCGCCGGCGCCGCTGGCGCGGAAGGTGTCGATGCGCAGCTCGGCCGGGTTCAGGGTGACGGCCTCGGCCTCGTCGGGCTCGGCCATCACCGCCACCGTGCAGGCGCTGGTGTGGATGCGGCCCTGCGATTCGGTGGCCGGCACGCGCTGCACGCGGTGGCCGCCGGACTCGAAGCGCATGCGGCCGTAGACCCCTTCGCCCGCCAAGCGGACGATGACCTCCTTGTAGCCGCCCAGTTCGCTGGGGCTGGCCGAAAGGATCTCGGCCTGCCAGCCCTGGCGCTCGGCATGGCGCAGGTACATGCGCAGCAGGTCGCCCGCGAACAGGGCCGACTCGTCGCCGCCGGTGCCGGCGCGGATCTCCAGGTAGGCGTCGCGCGCGTCGTCCGGGTCGCGCGGCAGCATCAGGCGCTCCAGCTCGGCTTCCAGGCGCGCCAGCTCGGCCTCGGCGGCGGCGATCTCCTCCTCGGCCATCGTCCGCATCGCCTCATCCTCGCCGGCTTCGTGCCGCAGGGCCTCGGCCGCGGTGCGGTCGGCGCTGCGGCGGGCATGGCGCTGGGCGCGCTCGACCTGGCCTTGCAGCTCGGTGTGTTCGCGGCTCAGGCGGCGGAAGGCCGCCGCGTCGCGCATCAGCTCGGGGTCGGCCAGCAGGCGGTCCAGGTCGGCCAGGCGTTCGGCCTGGCGCTGCAAATGCTGCCGCAGCGAGGGTTTCATGGGAACCGGCGACGGAGGAGGCGGGGGCGTCTTGAGAGCCTGCGGGGCCGCGGACAGGACGGGCCGAGGCAAGGAGCGGGCGGCAGCGGGGGAGGGCGTGGCCCCAGGCCGGCACCGGGGCGGCGGGGCGGCCCGGGCCGGCGGGCGGCGATGCAGGCGGGGCCCGATCGCCCCCCGTACGGACCGGGGGCGGCCGCGACGCGGCGCTAGGCCCCGTCGCCTTCGGCCGGCTCGCTGCCGCGCGGGCCGCGCAGGAAGAGCCGCGAGACCGTGCCCACCATCTGCTGCCGCTGCACCGGGTCGGCGCCGTGCAGCTCGGCCATCGTGCCGTGCAGCAGCTTCTGGGTGAGGCCGCGGCTCAGGGCATCGAGCACGGCCTCCACCGGCTCGCCGCGCGCCAGCAGGCGGCGGGCGCGGGCGAGTTCGGCCTCGCGCCAGACATCGGTCTGCGCATGCAGGGCACGGATCAGCGGCGGCACGGTGGCGCGCTGGTCCAGCCAGTGCACGAAGCTCTGCACGCCGGTCTCGATGATGGCCTCGGCCTGGGCCACGGCGGCCTGGCGCTTCTCGCCGGCGCTCTGCACGATGGCCGAGAGGTCGTCGACGGTGTAGAGGTAGATGTCGTCCAGCCGCGCCACCTCGGGCTCGATGTCACGCGGCACGGCCAGGTCGACCATGAAGACCGGCCGGTGGCGGCGGCGCTTGAGCGCCCGCTCGACCGCGCCCAGGCCGATCAGCGGCAGGCTGCTGGCCGTGCAGGAGACGACGATGTCGAATTCGTGCAGCCGGGTCGAGAGATCCGTCAGGCGCAGGGCCTCGGCGCCGAAGCGCAGGGCCAGCTTCTCGCCGCGTTCCAGGCTGCGGTTGGCAATCGCCATGCCGGCGGGCTGGCGCGCGGCGAAGTGGGTGGCGGCCAGCTCGATCATCTCGCCGGCGCCGACGAAGAGCACCCGCGTCTTCTGCAAGTCCTCGAAGAGCTGGCCGGCCAGGCGCACCGCGGCGGCGGCCATGCTGATCGAGTGGGCGCCGATCTCGGTGGCGGTGCGCACTTCCTTGGCCACCGCGAAGCTGCGCTGGAAGAGCTGGTGCAGCGTGCTGCCCAGGGTGCCGGCGCTGTCGGCCTCGCGCACGGCCTGCTTCATCTGGCCAAGGATCTGCGGCTCGCCGAGCACCATGGAATCGAGCCCGCTCGCGACGCGGAAGGCATGCCGCGCGGCGGCGTCGCCCTGCAGCAGGTAGCTGTGCGGGCGCAGGGCCTCTCCCTGGATGCCGCCCACGCTGGCCAGCCAGTCCAGGGCCGGCTTGACCAGGGCGGGCTCGGCCGAGCAGTACAGCTCGGTGCGGTTGCAGGTCGAGAGCAGGGCCGCCTCGGGCGGCCGGGCCACGCGCTTCTCGGCGCCCAGGCGCTCGCGGAAGGCTTGCAGCGTCGGCCCGAGCTGGTCGAGCGTGAACGCGAAGCGGCCACGCAGGTCGACCGGCGCGGTGGTGTGGTTCAGGCCCAGGGCAAAGACGCTCACGGGGCGGATTCTAGAATTCGAAGTCGATTTCGCCGAGCCCCGTTCGGATCGAAGGCCTCCGGCCCCTCGTGCTCCCCCGGCGAGGCAAGCCGATGCAGACGCGCCGGCCCCCGGATCGCCCCCGGCCGCCCCCACCCCGCCCCCGACCCGATGAGCCCCGGCCTGGCCCTGCTCCACCTCCTCAACCTGCTGCTGCCCGGCCTGCTGCTGGGCGCGCTGACGGCCGCGGCGGCCAAGCTGATCTGGCGCCGCGAGCTGGCCGACCGGCCCTGGCGCCGCCTGGCCGCCTGGAGCGGTGCCGCCGCCGCCGCGGCCACCGTGCTCGGCCTGGTCCTGCTCGGCCGCGATGGCAGCATGGCGGCCCATGCCGCCAGCGTGGCCGCGGCCGCGCTGGCCCTCTACGCCGCCGGTTTTCGCGCCGGTCGCTGAACCCGCGCAAGCCTGCTGAAGGACCGGCCCGTGGCCTACACCGTCAAGGAAACTTTCTACACCCTGCAGGGCGAGGGCACGCATGCGGGCCGGCCGGCTGTCTTCTGCCGCTTCGCCGGCTGCAACCTCTGGAGCGGCCGCGAGGCCGACCGCGCCGAGGCCGTCTGCCGCTTCTGCGACACCGACTTCGTCGGCCACGACGGCCTGGGCGGCGGCAAGTTCGCCGATGCGGCCGCGCTGGCCGCGCATGTCGCCGGCTTCTGGCCGGCCGCACCCGGCGGTCACCGTTTCTGCGTGCTGACCGGTGGCGAGCCGCTGCTGCAGGTGGACGGACCGCTGATCGAGGCCCTGCATGCCCAAGGCTTCGAGATCGCGGTGGAGACCAATGGCACGCTCGCCGCGCCGCCCGGCATCGACTGGCTCTGCGTCAGCCCCAAGGCCGGTGCCCCGCTGCTGCAGCAGGCCGGCGACGAGCTGAAGGTCGTCGTGCCCCAGCCCGGCCTGGACCTGGCCGCGCTGGAGGCCCTGCCCTTCGCCAGCCGCCGCGTGCAGCCCATGGACAGCGCCGACCCGGCCGCCCGCCGCGCCGCCGCGGACTGGGCGCTGCGCTGGTGCCTGGAGCATCCGGCCTGGTCGCTCAGCGTGCAGACCCACAAGGTGCTGGGCATCCGCTGAGACGCTGCCGGCCCGGTGCCGGCAGCGGCCGGCCGCCTGCCGGACAATCCGCGCCTCGCCGGCGCCTGCCGGCCGCCCCGTCCCCATGTTCGAACTCAGCCAGTCCTTCTACTTCGAGTCCGCCCACACCCTGCGGCGCCGTGTCGGCGATGCCGCCGAGGAGGCCGGCAGCCGCCGCATCCACGGCCACACCTACCAGGCCGAGGTGGTGCTGGCCGGCACGCCGGATGCCGAGAGCGGCATGCTGGTGGACCTGGCCATCGTGCGGGCCGCGGTCGCCCGCCTGCGCGAGCGCCTGGACCACCACCTGCTCGACGAAGTGCCCGGCCTGGGTCTGCCGACGCTGGAGCGGCTCTGCGTCTTCATCTTCGATGCGCTGAAGGCCGAGCTGCCGCAGGCGGTGGAAGTCAGCGTCTGGCGCGAGCGCAGCGGCGACCGCTGCACCTACCGGCCTTGAGCGTCCGTCCCGGACCCCCCGCGTCCATGGACCTGGCCGAGCGCAGCCGCCGCGCCGTCTGGCACCCCTGCACGCAGATGCAGCGGCACGAGGCCGAGCCGCTGCTGGCCATCGCCCGCGCCGAGGGGCCCTGGCTGATCGACGAGCAGGGCGGCCGCCATCTGGACGCGATCAGTTCCTGGTGGACCAATCTCTTCGGCCATGGCCACCCGCGCATGGTCGAGGCGCTCAGCGCGCAACTGCGCACGCTCGACCATGTGATGCTGGCCGGCCTGACCCACGGCCCGGTCGTCGAGCTGTCCGAGCGCCTGGGCGCAGCCACCGGCCTGGGCCATGCCTTCTATGCGAGCGATGGTTCCTCGGCCACCGAGATCGCGCTGAAGATGAGCGCCCACGCCTGGGCCAATGCCGGCCGGCCGGCCAAGCAGCATTTCGCCGGCCTGGCGGGCGGCTACCACGGCGAGACGGTGGGCGCCCTGGCCGTCACCGACATCCCGCTCTTCCGCGCCGCCTATGCGCCGCTGATCCGCCTGGCCGCCACCCTGCCCAGCCCCGATGCACGCGGCGCGCAGGCCGGCGAGGACGCGCATGCCGTGGCCCTGCGCGTGGCCGCCGAGATCGACACCTGGCTGGCCGCGCATGCCGACACCACCGCGGCCTTCATCCTGGAGCCGCTGATCCAGTGCGCCGGCGGCTTTGCCATGCACGACGCCGAATTCCTGCGCCGCGTGCGCGCCAGTTGCACGCGGCATCAGGTGCATCTGGTGCTCGACGAGATCGCGGTCGGCTTCGGCCGCACCGGCACGCTGTTCGCGCACCAGCAGGCGGCGACCCCGGACCAGGCCCTGCGGCCGGATTTCCTCTGCCTCTCCAAGGGCCTGACCGGCGGCGTGCTGCCCCTGTCGGCCGTGCTGACGACCGAGGCGGTCTACGCCGCCTTCTACGACCGCGAGCCCGCGCGCGGCTTCCTGCACAGCCACAGCTACACCGGCAACCCGCTGGCCTGCCGCGCCGCGCTGACCGTGCTGGACCTGTTCGAGCAGGACGATGTGCTGGCCCGCAATGCCGCCACCGCCGCCGCGCTGGACGCCGCGCTGGCACCCCTGCACACCCACCCGGCCCTGCGCCATGCGCGCCGCCTGGGCATGGTCTGGGCCTGGGACCTGGCGCCCGGATGGGCCGCCGCGCTCGCGCATGAGCCGGGCGGCTTCGCCGGCGCCTTCCACCGCGCGGCGCGCGCCCGCGGCCTGCTGCTGCGGCCCATCGGCCCCACGCTCTACCTGATGCCGCCCTATGTCCTGGGCGCGGCCGAGATCGCCCACCTGGCCGAGGGCACGCTGGCCGCGCTGGAGGCCACGCTGGCCGGCGCGCGGGCGCCCGACCCCCGGGCGGCCCCGCATGCCCCGCTGCCCTGAAACGGCATGAACGAAATCCCCGCGCTGCCGCCCTTCGCCTGCTTCGTCACCGGCACCGACACCGGCGTCGGCAAGAGCCGCTTCAGCGTCGCCCTGCTGCAGGCCCTGCACCGGGCCGGCCATGCGCGGGTGGTCGGCATGAAGCCGGTGGCTGCCGGGGCCGAGCGGCAGCCCGATGGATCCTGGCTGAACGAGGACGTGGCGGCACTGCGCGCGGCCTCCACCCTGGCCGTGCCGGCTGCGCTGGACAACCCGGTCGTTCTGCCCCTGCCGGCCTCGCCGCATGCCGCGGCGGCGGCAGCGGGCCTGCGCATCCACCTGCCGCCCATCGTCGCGGCCTGCCGCGCCTTGCAGGCCCAGGCCGATGCCGTGGTGGTGGAAGGTGCAGGGGGCCTGCGCGTGCCGCTGTCCGACACGCTCGACGGCGGCGACCTGGCCCAGGCCCTGGGCCTGCCGGTGATCCTGGTCGTCGGCCTGCGCCTGGGCTGCCTCAACCATGCCCTGCTGACGGCCGAGGCCCTGGCCGCCCGCGGCCTGCACCTGGCCGGCTGGGTGGCCAATGTCATCGAGCCGGGCATGCTGGCCGCCGCGGCCAATGTCGAGTACCTGCAGGCCCGCCTGCCCGCGCCGCTGCTGGCGCACTGGCCCTGGGCGCCCGGCCTGCCGCCGCCCGCGCCGGACCTGCACGCGCTGCTGCACCCGGCCGCCGCTGCGCCGCGGGCCGCTGCTTCTTCCTGATCGGCACATGCAGGCCGCGCGCCGACCGCGCCGGCCTGAAGCCGCGCCCGCTCAGGGCGATGCGCTGGCCGCTTGCAGCGGCGCCACGGCTGGCTCGATTCCCAGATCGCCATCGTCCGGATGGCGCCAGTCCGAGGCGCGCAGGGCTTCGCGCAGCGCCTCGGCCTCGGCCCGCCGGCCCTGGGCGAGCAGGGCGCGCAGCTTGACGGCGATCAGCGCCGGATTGCCTGCGCGGGCGCCGTCCTCGGAAAGGCGCAGGCTGTCGTCCCAGGCCTGATTGGCCTCGGCCGGACGGCCCGCCCGCTCGCAGGCGCGGGCCAGGGCCACGGCCAGCTCGGCCGCCAGGCGCTGGTGCGAGGCGAAGAGCCGCTGCTGCCCCGGGGCATCGCGCGGCAGGCGATCGAGGAGGGCGCGCGCTGCGGCTCGGCTGGCTTCGTCCTCGGGCCGCAGCCGCAGCCGCTCGGCCAGCAGCATGGCCGGCAGCAGGCGCTGCCATTCCACATCCTGCGGGTCGACCTCGGGCTGCGCACGCGCGAGCATGGCGTCCACCTCGCCCAGCCGCAGGGCGCTGTCGGCCGGCCGGCCCTGCAGGCGCAGCAGGCGCGCGTCCTGCACCAGGGCCACGCCAAGCTGCCAGGTGTTGAACACGCTCTCGCGCTCGGCCGCGATCATCTCGCGCAGCCGGTCCAGCCCCGGCGTCTGCGCCTGTCGGCTGGCGGCCAGCTCGCCCATCTCCAGCAGGTATTGCGCCGTGATGATCTGGGCGCTGGCCTCGATGTAGTGCACCCGCTGGTCGCTCCCCGCCTGGGGGGGCTGCCGCACCAGCGACAGCATCCTGCGGGCGCCCTCCAGCGCCTCGCGCAGCTTGCCGTGGGCGGCAAGCGCCCGGGCCTGCCAGCCGGCGCCGTGGGCGGCATAGATCCATTGCCCGGGGACGCGCTGCGCCAGCTCGATGACCTTCCGGCGGGCGGCCTCGTGCCGGGCCAGCGCGGCCGGCAGGTCGTGCTGCTCCATCAGCACCACGCCCATATTGCTCAGGCCGCCGGTGTAGCTGTCGAGCAGGCCGGGATGCTCCGGGGCGATCGTCAGCCCGCGCTCGGACAGGGCGAGCGAATCCTGGATAGCGGCCACCCACATCGCCATCTCGCCGCGCAGGCCGGCCACCCAGCCCAGCCGGTCGAGGCTCAGGCTGTGGGCGGCGATGCGGTCGGGATCGTCCGGCGACATCGCCAGCAGCATGGCGGTGGTGTCGGCGGCGGCGCGGCGGCTGCGCTCGGCCTCGGCGAGCCGGCCGCGTTCTTCGGCCAGGTCGCTCAGCATCTGGAGCACGGCGGCCTGGCGCAGCAGGTCCTCGCCGCGCTGACGGCGGGCGGGCTGGCTGGCGTAATAGGCCAGCACCTTGCTGCCGACGGCGTCGAGCACGTCCAGCCGGCCCACCGCATCCAGCCGTTCGCGCAGGTCGCCCAGCATGAATTCCAGCAGCCCCTCGGCCTGCTGGCGCTGGCGGTTGGCCTCTTCGGCCTGGCGCAGGGCCAGGCCGGCGCTGACGAGCAGCAGCGCGCCGGACAGGCTGCCCGCCAGCACCGCCCAGCGGTTGCGCTGCACGAACTTGCGCAGGCGGTAGGCCGCGCGGTCGGGCCGGGCGCGCACCGGCTCTTGCCGGAGCCAGCGGCGCAGGTCGTCGGCGAATTCGGCGGCGGTTGCATAGCGCTCGGCCGGGGCCTTCTTCAGCGCCTTGGCGACGACGGTTTCCAGGTCGCCGCGCAGCAGCCGCGCGCGCCGGGCCGCCGCCGCGCCGCCCTGGCGCAGCACGGTCTCGGACAGGCGCCGCGGCGTGTGCTCGACCACCGCGCGCAGCCGGTCCAGGGTGGTGGCGGTCGGCGCGGGCGTCGGGTGCTCGCCGCTCAGCAGGGTGTAGAGCAGCACGCCGAGGGCATAGACATCGGTGGCGGTGGTGACTTCGCCGCCCTGGAGCTGCTCGGGCGCCGCGTACTGCGGGGTGAATGCGCTGCCGGCCTCACGCGTCAGCTCGGTGGCCTGGCCGGGGGTCTCGGCATCGGCCAGCAGCTTGCCGATGCCGAAGTCCAGCAGCTTCACCTGGCCCTGGGCGCTGACGAGGATGTTCGAGGGCTTGAGGTCGCGGTGCAGGATCAGCCGGCTGTGTGCATGGGCGACCGCGCTGAGCACGTCGAGGAAAAGCCGCAGCCGGGCTGGCAGGTCGAGCCCGAGCTGCTCGCAGTGCTGGTCGATCGGCAGGCCCTCGACATGGTCGAGCACCAGGTAGGGCTGGCCGTCCGGCCCGACGCCGGCATCGATCAGCCGCGCGATGTGCGGATGGTCGAGCCGCGCCAGCAACTGGCCTTCGCGGGCGAAGCGCTCGGCCTCGCCGCGGCTGCGCAGGCCGGTGCGCAGCAGCTTGATCGCAACCCGGCCCTCGTAGCGGCCGTCGGTGCGCCGGGCCTGCCACACGCTGCCCATGCCGCCTTCGCCCAGCGCATGTTCCAGGGTGTAGGCGCCGAGGGTCTGGCCGCCTCGGGCTGCGGCGCCCCCGCCCAGGGCCGGCTGGTCGAGGAAGCCTTCGGCATCCAGCGCCGCCAGTTCGTTGAGCAGGGCGGCAAGCTCCTCGGCCTCTGCACCCTGGCCGGCGGCGCGCAGGGCATCGAGATGCGCGGCCCGCGCGGCCAGGTCCAGGTCGAGCAGCATGTCGATCCGGGCCGACAGTTCGGCCCAGCGGGCGGGGTCCGGCGGGCTCGGGCTCAAGCGCGCAGCGACATCGCCAGGAAGAGCCGCGCCTTCTGCCAGTCGCGCTGCACGGTGCGTTCGGTCACGCCCAGACCGGCGGCGATCTCGGCCTCGCTCAGGCCGCCGAAATAGCGCAGCTCGACGACCTGGGCCTGGCGCGGGTCGACCGCGGCCAGGCTGTCCAGGGCCTCATGCACCCGCAGCAGTTCCTCGTCCTGCGCGCCGATCTGCTCGACATGCTGGGTGTCCAGCGGCACATGCTCGATGCCGCCACCGCGGCGCTGCGTCTGCCGCGTGCGCACCAGGTCGACCACCACGCTGCGCATCGCGCGGGCGGCGTAGGCAAAGAAGTGCTTGCGGTCGGCGAAGGCCGGCATGTCCTGCATCTTCAGCCGCAGGAAGGATTCGTGGACCAAGGAAGTCGTGTCCAGCAGGGTCATCGCGCCGGCATCGCGCACCCGGCTGCGGGCGAGCTGGCGCAGCTCGGCATACAGCTTGGTGTAGAGCCGTTCGGCGGCTTCGGGGTCGCCGTCGCCAGCTTCGCGCAGCAGGAGGGTGAGGTCGGCGGCCATGGAGGAACGACGTCGGGACAAGGTCCGCGGATGCATCAGTCTAGTGCGCACCCCCATTCTTGGGGGGGTTGTCGTGTTTCCCGTCGGCTTCCCGTTTGAGCAAGGGAGAAGCGCTGCGTGTGCTTCCCGAGCCCCCAACCGCCCCGAGGACCCCGACCATGGACAAGATCGTTGTGCAAGCCGATCGCGACGCGCTGTACCAGCGCCTGGGCCTGCCCGGGGTGCCAGCCCGACCGGTGGCTTGGCTGGACCAGTTCCCCCCGACCGACGAGCGACTTCCCTCCGAGGCCATGCCCGCGCCCTCGGGCGATGCCGGCCGCGCGCCGCGCGTGCTGCTGCACAGCCTCCAGGGCGGCGTGGGCCTGAGCACCCTGGCCGTCGGCCTGGCCAGCCAGTTGGCGCGGGCCGGCCTCCAGGCCCGTCTGCTCGACCTGGGCCGCCAGGGGCAGGCCAGCTTCTATTTTCAGGAGATCGAGCCGCTGCCCGGTCACGATGCGGCCTGGCTCGATGGCCGGCGCTTCGGTCGGCGGCTGGGGGTGATCTGCCCGCCGGCAGCGCAGCCGCCCGGCTTCGACACCCTGGCCCTGCGCTGCCAGCAGGTCTTTGGCGAGGGCGCGGAGCAGAGCTTCCTCGTGGCCGATCTGCCCGCGGCCGGGCATGCCCATGCGCAGGCCCTGCTGGCCCAGGTCGATCTGGCGGTGATCCCGCTGCGGCCCGACCTCTTCGCCCTGCAAGCGGCCGACCGCATGCTGCGCCTTGTCGAGGCCGTCCGCGCCCCGGCGCTCTTCGTGCTCAACGGCTTCAACCCCGAGCTGCGCGCCCAGCGCAGCGTGCAGACCGCCTTGCACGATCTGCTGGGCAAGCGCCTGCTGGACGCAACCCTGCCCCAGGACCCGGGCCTGGCCGATCGCCACATGGCCTGCGAGCCGCTGGAGGCCGCCCTTTATCGCAGCGTCGGCTTCCAGGCCCTCTATGCCCGCTGCGCGCTGGCGGCCATGCGCCGCATGGCGCATCTCTGACCTTTGCCCTTTTTCATGGCCCTCGGCATTCATTCCCTGATCGTCCTGGCCGCGCTGCTTGCCGCCCCGGCACCGCATGCGGCCGACCCGCTCGCGCAGCCCGCGCATGGCGCCGAGCCACTTGCCCGTCCGGCACAAGATAGCGAGGCCGGCTCGGTTGGACTGCTGCTGCTCGGCCTGCTGGCCGTAGGCGGCCTCCTGCTGGTCCGCCGGCGGGAGTGACCGTCTCCCCTGAACGAGGGGGGTTCCAGCCTCCGATATCGATGGTGCTGCGTAACAACGACAACGTAAGTCGTTACGACACGCCACCCTGTACGCCCGGGTCCGGAGGCTTGTTCCTCCTGCCCCGCCGACTTCTCCAACCGACTGCCCCCATGCCCATCCTCCGTGCGCTCACCCTGGCCCTGCTGGGCCTTCCGGCCTTGGCCTCCGCCCAGCTTGTCACCACCGCCTACACCGACCGCGGCAGCTTCGAAGCCGCCGCCGGCACCGTGATCCAGCAGGACTTCAACGGCTACACCAGCGACATCGACCTGCGCAGCACTGCCTTCGACTTCGGCGATTTCTCGGTCCGCGGCCTGGGTGATGGACAGCGTGACGATGCCGGTGCCGATCGCAACTACCTCGATGCCCCCGTCTTCGCGCCGGCCAACATCGTGGGCGGCCTGCCGGTGTTCAACAGTGCGCACCTGAACCTGCTGGTCAAGTCCTCCTCGCTGCTCTCGCCGACCACGTCCAAGGTGAGCTTCGAGTTCGACAGCCCGCTGCTGGCCTTCGGCGCCAACCTGGCCGGCATCAACTCGCTGCTGGGTTCGGGCGTGAAGATCCAGGTCGACGGCATCGACCTCGCCGCCCAGCCGATGAGCACCGCCGGCCAGCCCAGCGACATCCAGTTCTTCGGCTTCACCTCGACCACCGGCTTCACCAAGGTCGAGTTCCTGAGCGACGGCAGCCTGCTCGTGCCGCATGTGCCCTTCCTGCTCGACAACCTTGTCTACGCCCAGGCGCCGGTGCTGAGCCCGGTGCCCGAGCCCGAAACCTACGCTCTGATACTCGGCGGCCTGGGCCTGCTGGCCGCCCTGCGCCGTCGCCGCGCCTGAGCGGCTGAGGACGCCTGCCCGGCGTCCGGCCCCTGCCCCGCACGGCTTGCGCCGACAGCCCCGCCCCGGCGGGGCTTTTTCATGCCCGGCTGGACAATGGCGGCGCCGCCTCCCCAGTCCCGCCTGCCCATGCCCACCCCCGATGCCGCGCTCGCGCCCGAACTGGACGACTGGATCGCCCAGGGCTTGCAGCGCCGCCGCCGTGCGGTGCGACCGGTGCCCGGATCGGGCGGCGTGCGGCTGCTGGTCGACGGCATTGAGTGCCTGGCCTTCTGCAGCAACGACTACCTGGGCCTGGCCCAGCATCCGGCGCTGATCGCCGCCGCGCAGGCGGCCACCGCCGGCTTCGGTGCCGGCGCAACGGCCTCGCCCATGGTCTGCGGCCACAGCGAGGCGCAGGCCGCGCTGGAGACCGAACTGGCTGCCTTCCTCGGCCGGCCGCGCGCGCTCTACTTCTACGCCGGCTATGCGGCCAACCTGGGCGCGCTGCCGGCCCTGGTCGGGCGCGGGGATGTGATCGTCTCCGACCGCCTGAACCATGCTTGCCTGATCGACGGTGCGCGGCTTTCCGGCGCCACCGTGCGGCGGGTGCCGCATGCCGACCTGGCGGCGGTCGATGCCGCCCTTGCCGGGGCGGCCGGCGCGCGGCGGCGGCTGGTGGTCGTCGACGCCGTCTTCAGCATGGACGGCGACCTGGCCGACCTGCCCGCCCTGCTGGCCCTGTGCGAGACGCATGACGCCTGGCTCTACATCGACGATGCGCACGGCCTGGGCGTGCTCGGCCCGCGCGGCCAGGGCAGCGTGGCGCATTGGGGTCTGGACGGTGCGCCCTGCCTGGAGCGGCTCATCCACATGGCCACCCTGGGCAAGGCCGCGGGCGTCGCCGGCGGCGTGATCGCCGGCAGCGAGACCGTGATCGAGTGGCTGCTGCAACGGGCGCGCACCTACATGTTCGCCACCGCCGCGCCGCCCGCCACCTGCGCCGCGCTGCGCGTGGCGCTGCGCCTGATCGCCGAGGAGCCGCAGCGCCGCAGCCAACTCGTCCTGCTGCGCGAGCGCCTGCGCGCCGGCTTGCAGGGCCTGCCCTGGCAACTGGCGCCGTCCGACACGGCCATCCAGCCGCTCATCGTGGGCGACAGCGCTGCCGCCCTGGCCCTGTCGGCTGCGCTGGAGACGCGCGGCCTCTGGGTTCCGGCCATCCGCCCGCCCACCGTGCCCGAGGGCAGCGCCCGGCTGCGCATCACCCTGAGCGCCGCGCACGGCCTGGACGATGTCGACCGACTGAGCCTCGCCCTGCAGGCTCTGGCCGCCGCCCAGGCTTGAGCCGACGCTGCCATGGACGCCCGCCGCCGTCGCCTCAGCCTGGCCCTGCCGCTGGCCGCACTGGGCCGGCCCGCCGCCGCCGAGCCAGCCGGCCAGCTGCCGGCCGACCCCGGCGGGCCCGGCCCCTGGGCCCGCGGCCGCATCGACCTGGACCTGCCCGCCGACGCGTCGCAAGGCAGCCGCCCGCTCGCCCTGGCCTTGCACCAGCCGCTGGACGCGCCGCCCGGCCCGCGGCCGCTGCTGCTCGTCTCGCACGGCGCCGGGGGCGACCGCGACAGCCACCGCGCCCAGGCCGAGCACCTGGCCTCGCACGGCTTCGTCGTGGCCTGCGTCGAGCATCCGGCCAGCGGCCCGGCCCGGCTGCGCCGGGGCGGTCGCCTGCGGGCGAATCTGGCCGCCATGACGCGCGATGCCGAGGAGGTGCTCGGCCGGCCGCAGGACCTGCGCCGCGTGCTGGACCGCCTGCTCGCCGGCACCCTGGAGGTCTCCGGCCCCGTGCCGCGCATCGACCCGGCGCGGATCGCCGCCCTCGGCCACAGCTTCGGCGCCGCCACCGTGCTGATGCTGGCCGGCGCGCGGGTCGCGCTCGACGTGCTCCAGCCGCCGCAAGCCGGCGCGCCGGGCTTCGGGCCGGACCGCTTCGAGCCGCGGCTGCGCACGGTGATCGCGCTGTCGCCGCAGGCCGAGGCGCCCCCCTTCTTCCGTCCCGGCAGCTTTGCCAGCCTGCGCTGCCCGGTGCTGGGCCTGAGCGGCAGCCGCGATGCCAGCCAGGGCGAGATCGGCCCCGAGGACCGCCGCGCCGCCTTCGACCGTTGGCCGGTCGATGGCAGCCGGCATGGCCTGGTCTGGATCGAGGGCGCAGCCCACCTCGACTTCGCCGACGACGGCGCGCTGCCGACCGCGCCGCGCCCCCGCCTGCGCCGCGAGGCCGCCCGGGCGCCCAGCGCACCCGGCCCCCTGGCGCGCGCCCGCGAGGCGGTGCAGCCGCTGGTCCGCGCGGCCTGCCTGCTGCATCTGCGCGATCGGCTCTTCGACGATGCCCAGGCCCGAGCCCGCCTCGGTGCCCCCGGCCTGACGCCCTGGCTGGGCGGTATGGCGCGCGGGGTCGAGGTGCTGCGGCGCTAGCGGCAAATCCCGGCGCTGCGGCGGGAAGGCCGCTCTTCCTACACTGCGCGCCCACCCTCACGATGGACTGCCATGACGATCCGCCACGTGCTTTGTCTCGCCGTGCTCGGCGCATCTGCCCTCGGGGCGGCCCAGGCCGCGCCGCCGCTGCCCTACAAGACCGTCGCCGAGGCGCTGGCGGCGCTGTCGGCCAAGGACGGCGCGATCAAGACCGAGGCCGAGGGCTGGGTCACGGTGACGGAGCCGGTCGAAGGGGTGCAGTGGAGCTTCGTGCCGCCGACGCATGGGGCCTACCCCAGCATGGTCCGGCGCAGCATCGCGCGCCCGCCGGGCGAGCCGGCGCGTGTCGAGATGGCGACGATCTGCGAAGCCTCGGCCAGTGCCTGCACGGCGCTGGCGCAGGAGTTCGAGGCGCAGAACAGCCGCTTCGAGCAGTACGTGCGCAGCCGCGGCCGCAAGCCGCCGCCCGGCGCGGCGCCGGGCACGCCCTGAGCCGGGCTTGAGCGCCGCAGGCCGCCCGGGCCTGCGGCACGGCATCAGCCGCGCAGCGGCGGGCGGGTGGGCGATCCCGGATCGTCGCCCCCGCCCTGGGCGGCCAGCCCGCGCTTGGCGCGTTCGCTGAGCGCGTTCGGAAAGTACAGCGCGGTCAGGCTCTTGCTGTGCACCGGCGAGTGGCCGCCGGCCTGGGCGGCCGGGTCGGGATGGTGGCGGCGCCAGTCGCGCACCCAGTGCAGCTCGTCGCACAGTTCCAGCAGGCCCAGCGTCTCGCGGTCGCCGACGAGCAGGCCGCAGACCTTCAGGCCCAGCGCGGCCCGGGCCTGATCCAGCGCATCGAGCGTGGCGGCAGTGCAGCCGAACTCGCCATCGCTCACCACCAGCAGGTCGGCCTGCTGCCAGCCCGCGGCCTGCACGCGCTGCAGGGCGGTGGTGATGGGCTGGGCCAGGTCGGTGCCGCCGTCGAAGGACTGGCCGATGAAGTCCAGCAGCGCGTCCAGTCCCTGGGCATCGAAGCCCAGGCGGTGCTCCAGCACCTCGCCCGCGCCGCCGAAGGCCAGCACATGGCAGCCGCGGCCCTCGCGGCGGGCGACCCGCGCGGCTTCCAGCACGACGGCCTTGGCCACGCGCTCGGGCGCGCCGCGCATCGAGCCCGAGGTGTCGACGCAGACCAGCATGGGCCCGCGCGCGGCCGGTGGCGGGGCCGCCTGCGCGGCGGCGGCCACCCACTGATCGGGCGCGCCGGGCCGCGGCTCGGGCCAGACCGCGGCTTCGTCCCAGACCATCAGCCGCGATTCCGCCAGCCGCGCCCGCCACAGGCGGTGCAGCAGCGGATGGCCGAACTGCGCGGCCTCGGCCGGCAGCATGCGGGCCAGATCGCGGCCGGGGCGCACGCCGGTGATCTCGCCCGGCGCGCCGGGCAGGCGGGTGTCGACCGCCGCGCCGCGCCGCCGCCGGGGCGATTCGGCCTGCGGCTGGGACTGCGGCGGGCTGGCATCCGGACGCTGCCGGCCGAGGCGGGCGATCAGCGCGGCCAGCTCGGTCTGGCGCCGCATCAGGGCCATCAGGTCGCGCGCCTCGTGCAGTTCGCGGCGGCGGAGCTGGCCGGCCAGGCCATCCCATTCCAGCTCGCCGAGTTCGCCCAGGTCCTTCAGCAGGCCGAGCAGGTCGGCCAGGTCGGCGCCCAGGGTCTCCCACTCGGCGCGGAAGGCCGCGACCATGGCGGCGATGGCCTCGTCACGCGACTGGCCGGCCGGCCGGTCGATCAGTGTGTCCAGATGCCACAGCGCCGTGCGCAGCACCTGTTCCGCCACGGCGGGCAGCGCGCGGGCGGCCTCGGGCAGACCGAGCGTACCGAAGGCCGCGCGCAGCGGCGTCACCGCCTCGGCATCGCCGAGCAGGGCCTCGGCCGGTGGCAGCTCGCCCGCCAGCAGGGCCGCGCGCCAGGCGGGCAACTCGGCCAGGCGCGGCGCGGGCCGGCCGCTGGAATTGATCAGGGCCGGCAGCCACAGCTCGCGCGGCAGCGCGGCCACGTCTGACCAGGGCCGGTCGGCGAAGCCGGGCGCGGCCGGGGGGCCCTCGGCGCCGGCTGCGGAGGCAGGCGCTTCAGGCCAGGCGGATGAGGGCAGGGCGCTCATGCCGGCACGCGTGGGCTGCGTCTCACGCCCCTTCAGGCGCGGGCGGGCGTGCCGGGGCGCTGGCTCAGGCCGGCGACGGCGGCCTGCACGGCATCGCGCGCTGCGGGCCGGGCGGGCTGGCCGTCGGCGGCCGGGGCGGGCTCGCCGGCCCACCGGGGCGCTTCGGGCGCCTCGGGCGCTTCCCCGATCAGTTTCGGATCGATCGGCAGGGCGGCAAAGCCCGCCCGGCAGGCCGCAAGCCGTGCCAGCAAGCCGGCCACTGCCGCCGCGCTGGCTGCCTGCGCCGCCTGCAAGCGGGCGGCCAGCGCAGGGGGCAGCCAGGGGCTGCGGGCCAGCTCGGCGCCCAGCCGGGCGGCGCGGGCTTGCAGCGGGGCCTGGGCCGCCTCGGCCTGGGCGATCAGCGCATCGAGCTGCGCCAGCCGGGCCTGCACATGCACGGGGCTCCAGCGGCGGCGGGACTTGGCTTCCAGCGCCGCGGCGCGGATGCGCAGGCCGCCTGCGTCGGCATGGTCCAGCCCTTCGCCACCGAGGTTGCGGGCCAGGGCCATCTTGCCGGCCTGGCCGGCGTCGTCGCCGGCTTCGGCCGGCGCGCTTTCCTCGATGCGGAGCTGGGCCTCGAAGGCCTGCACGGCACGGTCGAAGGCCTGGGTGTCGACCGGCTGCGCGCCGAGCAGCTCGGCCTCGACCCAGGCCTGCAGCTCGGCCACCTGGGCTGGCGTGCCGCCCAGGCAGTGCGGCAGCAGCCAGAGGTCCAGGGTCTGCACGGCCTGGCGGCCGCTGCTGGCCGCGGCGGTGCGCAGCAGGCCGGCGGTCTGGCGCCAGCGGCGGTCGGACACGGCGATCTGCCGCGCCGCGCAGCGCGCCCGGGCCGCTTGCAGCCCGGCCAGCACCTCGGCCGGCAGCGTCACCGTGCGGGCGGTGGCCGCCAGCTCGGCGCGTTCGGCGGCGGTGATGGGCGGGGCTTCGGCCGCGGGCGCGGCCTCGCCGAGTTCGAGCAGGGCGGCGAAGCTGGCATCGCCGATCGGCGCGACCGGCACCCGCACCAGGAAGCGGTCGTGGAAGGCCTGCAGGGCCTCGTCCTCCGGCACCTCGTTGCTGGCCGCGACCACGCAGACCAGCGGCACCGGCGCCCGCGTGCTGCCGTTGTCGAAGACGCGCTCGTTGAGCAGGGTCAGCAAGGCATTCAGGATGGCCGAGTTGGCCTTGAAGACTTCGTCGAGAAAGGCCAGGCCGGCGGTCGGCAGGTAGCCGTCGACCAGGCGCTCGTAGCGGTCGGCCTCCAGGGCCTTGAGCGAGAGCGGGCCGAACAGCTCCTCGGGCACCGAGAAGCGGGTCAGCAGGCGCTCGAAGTAGCGTGCGCCGTCGAAGGCGGTGTGTAGGCGCCGGGCCAGCGCGCTCTTGGCGGTGCCGGGCGGGCCGATCAGCAGCACATGCTCGCCGGCCAGGGCGGCCAGCAGGGCCAGGCGCACGGCCTCGCCACGTTCGAGCAGGCCGGCTTCGAGGGCGGCCAGCCGGGGGGGCAGCAGGTCGGGGAAGGGCGCGGTCATGCGGCGATTGTGGCCGCCGGTCGGCTGGGGCCCCATCGCGGGGCCATGCTCGGCGCCAACGCCCCGGCGTCGGCAGACAAGCTATGGTGTTCGCATGGGGCACCTACTGATCGTTCAGCACGGCGACTACGGCGCCGCCTTTCATCGGATGGAACAAGGTCTCCCCGAAACGTATCGCGACCAAAAGGCGTCGGTCGATGTCATGCGGGAGATTGCAGGCAGCGAGCGTGTTACCACACTGGCCATTTGTGACCGGCAACATGAAGAAGAACTTTTGCCCAACCTCTGGTCCATCGGCATCATGCGAGATCGGGCTTACTCGGTACGCCATGTTTGGGGTTTGCTGAACAGGCTTGCGCCCAGCAAGATCATCTTGCGCACCCCGCATCGCTACGCCATGCTTTGGGCACGGTGGAGCGGTTTGCCCACGCTTCCCATCTTTGCGAACACGTTTACCAGCACGACCTTGCGCCACAGGCAGGAAAACTTTCTGACCCGCTGGCTTGTATCTGGCGCAAACATGCCCTGCGTGGCCAACCACAGTTTGAATGCATCGGTTTCCCTTCAGGAACACCTTGGCCTGGCGCCTGAACGGATCGTTCCATGGGATCGGAGCATCCTCCATGCCGATTCGCACCCAAAGCCCGCTGCCCCGGACGACCGTCCTTTCCGCGTCTTTTACGCGGGTCCGATTTCCGAAGCCAAAGGCGTGGGCGACTTGCTGGAGGCCGCAGCGCTCTTGGCCCGCGAGGCAAGGCCTCTACATGTCGACTTTGCCGGGGCCGGGGACTTGTCTTCGTGGCGGCGGAGAGCGGCCGATCTGGGTGTAGGCAACTGGACGCGGTTCCTGGGCAGCCTGGCCAATGCAGAAGTCCGCCAACGCATGCGGGAGGCGGATGCCGTGGTCGTGCCCTCGCGACATACCTATGCTGAAGGCTTGCCCAACACCCTGTGCGAAGCCCTGGCTTCACGCACCCCGGTTGTGGTCTCCGATCACCCTTCGTTTGCCTCTCGCCTGCGCCACAACAAGGATTGCCTGATCTTCTGCGCAGCAGCCCCTCAATCCTTGGCAGCGGAACTTGCGAACCTGCGTAATAAGGCCGATCTGCAAATCGCCCTGTCACACAATGCCCCCGAAGCCCTCAGGCGCCTACCTTTTGGGATCAACTGGTTCACCCTGATCCGAACCTTTGTCAAAGATCCGCATGATGCAACAGGCTGGGTTGCACGAAACAGCCTTGCAGCCCTTCAGGCCAGTCAGGCCGCAGCCGCAGGCATGCCCGAGGCAGGCTGCTGAAGTAATCGCCCGTGCGAACTCGTCAGCCTTTGCCTTGGCCCAGGAAGGATGTCGGATCGATCCACGCTATGCGCTCGCGGTTCTGGCCGGAGCCGAGTTCATCGGCGAAGGCAAGGCATCCCGAGCCCGCCGGTTCAGCCTGGGGGCACGATTGGGCTGCACCCACCGGCACGGGATGAAGGTGCGCTCGCGGACTCGCAAGCGAGCCGGAGGGCGCCCACACGGAGTCCGATCACCGCGCCTGGGTCGGTGTCGGCTCAAGGGCGGGCCAGGCGACGCTGTGCACCCGGAGCGTTTCGCGGCGGTCTTCAGCAGCCGCTGGTTGCTGGGCTGACCATGCCTGGACTCCTTGGCCCTTGGTTGAGCCTTGGTCGCCTTGCTGCGGTGTGGCGGCGCCACGAGCAGGAGCTTTCCTCAGGCGGCCCCGGCCTTGGGGCCGCGCTGAAGAGATGCCTCACGGTCTTTCTCCCATCCATGCGGCTTCAGGATGGGATCTCGCGAGGCAGACTATTGCTTGACCGCCTCGACCTGGATGATCAGCTTGATGTTGTCCGGGATGCCCGGCAGGCCGTAGACCATGCCCCACTGGCTGCGCTGGATGGTGGTCTCGAAGTCGCCGCCGCAGACCTCGCGCTTGAGCATGGGGTTGGGGTAGCAGTTGAAGCGCTGGCCCTTGACGGTGACCGGCAGGGTCTTGCCCAGCAGGGTGAGCTGGCCGCTCACTTCGGTGACCTTGTCGCCGTCGAAGACGAACTTGTCGGACACGAAGCGCGCGGTCGGGAAGGCCTCGCTGTTGAAGAAGTCCTTGCCGCGCAGGTGCTTGTCGAAGGGCGCGGTGCCGGTGTTGATCGAGCCGGTCTCGATCGTCACGTCGAGCTTGCCGGTCTTGGCGGCCCGGTCGAGCGTGACCGTGCCTTCCTTCTTGTCGAAGCGGCCGCGGTTGGTCGAGGTGCCGAAGTGCAGGGCCTCGAAGGTGACGAAGGTGTGCGTGGTCTCGAGGGCGTAGTGGGCCACCTCCGCCTGGGCGGCGGTGCCGGCCAGGGCGAGCAGGGTGGCGGCGGTCAGGCTGCGGGAAAAGCGCATGGAAGGTCCTTGGGTCGGGGGGGAGGGAAGGGAAGGGGAAGGAAGGCGAAAGGGCTGTGGGCGGTGGCGCGACCGGCGCTTGTTCAGAGCGCCGGCACGCCGCGCAGTGCGAACTTGAAGCGCACCTGCACCTCGTCGGCCACCAGCGAGGTGTCGCCCCACTCGCCGCTGCCGATCTGGAAGGCCAGGCGCTTGATCGCGAACTGGCCGCTGGCGGTGCTCAGGCCGCCGGCCTGGCTGAGCGTGACCGGCACGGTCAGCGCCTGGGCCTTGCCCTTGAGGCTGAGCTGGCCGGCCACCTCGAAGCGGCCGCCGCCCAGGGCCTTGATCGCGCTGGACGTGAAGCGCGCCTGCGGGAACTTGCCGATGTCGAACCATTCGGGCTTGCGCAGCTCGGCATCGCTTTCCGGCACGCCGAGCGTCGCGCTGCCCAGGTCCACGCTGAAGGCGATGCGGCCGCTGGCCGGCTGGCGCGGGTCGAAGGCGATCTGCGCGTCGAAGCGCTTGAACACGCCCTCGACCGGCACGCCCATCTGCTTGCTGACGAACTGAAGCTGGCTCTGCGCGGCGTCCAGCGTGGCGGCGGGCGGGGTCTGGGCCAGGGCGGCGGTCGACAGGGCCAGGGCGGGCAGCAGGAAGAGGATGCGGTTCATGGGGTGGCGATGTTCGGGGTGGGGCCCCGCGGCGGGTCGGCCCCGGGGGCGTGGCGGTGGTGCTTGGCGTGGCCTGCGTGCGGCGGGGCTGCGGGCGGGCGGCTCAGCCGCGGCCCAGGCCCATGCGGGCCAGCAAGCCGTCGCGGTCGATCAACTGGTGCTTCAGGGCCGCGCCGAGGTGCAGTGCCACCAGGCCCAGCAGGCTGTAGGCCGCGATCCAGTGCAGCGGCTTGAGCGTGGCGGCCAGGGTCTCGCGGACCGGCACCCAGTCCGGCAGCGGCAGCACCCCGAACCACACGATGGGGAAGCCCTTGGCCGAGCTGTAGGCCCAGCCCGTCAGCGGCACCAGGAAGAACAGCAGGTACATCAGCCCGTGGGTGGCGTGATGCGCCCGCTGCTGCCAGCCCGGCATGCGCCGGGCGATGGCCGCCGGCAGCGGCGGCGGCCGGTGGCCCAGGCGCCACAGCAGGCGCAGCAGCGACAGGGCCAGGATCGTGATGCCGGCCCACTTGTGCCAGTTGTAGAGCTTGAGCTGGGTGGGTGAGAACTTCAGCCCGGTCATGTAGAGCCCGACCGCCGCGCTGCCGAGGATGGCCCCCGCCAGCAGCCAGTGCAGTGCGATGGCGGGGGCGGTGTAGCGGCCCAGGGGCAGCGTCTTGGCGGCGGGGGAGGCATTCATGGGCAGGGCATCCGGCGAGGCAGGCCTTCACTGTAGGCAGCCCCCCCGCCGCCAGGGCGCTGCGGGCTTGTCGGCAGCATGCAAAGCCGCTGAAGGCGGGGCCGAGGCCTGCTTGGGCTGGGGCGGGGCGCCGCGGCCGGCCCCGCCACAGGTGCGGGCTGGGGCGGGCCGTGGAGATGCCACACTTCGGGCGCTTTCGCCTGCCTGTCCCCCTCCCTTGCCGCCCTGATGAAGCACGATCTGACCCTGACCCAGCGTTTGCGCACGTCAGGCCTCTGGATGGCGCTGGGAACCTTCGCCGGACACGGCTTGCGCTTCGGCAGCAGCCTGGTGCTGACCCGCCTGCTGATGCCCGAGCACTTCGGCGTGATGGCTCTGGCCACCGTCTTGATGGTTGCCGTGAGTCTGCTGTCGGACATCGGCATCCAGCCGGCCTTGATCAACAGCCCGCGTGCGCGCGACCCCGTCTTTCTCTCCACCCTGTATTCGCTGCAGTTGCTGCGCTCGACCGCGATCTTCCTGCTGTGCTGCCTGCTGGCGCTCGGGGTGCACCATGCGGCCGCGGCGGGCTGGTTTGCGGCGGGCTCGGTCTACACCGCGCCGGAACTGCCCTGGTTGATCGTCGGCACCGCCGTGGGGGCGCTGATCAACGGCGGCCACAGCATCAAGCTGCTGACGGCCACCCGTGACCTGCAGATCGGCCGCGTGACGGTACTGGAGCTGGTCTGCCAGGCCTGCGGCCTCCTCGCCGCAGCCTTTGCCGCCTACCTCAGTCGCTCGGTCTTCGCCCTGCTGGTGGCGCCGCTGGTCGTCAGCATGCTGAAGCTGCCGCTTTCTCGCTATGTCCTGGCCGGCCCCCCGGACCGCCTGGGCTGGGACCCGAGCGTCGTGCGCGAGGTGCTGCATCAGGCGCGCTGGATCATCCTGTCCACCGTCTTCACGATGGTGATGATGAATGCCGACCGCCTCTTTCTGGCCAGCGTCATCGACCCCGCCACCCTGGGGCAGTATGCGATCGCTCTGGCCGTCTACAGCGTGTTCGACGCGGTGTTGCTGCAGACCCAGAGCAAGCTGGTCTACCCCGCTTTCAGCGAGGTGACGCGTAGCCGCCCCGCCGATCTGCCGCGCATCCGCAAGCGGACCCAGTTCTGGCTCGACTTGGGTCTGGGGGTCCTGGCCGGCGGCCTGTCCGCCATGGCCGTGACCCTGGTCGAGTTTCTCTACGACGACCGTTACGCCGGGGCCGGGCCGATGCTGGCGGTGCTGGCCCTGGGCATGGTCTTCACCCGCTCCGGGGTGGCGCAGGCGGTGTTCATGTCAGCCGGCAAGTTCCACAAGCTGACCCTGGTCAATGCCCTGAGCGCCGCCCTGCTGCTCATCCTGCTGCCCATCGGGCATGCCCTGGGCGGGCTCATGGGTGCGATCACCGTGGTCGCCGCCTATCGCCTGCCCGGCCAGATCCTGATCTGGGTGCTGGAGGCGCGCATGGGCTTCGCCTGGACGCCCCGCGAGTTGCTGGTGCTGCCGGCCCTGGCCCTGGGCTGGGGCCTCGGCTGGGGCCTGCGCAGCCTGCTGGCGCTGTTCGGCGCCTGAGCAGCGCCGGCCGCCTCAGAGGAATCGGTCGAGCAGCCGGCGCGAGGCCCGGTCCAGCCGGCGCGGCTGCGGCACGCGCAGGCACAGGCCGTGGCTGTCGCTGATGAGCAGGCTGCCATCGGTCAGCCGGCGGATGTCCTCCTCGCCCTTGAGCACCAGGCTGAAGGGGCCGCGGTCGGTCTCGACCGTCCAGGTGCTGGGGGTGGAGAAGCTGGAGACGGCGACCAGGCGGGTCAGTTCGGGGCGGAACTCGCGTTCGCGCAACTCGGCCTCGATCAGGGCGCGCGGGCCCTCGGGCAGTGCCGCCAGGCGCTCGATCCAGGCGGCTTCGTGACCGTCGGGGCCGACCAGGGACAGGCCCTCGTCCGGCGCGGTGAGCGGGAAGGCGCGCACCGGCACCACGGCGCAGGCTTCGCGGCCGTCGGCCGGCCGCAGCATCAGGCGGCCGAAGGCATCGCGGTGCAGGTCGAGCCCGGCGGGCGTCGCGGCGGGGCTCATGCGCGGATCTCCTGGGGGCTGTCGAGGGCCGCTTCTTCCCGCCGGGCCTGAGCCTCGTGCAGGCGCCAGTAGGCGCCGCCGCGGGCCATCAGCTCGGCATGCGGGCCGACTTCGACGATCTCGCCGCGGTCCATCACCACGATGCGGTCGGCCTTGCGCAGCGTCGACAGGCGGTGGGCGATGGCGATCGTCGTCCGGCCCTGCACCAGGTTGTCCAGGGCCTTCTGGATTTCCTTCTCGGTCTCGGTGTCGACCGCCGAGGTGGCCTCGTCGAGGATCAGGATCCTCGGGTCGATCAGCAGCGCACGGGCGATGGAGATGCGCTGCCGCTCGCCGCCCGAGAGGCCCTGGCCGCGCTCGCCGACGATGCTGTCGTAGCCCTGCGGCAGGCGCAGGATGAAGTCGTGCGCATGCGCGGCACGGGCCGCGGCGACGATCTCGGCGCGGGTGGCCTCCGGCCGGCCGTAGGCGATGTTCTCGGCCACGGTGCCGAAGAAGAGGAAGGGCTCTTGCAGCACCAGGCCGATCTGGCGCCGGTAGTCGGCCAGGCGGTGCTGGCGGATGTCGCTGCCGTCCAGCTCGATCGCGCCTTCGCTCACGTCGTAGAAGCGGCAGATCAGATTGACCAGGGTGCTCTTGCCCGAGCCGCTGTGGCCGACCAGGCCGATCATTTCGCCGGGGCGGATGTCGAGGTCCAGGCTGCGGATCACCCGCCGCGCGCCGTAGCGGAAGCCCAGGCCGCGCAGCGTCAGCCGGCCCTGCACCGGGTGGGCGAGGGGCTTGGGCTCGGCCGGGTCGGGCACGTTCGAGACATGGTCGAGGATGTCGAAGATGCGCTTGGCGCCCGAGGCGGCCTTCTGCGTGACCGAGACGATGCGGCTCATCGAATCCAGCCGCGCATAGAAGCGGCCGATGTAGGCGATGAAGGCGGTCAGCACGCCGACGGTGATCGCGTCGCCCGCCACCAGCCAGATGCCGCAGGCCCAGACGATCAGCAGGCCGATCTCGGTCATCAGGCCGACGGTCGGCGAGAACAGGCTCCAGGTCTTGTTGAGCTTGTCGTTGACGGCCAGGTTGTGGGCATTGGCGGCATGGAAGCGCTGGGCCTCGCGGCCCTCCTGCGCGAAGGCCTTGACCACGCGGATGCCGGGGATGGTGTCGGCCAGCACATTGGTGACCTCGCCCCAGACGCGGTCGATGCGCTCGAAGCCGGTCCGCAGCCGCTCGCGCACGCGGTGGATCAGCCAGGCGATGGCCGGCAGCGGCAGCAGCGTCACCAGGGCCAGGCCGGGGTGGATGGACAGCAGGATGCCGGCGGTCATCAGCATCATCAGCACATCGGTCGCGAAGTCCAGCGCGTGCAGCGAGAGGAAGACATTGATGCGGTCGGTCTCCGAGCCGATGCGGGCCATCAGGTCGCCGGTGCGCTTGCCGCCGAAGTATTCGAGGCTGAGCGTCAGCAGGTGCTGGAAGGTGGTGGTGCGCAGGTCGGCGCCGATGCGCTCGGACACCAGGGCCAGCACATAGGTGCGTGCCCAGCCCAGGCCCCAGGCTGCCAGGGCGCTGAGCAGCAGACCGCCGAGCAGCAGGGCGACCTGCATCGGGTCGATGGCCTGGCCGTTCTGGTGCGGGATCAGCACCTCGTCCATCAGCGGAATGGTGAGGTAGGGCGGGATCAGCGTGGCCGCGGTCGAGGCCAGCGTCAGGCCGAAGCCCAGGGCAAGCTGCCGGCGATAGGGCCGGGCGAAGCGGCCCAGGCGCAGCAGCACCCAGGTGGAGGCGGGCGGGGCTTCTTCGTCTTCGGTGCCGTGGCCGCAGGCCGGGCAGTCGCCGCGGCCCGCGGGCAGGGCCGCGCCGCAGGCGGGGCAGGGGGCGGGCGGCTCGGCCGCGGCCGGCGCCAGGCGGGCGTCGAAGGCCTTGAGGAAGGCCTGCGCCTGCGGCAGCCGGCCCAGGGTCAGGCGCCAGCGCGCCCGCAAGCCCTGCGGGCCGAGCAGGCTCAGGCTGGCCAGGCCGGCCAGCTCGCCCAGCTCCAGCCGGTCGTCCGGACGCAGCTCGAAAGCTTGCTCCAGCTTGTCGCCGAGCTGAACGGTGAGCCGATCAGGCCCGCTTGCATCGCCCCCCCACAGCAACAGCCGCTGTTCGGTGAATTGCCCCTGGGGGTCGACGTCAACCGTCAGGCTCGCGCTGGCGTTGACCCCGGCATCGAGCTGCGCCGGCAGATCGGCCCGCCCGGGCTGGTTCGGCGCCTCGGAGGCCAATCTCGAATGATGATCATGCATGGTGTGGAGGGGGGCTCGCCGGGCCCGGCGAGCGTTCCGGCGCCGATCCGGAGGGCGGCGGATTCTCGCCGAAGCGGCCCCTGGGACCCGGCAACAACGCGCGGCGCCCTCGCTGCGCCGACCGCCGCCGGGGGCGCCGCGACAATCGGTGCCCCTGCCGCCTGCTCGGGTGGCGTTCCCGGTGGATCGAGCATGCCCCCGCCCTTCGAACTCAAGATCCTCAAGGTCAGGCACCTGCGCGGCCCCAACGTCTGGACCTACCGCGCCTGCCTGGAAGCCTGGCTGGACCTGGGGGTGCTGGAGGATTGGCCGTCCAACCGCATCCCCGGGTTCACCGCGCGGCTGACGGCCCTGCTGCCGGCCCTGGTCGAGCACCATTGCGGCGTCGGCGAACGCGGCGGCTTCCTGCAGCGCCTCGAAGAAGGCACCTGGGCCGGCCACATCCTTGAACATGTGGTGATCGAGCTGCTCAACCTGGCCGGCATGCCGACCGGCTTCGGCCAGACGCGCAGCACCTCGCAGCCCGGCGTCTACCGCATGGTCTTCCGCGCCCGCGAGGAGCAAGTGGCGCGCGTCGCCCTGGCCCAGGGCCATGCCCTGCTGCATGCGGCCCTGAACGATCTGCCCTTCGAGGTG
Source organism: Piscinibacter lacus (assembly GCF_016735685.1). NCBI lineage: Bacteria > Pseudomonadati > Pseudomonadota > Betaproteobacteria > Burkholderiales > Sphaerotilaceae > Aquariibacter > Aquariibacter lacus. Next base: position 823,812 of record NZ_JAERRA010000001.1, read on the forward strand.
AGCCCGTCGGTCGCCGCCGTGCGCCAGAAGATCGACGAGCGCTACCTCGGTCCCTCGACGGCGGCCATCGTCGACGCCGCCAACGAGCGTCGCATTCCGCACATCCGCCTGAACGAGGGCAACCTCGTGCAGCTCGGCCATGGCGCGCGCCAGCGCCGCATCTGGACGGCCGAGACCGATCAGACCAGCGCGATTGCCGAAGGCATCGCCAGCGACAAGGACCTCACCAAGCGCCTGCTTGCCGCCTGCGGCGTGCCGGTGCCCGAGGGCGAGGTGGCCGAAAGCCCGGCCGACGCCTGGGCCATCGCGCAGGACATCGGCGGCCCGGTGGTCGTCAAGCCCTCCGATGCCAACCATGGCCGTGGCGTGTCGATCGAGCTGAGCGCCCAGGCCGACATCGAGGCCGCCTGGGCCGTGGCCGATGCCGAGGGCAGCGAGGTGCTGGTCGAGCGCTTCATCCCCGGCGACGAGCACCGCCTGCTGGTCGTCGGCGACCGCATGGTGGCTGCTGCACGCGGCGAGCGCGTCTTCATCACCGGCGACGGCCGCTCCACCGTACGTCAACTGATCGACCGCCAGGTCAACACCGACCCGCGCCGCGGCGAGACCGAGGACCTGCTGCTCGAAACCCTGGTGCTCGAACGCGAGCCCGCCACCCGCCTGCTGCTGGCCCGCCAGGGCCTGGACGGCGAGTCGGTGCCCGAGGCCGGTCGCCGCGTGCTCGTGCAGCGCAACGGCAACCTCGCGGTCGACTGCACCGACGAGGTCCATCCCGACGTGGCCGAGCAGGTGGCGCTGGCCGCCCGCGTGGTCGGCCTGGACATCGCCGGCATCGACCTGGTCTGCGAGGACATCGGCCAGCCGCTGCAGGCCCAGGGCGGCGCGATCGTTGAAGTCAATGCCGGCCCCGGCCTGCTGATGCACCTGAAGCCGGCCGTCGGCGCGCCGCAGCCGGTCGGCCAGGCGATCGTCGAGCACCTGTTCGGCGAAGCCGAGGACGGCAAGGCCGCCGGCCGCGTGCCCATCGTCGGCGTGGCCGGCTCGCGCGACAGCAGCACCATCGCCCGCCTGGTGGCCTGGCTGCTGCACCTGGGCGGCAAGCATGTCGGCCTGGCCTGCCGCGAGGGCCTGTACCTGAACCGCCGCTGCATCGAGCCGGTCGACGCGACCCGCTGGGATGCCGCACAGCGCCTGCTGATGAACCGCCGCGTCGAGGCCGCCGTGTTCGAGAACGATGCCGCGGCCATCCTGCGCGACGGCCTGCCCTACGACCGCTGCTGCGTCGGCATCGTCAGCGACCTCGGGGGTGCCGAAGCCCTGGCCGAGCACGACATCGGCGCCAGCGATCAGCTCGTCCGCGTGCTGCGCACCCAGGTCGATGTCGTGCTGCCCGAAGGCACGGCGGTGCTCAATGCCGAGGATGAGCGCGTCGCCGGCCTGGCCTCGCTCTGCGACGGCGAGGTGCTGCTGTATGCGGCGGCCGATCCGCGCGAGGCCGGGCCTGTCGGGGCCGCGCCGGCCGCGGCCCGCCTGGAGGCGCACCGTGCTGCGGGCGGCCGCATCGTGTTCCGCCGGGGCGAGCGCGTCGTGCTGGCGCGCGGCAGCCAGGAGATCCCGCTGCCGGCCTCGACCCGCCTGCCGCCCGGCCTGGCCGGTTCGCCGGAGGCCGACCCGCTGCTGGCCGCCGTCGGCGCCGCCTGGGCCTATGGCATCTCGCCCGACCTGATCGCCGCCGGCGTGCAGACCTTCGACCCGCATCCGCGCCCGTCGACCCACTGAAGGCACGCCCGTCCGGGCGGTGCGCGCCGGGTCTGCCGAAGGACCGCCGCGCCGCCCCCCTTGCCCGGCCCTGCCGGGCCTCCCAGCCCCCACCCATCCCATGGAAGTCTCCCGCATCCGGGCCCTGCGCGGCCCGAACCTGTGGAGCCGTCAGACGGCGATCGAGGCCGTCGTCCACTGCGGCCCGGACGAGCGCGATCTCGCCGCCCGGCCCGGCCTCGAAGGCCGCGTCCGCGCCCTCTACCCCGGCATCGGCCCGCTGCGCCCGCGCGCCGGCCTGGCCGAGGCGGTGCCGCTGGCCCAGGTGCTTGAAGCCGCCGCGCTGCAACTGCAAGCCCAGGCCGGCTGCCCGGTCAGCTTCAGCCGCACGACGGCGACGGTCGAGACCGGCACCTACCAGGTCGTGGTCGAGTATTCGGAGGAGGCCGTCGGCCGCGCCGCCCTGGCCGAGGCCGAGGCCCTGGTGCAGGCCGCGCTGCAGGCCGAGGGTCGCTTCGACCCCGAGGCGGCGATCGCCCGCCTGCGCGAGCTGGACGAGGACGAGCGCCTGGGCCCGAGCACGGGTGCCATCGTCGACGCGGCCCGCGCGCGCGGCATTCCCATCCGCCGCCTGACCCGCGGCAGCCTGGTGCAGATGGGCTGGGGCGCCAAGGCCCGGCGCATCCAGGCCGCCGAGGTCGACCAGACCGGCGCGGTGGCCGAGTCCATCGCCCAGGACAAGGACCTGACCAAGGCCCTGCTGCGTGCGGCCGGCGTACCGGTGCCGCTGGGCCGGCCGGTGCAGGATGTGGACGATGGCTGGACGGCGGCGCTGGAGGTCGGCCTGCCCGTGGTCGTCAAGCCGCAGGACGGCAACCAGGGCAAGGGCGTGACGGTCAACATCCAGACCCGCGAGCACTTCGCCATCGCCTACGGCGCGGCGGCCGAGTACGGCGAGGTCATGGTCGAGCGCTTCCTCGCCGGTCACGATTTCCGCCTGCTCGTCGTCGGCGACCAGGTGCTGGCCGCCGCCCGCCGCGACCCGCCCCAGGTGCTGGGCGACGGCGTGCACAGCGTGGCCCAGCTGGTCGACCAGCTCAATGCCGATCCGCGCCGCGGCGAGGGCCATGCCACCTCGCTGACCAAGATCCGGCTCGACACCATCGCCCTGGCCCGCTTGCAGGTGCAGGGCCTGGGGCCGGATTCGGTGCCCGAGCGCGGCCGGCGCGTCGTGCTGCGCAACAACGCCAACCTCAGCACCGGCGGCAGCGCGACCGACGTGACCGACGATGTCCACCCCGAGGTGGCGGCCCGCGCGGTCGATGCCGCGCAGATGGTCGGGCTCGACATCTGCGGCGTCGACATCGTCTGCGAGACCGTGCTGCGCCCGCTGGAGGAGCAGGGCGGCGGCATCGTCGAGGTCAATGCCGCGCCCGGCCTGCGCATGCACCTGAGCCCGTCCTACGGCAAGCCGCGCCAGCTCGGCCCGGCCATGGTCGAGCTGATGTTCCCGCATGGCGAGGACGGCCGCATCCCGGTCGTCGCCGTCACCGGCACGAATGGCAAGACCACGGTGACGCGGCTGATCGCCCACCTGTTCGCCAGCGCCGGCCTGCGCGTGGGCATGACCAACACCGACGGCGTCTACGTGAACGGCCGCACCATCGACCGCGGCGATTGCAGCGGCCCGAAGAGCGCGCGCAATGTGCTGGCCCATCCGGATGTCGATGCCGCCGTTTTCGAGACCGCCCGCGGCGGCGTGCTGCGCGAGGGCCTGGGCTTCGACCGCTGCCAGGTGGCCGTGGTCACCAACATCGGCAGCGGCGACCACCTGGGCCTGAACTACATCACCACGGTCGAGGACCTGGCGGTGCTCAAGCGCGTGATCGTGCAGAACGTCGCCCCCGGCGGCTGGGGCGTGCTGAATGCGGCCGACCCGAATGTGGCGCTGATGGCCGAGGTCTGCCCCGGCGGCGTGATCTTCTTCGCCGCCGACCGGCAACTGCCCGTCATGGCCCAGCACCGCGCCCAGGGCCGGCGCGTGGTCTACGTCGAGGGCGATGCCATCGTCGCGGCCGAGGGCTCCTGGCGCGAGCGCCTGCTGCTGCGCGAGCTGCCGATCACCCGCAACGGCAGCATTCCCTTCCAGGTCGAGAACGTGATGGCTGCCGTTGCCGCCGGCTGGGGCGCGGGCCTGAGCTGGGATGCGATCCGCCGCGGCCTGGCCAGCTTCGTCAACGATGCCGACAACGCGCCGGGCCGCTTCAACCTGATGGAGATCGACGGCGCGACGGTGATCGCCGACTACGGCCACAACCCCGATGCGATGCGCGCCCTGGTGGCTGCCGTCGACGCGCTGCCCCAGACCCCGGGCCAGCGCCGCAGCGTGGTGATCAGCGGCGCCGGCGACCGCCGCGACCAGGACATCCGCGAGCAGACCGAAATCCTCGGCGCCGCCTTCGACACCGTCGTGCTCTACCAGGACGCCTGCCAGCGCGGCCGCGCCGATGGCGAGGTGCTGGGCCTGTTGCGCGAGGGCCTGCGCGGCGCCGCCCGCAGCCGCGAGGTGCTGGAAGTCCATGGCGAGTTCCTGGCCATCGACACCGCGCTGGCCGCGCTGCGGCCGGGCGACCTCTGCCTGGTGCTGATCGACCAGGTCGATGCGGCGCTGGACCATCTGCGCCAGCGCCTGGGGCGGGCGGCCTGAGGTCTCTGGGGCGGCGGCGCCCTGTGGTGCGCTGCCCACAGCGGCGCAAGCGATGAGCGATCCCCCGTCTGAGGGGGGGGCGCTCCTGGGAAGATGGCGGGGTCAGCGTCATGGGCTTGCATGGCCCGCATGTCCCGGCCCGGTCGGCGGCATCGTCCTTGCAAGCTCCCGCCACCTGCCTGCGCGTTCTGCGGGCGCGTCCCCCCGGCCCATGCTGCGGAGCTGCCGCGCCCCTGGTGCCGCGGCCCGGCTTCCCGCCCGAGATGTCTGCCCCGCCCTCACCGTCTTCCCTGCACACCCTGCTGCTGAGCGAGCTGCCTGCCTGGATGGAGAGCCTGCGCAGCGGCCTGATCGCGCACCTGCCACTGCTCGTGCAGGCCGGTGCGCCCGCGGCGTCCTGCGCCGACGTGGCGGCCGTCGTCCGCCAGCACCTGCCGCTCTGGACGGCCGAGACCGCCCGGGCCTTGCACGACTGGCCTGAAAGCGCGCCCTTCCACCGCACCCAGCCCGGGGCCGGCGGCTTTCATGACGAAGGCGAAGCCGAGGCCTCGGCCGCCCTGCTGCGCCTGGCCGAGGCGCTGGAGGTTCAGCAGGCCCCGCGCCTGGCCCGGCTGCGCGAGCGCCTCGGGATGCAGTCCGCCGCCGGCACGCCGCAGGCCGGGCAGCACCGCCAGGACCCGCTGCAACCCGAGGGCCTGATCCATGCCGTCTGGCTGGGCAGCGCCGCGCTCGACCTGGCCCCGCCCAGCCGCTACCTGCTGCTGCAAGCGGCGGCCGGCCCGATGCTGACCCTGGCCGGCTCGGCCCTGGGCCATCTGGAGGCCCACCTGCCGCCGGCCGACGAGAAGGCCCAGCCCGCCGTCGCGCTGGACCCCAGCCTGCTGCGCCGCGCCCGGCCGGCCGGGCCGCCGGCCACGGGCCTGCCGCTCTACCGGGCGGGCGCGCTCGACAGCCTGCGCCTGGCCATCCAGCCCCGGGTCGAGGCGGTGGGCCCGGAGGTCGCCCGTTCCCTGCGCGAGCTGGACGAGATGATCTGCCGCATCGTCTCCGCGCCGGGGCCGGTGACCGGCCCCGAGGGGTCCAGCCGCCTGCCCAATCCCGTGCTGGACAGCCTGCCCTGGATCCAGTCGGTGGCGCGATACGACAGCGACCGGCAGGTGATCGAGCTGATCGCCCAGTTGTTCGAAGTCCTGCAGCAAGACCCGCAACTGCCGCGCAGCGTGCGCCAGCGCCTGGGCCTGCTGCAACTGCCGGTGCTGCGCACCGCGCTGGCCGAGCCCCGGGTGCTCGACAGCGCCGAGCACCCGGCCTGGCGGCTGATCGACCGCATCGGCCGGCACACCCTGGGTTTCAGCGATCCGCAGGACCCGCGCCTGCTGCGCGCCGCCGAGGGCATCGAGTGGGTCTGCGACCGGCTTTCCACCCGCGAGCGGCCCACCGGCGCAGCCTTCGAATCGGCCCTGGGCGTGCTGGAGCAGATCCTGGCCGGCGAGCTGGCCCTGGAGCGCCAGCAGCGCGGCGCCGACCGCGAACATGCCCTGCGCGAGCGCCAACTGCGTCGCGCCCAGACCGTGCAGCGCCGCCGCATCCAGGCCCGCCTGATGGAGCAGGAACAAGTGCGCGGCGAGCCGCTCCAGGCCCTGCTGCGTGGTTTCCTGCTGGGCGTCTGGCCGCGGGTGCTGGCCCAGGCCGCGCTCGACGAGGACGAGGGCCCGCAGGCTTTCGAGCGACTCGACCGCGTGCTCACGCCCCTGCTCCACACCCTGGCGCAGGTCGGACCGGACGGGCAGGAGCTGATGGATCCCTTGCTGGAGCGCGTGCAGCAGGGCTGCGCCGACGCCGGCGTGCCGCCCGCCCGTCACGAGGCGGTGAGCGCCTGCGTCGAGCGCCTGGCCGGGCGCCGCCTGCCGGCACCGGAGGCTGGCCCGCCCGCCGACGACGACGGGTCGGACTTGCTGCATGCCGCCATCCTGGCCTCTTTCTTCGACCTGGGGCAGCCGATCGACGAGCCGGTGCCCGAAGCCGTCGCCCATGTCCCGCGCGACTGGCTGCACCGCTTGCAGCCGGGCGACTGGTGCCGCATGCCGGTGGATGGCCGCTGGCGGGTGCTGCGCCTGCTCGAGGGCGGGCCGAGCGAGCGCGTCTACCTCTTCAGCGAGGCCGCGCGCGACGGCATCCACGCCTTCAGCGCCCGGGCCCTGGAGCGCCTGATGCTCGCCGGACTGGCCGGGCCCTACGAGTCCCGCAGCCTGCTCGAACGCACGGTCGATGGCCTGCTGGCGCGTGGGCACTGAGCGGCCCCGCGGCGCCTGGGCGCCCGCCGGCCGGCGGCGCCTGCCCGGCCTCTTGCTGGCGGCGCTCGCGCAGCTCGTGGCGCTCGCGCCGGCTGCCGCGGGCCCGGTGCCGCCTGCGGTGGCCGGGCTGCCGGCCCGGGCGGCTTCCGCCCCGGCCGAGGCCCGGCCCGGCGTGCCGGGGCGTCCGCGCATTGCCCTGGTCCTGTCGGGCGGCGGGGCGCGCGGCCTGGCCCACATCGGCGTGCTCAAGGTGCTGGAGCGCGCCCGGGTGCCGGTGGACCTGATCGTCGGCACCTCGATGGGCGCGATCATCGGCGGCCTCTATGCCAGCGGCATGGAAGCCTCGGCCATCGACGCCGAGATCCGGCGGGTCGACTGGGACGGCCTGTTCGCCAACCGCGTCGCCCGGCCCGAGCTGCCGCTGCGCCAGAAGGAGGACGACTACGCCGTCACCCCGGCGCTGGAGGTCGGCCTGCGCGACGGCGAACTGCGCGTGCCGCTGGGCACCGTCTCGACCCGCGGCCTGGAGCTGCTGCTGCGCCGCTACACCCTGCCGGTGGCCGAGCTGCGCGACTTCGACCGCCTGCCCATTCCCTTCCGCGCCGTCGCCACCGACATGGAGACCGGCCGGCCCGAGATCCTGGCCCACGGCGACCTGGCCCTGGCGATGCGCTCGAGCATGAGCGTGCCGGGCGTGTTCGCGCCCACCGAGCTCGGCGGCCGCCTGCTGGGCGATGGTGGCCTGGTCGACAACCTGCCGGTGGCCGTGGCGCGCAGCCTGGGGGCCGAGCGCATCATCGCCGTCAACATCGGCACGCCGCTGCAGCCGCGCGAGTCGCTCGACACCCTGCTCGGGGTGACGGCGCAGATGATCAACATCCTCACCGAGCAGAACGTGCAGCGCAGCCTGGCGCGGCTCGATGCGCAGCGCGACCTGCTGATCGCCCCCGACCTCGGCCGGCTGACGGCCGCCGACTTCCAGGAGGCTGCGGCCTTCATCGCCCTGGGCGAGGACCAGGCCGCGCAGCAATGGCCGGCCCTGCGCGCGCTGGCCCTGCCCGAGGCCGACTACCGGGCCTGGCGCGCGGCGCGCGGCGACTTCTCCACCCCGCGCAGCGCCCTGGCGCGGGTCGGCTTCAGTGGCTCCGACCAGACCCGGCCCGAGCGCTACGCCGGCCTGCTGGAGAGCCAGGCCGGCGAGCGCTTCGACGTGGCCGCGGCCGAGCGCGACGTGCGCCGCCTGGCCGCCGCCGGCGACTACACCCGGGTCGATTACCAGTTGCTGCCCGGCGCTGATGGCGACAGCCTGATCTTCAGCGTCGAGGAGAAGACCTGGGGCCCGAACTTCTTCCGCGTCGGCCTGGACTTCAGCACCGATTTCAGCGGCCGCGGCGGCTTCAACGTCAAGCTGCTGCATCACCGGCCCTGGCTGGACGAGGCCGGCCTGAGCTGGCGCAACCTCGTGCAGATCGGCACCGAACCCGGCTGGACCAGCGAGCTGCGGCGTCCGCTGGGTGAGCTGGCTTCGCCGCTGGGCGGCTGGTTCGCCGCGCTGGCGGGCGAGCTGGGCCGCGAGGAGGTACTCACTTACGCGGGTGCCGAGGGCGGGGAGACCGGCCGCATCCGCCGCACCCGCAGCCGACTGGGCCTGGACCTGGGCCAGCCCCTGGGCACCTTGGGCGAGCTGCGCCTGGGCGCCTACAGCGAGCGCTGGCGCGACCGCGTGGTCGTCGCCAGCGAGGCCTTCGACGGCCTGCGCGGCGGCATCACCCGGCGCGAGCGCGGCCTGCGCCTGCGCCTGGCCTTCGACCGGCTCGATTTCGCCAGCTTCCCGCAGGCCGGCTGGCGGGCGCGGCTGGAACTGGCCGCCGGCGCCCTGGACGACCAGGCCAGCACGGATCGCCGCCAGAGCTTCACCCGCATCGAGGCCGAGGGCACCCAGGCCTGGACCCTGGGGCGCCGCCATGTGCTGACGCTCTCGGGCCGGCTGCTGGCCAGCGGCCACGGCCGCAACACCGGGCAGGGGCTGGATGCGCTGGGGGGCTTCCAGCAGCTCTCGGGCTACAAGCCGGGGCAGATCGACGGCAACCAGATCCTCTTCGGCCGGGCCGTCTATTACGCGCGGCTCAGCCCCACGGCCCTGACCCGCGGCCTCTTCGCCGGCGCCTCGGCCGAGCTGGGCAATGCCTGGCGTCGGCGGGAGGACATCCGCCTGGGCGATCTGCGCAGCGGTTTCTCGGTCTTCCTGGGGGCCGACACCGGCCTGGGCCCGCTCTACCTGGGCCTGGTGCATGCGCCGCGCGGCGACACCGGCCTGGTGCTGCGCCTGGGCGCACCCTGATCAGGGCGCGGCGGGCGGCGGGCTGTCGCTTGCGCTGGCCTCGGTGGGCGCGTGGGCTTCGGGCGCCGGGCCGGGCTCGGGTACGGCGTCCTGCGGCGTGTCGCCCGCGGGTTCGGCGCCGGGTTCGGCGGCGGGCGCAGCGGCCAGGGCCGCGGCCCAGCGGGCGCGGCAGCCATCGGCCCATTCCCGCAGGCTGCCGGCGAGGTCGTCGACCCCCACCCGCTTGAGGGCGGAGAAAAGCAGCAAGCCGACGTCGGCATCCTCGGTGACATGCTCGGCCAGGGCCTCTTGCGCGGCGGCCAGCGCGCGGGTGGATTCGGCGCGGTTGAGCTTGTCGGTCTTGGTCAGCACGACCATCAGCTTGACCTCGCCGACAGCAATGCGCGGCCGCACGAAGTCGAGCAGGCGCTGATCCAGATCGGTCAGGCCCAGGCGCGGATCGACCAGCAGCACCACGCCGGCCAGGTTGCGGCGCTGGGCCAAGTAGTCGGCCATCACCTGCTGCCAGCGCAGCTTGGCCTGGCGTTCGACGGCCGCATAGCCGTAGCCGGGCAGGTCGGCGAACAGGGCCTCAGGCGCATCCTTGGGGCCGACGCTGAACAGATTGATGTGCTGGGTGCGGCCGGGGGTCTTCGAGGCGAAGGCCAGGCGGCGCTGCTGGGCCAGGGTGTTGATCGCCGTGGACTTGCCGGCATTGCTGCGGCCGACGAAGGCGATCTCGGGCAGCAGGCTGGTCGGAAGCTGGTCGAGACGGGCCGCGGTCGTCAGGAAGCGCGCGGTGTGCGTCCAGGCCAGGGCCGTGCGAAGGCTGCCTGCCTGGGGGGAAGCGTCGGGTATCAAGGGCTCAGTCATCCGGCATTGTAAAATCGAGTGTTTTCCCGAACCGCCATGACATCGCGAGACCGCGGTTTCTCGCGTGGTTGCCGATCTCTTCCGTCCACACAGCCTCCACCATGAAGTCCGTCCTGACCCTGCTGCTGGCGGCCGCGCTGGCTGCGCCCGCCCTTGCCGAGACCCCCCAGGCGCCGGTCAAGGCCGACCTGAAGAAGGGCGAGGCCATCGCCCAGACCTGCATCGCCTGCCACAGCGCCGATGGCAGCCGCGGTTCGCCGGCCAATCCCATCCTGCAAGGCCAGCACCCGGAATACCTCGTCCGCCAGCTCCAGGGCTTCAAGTCGGGCCAGCGCGCCAACGCGATCATGCAGGGCTTTGCCTCGGCCCTGAGCGAAGAAGACATGCGCAATGTCGCCGCCTTCTACGCCAGCAAGACGGCCAAGCCCGGCGCGGCCAAGAACAAGGACACCGTCGCCCTGGGTGAGTCGATCTACCGCGGCGGCATCCCGTCCAAGGCCGTTCCGGCCTGCGCGGGCTGCCACAGCCCCAGCGGTGCCGGCATCCCCTCGGTCTACCCCCGCCTTGGCGGCCAGCATGCCGACTACACCGCGGCGCAGCTCACCGGCTTCCGCGATGGCATTCGCAAGAACAATGCGCAGATGAGCACCATCGCCCAGCGCATGAGCGATCGCGAGATCCAGGCCGTGTCCGATTACATCGCCGGCCTGTATTGAGCCGACGGCCTCGGGCCCGTCCGGGCGCCGCGTGATCGCTCCCCCCGACCCGGTGTCGCCTGCGTGCGTCACCGGGTCGAGTTTTGTCCGGCCGCTGGGGGGCCTGCGGGCATCAGGCCCTTGTGGCCAGCTCAGACGAACTTAAGCCGCCGCTGATACGCTCCTTCAGTCGGCGCTGAACTTTCTCCGCGCTTCGCGCTCTGCCACCCGCCTTGCGGTGTGCGCAAGTGCCCTCGGCCTCCCCGGCCCGCCTGTTGTCCCCGTCCCCCGAACCATGTCCGCCAGCACCACCGGCCTGACCCTGAACACCCGCTCGCGCCCGCTGCGCGAGGCGGTCGAGGTGCTGTCCTCGATGCGCTTTGCCATCGCGCTGCTGACGGTGATCTGCATCGCCTCGGTCATCGGCACGGTCGTCACGCAGCGCGAGCCGGGCGTCAACTATGTCAACCAGTTCGGCCCCTTCTGGGCCGAGATGTTCGACCGGGTCGGCCTCTACAACGTCTACAGCGCCTGGTGGTTCCTGCTGATCCTGGCCTTCCTGGTGGTCTCGACCAGCCTGTGCATCGCGCGCAATGCCCCCAAGATCTTGGTCGATCTGCGCAGCTACAAGGAGCAGGTGCGATCCAACGCGCTCAAGGCCTTCCCGCACCGCGGCGAGGGTGAGCTGGGCGAGGCGCCCGAGGCCGCCCTGCAACGCGTGACCGGCCTGCTCGGCCGCCGCGGCTGGCGCTACAAGCTCGACGTGCGCGAGGCCCGTGCCGGCCAGGCCGGCGGGGTGATGGTCGCGGCCCGGCAGGGGGCGACCAACAAGCTGGGCTACCTGGCCGCGCATGGCGCCATCGTGCTGATCTGCATCGGCGGCCTGTTCGATGGCGATCTGGTCGTGCAGGCCCAGATGGCCCTGGGCGGCAAGCAGGCCTACAGCGGCGACGGCGCCCTGAGCACCGTGCCGCCCGAGCATGTGCTGAGCCCCGACAACCCGACCTACCGGGGTTCGCTCTTCGTCGGCGAGGGCCAGCGCTCGGGCGTGGCCGTGCTCAACCTGGCCGATGGCATCGTGCTGCAGCCGCTGCCCTTCGAGATCGAGCTGAAGAAGTTCGTCGTCGACTACTACGAGACCGGCATGCCCAAGCTCTTTTCGAGCGAGGTGCTGATCCGCGACCGCGAGACCGGGGCCGTGCGCGCCGAGACCATCCGCGTCAACCATCCGGCCGAGAGCCACGGCGTGGCCATCTACCAGTCCAGCTTCGAGGACGGCGGCTCGCGCCTGAAGTTCAAGGCCTGGCCGCTCAAGGGCGGTCCGGCCTTTGCCGTCGACGGCGCCGTCGGTGGCCGCACCCAGCTCAATGAGGCGGGTTCGGGCGAGCAGCTCGGCCTGGAGTTCACCGGCCTGCGCACCATCAATGTCGAGAACGTGACCGAGCCCGGCGCGGCCACGGCGGGCGCGGTCGACGTCCGCAAGGTCGACCTGGTCGACAGCGTGCAGCGCCACCTGGGCTCGGGCGCCAAGGCGCCGACCGAGCGCACCCTGCGCAACATCGGCCCGTCCTTCAGCTACAAGCTGCGCGATGCCGCAGGCCAGGCGCGCGAATTCAACAACTACATGCTGCCGGTGGAGCTCGAAGGCCAGCGCGTCTACCTGGCCGGTGTGCGCGACAACCCCAACGAAAGCTTCCGCTACCTGCGCATCCCCGTGGACGCCGAGGGTGGCATCGGCGACTGGATGCGCCTGCAAGCGGCCCTGCGCGACCCGGTGCGCCGCGAGGCCGCAGCCCGCAGCTACGTCGAACGCGCCACGCCCGACGAGCGACCGGAGATGCGCGACGCCCTGCGCGCCTCGGCCCAGCGCACCCTGGGCATGTTCGCGGGCGCCGAGCGCATCGACCCGCCCGGCGCGGCTGCGCCCGAAGGCCCGCCGCCGGCCGGCCTGATGGCGCTCTCCGCCTTCCTCGAGCAGAACGTGCCCGAGTCCGACCGCGAGCGCACCTCGGAAGTGCTGCTGCGCATCCTCAACGGCAGCCTGCTGGAGTTGCTGCAGCAGGCGCGTGCGGCCGAAGGCCTCAAGCCCCTGGCGCTGGATGAGTCGCTGCAGGCCTTCATGAGCCAGTCGCTGATCGCGCTGTCGGATGTCGCCTTCTTCCCGGCGCCGCTGCTGCTGACGCTGGAGAACTTCGAGCAGGTCCAGGCCAGCGTCTTCCAGGTCACCCGGGCGCCGGGCAAGACCCTGGTCTACCTGGGCTGTGCCTTCCTGATCGTGGGCGTGTTCGCGATGCTCTACATCCGCGAGCGCCGGCTGTGGGTCTGGCTGGAGGACCTCGGCGAAGGCCGCACCCGCCTGACGGCCGCCTTGTCCTCGACCCGCCAGACCCTGGATACCGACCGAGAATTCGATCAGTTGCGCACCGCCCTGCTGGCGGGACCGCGCACGGAGGAGCGTCCTGCATGAACACCACCACCTTGCGTCTTGAATCGCCCGGCCTGCTAGCCCGGCGTTCGGTTTACGACTGGGTCTTTGCTCTGTTGATCGTCGTCGGGGCAGGCTATGCCTGGCAACGCTACGGCGACAGCATGGACTTCTACGAGCGCGCCATCCTGCTGGGTGCCGTGCCTTCGGCCATCGCCCTCGGCTGGTTCTGGGGGCCGCTGCGCACGCTGATGCTGGGCGTGGGCGCGGCCAGCCTGCTGGCCATCGGCCTCTATGCCCAGGTCAGCGACGGTTTCGGTGCCGACCTGGACGCCGGCCAGAACAAGCTGCTGCTCAAGTATTTCCTGGCCAGCCAGAGCGCCATCCTGTGGATGGGCGTGCTCTTCTGGCTCAGCACCTTGTTCTACTGGATCGGCCTGCTGGGCCGCGGCCGCGCGGAAACCGCCGAGCGCCTGGGCAGCGTCTTCGCCTGGGGCGGCGTGGCCATGGCCCTGGTCGGCACCATGGTGCGCTGGTACGAAAGCCACCAGATCGCGCCCGATGTCGGCCACATCCCGGTCAGCAACCTCTACGAAGTCTTCGTGATGTTCGCCTGGATGACGGCGGCCTTCCATCTCTACTTCGAGTCGCTCTACCTCGGCCGCGCCCGCGAGGGCGGCACCGTGCACGGCGAATCCTCGGTGCGTTCGCTGGGCGCCTTCGTCATGCTGATCGTCAGCGCGGCGGTCGGCTTCCTGCTCTGGTACACGGTCACGCGCGAGGCGCAGCAGATCCAGCCCCTGGTGCCGGCCCTGCAGAGCTGGTGGATGAAGGTGCATGTGCCGGCCAATTTCGTGGGCTACGGCACCTTCGCGCTGTCGGCCATGGTGGCCTGGGCCTATCTGCTCAAGAGCGGCTCGCCGTCCTCGCTGCGCACCGCCTTCGTCTATGTGCCCATCGGCCTGAGCCTGGTGCTGCTGGGCTTCCAGAACTTCGGCGGCGTGACGCCCCAGGTCGAGACGGCGCTGGGCAAGAGCCTGCGCATGGTGGTGGGCGTCGGCCTGTTCTGCGCGCTGACGCTGGCGCTGCGCCGGCCCATCGTCGCCAAGCTGCCGAGCCTGGAACTGCTCGACGACGTGATGTACAAGGCGATTGCCGTCGGCTTTGCCTTCTTCACCATCGCGACCGTGCTGGGCGCGCTGTGGGCCGCCGAGGCCTGGGGCGGCTACTGGTCCTGGGACCCGAAGGAGACCTGGGCGCTGATCGTCTGGCTCAACTACGCGGCTTGGCTGCACATGCGCCTGATGAAGGGCCTGCGCGGCACCGTGGCGGCCTGGTGGGCCCTGGTCGGCCTGGTCATCACGACCTTCGCCTTCCTCGGTGTGAACATGTTCCTCAGCGGCCTGCACAGCTACGGCGAGCTCTGATCGTCAGGGCCGGGCTCGCCGCGCCGGGAGGCGGACGGGCCCCATGCCCGCAGGCCGGCGGCCGCGGGCGGCAGGCTGTAAGGTGAGTGATGCAGAGCCGACCACTCCCCATCGCCGAAGCCTGCCAGGAGCCCCCATGATCTCGTCCCGCGAACGCCGACTCGGCCTCGTCCACCCCCAAGCGTCCGACATCACCCCGCGGGCCGTGTTCGAGCAGCGGCGGGCCCTGATGCAGCGCATGGCCGCGGGCGGCGCCGGTGCGGTGCTGGCGAGCTGGGCCGCCCGCGACGCCCGCGCCCAGGTGGCCGCCACCGTGGCGCCGGGCCAGTTGCCGGCGCTCAAGTCGGTGCGCAGCAGTCTGGCCGGGGCCCTGGCCTCCGACACGGCCACGCCCCACAAGCTGGTCACGACCTACAACAACTACTACGAGTTCGGCACCGAGAAGGCCGATCCGGCCCGCCGCGCCCACACCCTGAAGACCGAGCCCTGGACGGTGTCCATCGAGGGCGAGGTGCGCAAGCCCATGAAGCTCGACCTGGACGCGCTGCTCAAGCTCGCGCCCATGGAAGAGCGCATCTACCGCATGCGCTGCGTCGAGGGCTGGTCCATGGTGATCCCCTGGATCGGCTGGTCGATGGCCGATCTGATCCGCAAGGTCGAGCCGACCGGCAATGCCAAGTTCGTCGAGTTCACCACCCTCGCTGACCCGGCGCAGATGCCCGGCCTGCGCTCGCGCGTGCTGGACTGGCCTTATGTGGAAGGCCTGCGTCTCGACGAGGCCATGAACCCGCTGACGATGATGGCCTTCGGCCTCTACGGCGAGGTGCTGCCCAAGCAGAACGGTGCGCCGCTGCGCCTGGTGGTGCCCTGGAAGTACGGCTTCAAGAGCGGCAAGTCCATCGTCCGCATCCGCTTCACCGAGAAGCAGCCGGCCACCTCCTGGAATGTGGCGGCCGCGCGCGAGTACGGCTTCTATTCCAACGTCAACCCCAAGGTCGACCACCCGCGCTGGAGCCAGGCCACCGAGCGCCGCATCGGCGACGACGGCCTGTTGCAGCGCCGCCGCCCGACCCTGATGTTCAACGGTTACGAGGCCCAGGTGGGCCAGCTCTATGCCGGCATGGACCTCGCCAAGTTCTACTGAGCCGCGCCGGCCCCGCCGGCCGCTGCTGCTGCATCCCCTGGCCCAGCCCCTGCTGGTGCTGCTGGGCCTGCTGCCGCTGGCCGAGCTAATCTGGCGGATCGCCGCCGACGCCTTGGGTGCCAACCCGGCCGAAGCCCTGATCCGCCAGACCGGCGACTGGACGCTGCGCATGCTCTGCCTGACCCTGGCCGTCACGCCGCTGCGCGAGGCCCTGGGCCTGCCCGCCCTGGCGCGCTTTCGCCGCACCCTCGGACTGTTCGTCTACTTCTACGCCCTGCTGCACCTGAGCGCCTATGCCTGGCTGGACATGGGCCTGGACCCGGCCGCCGTGGTGACGGACATCCTCAAGCGCCCCTTCATCCTGGTCGGCTTCCTGGCCCTGCTGCTGCTGACGCCGCTGGCCGCGACCTCCTTCAATGCCGCGATCCGGCGCCTGGGCGCGGTGCGCTGGAAGCGCCTGCACCGGGCCGTGTACGCAGTGGCCGGCCTGGCCCTGCTGCACTTCTTCTGGATGCGTGCGGGCAAGCAGGACTTTGCCGAGGTGGCGGTCTATGCCGCTGTGATCGCGCTGCTGCTGGGCTGGCGCCTGCGCGGCATGCTGGCCCGCAGGCGCAGCGCCTGAGCCTGGCTCAGGCGCTGCCGGGCGGCAGCGGAATGTCGGCCGGCAGCGGCCGCGGGATGGGCCGGCGCTGGCCCTGCCGGTCGATGGCCACATAGGTGAGCTGGGCCTCGGTCACCTTCACCACGATGGGGTCTGCCGGGTTGCGCTCGGCATAGACCTCGACCGCGACCGTGACCGAGGTGTTGCCCACCGCCACCACGCGGGCATAGAGGCTAAGCAGATCGCCGACCGACACCGACTGGCGGAAGACGAATTCCTTGACCGCGATGGTTGCGATGCGCCCGCGCGCGAGCCGGGCCGAGAGCACGGCGCCCGCCAGGTCCACCTGCGACATGATCCAGCCGCCAAAGATGTCGCCATTGCCATTGGCATCGGCCGGCATGGGCAGCACGCGCAGCACCGGGGACTCGCCGACGGGCAGGGCGCTGAGCTCGGGCTGGGGGCGGGAACGGGTGTCGCGCGGGTCTTCGATCATGGGATTCCGTGGCGTGGCTGCGGGGGCGGGCTCAACGGCGACACTGCGCGGCTGGCCCTTTCCTGGATTGTCGAATATGCGTGCCCATGACCCTGTCGCGCCCCCGGCGCCGGCCGCTCTGGCCGGGTCGGCTGCGGCTGCGCCGAACCCGCGCTCCGACTGGCGCACCCTCGGCCGGCTGCTGCCCTATTTCTGGCAATACCGCGTCCGGGTGGCCCTGGCCCTGGCCTGCCTGATCGGCGCCAAGGCCGCCAATGTCAGCGTGCCGCTGCTGCTCAAGCAACTGGTCGACAGCCTGGCCCTGCCGGCCGGCGATCCGCGCGCCGTGCTGGTGGTGCCGGTGGGCTTGCTGCTGGCCTATGGCGGGCTGCGCCTGTCGACCTCGCTGTTCACCGAGCTGCGCGACCTGGTCTTCGCCAAGGCCAGCGAGGGTGCGGCCCGCTCGATCGCGCTGCAGGTCTTCGAGCACCTGCATGCGCTGAGCCTGCGCTTTCACCTGGAGCGCCAGACCGGCGGCATGACCCGCGACATCGAGCGCGGCACCCGCGCCGTGCAGTCCCTGGTCAGCTACTCGCTCTACAGCATCGTGCCGACGCTGGTCGAGGTCGGCCTGGTGCTGGCCATCCTGGGCACGCAGTTCGATGCCGGCTTCGTGCTGATCACCTTGGCCGCGCTCGTGGCCTACATCGTCTTCACCGTGCTCGTGACCGAGTGGCGGACCAAGTACCGCCGCAAGCTCAACGAGCTGGATTCGAGCGCGCACACCCAGGCCATCGATTCGCTGCTGAACTACGAGACGGTCAAGGTCTTCAGCAACGAAGGCCACGAGGCCCGCCGCTACGAGGCCAGCCTGGAGGCCCTGCGGCGCGCAAGGCTGCGCTCGCAGTCGACGCTGTCGATCCTGAACACCGGGCAGCAGTTGCTGATTGCCGCGGCGCTGATCGCGATGCTGTGGCGCGCGACCGAAGGCGTGGTCTCGGGCCGGCTCAGCCTGGGCGATCTGGTGATGATCAATGCCTTCATGATCCAGCTCTACATCCCGCTGAACTTCCTAGGCGTGATCTACCGCGAGATCAAGCAGGCGCTGACCGACCTCGACAAGATGTTCCTGCTGCTCGAGCGCGAGCGCGAGATCCAGGACGCGCCCGGTGCCGTCGAACTGCTGCGCCCGCCCGGCAGCCCGCCGCCGGCCTTGCGTTTCGAGGACGTGCACTTTGCCTACGACCCCGGCCGCCCCGGCGCACCGGGCCGGCCGGTGCTTCAGGGCCTGAGCTTCGAGATTCCGGCCGGCCACACGGTGGCGGTGGTCGGCCCCTCGGGCGCGGGCAAGAGCACGCTGGCGCGGCTGCTCTACCGCTTCTACGACGTGCAGGGCGGCCGCATCACCCTGGACGGTCGCGACCTGCGCCAGCTCACCCAAGCCAGCCTGCGCCGGGCCATCGGCATCGTCCCGCAGGACACCGTGCTCTTCAACGACAGCGTGGCCTACAACATCGCCTACGGCCGGCCGGGCGCGGCGCAGGCGGAGATCGAGGCGGCGGCCCGCGCCGCGCACATCCACGACTTCATTGCCGGCGCGCCGGCCGGCTATGCCACGCGCGTCGGCGAGCGCGGCCTCAAGCTCAGCGGCGGCGAGAAGCAGCGCGTAGCCATTGCCCGCATGCTGCTCAAGGATCCGCCGATCGTGATCTTCGATGAAGCCACCTCGGCCCTGGATTCCGCCAACGAGCGCGCGATCCAGGCCGAGCTGCGCGCCGCAGCCCGGGGCAAGACGGCGCTGGTCATCGCCCACCGCCTGTCGACCGTGGTCGATGCCGACCAGATCCTGGTGCTGGAGGCCGGCCGCATCGTCGAGCGCGGCCGCCATGCCGAGCTGCTCGCCCGCGGCGGCGTCTACGCGCGCATGTGGGCCCTGCAGGCCCAGGGCGGCGAGGGCGCTGTGCGAGACTGACCCGTTACGCCCCGCGCGCGCCCGAGTCTTCCTATGGCCCTCAAGTCCACCATCTTCAAGGCCGAGCTGCAGATTGCCGACATGGACCGCGGCGTCTACGCCAGCCCGCAGCTCACCCTGGCCCAGCACCCCTCCGAGAACGAGGAGCGGCTGATGGTGCGCCTGCTGGCCTATGCGCTCAACACCCGCGGCGAGGTCGACCAGCCGCCCCTGGCCTTCGCCCGCGGCATGACCGAGATGGACGAGCCCGACCTCTGGCGCAAGACCTATGCGGACGAGATCGAGCTGTGGATCGACGTCGGCCTGCCCGACGAGAAGTGGATCCGCAAGGCCAGCCACCGCAGCCGCGAGACCCTGGTCTATGCCTGGGGCGGCAAGACGCCGATCTGGTGGGCCCAGCACAAGGGCACGCTGAGCCGCCTGCCGGGCCTGCAGGTCTGGCAACTGCCCGTCGAGCAGGTGGCGGCCATGGCCGGGCTGGTCGCCCGCAGCATGCGCTTGCAGTGCACGGTGCAGGACGGCCAGATCTGGCTGGGCGACGGCGAGCAGACGGTCGAGATCCAGCCGCAGCGCCTGCATCCAGCACCCTGAAGAGGCCGGCGCCGCGCCGCGCCGCCCGCGCATGCCTCCGACCGCCGGCCGCCCGGCGACCCGCCGCCCGGCATGCCGCAGGGCATGCGGCATGGCATGGAGCTTGCGCGAGCCTTGCGACCCGTGCGCTGCCGCCTCGGCGCTTTTTGACGCCGTTTCTGCCGCCGCTCCCCTGGGGTATGTCCGGGGGGTCGTGCACGTGGTCCCCACACGTCCGGCGCCGGATGCCTGGGTTAGATTGCCCCGAGGCATGCCGTCCCATCCTGCGGCGTCCGCACCTTTTTCTGGAGCTTTCCGATGAAACATACACTCCTGACCCTCGCCCTGGCCGGCCTCGCTTTTGGTGCCCAGGCCGACACCCTGAAGAAGATCAAGGACAGCGGCAGCGTCACCATGGGCGTGCGCGAGTCCTCCGGCGCGCTCAGCTACACCCTGGGCGACGGCAAGTTCGTTGGCTACCACGTCGAACTCTGCGAGCGCGTGCTCAAGGACGTGCAGAAGCAGCTCGGCCTCGGCGCCCTGACCACCAAGTACCAGCCGGTCACCTCGCAGAACCGCATCCCGCTGGTGCAGAACGGCACCGTGGACATCGAGTGCGGCTCGACCACCAACAACGCGACCCGCCAGAAGGACGTGAGCTTCGCCGTCACCACCTTCGTCGAGGAAGTGCGCATCGCCGTCAAGTCGAACAGCGGCATCACCGGCATCGGCCAGCTCAACGGCAAGAAGGTCGCCACCACCACGGGTACCACCTCCGTGCAGACGCTGCGCAAGAACGAGCGTGCCACCGGCGTGAACTTCGAAGAGGTCTACGGCAAGGACCACGCCGACAGCTTCCTGCTGCTCGAATCGGGCCGCGCCGACGCCTTCGTGATGGACGGCGCCATCCTGGCCGGCAACATCGCCAAGGCCAAGAACCCGGCCGACTTCAAGATCGTCGGCGAGGTGCTCAGCGTCGAGCCCATCGCCATCATGATGCGCAAGGACGACCCGGCCTTCAAGAAGGCGGTCGACGACAGCCTGATGGCCATGATGAAGAGCGGCGAGATCGCCAAGATCTGGGACAAGTGGTTCCTGCAGCCCATCCCGCCCGCCAACACCAAGGTCGGCATGCCGGCCAATGACAACACCAAGGCGGCCTGGGCGGCGCCGAACGACAAGCCGATGGAAGCCTACGCGGCCAAGTGAGTGCAGGGGGCGGGGCGGTTCGCGGTGCGCCGGGCGCACGCTAGCCGCAGCCCGCCCGAGGAAGGTCGGACGAGGAGGCGCCGGTGGGCAACTGGGATTGGCAGGTGTTCTGCAAGGACACCATCGACGGCGAAGTGCGGCCGTCCTGCTTCGGCGAGGGCGGGGACATCACCTACCTCGACTGGATGCTTTCGGCCTGGGGCTGGACGCTGTCGGTGGCCCTGCTGGCGCTGGTCGTCGCGCTGGCCGTCGGCTCGCTGATGGGCATCCTGCGCACGGTGCCCGACAAGCGCCTGGCCTTCCTCGGCAATGCCTGGACCGAGCTCTTCCGCAACATCCCCCTGCTGGTCCAGATCTTCCTCTGGTACCACGTGATCCCGGGCCTGATCCCGCCGCTCAAGCAGGTGCCGAGCTTCGCGCTGGTGGTGCTGGGCCTGGGTTTTTTCACGTCGGCGCGCATCGCCGAGCAGGTCAAGGCCGGCATCCAGGCCCTGCCCAAGGGCCAGCGCTATGCCGGACTGGCCGTGGGCCTGACCCTGCCGCAGACCTACCGCTACGTGCTGCTGCCCATGGCCTTCCGCATCGTCATCCCGCCGCTGACCAGCGAGAGCATGAACATCATCAAGAACAGCTCGGTGGCCTTCGCGGTCAGCATTGCCGAGCTGACGATGTTCGCGATGCAGGCGCAGGAGGAGACCTCGCGCGGCATCGAGGTCTACCTGGCGGTGAGCGCGCTGTACTTCGTCTCGGCCTTCACGATCAACCGCATCATGCTGGTGGTCGAGGACCGGGTCCGCGTGCCCGGCATGGTCGGAGGCAAGTGAGATGTTGAACCTCGACTACAGCTTCCTCGACTGGGGTGTCGTCAGCGGCTTCATCCTGAAGGGCCTGGTCTTCTCGGTGCAGCTCACGCTGATCGCCATGGTTTGCGGCATCGCCCTGGGCACGGTGCTGGCGCTGATGCGGCTCTCGGGCAAGCCCTGGCTGGTGATCCCCGCCTCGATCTATGTGAACACCCTCCGGTCCATCCCGCTGGTGATGGTGATCCTGTGGTTCTTCCTGCTCATCCCGCTGCTGATCGGCCAGCCCATGGGCGCGGAGTTGTCGGCCATCATCACCTTCACGATCTTCGAGGCGGCCTACTACTCCGAGATCATGCGGGCCGGCATCCAGAGCGTGCCCCGCGGCCAAGTGCAGGCCGGCTACGCGGTGGGCATGAGCTACGGGCAGACGATGCAGCTCATCGTGCTGCCGCAGGCCTTCCGCAACATGCTGCCGGTGCTGCTGACGCAGACCATCATCTTGTTCCAGGACACCTCGCTGGTCTACGCCATCGGCGCCTACGACCTGCTCAAGGGCTTCGAGGTGGCCGGCAAGAACTTCAACCGGCCGGTCGAGACCTACCTGCTCGCCGCGCTCGTCTACTTCATCATCTGCTTCAGCCTGTCGATGCTCGTGCGTCGTTTGCAGCAGAAGATCCAGATCATCCGCTGAACCACGGACCCCGCCATGATCGAGATCCAGAACGTCTCCAAGTGGTACGGCAGCTTCCAGGTGCTGACCGACTGCACGACCACCATCCAGAAGGGCGAGGTCGTCGTCGTCTGCGGCCCCTCGGGCTCGGGCAAGAGCACGCTGATCAAGACGGTGAATGCGCTGGAGCCCTTCCAGAAGGGCGACATCGTCGTCAACGGCATCAGCATCGCCGACCCCAAGACCGACCTGCCCAAGCTGCGCAGCCGTGTCGGCATGGTCTTCCAGCACTTCGAGCTGTTCCCGCACCTGAGCGTGACGGAGAACCTGACCCTGGCACAGATCAAGGTGCTGGGCCGCGGCAAGGACGATGCCCTGGCCCGGGGCCTGAAGATGCTCGACCGGGTCGGCCTGATCAAGCACAAGGACAAGTTCCCCGGCCAGCTCTCCGGCGGTCAGCAGCAGCGGGTGGCCATTGCCCGCGCGCTGTCGATGGATCCGATGGTCATGCTCTTCGACGAGCCGACCTCGGCCCTGGACCCGGAGATGGTCGGCGAGGTGCTCGACGTCATGGTCCAGCTCGCCAACGAGGGCATGACCATGATGTGCGTGACCCACGAGATGGGCTTCGCGCGCAAGGTCAGCCACCGCGTCATCTTCATGGACGCCGGCAAGATCATCGAGGACTGCAAGAAGGAAAGCTTCTTCGGCGAGCCCGAGGCGCGCTCGGCGCGGGCCAAGGACTTCCTTTCGAAGATCCTGCAGCACTGAAGCGGCTCGGGCGCCGCGATGCTCTGCTTGGCCCCGCCCGGGCAGGCCGGGCGGCTCAGTCCAGCAGACCGCTGAGCTTGAGCTGAAGTCGTGCCCGCCAGGCGCGCGGGGCCTGGATATCGGCGGCCACATGCGGCCGGTCGGACCGGCGCAGCAACATCGCCGCGGTGGCGGCGTCCAGGCTGCGCAGCTCGCGAAGGTCCCAGGACGCTGGTTTGTCGCCGGCCGGCTGGGCCGCCAGGGCCTGGCGCAGCGCCGGGCCGCCCTCGCCGCTGAGCTGGTAGCTGCGGCCGTTGACGCGAAGCTGGGCGGGGGCCTGCTCGCGCCCCGCCGCCGGTCGGGCGCCGAACAGCCACTGCGGCAGCACCCGCCCCAGCAGCAGCCGCAGCAGCCCGCCGCCGTCGTACAGGTAGCGCCGCCAGATGCCGCGCTCGGTGGCAATCCGCCACAGCCACTCCAGCCCCAGGCTGCGGGCCCAGACGGGCGCCCGGTCCAGCCGGCCGGCGGTGAAGTTCACGACCGCGCCGAGGTGGCTGATCAGCGGGGCCTGCACCCGGTCGCGGTTGCGCAGCGCCCAGGCCTGACCCTTGACCGCGCCGAGTGCGACGACGAGGAAGTCGGCGCCGCTGGCATTCAGCGCGGCCAGGGTGGCTTCGTCGCTGAGACTTTCGACATCGCCGAAGCCGGCCGCGAAGCCGCCCACGCCGGTCAGGCCGGGGGACAGGCCTTCGGCATGCCGCCGGGCGAGCTGGGCTGAGGCCTCTTCCGCCGCCCCGGGCGGGCCGCCGAAGAAGGCCACCTTCAGCGGCGGGCCGGGCAGGCGCTGAAGGTCCTCGAACAGGTCGGAGCCGGCCACCCGCTCCGGCAGCGGCAGGCCGAGCAGGCGGGCCAGCCAGACCAGGGGCTGACCGTCGACCAGCACGAGATCGCTTTCCAGCACCGATCGGCGAAAGGCCGGGGCCGACTGGGCGGCGACCAAGAAGTTGACATTGACCGTCGAGAAGAAGCAGCGCTCGCCTGCGCGAGCCCGGGCGCGGAGGAGTTCCGCCGCCTCGCGACGGCTCACCGCGTCAAAGGGCAGGCCGAGCAGGGCATAGGCATCGAAGGTCTTCGGCTCATGCTGCTTCACAGCGGCCCTTGAGCCGTCAGCAGGTCCATCCTTGACGGTCATGAATCAGGCGTGGCGCCACTGGGGGGGTGGGGCCATGCGCGGGCTCGGGCTCGGCCTTGCCGGGACCTTGGCAGTGACAGGCTTCAGCCGGCTGTAGGTCAGCGCCAGGCCGGCCACCAGGATCTTCAGGGTGATGACACCGACGATTGGGCTGCACGTCGCAACGAAGATCATCATGCCGATGCTTGCGGCAAAGATGCTCCGCCCCATGCCATCCAGCTCGACGTCACGCTTGCGGTTGCGCGCCCAGGCCTGGAAGGTGGCAAAGAGCACCAGCAGGAAGACGCCGACGTAAAGCACGAGGCCGAACAGGCCCGTCGACAAGGCAATGATCACGTAGGTGTTGACGAAGTCGATGAAGCCGTCGCCCTGCATCAGATGGGTGAAGGCATGGTTGGTCTCATAAGTGAAGGTGCCCAACCAGGGGTTCTGGCGAATCACTTCGATCGAGGCCTTGAGCAGTTCCTGTCGGAAGACCACGGTCTCAGCATCAAGGGTGCCGATGAAGGGTAGATGGTCAACGATCTTGGGGCCCAGTGGACTAATGAGCACCAGTGGCAGCACGAGCAGCCCCAATCCGCTGAGCTTGGCCAATCGCGCCACACCGTCGCGGCTGATGAGCAAGTAGGCGAACAGCCCAACCGCTGCGCCCAGCCAGGGGCCTCGGGAAAGCGGTGCCCAAAGGCCCGCGCAGACCACCATGATCAGGAAAGCATGGAGGGCCTTGGACGCCCGCAAGCCCATCGACACGATGAAGCACAGCGCCACCATCATGAACAGGCCCATGACCAATGGATGGCCCCCGGGGCCTGCGGCACGCAGACTATCTCCGCGGGTCAGGTGGACGTGGCGGAAAGTCTTCAAGTCCAGGGTGAGGATCAGGTCCGGGTAAAGCAGCCAGCCCTTGAGGTTTTCGAACACGACGATCGGCGCAACCACCATCCAACCCAGCACCAGGGCACCCATCACCTCCCGGACGTCATTGCGGCTGGTCAGGCCGCGGGTGACGGCGTAGTAGGGAATGATCACGTCGAGGAACATGCCGATGCCCTCGCGCACCGTCACAGTCAGCGGAAGGCCGGAGGTGCTGAGCAGGGTGATGCGCAGCACGATGTAGCCGAGCACCCACAGGTCGACGAGACGGATCCAGCCTGTCAAGCGCTGATTGCGGTTGTTGATCAGCACGCTCACGCAAAGCGGCAGCAGGAGGACAAGGTTCAACACCCGCAGGTAGTTCAGGTCCAGCAGGTAGTTGATGGCCCCCAGACCGGGCAACGGGGCCGAGTAGGGTGGGATGCAGAAAGCAAGGAAGGCATACAGCGCGATGGTCTGCTTGTCGCGCAGTTTCAGAAGAAACAGGATCAGGAAGAGCAGGAAGGCGAAGATCCAGAAACTGCTCGAGATAAAGGCCGCGAAGGTGATGCCCAGCCAGCCCGCAGCCCGTGTCCAGTAGGTTTGCGGCGACATGCCGCGCTGGATGTAGAACCTGCTGCACAACAGGAACATGCCCCCCGCCAGCACGAAGATGACGAAAAGCGCCTTGAGGTGAACGAGGGTCATGATCGGTCGGGCGTGAGGGTGCGGTCGCTGCGGCTGCTGGCTCAGGCACTCGGCGACGAGGTCGGGGTGCGCGTGTCCTGGCGCTTGAACAGGCGTCCGACCAGCATCAGCAAGGCGTCCATCGCGATGAAGCTGAGCAGGGCGACCAGCATCAGCACCATGCCGGCCAAACCGTGCAGGAAACCCTGACCCGCTTCATCACCCAGGTGGTAGGTGATCAGGACCAGGATGATCACGCGGATGATGTTGGCGGCGAAGGCGATCGGCGGGATCAGCAGCATCATCACCGCGTTGTGGACGATGCCCCTGCGCTGCATGATGTACATGTAGAGCACGCCCAGGGCCGTCAAGCTGAACATGGAGTTCAGGCCCGAGCAGGCATCGGCCACCAGCAACTGGTACTGGCCGACGGTCAGGGTGACGCCGGTCCGTGCGATCGGGTAGCCCGCGAAGTACAGCAGCTCTTCCGCGATCACCGAGACGTACTGCTTCAGGCTGGAGGTCGCTGCGTCGATCACGAAGCCCGGCAAGGGAATCATGAAGACCAGGTAGAGCAGCGGAAACCAGACGCGCTTCAGCAGTTCACGCCCGCCCAGCAGCAGCAGCAGCCCCGACAGGATGGGCAGTTGCGCCGCGAAGACAAAGATGGAGAGGTCGAGCGCGCGACCGCCGAGGTAGATCAGCAGGCCGAGCACGAGCAGCGGCCAGCCCATGGGCGAGCCTTGCCCGATGCGCCCCACGATGAGTTCGCGCTCGCGGTAGAACAACCAGGCGACCACCGCGAGCACGATGGTGCCGTGGCCATGCTCCTCGCTCTGCCAGATCGTCTCCAGCGCCCAGGCATAGACGGGGCCATAGAGCACCAGGAAGGCAAGCAGCACCAGCCCGAGCGCCATCTGAGCCGGACCGAGGCCGGGCAGCAGCTTCATCGTCTGGCCCGGACCGCTCATGCCACGCGGGCCTTCTGCGGCTTCTTCTTGCTGACCGGCACGTCGACCAGCACCGAGCCGACCGTCGGTGCACCCACGTCCGACAGCGCGCCGATCATGTTGCTGAACAGCTTGGATCGGGTCTGGTGGCTGCGCGCCACGGCCAGCGCGGCGCCGGTGAAGCGGGCCATCAGCAGCGCATCGTCACCCAGCTCGAAGGCCGGCGTGTCGATGATCACCACGTCGAAGGTCGACATGCTCTGTTCGAGGATGCGGTCGATCGATGAGGTGCCCAGCAGCTCGGACGGATTGGGCGGCGTGGGGCCGGCAGGCAGCACGGCCAGGCCCGGCAGGCCGGGGATGAAGCTCACCGCGCGGTCATGCAGCCGCCCGGCCAGCAGGCTGGATAGGCCGGAGCCGCCCTCCAGCCGGAAGAGCTCGTGCTGGCGCGGGTTGCGCAGGTCGGCATCGATCAGCAGGGTGCGCTCGCCCACCTGGGCAAAGGACACCGCCAGGTTGGCCGCGAGATGGCTGCGGCCGTCGCCGCGCGAGGTGCTCACCACGCTCAGCGCGGTGCGCTTGCCCGGGGCATTGAACCAGCGCATCTGCAACTGGCTGCGCAGTGCGCGGATCTGATCGCCCTCGACGCCGAAGGGCCGGTAGGCCGCGACCACCTCGTCGCTGACGGGCTTGTTCGGGCCCGTCGGCAGGAAGGGGTAATTGAACTGAAGCGACAGGGCGTAGAGCACGTCCGCCTCGGTCAGCACCCCCAGCCGGATGCCGGCTTCGCCGAATCGCAGGCCCTCGGTCTTTTGCATCTGCAGGACGCGCTCGGCGTCCTGCGGGCTCAGGATGCCCGCGTCGACCAGGATGGCGCCGATCGAGCGATCGGCTGTCCTGGCCTTGGAATAGTTCATGGTGGCTGCGTTCAAGACGACTCTCCGTTCATCGTCAGCTGCGGGGCCGGGCGAGCGCGCGGGCGCATCAGCGCGATCGGCACTGCCGCCCGGCTGCCACGCTTGGCCGTCGGCGAGATCACGCCCAGCAGCGGAATGCCTTCGATGTCGTTCAGGTCATTGGCTTCGCGGACCCGGCGGTCGAGCATTTCAAGGCCCAGGGCCAAGGCGACTGCAAGCACCACGCCCAGTGCAGCGGACAGCAACACATTGACTGCGACGCGAGGCTTGGCGGGCACCAGCGGCTCGATGGCCGGGCTGATCACCCGGGCATTGGACTGCTCCGACTTGCCTTCCAGGTTCAGCTGGTTGCGCCGGTCGGCCACCGAGAAGAAGGCCTTCTGGGCGCTCTCCACGTCTCTTTGCAGGTTGGAGATTTCGTCGAGCTGGGTGCGCATGGCCAGCACGGTGCGCTTCTGCTGCTCGACCAGGGAACGAAGCTCCTCGACCTTCTGGCCCGACTGGCGGCTGATACTGGCGGTGGCGCCACTCACCCGGCGCATTTCCGCGCTGAGTTGGTCGCGCAGGCCACTGATCTGCGCCTCAAGCAGGACGCGCTGGGGATGGCGCGAGCCCACCACGCTGCTGATCTCGGTCAACTTGGATTCGGCCGAGGCAAGCTGCGACTTCAAGCCCTGAACGGCTTGGCTGTCCTGGATGTCCGGCGACGTCTCGATGCCGGAGTCCCGCTGGCGCGCCGCGAACTCGGTGCGCTGGGCCATGGCCTGCGCAAGCTGCACATTGAGCGATTCGAGACGGGCCGACTCGGCGTCGATGCGCTGCGGCGAGGCGACGATGCCGTGCTTGTTCTGGTAGGCCGTCAGCCTGGCTTGCGCTTCCTCGAGCTGCTTGCGCAGCGACTCGGACTGCGACTCGTAGTATTCAGCGAAGTCCTTGGCCGGCTCGGTGCGCAGCGAGGAACTGGTGGCGATGTAGGCCTGCGCGAAGGCATTGGCTGCTGCCGCAGCGAACTTGGGATCCTGCGATCCGTAGGCCACAGTCACCACATTGCTGTAGCGACCGCCTTGAACGGACAGATTGTTCAGAAGGAGTTCGCCGAAGTAGCGGTCCATCGGCACCTTGCCCTCGGTCTCTGCCCGCCAGTTCTCCAGGGATTCGGCATGACGGTCCATGCCCAGCAACTGAACGGCCTTGGCCGCCACCCGTTCGCTTCGGATGATGTCCGACTGCGTGCCCAGGTAAGACGTTGCTGCGATGGCCGGCATGAAGGCGGACATCAGCGGATCGGACCGCATCTCGATGATCAGCGAGGTCTCCGCGACATAGACCTTGGGCAACAGCAAGTTGACCCCCAGGGTGCCGCCGGTGATCAACAGGACGAGGGCCAGCATCATCTTCCAGCGCAAGCGCAGGATGCTGATGAGTTGTTGAAGATTCATGGTGGGTCCTGCTCAATCAGAAGATCGACTCGCGCACATAAATGATGTCGTCCGGGCGAAGCAGATCGTTCATGCCGGGTTCGAGCACTTCAATCTTGCCGTCGGCCTTGCGGCGGTTGACACGCAGGCCCTTCTCGGTGCCGCGCGGGGTCAGGCCACCGCCGGCTGCCAGGGCCTGCATCAGCGTCATGTTGCGCTCGAGTCGCATGACGCCGGGTTTCTGGATCTGGCCGTAGATGTAAATCTGCGGCGCGCGGTCGACGAAGAGCACGTCGCCGTTCTGGAGCTCGATGTCGGCCGTCGTGTCCTGGGTCGGGCCGAGCACGGCGGGCATGTCGATTTCCTTGCGGAAAGGCTTGCCTTCGCGAACACCGGACAGCACCAGGGTGTCCGAGCCCGTCGGGGCCACGCCACCGGCCTGGGCCAGCACTTCCATCAGCTTGGTGCCACCCACTTCGAGCGGATAGCGGCCGGGCTTGCCGACCTGGCCGAGCACGGCCACCAGGTTCGCGCGGATCTGGGCCAGCAGCACCGTGACCTGCGGCTCCTTGACGAAGTCGCCCAAACGCAGGCCGTCGGCAATCGCCTTCTCGGCATTCGATACCGACAGGCCGCCGATGCGCACGCTGCCGATCAGCGGAAAGCGGATGGTGCCGTTCTCGTTGACCCGAGCCTCCAGGCCCAGGTCCGGGTTCTGGAAGACCGTCACCTTGATCACGTCACCCGGGCCGATGACGTATTCGCTGCGGTCGGCCGCCGAGGCAGCCTGGGCCACCGGGGCCTGAGCCTGGGCGTGCAGGGGTTGCGCCAGCAGGGCCACGGCAATGACGCTGCCCGTGGCCAGGGTGCGGAGGAAAGGAAAGACGTGCATCAAAAACTCCGGCTTCGGAAACTCACTTCAGGCCGCGGACACCGCGGTCGAGCATGTCATTGCTGGTGGCATCGGCGGCGGACGCCGGTGCCGGGGTGGGCGCAGGCGCGGGGGCCGGCGCTTGTTGTTCGGCAGCGGGCGGTGTCGGCAGGTCAAGCGCGTTGGCAGAAGCAGCTTCCGGGCCGCCGCTCGGCCGTGCGTCCTTCATGTCGGCGAACTTGCCCAGGTACTCCACCTTGCCGACATCCCTCAGGCCCTTGAGGTCCTTGGTGATCAGCTCGCGCTTGCGTTCGTTGATCAGGAAGCGCTCGATCGCGGGGCGGGCCTGCGCCTCGGTGACCGGCGCGTTGCGTGACGAGGCCAGGTAGATGACCTGCAGATTGGTGCCGCTGAGGTTGAGCATCACCTCGCCGTCACGCATCTTGGCGAAGCGGCCGATCGAGGCCAGCGGAATCTGCTCGGCCGAACGCACGGCCTGCGAGGCGCGCACCTTCTGGCCGCTTTCGCTGAGGATCTTGGCGATCTGGGTCGGATCCTTGGCTTTGGCCAGTTGGGCTTGCAGGGCCGTCAGGGCCTCGGCGGGACCCTCGACCAGGAACTCCTGCAACTGGAAGATGCGGCGCTCGCTGAACAGGGCCGGGTTCTTCTCGTAGTAGGCGGTGATTTCGGCCGCGCTGGGCGGGCTGACACCGTTGCCGATGCGGTCGATGTAGGCGCGGGAGATGATCTCCCGCCGGGCCGCGTCGAGCGCCTGCACCACGGCCGGGTCGCGGTCCATCTTCTGCTCGATGGCCTTCTGGACGGTCAGCTCCTGGTCGACCAGCCGATCCAGGACGAGCCGGCTGGCCGACTCCATCTGCTCGGGCTTCAGGTTCTGCTGGCGCTGGAGCATGAAGTTGATCTGGTGGACCGAGATCTCTTCCTTGTTCACCCGGGCCGCGATCTGGGACGCCGGCTTGTCCTTGTCCTCTGCGCCCCCGCAGGCGGCCAGCAAGAGGGCGCTGGCGAGGACACCCAGGTGGGCGCGCAGGCGGAAGTTGGCGGTACGGGCTCGGGGCATGGGGCTCATCGCACAGGTCCAGGATGGGGTTTGAAGGAGTGGGGCAAACAGGATCGCGGCCAGCGCGGGCTCAGGGTGGACGCCGGCCAGACCACGGCCCGCCGGATTCCGTCCCACGTCAGGCACTGGCCGGACCGGCGCCGCAGCGTAGACCAACATGCAGCGCCACCACCCCCCCACTGAGGTTGTGTACGTCGACGTGACCGAAGCCTGCGGTCTTCATCATGGCCTTGAGTTCCGCTTGCCCGGGATGCATGCGGATCGATTCAGCGAGGTATCGGTAGCTATCGGCATCGCCCGCCACAAATTGACCCAGGCGCGGCAGGACCTTGAAGGAATACCAGTCGTAGGGCGTTTCCAGCGGCTTGGCGACTTTCGAAAACTCCAGCACCAGCAGGCGACCGCCGGGCTTGAGCACGCGGTGCATTTCGGCCAGGGCACGCGCCTTGTCGGTCATGTTGCGCAGGCCGAAGGCGACGCTGACGACATCGAAGCTGCCTTCGCGGAAGGGCAGTTGCTCGGCGTCGCAGAGCGTGGTGGGCAGCACCGTCCCGGCATCGTGCAGCCGGTCGCGACCGCAGCCGAGCATGGCGGCATTGATGTCGGTGTGGACGACGGTGCCCTCGGGGCCGACGCGGCGGGCGAAGCCCTCGGCCAGGTCGCCGGTGCCGCCGGCCAGGTCCAGCACCCGGTCTCCGGGCCGGACCCGCGCCACCGCCAGGGTGTAGGCCTTCCAGACCCGGTGCAGGCCGAGCGACATCAAGTCGTTCATCAGGTCGTACTTGCGCGCGACCGAGTCGAAGACGCCGCGTACCCGCTGGGCCTTCTCGCGGGCCTCGACCGTCTGGAAACCGAAGTGCGTCTGTTCTGTCATGGCGGAAGGGCCGGGCTCAGTGGCTGCACGCGCCGCTGCCGCAGCCCCCGCCGGAGGCGCTGGCCGCGTCCTTCATCGGCGCATCGCGGTCCAGGCCGGCGGCGGCCAGGCGCTCCAGATGGGCCTGCCACAGCGCATCCTGGTTGCAGGCCAGGTGGTGCAGGTAATCCCAGGCATAAAGGCCCGAGCTGTGACCGTCGGAAAAAGTGGGTTGAATCGCGTAATGGCCGACCGCCTCAATCTCGACGATGCCCACCTCGCGCTTGCCGGTTTGAAGGGTTTCCTGCCCGGGACCGTGGCCTTGCACCTCGGCCGAGGGAGAAAGCACCCGCAGGAATTCAAAAGGAAGCCGGTAGCTCCGGCCGTCTGCATAGCCGATCTCCAGCACGCGTGACTGCTGATGCACGGTCAGCGCGGTCGGAATGGGGGTGTCGTCTTGAAGGCCAGCCATGGTTCGTGTCGGCTCGGGGCCACACCATTCAACGTTGCAGGGATCGGGCCAGATGCAGGTCCGACAAGCCGCTTAGTGTAGCCAGCCGCCATGACGGCTCCACGGCTTCGTGCACCGTCAGGGGGCGAGCCGTTCACGGATCCGGTGCCACACGGCGGGCTGCGCCGCGGCCCAGGCCGCTTGCCGGGCCGGGTCGACGCTGCGTTGCGCCGGGGCCCAGATCGGCGCCGGCCAGCGGCTGTCCGCATGGTCGCGGGCGATCACATGCCAGTGCAGGTGCGGCACCATGTTGCCCAGGCTGGCCAGGTTGATCTTGGCCGGTACCAGCAGCTCGCGCAGCACCTGCTCGACACTCAGCACCGCGGCCATCAGCCGGGCCTGCTGGCCGGCGTCCAGCTCGCTCATCTCGGCGACATGCGCGTTCCAGACCACGCGGTAGAAGGCCGGGACCTCCGGCTCCGCGGCCTGGATCACGCGCAGCTCCTCATTGCGCCAGACCAGCGCGCCGCCGTCCCCGGCGCAGAGCTCGCAGGGCGTGGCAGCGGCGGCGTTCACAGCAGCACCCGCTCGATGCCGCCCGCATTGGCGCGACGCACGTAGTCGGGCAGCCACTGCTCGCCGAGGATCTGGCGGGCCATCTCGACGACGATGTAGTCGGCTTCCAGCAGGCCATTGACCTTGCCCTCGCCGCCACCCTTCAGGTCGCCCTCGTAGCGCGACAGGCCCTGCAGGCAGCTCGGGCAGGACGTCAGCACCTTGACCGTGCCGCCCTCGGCCAGCTTGCCGCCGGCTTGCAGCGCGGCGGCGGACTTGCGCAGCTCCTCGGTCTTGCGGAAGCGCACCTGGGTGGCGATGTCAGGCCGCGTCACGCCCAGCGTGCCGCTCTCGCCGCAGCAGCGTTCGCTGGCCTGCACCTCGGGGCCGAGCAGGGCCTGCACCGTCTTCATCGGCGCTTGCAGCTTCATCGGGCTGTGGCAGGGGTCGTGATAGAGGTAGTTCGCACCGCTCGAGGCCTGGGGCAGGGTGATGCCCTTTTCCAGCAGGAACTCGTGGATGTCGATGATCCGGCAGCCGGGGAAGATGTCCTCGAAGCGATAGCCTTGCAACTGGTCGTAGCAGGTGCCGCAGCTCACCACCACCGTCTTGATGTCCAGGTAGTTCAGCGTGTTGGCCACGCGGTGGAACAGCACCCGGTTGTCGGTGATGATCTTGTCGGCCTTCTCGAACTGGCCGCTGCCGCGCTGCGGGTAGCCGCAGCACAAGTAGCCCGGCGGCAGCACGGTCTGCACACCGGCCTCCCACAGCATGGCCTGGGTGGCCAGGCCGACCTGGCTGAACAGGCGCTCCGAGCCGCAGCCCGGGAAGTAGAAGACCGCCTCGCTGTCGGCCGTGGTGCGCGCGGGGTCGCGGAGGATCGGCACGTAGTTGCGGTCCTCCACATCCAGCAGCGCGCGGGCCGTCTTCTTGGGCAGGCCGCCCGGCATCTTCTTGTTGATGAAGTGGATGACCTGCTCGCGGATTGGCGCCGCGCCCAGCGTGGCCGGCGGCGCGGCAGTCTGCGCCTTGGCCAGCGGCTTGAGCAGATCGTTCATGAAGCGCTGGACCTTGAAGCCCACGCCGACCATGGCGCTGCGGGCCAGCTTGATCGTCTCCGGATTGCGCGCGTTCAGGAAGAACATCGCCGCCGCATTACCGGGGCGGAAGCTCTTCTTGCCCATCTTGCGCAGCAGGTGGCGCATGGCC
The DNA here is from genome assembly GCF_016735685.1 of Piscinibacter lacus. NCBI lineage: Bacteria > Pseudomonadati > Pseudomonadota > Betaproteobacteria > Burkholderiales > Sphaerotilaceae > Aquariibacter > Aquariibacter lacus. Next base: position 857,541 of record NZ_JAERRA010000001.1, read on the forward strand.
ATCGACACATCGCCGAAGTCGATCTTCACCGGGCAGGGGCTGGCGCACTTGTGGCAGACCGTGCAGTGGTCGGCCACGTCCTCGAACTCCTGCCAGTGCTTGAGGCTGACGCCGCGGCGGGTCTGCTCCTCGTAGAGGAAGGCCTCGATCAGCAGGCTGGTGGCGAGGATCTTGTTGCGCGGGCTGTAGAGCAGGTTGGCGCGCGGCACATGGGTGGCGCAGACCGGCTTGCACTTGCCGCAGCGCAGGCAGTCCTTGACGCTGTCGGCAATCGCGCCGATGTCGCTTTGCTGCAGGATCAGCGACTCATGCCCCATCAGGCCGAAGCTCGGCGTGTAGGCGTGGCTCAGGTCGGCCGGATGCAGCTCGGCCGCCGCGGCGCCGTCCGGGCCGGCGGCCCGCAGCGCCTGCTGGGCGCCGCCGCGCAGCAGCTTGCCGCGGTTGAAGCGGCCTTCCGGATCGACGCGGCGCTTGTATTCGGCAAAGGGGGCCAGCTCCTCGTCGCTGAGGAACTCCAGCTTGGTGATGCCGATGCCATGCTCGCCCGAGATCACGCCGCCCAGGCTGCGCGCCAGCGCCATGATGCGGGCCACCGCCTCATGGGCGGTCTGCAGCATGGCGTAGTGGTCGCTGTTGACCGGGATGTTGGTGTGCACATTGCCGTCGCCGGCATGCATGTGCAGGGCCACCCACACGCGGCCGCGCAGCACCTCCTGGTGGATCGCGCGGCAGGCCGCCAGCACCGGCGTGAAGGCCGCGCCGGCGAAGAGCTGCTGCAGCGGCGCGAGAAGCTGGGTCTTCCACGAGGCACGCAGGCGCCCGTCCTGCAGATGCTCGCAGACCAGGCCCTCGGCCTCGATGCGCAGCGCGCCGGGCAGGGCCGCCACCGGCCGGTCCAGGCCGTCCAGCCAGGCCTGCCACTGCGCCTGCACGCCGGCGACCAGGGCCAGCGCGCGGGCGGCGCGGTCCTCGAGCAGCTCGGCGCTGGCGATCTCGGCGGCATCGTCGGTCTTGCCCAGCGGCAATTGGCCGGCGGCGAAGAAGTCGCCCAGCCGGGCGGCCAGCTCCAGCTTGTTGCGCAGGCTCAGCTCGATGTTGATCCGCTCGATGCCATTGGTGTAGTCGCCCATCCGCGGCAGCGGGATGACGACGTCCTCATTCACCTTGAAGGCATTGGTGTGCTTGGCGATGGCCGCGGTGCGCTTGCGATCCAGCCAGAACTTCTTGCGCGCCTCGGCGCTGACGGCGGTGAAGCCCTCGCCGCCGCGGGCGTTGGCGATGCGCACCACCTCGCTGGCGGCGCGCGCCACGCTGGCCTCGTCGTCGCCGACCAGGTCGCCGATCAGCACCATCTTCGGCAGCTTGCCGCCGCCGCGCTGGCTCTTGGTCGCGTAGCCGACCGCCTTCAGGTAGCGGTCGTCCAGATGCTCCAGGCCGGCCAGCAGCACCGGCGCCTGGCCTTCGGCGGGCTGGGCCAGGGCGGCCATCCGGTCCTTGATCTCGACGATGGCCGGCACGGCATCGCGCGCATTGCCGAAGAACTCCAGGCAGACCGTGCGAGCATGCGCCGGCAGGCGGTGCACGATCCAGCGCGCGCTGGTGATCAGGCCGTCGCAGCCTTCCTTCTGGATGCCCGGCAGGCCGGCCAGGAACTTGTCGGTCACGTCCTTGCCCAGGCCCTCCTTGCGGAAGACGCGGCCCGGGATGTCCAGGCGCTCGGTGCGCAGCACGCTGCGGCCGTCGCTGTCCAGGTGGCGCAGCTCGAAGCTCGCCACCTCCACATCATGGATCTTGCCGAGGTTGTGGTTCAGGCGGACCACCTCCAGCCAGGTGGCCTCGGGCGTCACCATCTTCCAGCTCGCCAGGTTGTCCAGCGCGGTGCCCCAGAGCACGGCCTTCTTGCCGCCGGCATTCATGGCGATGTTGCCGCCGATGCAACTGGCCTCGGCGCTGGTCGGGTCGACCGCGAAGACATGGCCGGCGCGCTCGGCCGCATCGGCCACCCGCTGGGTGACGACGCCAGCCTCGCTGGCCACCGTCGGCACCGGCGCGTCCAGGCCGGGCAGGCGGACCCACTCCACCTCGCTCATCGCTTCGAGCTTCTCGGTGTTGATCACCGCGCTCTTCCAGCTCAGCGGCACGGCGCCGCCGGTGTAGCCGGTGCCGCCGCCGCGCGGGACGATGGTCAGGCCCAGCAGGGTGCAGCCGGCCACCAGTTCGGCCATCTCGGCCTCGCTGTCGGGCGTCAGCACCAGGAAGGGGTATTCGACCCGCCAGTCGGTCGCATCGGTCACGTGCGACACCCGCGAGAGCGCATCGAACTTGATGTTGTCGCGCGCGGTGTGGCGGCCCAGCACGCGCAGGGCGCGGCGGCGCAGCAGGGCGCTTTCGTCGAAATGCGCGGCAAAGCGGTCGACCGCGGCGCGCGCGGCGGCCAGCAGCGCGCTGACCATCGCATCCCGCTCGGGGTTCTTCGGCTGGCGGCGCTTTTCCACCTCGGCCAGGCGGTGGTGCAGGGCCTCGATCAGCAGGCCGCGCCGCTTGGGGCTGCCCAGCAGATCGTCCTGCAGATAGGGATTGCGCTGCACGACCCAGATGTCGCCCAGCACCTCGTAGAGCATGCGGGCCGAGCGGCCGGTCTGGCGCTCGCCGCGCAGCAGCAGCAACTGCTCCCAGGCGGACGGGCCCAGCAGCCGCAGCACGATCTCCCGGTCGGACAGCGAGGTGTAGTTGTAGGGGATTTCGCGCAGGCGGATCGACGAGTGGGCCGCGTCGATCGGAGCCGGCTCGGTGGTCCCGGTGAGGCTCTGGGCCTGCACACGGTGGAGCGGGTGCGGTGCGTTCATGGACTCCGGCGCCCCGAAGAAGCGTAGGCGCGGGGGTGGGATGCTAGCGCAGTCCCGGGGAAACCCTGGGGTCCGGGGGATGGGCTTGGACTGCCCGGCCGCGCGAGACGCGTCCAGGCCTTCGCCCTGCGGGCTCTGACTGCCCTTGCGTGCGAGACACGCAAGGGCCTTCGCCAGGCACCGGCCCGCCCGCAGGGGCGGTCCGGTGTCCGGGCTTGGACTGCCCGGCCGCGCGAGACGCGTCCAGGCCTTCGCGAGGCAGATGCCGGCCCGCAGGGGCCGACATCTGTCCCTGCTTGGACTGCCCTTGCGTGCGAGACACGCAAGGGCCTTCGCCAGGCACCGGCCCGCCCGCAGGGGCGGACCGGTGTCCGGGCTCAGCTCCGGTAATCGGCGTTGATGGTGACGTAGTCGTGCGAGAGGTCGCAGGTCCACACCGTGGCGCGCGGGCGGTTCTCGCCGGCCGGGGCGCGGCCCAGGTCGACCTTGACGGTGATCTCGGCCTGCTTCATCACGCGCTGGCCGTCGGCCTCCCGGTAGTCGGGATGGCGGCCGCCGCGGGTGGCCACATGCACCTCGTCGAGCCACAGCTCGATCAGGGTCTGGTCCAGGTCGGCAATGCCGGCATAGCCGACGGCGGCCAGGATGCGGCCCAGGTTGGGGTCGCTGGCGAAGAAGGCCGTCTTGACCAGCGGCGAGTGGGCGATGGCATAGGCCACCTGCCGGCACTCTTCCTTGGTCTTGCCGCCTTCCACGCGCAGGGTGATGAACTTGGTCGCGCCCTCGCCGTCGCGCACGATGGCCTGGGCCAGTTGCTCGGCCACCGAGATCACGGCGGCGCGCAGCGCCAGGCCGGCCGGGCTGTCCAGGCTGTCGATCTCGTCGTGCGCGGCCTGCCGGCTGGCGATCAGCAGGAAGCTGTCGTTCGTCGAGGTGTCGCCGTCGATGGTGATGCGGTTGAAGCTGCGGTCCGCGGCCTCGCGCACCAGCTCCTGCATCAGGCGCGGGGCAATGTTCGCGTCGGTCGCGATGTAGCCCAGCATGGTCGCCATGTTCGGCCGGATCATGCCGGCGCCCTTGGCGATGCCGGTCACCGTGACCAGCTGGCCGCCGATGCCGATCTGCCGGCTGGCCGCCTTGGGCAGGGTGTCGGTGGTCATGATGGCCTCGGCGGCCGTGGCCCACTGGTTGGTCTTCAGGTCGGCAAGCGCGGCGGGCAGGGCCGCCTCGATGCGCTCGACCGGCAGGGTCTCCATGATCACGCCGGTCGAGAAGGGCAGCACCTGCTCGGGCGACAGGTTCAGGTGGCGGGCCAGCGCGATGCAGCCCTGGCGGGCGCGGACCAGGCCGTCCTCGCCGGTGCCCGCATTGGCATTGCCGGTGTTGATCAGCAGGGCGCGCACGCCGTGGCCGGCGGCCAGATGCTCGCGGCAGACCTGCACCGGCGCGGCACAGAAGCGGTTCTGCGTGAAGACGCCGGCCACCGCGCTGCCTTCGGCCAGGCGCCAGACGCTCAGGTCGCGGCGGCCGGCCTTGCGGATGCCGGCCATCGCCGTGCCGATCTCGATGCCGGGCACCGGCAGCAGGGTCGAGGGATGGGGGGCAGTCAGGTTCACCGGCATCGCGGGCTCCGTAGAAAGCGCAGGGGGTCGATGAAAACCGGGGCCTTGGGGCCCCGGGTGTCGAAAGCTTCGGCCAGCCCCGCTTGGGGCCGGGCCCGCATCATGCGAGCTTGCCGTGACAGGCCTTGTACTTCTTGCCGCTGCCGCAGGGGCAGGGGTCGTTGCGGCCGACGCGCGGGGCGGGCGGCGCGGCGGTGGCCGGGTCGGTCTCGGCGCTGACCGAACCGTCCTCGTTGGGATGGGTGTAGGTCACGTTGGCGAACTGCTCGGCCCGGGCCTCGACAGCCTCGGTGGCGCGCTCGGCCTCTTCGCGACTGCCAATGACGACGGTCAGCAGCAGCTTGCTGGTCTGGTCGCGCACGGTGTCGAGCAGCTTGGAGAAAAGCTCGAAGGCCTCGCGCTTGTATTCCTGCTTCGGGTTCTTCTGGGCGTAGCCGCGCAGGTGGATGCCCTGGCGCAGGTAGTCCAGCGCCGAGAGGTGGTCGCGCCAGTGCTGGTCCAGGGACTGGAGCAGCACGCTGCGCTCGAAGGGCGCGAACTGCGCGCGGCCGGCGAGGGCCACCTTCACCTCGTAGGCAGCATCGCCGGCCTGCACGACGCGCTCGACGATGTCCTCGTCGGTCACCGCCTCGGCCCCGGCCACCCAGCTCACCAGCTCGACCGGCAGCTGCCACTCGTCGCGCAGGGCGGATTCCAGGCCTGGCAGGTCCCACTGCTCCTCGACGCTTTCGGCCGGCACGAAGGTCCGCACCACATCGGTCAGCGCGCCGCGGCGCAGGTGGGTGATCTGCTCGCCGATGTCGCTCGATTCGAGGATCTCGTTGCGCTGCGCGTAGATGACCTTGCGCTGGTCGTTGGCGACGTCGTCGTACTCCAGCAACTGCTTGCGCATGTCGAAGTTGCGCGCCTCGACCTTGCGCTGCGCGCCCTCGATGCTGCGGCTGACGATGCCGGCCTCGATGGCTTCGCCCTCGGGCATCTTCAGCCGATCCATGATGGCCTTGACCCGGTCGCCGGCGAAGATGCGCATCAGCGGGTCTTCGAGCGAGAGGTAGAAGCGCGAGGCGCCCGGATCGCCCTGGCGGCCCGAACGGCCGCGCAACTGGTTGTCGATGCGGCGGCTCTCGTGCCGCTCGGTCGCGACGATGCGCAGGCCGCCCGCGGCCTTGACCTGAGCATTCAGCGCGACCCACTCGTCCTTGAGCTGCTGGATGCGGGCGGCCTTGTCGGCTTCCGACAGCGCGGCATCGGCCTCGATGAACTGGCACTGCTTCTCGACATTGCCACCCAGCACGATGTCGGTGCCGCGGCCGGCCATGTTGGTGGCGATGGTGATCACGCCAGGCCGGCCGGCCTGGGCGACGATCTCCGCCTCGCGCGCATGCTGCTTGGCGTTCAGCACCTGGTGCGGCAGGTCCGCCGCTTCCAGCATCTTGGCGATCAGCTCGGACTTCTCGACCGAGGTCGTGCCCACCAGCACCGGCTGGCCGCGCGCATGGCAGTCGCGGATGTCCTCGACCACGGCATTGAACTTCTCGCGGTCGGTCTTGTAGACGAGGTCGAGCTGGTCCTTGCGGACGGTCGGCCGGTTCGGCGGGATGACCACCGTCTCCAGGCCGTAGATCTCCTGGAACTCGTAGGCCTCGGTGTCGGCCGTGCCCGTCATGCCGCCCAGCTTGGCGTACATGCGGAAGTAGTTCTGGAAGGTGATCGAGGCCAGGGTCTGGTTCTCGGGCTGGATGGCCACGCCTTCCTTGGCCTCCACGGCCTGGTGCAGGCCGTCGCTCCAGCGCCGGCCGGCCATCAGCCGGCCGGTGAACTCGTCGACGATCACCACCTCCGGCCCGTGCTGGCCGGGCTGCACGACATAGTGCTGGTCGCGGTGGAAGAGGTGATGGGCCTTCAGCGCGGCATACAGGTGATGCATCAGGCTGATGTTGGCCGCGTCGTAGAGGCTGGCCCCCTCCGGCAGCAGGCCGGCCTGCTGCAGCAGTTGCTCGGCCTTCTCGTGGCCGTCCTCGGTCAGGAAGACCTGGTGGGTCTTCTCGTCGGCGGTGAAGTCGCCGGCCTCGATCACGCCCTCGCCGGTGCGCGGGTCGGCTTCGCCGATCTGGCGCTTGAGTTGGGGGATGACGGCGTCGATCTTCAGGTAGAGGCTGGTCTGGTCCTCAGCCTGGCCGCTGATGATCAGCGGGGTGCGGGCCTCGTCGATCAGGATCGAGTCCACCTCGTCGACGATCGCGAAGTTCAGGCCGCGCTGCACGCGGTCCTGCACCTCGTGGACCATGTTGTCGCGCAGGTAGTCGAAGCCGTATTCGTTGTTGGTGCCGTAGGTGATGTCGGCGCCGTAGGCGGCCTGCTTCTCCTCGCGCGTCATCTGCGCGAGGTTCACGCCCACGCTCAGGCCCAGGAAGTTGTAGAGCACGCCCATCCACTCGGCGTCGCGGCGGGCCAGGTAATCGTTGACGGTGACGACATGCACGCCCTGGCCCGACACCGCATTCAGCACGACCGGCAGGGTCGCCATCAGGGTCTTGCCCTCGCCGGTGCGCATCTCGGCGACCTTGCCGGCATGCAGGGCCATACCGCCGATCATCTGCACGTCGAAATGGCGCATCTTCAGCGCCCGCTTGCTGCCCTCCCGCACCAGGGCGAAGACCTCGGGCAGCAGGGCGTCCAGGCTCTCACCCGCGGCATGGCGGCTCTTGAAGCGCGCCATCTCCTCCCGCAGGGCCTCGTCGGCCATCGGTTCGTAGCGCGGCTCAAGCGCATTGATCTGCGCGACGACCTTGCGGTACTGCTTGAGCAGGCGGTCGTTGCGACTGCCGAAGATCGAAGTGAGGAGCTTGGGCAACATGCGGGGCAGGCGTCGGAAAACGCATCGGAAATCCACCGCCGCGAGAGTGCGACGGGGCGCCGCATCCCATGCATGCATCGCATCGGCCCGGCAAGGGCCCGCAGGGCGCGGACAAAGCGCGGCAGTCTAGCACCGGGCTTTTGACCGTCCGGCCCGCGCGGGAGGGGCCGCCTTATGATCCGCCGCAGCATGTCGCAGACCCCTTCCCGCCCCAAGCGGCCCGCCTCGGCGCTGGCGCGGCACCGGGTGGCCTCGGGCGGGCCGGCGGTGCCGGCCGCGCTGCCCATGGCCGAGGCCCTGGCCCGCTCGGGCCCCTTGCAGGACCTGATGAACCGCCTGCGTGCGGCCGAAGCCCGCGTCGCGGTGGTGCGGGCGCTGCTGCCGCCGGCCCTGGCCGAGCGGGTGCAACCCGGGCCGCTGGAGGCCGATGGCAGTTGGTCGCTGATCGCGCCGAATCCGGCCGCCGCCGCCAAGCTGCGGCAATGGCTGCCGACCCTGGCCGCCGCGCTCAAGGCGCGCGGCCTGGGCGAGGGCGCGGTCGCGGTGCGGGTCGGCGGCCGGGCGGTGCCGGCGCCGCCCGGGCCGGCGGGCTTCAGCCGTCGCCGTCCCTAGCCTCGGCGCCGGGCAGGGGGCTGGCCAGCACCTTGTCGATGCGCTTGCCGTCCATGTCGACGACCTCGAAGCGCCAGCTTTCCCACTCCACGGTGTCGGTGGTGGCGGGCACGCGGCCCAGCAGGAACATCATCAGCCCGGCCAGGGTGTTGTAACGGCCGCGGTCCTCCTCGGGCAGCTCGCGCAGCAGCAGGCGGTCCTTCAGCTCGGGCACGGGGATCAGGCCGTCGACCAGCCAGGAGCCGTCCGCGCGCTGCACCGCCCAGGCGGCCTCGCCCGGCGTGGGCGCGAATTCGCCGGTGATGGCTTCCAGCACATCCTGCAGCGTGACCAGGCCCTGCACCTCGCCGTATTCGTCGATCACCAGGGCCAGGTGCACATCGGCCGAGCGGAAGTGGTCGAGCAGCTCCATGCCGCTCTGGGTCTCGGGCACGAAGACGGCGGCTTGCAGGTCGCCGGCCAGGTCCAGCGGCTCGCCGCGCAGGCTGCGCGCAAGCAGGCTGCTGGCGCTGGCGATGCCGATGATGTCGTCGAGCCCGCCGCGGCAGACGGGAAAGCGGCTGTGCCCGGCGCTGCCGAGCTTGAGCAGATTGGTCTCCAGCGGCTCAGCTAGGTCGAGGTAGACGATGTCGGCCCGCGGCACCATCAGCGACAGGATCTCGCGCTCGTCGAGCCGGAAAACATTGCGCACCATCTGGTGCTCCTGCTGCTCGATCACGCCGGCGTCCGAGCCCTCGGCCAGCAGGGCCTCGATGTCTTCCTCGGTCACGGCCGAGTTGTTCTGGTTGCGCACGCCGAACAGCCGCATCATCAGCTCGGTCGAGCCGGTCAGCAGGCGCACGAAGGGCTTGGCCAGGGTGGCCAGCATCAGCATCGGCCGGGCGACGATGCGGGCGATCGGCTCGGGATTGATCTGGCCCAGGCGCTTGGGCAGCAGCTCGCCGAGCACGATGGAGAAGTAGGTGATCGCGAAGACCACGGTCGCGGTGGCGGCCAGGTCGGCAGTCTCTTCGGCGATCTCGAAACGGGCTTGCAGACTGTCGGACAGCGGTCCGGCCAGCGCAGCTTCGCCGACGATGCCGTTGAGCACGCCGATCGAGGTGATGCCGATCTGGATGGTCGACAGGAAGCGGGTCGGATGCTCGCCCAGTTCCAGCGCGGCGGCGGCGGACCGGTCGCCTTCGTCCACCATCTTCTGCAGCCGTGCCCGGCGCGCGGTCACCAGGGCGATCTCGCTCATCGCGAACAGGCCGTTCAGGACGATGAGGCCGAACAGTAACGCTATTTCCATGGGGTGCAGCGCGGGGCTGCCGGGGTCGGGATGGTCGGATTTTGTCAGGGCCCGCCCGACGCGCCGCGCCCGGCCGACCTTGCCCGACGGCGGCCCGCCGCAGGGACACTGCACCCATGCGCCCTCCCCATGATCCGGCGGCTTCCGAGGCCCGCCCCGCCCCGCCCGGCCCCGTGCCGCTGCCCCAGGCCCTGGCCTACTGGCTGCGGCTGGGCTGCATCAGCTTCGGCGGGCCGGCCGGGCAGATCGCGCTGATGCATGCCGAGCTGGTCGAGCGGCGGCGCTGGATCTCCGAGCGGCGCTTCTTCCATGCGCTGAACTACTGCATGGTGCTGCCCGGCCCCGAGGCGCAGCAGCTCGCCACCTACCTGGGCTGGCTGATGCACGGCCGCTGGGGCGGGCTGCTGGCGGGCGGCCTTTTCGTGCTGCCTTCGCTGCTGCTGCTGGTGGCGCTGAGCTGGATCTACCTGCGTCACGGCAGCCAGCCCCTGGTGGCCGGGGTGCTGGCCGGCATCCAGCCGGCGGTCGTGGCCCTGGTGGCGGTGGCGGCGCTGCGGATCGGCCGTCGCAGCCTGCGCGATCCGCTGTGGATCGGCATCGCCGTGGCGGCCTTTCTCGCGCTGGAGCTGGCTGGCCTGCCTTTCGTGCTGATCGTCGCCGGGGCGGCCGCGTCTGGCACCCTGGCCCTGCGCTGGCGACCGCAGGCCCTGCACGCCGGATCGGCGGCGGAGGGGGGCGCAGCGCTCGGCGCACCGCCCGCCTGGATCGACGACGACAGCCCGCCGCCGCGGCATGCGCAGCTCAGCCTGTCCGCGGCCCTGGGGGTGCTGGCCTGCGGCCTGGCGCTGGGTGGGGCCGGCCTGGGGCTGCTGGCCGGGTGGGGCGGTACCGACGGCCTGCTGGTCGAGTTGGCCCTGTTCTTCACCCAGGCCGCGCTGCTGAGCTTTGGCGGCGCCTATGCGGTGCTGCCCTTCCTCGTGCAGGGGGCCGTCGAGCAGCACGGCTGGCTGACGGCCTTGCAGATGCTGGATGGCCTGGCCCTGGGCGAATCGACCCCCGGCCCGCTGATCATGGTGGTCGCCTACATCGGCTTCCTGGCCGGCGCCGGGCGCGAGCTGCTGGGGCCGGACACCCTCTTCCTCTCCGGCCTGCTGGCGGCGACGGTGGCCACGGCTTACACCTTCCTGCCGTCCTTCGTCTTCATCTTCCTCGGCGCGCCCTTCATCGAACGCAGCCGCGGGCGGCTGGGCGTGATCGCGCCGCTGGCCGGCATCCATGCCGCGGTGGTCGGGGTGATTGCGAGCCTGGCGCTGTTTTTCGCGCGGCAGGTCATCTGGCCGGCCGGCTCGGGCTTCGATGCCGTGGCGGCGGCCCTGGCTCTGCTGTACTTCGGCTTGCTGGCCCGGGGATGGATCGGCGTGCTGCCGCTGATCGCGCTGGCCGGCACCCTGGGTGCCCTGCGCAGCCTGCTGGCCTGAGACCGGGGCGAAGGGTGGTGCCGACTGTCCGAATCGAACGGACGACCTGCTGTTTACAAGACAGCTGCTCTACCAACTGAGCTAAGCCGGCGGCTGCCCGGATTCTAGGAGCGGGTCCGGCCCGCGGGCCGGGCCGTCAAGCCGCACATGGCCTCACTTGATGCGCTTGAGCGCGGGGCGGCGGGGCGCCTTGCCGCCGGCCGGAGCGGGCGGCGGCTCGGGCGTGGGCTCATCCTCGGTCGAGCTGCTCTCCGGGGCCGGGGCCAGGCGCAGACCACCCTCGCTGGCCGGGCCGAAACGGCCGGCTTCACGCGGCGGCGTGGCGGCTTGCAGGCCGGGCGGCAGCCGGCCGGTGACATCGTTGGGCGCGGGAAAGGCCATGCCCTGGCCGTTCTCGCGAGCATAGATGGCCACCACATGATCGACCGGCACGATGATCTCGCGCGGCACGCCACCGAAGCGCGCCTTGAAGCGGATCTCCTCGTTGCCCAGCTCCAGGCCGCTGGTCGCGTCGAAGCTGGTGTTCAGCACGATTTCCTGGTTCTTCACGAACTCGGCCGGCACCTGCACCGTCGCGTCGACATGGACGGCGAGGTAGGGCGTGTAGCCGTTGTCCGTGCACCAGTCGTGCAGGGCGCGGATCAGGTAAGGGCGGGTGGATTGCCCCGGGCCCTCGGGTCGCAGCGGGATGTTCATGGGCGGGCTCTCCGTGCGGGGGTGGCGCGGGCCGCGCCCTCGCCCCGAAGGCGTGGCGCGGCAGTCCGCATCACTTGCGCATGACCTTCTCGGACGGCGTCAGCGCCTCGATGTAGGCCGGGCGCGAGAAGATGCGCTCGGCGTACTTCAGCAGCGGCAGCGCATTCTTCGACAGGTCGATGCCGTAGTAGTCCAGGCGCCACAGCAGCGGCGCGATCGCCACATCGAGCATGCTGAAGTCGTCGCCCAGCATGAACTTGTTCTTCAGGAAGATGGGCGCGAGCTGGGTCAGTCGGTCGCGGATCTGGCTGCGCGCCTTCTCCAGCATCTTGTCGGTCGCCTTCACGCCCCGGCCTTCGAGCGCATTCACATGGGTGAACAGCTCCTTCTCGAAGTTGAAGAGGAAGAGCCGCACGCGGGCGCGCGCCACCGGGTCGCCGGGCATGAGCTGCGGGTGCGGGAAGCGCTCGTCGATGTACTCGTTGATGATGTGCGACTCGTACAGGATGAGGTCGCGCTCCACCAGGATGGGCACCTCGTTGTACGGGTTCATCAAGGCGATGTCTTCCGGCTTCGCGAACAGGTCGACGTCGCGGACCTCGAAGTCCATGCCCTTCTCGAACAGCACGAAGCGGCAGCGGTGCGAGTAGGGGCAGGTGGTGCCGGAATAAAGGACCATCATGACGTCGGGCTCCTGTCTTTGTTCGTTCTGTCTCTCGGAAAACACGAAGCGGAGCAGGCGTCCGAACGCCTGCTCCGCCCTCACCCGGGCCGCCTCGGCGGCCCGTTCAGATCACACGCTTACTTCACTTCTTTCCAGTAGGCGGCATTCAGTCGCCAGGCGATGACCATGAAGACCGCCAGGAACAGCAGCACCCACACGCCCAGTCGGACCCGCTGCTGGGCCACCGGCTCGCCCATCCAGGTCATGTAGGCGACCAGGTCGGCCACAGCGTCATCGTAGGCCTGCGGGCCCAGCTTGCCGGGGCTCAATTGCTCGTAGCCGGCGAAGACCGTGTGCTTCACGGCCGGATCATGGTCGTCCGCGACTTCCTTGTACACCGCGGCGCGCTGGCCTTGCAGCTCCCACAGCACATGCGGCATGCCCACGCCGGGGTAGGCGAGGTTGTTCCAGCCGGTCGCCTTGCTGTCGTCGCGGAAGTAGGTGCGCAGGTAGGTGTAGAGGTAGTCGGCGCCGGTGCCGTTCTTGCCGGAACGCGAGCGGGCGATCACCGTCAGGTCGGGCGGCAGGCCACCGAACCAGTCCTTGGCGTCCTTCGCATCCAGGGCCACCTTCATGGTCTCGCCGATCTTGTCGGTGTTGAACATGAGGTTGGCCTTGATCTGCGCATCGCTCAGGCCCAGGTCGCGCAGCCGGGTGTAGCGCATGAAGGCCGCGGCGTGGCAGTTCAGGCAGTAGTTGGTGAAGAGCTTGGCGCCGTGCTGCAGGGCGGCCAGGTCGGTCAGCTTCTTCTCGGGGAAGGTGTCCCAGGCGATGCCTTCCGAGGCGGCGCGCGCGCCGCCCACGGTGGCCATCAGCGCCAGGAAGAGGGCAAGGAGCTTCTTCATGATGGAGGGTTTTCTCTCGGCGGAAGGCTTCAGTGCGCGGCGAAGACCACGCGGTCGGGCACCGGCTTGAAGTTGCCCAGGCGCGTCCACCAGGGCATCAGCAGGAAGAAGCCGAAGTACACCAGGGTGCCGATCTGCGAGAGCAGCTCGCCCATGGGCGAGGGCGCCTGGATGCCAAGGTAGCCGAGGATGACGAAGAAGACCACGAAGATGCCGTAGAGCGCCTTGTGCCAGTCCGGACGGTAGCGGATCGAGCGCACCGGGCTGCGGTCCAGCCAGGGCAGGAAGAACAGGATGACGACCGCGCCACCCATCACAACCACGCCCCAGAACTTGGCTTCGAAGGTCTTCAGCAGGGCCACGCCGACCAGCGCGCCGATCACCAGCATCAGCTTGCCCTTGGACGAGTAGCCGCCCTTGAGCAGGCTCAGCACCACGCTCAGGCCGATGATCACGCACAGCACGTCGATCATCGGATCGGTCGTCGCGCGCAGCATCGAGTAATAGGGCGTGAAGTACCAGACCGGGGCGATGTGCGCCGGGGTCTTGAGCGGGTCGGCCGGGATGAAGTTGTTGAACTCCAGGAAGTAGCCGCCGAACTCGGGCGCGAAGAACACGATGGCCGTGAAGATCATCAGGAAGCCCGAGACCCCCAGGATGTCGTGCACCGTGTAGTAGGGATGGAAGGGGATGCCGTCCAGGGGTTTGCCCGTCGCATCCTTGTGCGCCTTGATGTCGACGCCGTCCGGGTTGTTCGAGCCGACTTCGTGCAGCGCGATGATGTGCGCCACCACCAGGCCCAGCAGCACCAGCGGCACGGCGATGACGTGGAAGCTGAAGAAGCGGTTCAGGGTGGCGTCGCTCACCACATAGTCGCCGCGGATCAGCAGGGCCAGGTCGGGGCCGACGAAGGGCACGGCCGCGAACAGGTTCACGATCACCTGCGCACCCCAGTAGGACATCTGGCCCCAGGGCAGCAGGTAGCCCATGAAGGCCTCGGCCATCAGGCACAGGAAGATTGCGCAGCCGAAGATCCAGACCAGCTCGCGCGGTTGGCGGTAGCTGCCGTAGATCAGCCCGCGGAACATGTGCAGGTAGACCACCACGAAGAAGGCCGAGGCTCCGGTCGAGTGCATGTAGCGCACCAGCCAGCCCCAGGGCACGTCGCGCATGATGTATTCGACCGAGGCGAAGGCCAGGGCCGCATCCGGCTTGTAGTGCATCACCAAGAAGATGCCGGTGACGATCTGGATCACCAGCACCAGCAGCGCCAGCGAGCCGAAGAAGTACCAGAAATTGAAGTTCTTCGGCGCGTAGTACTCGGAGAGGTGCTCCTTGTACATCTTGGTCGCCGGGAAGCGGTTGTCCACCCAGTTCATCAGCTTCTGGGCGGCCGGCGCGTTCGCCGGGACGGTCTTGAATTCAGCCATGGTTGCCTCGTGATACTCGCGTTCAGGCCTTCTTGGCTTCACCGATCCGCAGGACGGTGTCGCTGACGAAAGTGTAGGGAGGCACTTCGAGGTTGTCCGGCGCAGGCTTGTTCTTGTAGACCCGGCCGGCCAGGTCGAAGGTCGAGCCGTGGCAGGGGCAGAGGAAGCCGCCGGCCCAGTCGGCCGGCAGCGAGGGCTGGGCGCCGGGGGTGAAGCGGTCCACCGGCGAGCAACCCAGGTGCGAGCAGATGCCGACCGCGACGAAGACCTCGGGCTTGATCGAGCGCCAGGTGTTGCGGGTCTCCTCCATGGGCGTGACCTCGGCGGCCTTGCGCTCGGAGTTCGGGTCGGCGACCAGGGCCTCGGTGGCCTTGAGCGACTCAAGCTGCTCGGGCGTGCGGCGGATGATCCACACCGGCTTGCCGCGCCATTCCACGGTCAGCTTCTCGCCCGGTTTCAGGGCCGAGATGTCGACTTCGATGGGGGCGCCGGCGGCGCGGGCGCGCTCCGACGGTTGCAGGGTGCTGACGAAGGGCACCGCGACCGCAGCCCCGCCGGCCACGCCGGCACAGGTGGATGCGATCAACCAGGTGCGCTTGCCCTGATCGACGGTCTGATCACTCATGAGGATCCTCGGCAAAAACGTTGGCAAGGCGGGACATTGGGGTCAACCCGAAATTCTAGACCAGCCACACCGCCGCGCCCCGGATGTCCGAGGTTGCCGCTTGCCCGCCCTGGGGCATCGGCCGCGGCGGCTTGCTTGACGCGTCCCGGCGCTGCGGAATACTCGCGCCGCCGGGGCCGTCCCGGCGACGGGCCGGAGGATGGGCATGGGCGTTGTCGACGAGTTCAAGCAGTTCGCGATCAAGGGCAATGTGATCGACCTTGCCGTGGGCGTGATCATCGGCGGCGCCTTCGGCAAGATCGTCGACTCGATGGTGGGCGACATCATCATGCCCCTGGTCAGCCAGCTCTTCGGCGGCCTCGACTTCAGCAGCTACTACCTTGCGCTGGCCGGCCAAGCGCCCGGCCTGCCGCTGGCCGAGGCGCGCAAGGCGGGGGCGGTCTTCGCCTATGGCAACTTCATCACCGTCTCGCTGAACTTCCTGATCCTGGCTTTCGTGATTTTCATGATGGTCAAGCAGATCAACCGCCTGAAGGCCAGCGAGCCGCCGCCCCCGCCGGCCGAGCCGGCGCCGCCGCCCGAGGACATCGCCCTGTTGCGCGAGATCCGCGACGCGCTGAGCCGGCGCTGAATCCGCGCCGCCTTGGGCCGTGGCTCAGGCCCCGGCCAGGCGGCGGGCCATTCGCGCGGCGGCGATCAGGCTGGCCGGGTCGGCGCAGCCAAGGCCGGCCTTGTCGAAGGCGGTGCCATGGTCCGGGCTGGTCCGCACGAAGGGCAGGCCCAGGGTCACGTTCACGCCCTGCTCGACGCCGAGGTACTTCACCGGGATCAGGCCCTGGTCGTGGTACTGGGCGATCACCAGGTCGAATTCGCCGGCCCGGGCCCGCATGAAGACGGTGTCCGGCGCGAAGGGGCCCTGGGCATCGATGCCCTCGGCCCGCGCGGCGGCCACGGCCGGCGCGATGTGGCGGATCTCCTCGTCGCCGAACAGGCCGCCCTCGCCGGCATGCGGGTTCAGGCCGGCCACCGCGATGCGCGGCCGCGGCTGGCCCCAGCCGGCCGCCGCGGCATGGGCGATGCGGATCGTCGCCAGCACGTTCTCCGCCGTGACCTGTTCGATCGCCTGGCGCAGCGCGACATGGATGCTGACCAGCACGGTCTTCAGCTCCTCGTTGGCCAGCATCATCCGCACCGGCGGCAGCGCCTCGCCCGGCCGGCCGCCCTCGGCTTGCAGCAACTCGGTGTGGCCGGGGTAGGGCTCGCCGGCCGCGGCCAGGGCTTCCTTGTGGATGGGAGCGGTCACCAGGGCGGCGGCCTGCCCGGCGCGCACCTGGGCGATGCCGGCGCGGATGCAGGCCGCAGCCGCCCGGCCGGCGTCGGCCGCGATGCGGCCGGGCGGCTGCGCGGCCAGGCCCGCCGGCAGGCCCGGCACCGGCCAGACCGGCAGCACGCCGGGCGGCAGGTCCAGGGCATCGGCCGGCTCGCCGATCAGCGCGACGGGCAGCGGCAGCACGGCGGCATGGGTGGCCGGGTCGCGGGCGTTGTCGGCCGCGGCCACCCAGGCGGCGGCGCGGCGCATCACCGCCGCATCGCCCAGCACATAGCCGCCGGGCACATCGCCTTGCGCAAAGGCGCGCACCAGGATCTCGGGCCCGATGCCGTTCGGGTCGCCCATCGTCAGGGCCAGGGGGAGCGGGGCGGGCATGCGGGGCTCAGGCCGGGTTGTCGATGTCGATGAAGCGGTGGCTCAGGCCGAATTGCGCGGCCAGGTGCTCGCCCAGGGCCGGCGCGCCGTAGCGCTCTGTCGCATGGTGGCCGGCGGCCAGGAAGGCCACGCCGGTCTCGCGCGCCAGATGGGCCTGGGGCTCGGAGATCTCGCCGGTCAGGAAGGCGTCCGCGCCGGCCGCGATCGCAGCCTCGAACCAGCCCTGCGCCCCGCCGGTGCACCAGGCGATGCGCGCCAGCGGCCGACCATCGCCGGTCACGACGGTGGCAGGGCGGCCCAGCGCGGCCTCAATCCGCTGCACCAGCTCGGCCAAGGGCAGGGGCTGGGCCGGCTCGGCCAGGGCGCCGAGCTGCTGCTCGCCAAAGCGACGGGCCACTGCCAGGCCCAGGCGCTGGCCGAGCTGGGCGTTGTTGCCTAGCTCGGGGTGGGCATCCAGCGGCAGGTGGTAGGCGAACAGGTTCAGGTCGGCCGCGATCAGCCGGGCCACCCGGGCCTTGAGCCAGCCGGTCAGCCGGCCGTCCTGGCCGCGCCAGAACAGGCCGTGATGGACCAGCAGCGCATCGGCGCCGTCGGCGATCGCGGCTTCGATGAAGGCCAGGCTGGCGGTCACGCCGCTCACGAGGTGGCGGATCTCCGCCCGGCCCTCGACCTGCAAACCGTTCGGCCCATAATCCTTGAACCGATCCATCTCCAGCAGGCGGCCTGCATAAGCCTCCAGCGCCCCACGCGTCGTCGTCATCGGCTGCCCTGCTTCCTTCATGCGCAAAACCTGGCTGATATTTTCGCAGGCGGTCACGGTCGCCCTGGCCCTGCTCTTCGTCGTCGCCACCCTCAAGCCGGAATGGCTGGACCGCCGGCCCCTGGCCACCGTGGTGCCGGTGATGCCTGCGCCCTCGGGCAGCCCGGCGCCGGTGATGATCAGCCAGGTGCCCGGCACCGCCGGCCTGGGCTTTGCGCCGGCTGCCAAGAAGGCCGCGCCTGCGGTGGTCAGCGTCGTCACCAGCAAGGCCGTGCAGCGCGGCCCGCAGTCGGTCGACCCCTGGTTCCGCTTCTTCTTCGGCGACCGTGGCGAGCCGCAGCCGCAGGGCGGCGTCGGCTCGGGCGTGATCGTCAGTGCCGACGGCTATGTGCTGACCAACAACCACGTGATCGACGGCGTCGACGAGATCGAGGTCATCGTCTCCGACGGCCGGCGCACCGCCGCGCGAGTGATCGGCAACGATCCCGAGACCGATCTGGCCGTGCTGAAGATCGAGATCGACAAGCTGCCCACCATCACCTTCGGCGCCTCCGACGCGCTGCAAGTGGGCGATGCGGTGCTGGCCATCGGCAACCCCTTCGGCGTGGGGCAGACGGTGACCTCGGGCATCGTCAGCGCGCTGGGCCGCAGCCAGCTCGGCATCAACACCTTCGAGAACTTCATCCAGACCGATGCGGCCATCAACCCCGGCAATTCCGGTGGCGCGCTGGTCGATGCCAACGGTCATCTGATGGGCATCAACACCGCCATCTACTCGCGCTCGGGCGGCAGCCTGGGCATCGGCTTTGCCATTCCCTCGGCCACCGCCCGGCAGGTGATGGACGGCTTGATCCGCGACGGCACCGTGGTGCGTGGCTGGATCGGCGTCGAGCCACGCGACCTCAGCCCCGAGATCGTCGAGACCTTCAAGCTGCCGATCCGCGACGGCGTGCTGATCACCGGCGTGCTGCAGGGCGGCCCGGCAAGCAGCGCCGGCCTGCGCCCCGGCGACGTCGTCACCCGCGTGGCCGAACAGCCGGTGGCCAACACCGCGCAACTGCTCAATGCGGTGGCTGCGCTCAAGCCCGGCAGCCGCGCGCCGCTGCAAGTGCAGCGCGGCGACGAGGCCATCGTGCTGAGCGTGGTGGTGGCCCAGCGGCCCAAGCCGCCGTCCCGCCCGCGCTGAGCGCGCTGCGCGCCGACCGGGCGCTCAGTCCGGCCGGGCGGGTTGCGGCAGATGCCGCCTGACCCCCAGCCAGGCCAGCAGGCCGATGCTCATCAGCCCCAGCGAGCCCAGCGCCAGCGCGACGGTGGAATGCATCACCAGCGGCGTCAGCAGGCCCGCCACGAGGCCGTTGGCCAGGCTGCCCACCCCCATTTGCAGGGATGAGGCCATGCCGCGCCGCGTCGGCGCCAGGTCCAGCACCATCAGCGTGACCACCGGCACCATCAGCGCCCAGCCGAAGGAGAAGATGGCCACCGGCAGCATCGCCCAGGCCGCATGGGCCGGGAAGGCCAGGTTGGCCGCCACATTGAGCAGCGAGATGCCGACCATGATGCGGAAGCCGCGCCGGATCTGCCGCGCCGGCGGCAGCTTGCCCGCCAGCCGCCCGCTCCACCAGGCGCCGGCCATGATGCCGGCGATGTTCAGCACGAAGAACCAGAAGTACTCGGTCGGCGCCAGGCCCAGGTGCTCGCCCAGCCAGGCGGGTGCCGCCATCACATAGAGGAACATGCCGTTGAAGGGCACGCCGCTGGCCAGGGCCAGAGCCAGGAAGCGCGGGTCGGCCAGCAGTTCGGCATAGCCGGCCAGCAGCGGCTTCAGGCGCAGCGGCTGGCGCTGGCTGGCATGCAGCGACTCCGGCAGCAGCCGGCCGTGGAAGGCGAGCAGCAGGGCGCCGACGCCGGCCAGGAACCAGAACACCGCATGCCAGTCGAGCCGGTCGAAGAGCAGGCCGCCGACCATGGGCGCGATCGCCGGCGCGATGCCGAAGAACAGCGTGACCTGCGACATCACCTTCTGCGCCTCGGCCGGCGGGAACATGTCGCGGATGATGGCCCGCGACACCACCACCCCCGCCCCGGCCGACAGGCCCTGCAGCGTGCGGAAGGCGATCAACTGGCCGATGGTCTGCGACAGGGCGCAGCCGGCCGAGGCGATCGTGAACACCGCCAGGCCCACCAGCACCACCGGCCGCCGGCCCAGCGCGTCCGACAGCGCGCCGTGGAACAGGCTCATGAAGGCGAAGCCGAACAGGTAGGCCGACAGCGTCTGCTGCATCTGCGCCGGTGTCGCGCCCACCGAGGCCGCGATGCCGGCGAAGGCCGGCAGGTAGGTGTCGATCGCGAAGGGCCCCAGCGCACCCAGGCCGGCAAGCAGCGCGGCCAGCATCCAGCGGGGGGCCCGCCAGAGGGCGGCGGCTTCGGGGTTCATCCGGACAAGGGTTGGAATCGCCGCCGGACGCAGGGCCGGGCGGCTGCCGCACGGTGGCGGAAGGTGCCCGCAGCCAGCCCCGCAGGCAAGCTGAAGGGCCGGGCCATGGGCCGATGCTTAGTGTGAAGCGGGCCGATAGGCCGGATTCTGTGCAGGGTCGAAGGCTTGCGCCCGCGACCCCGTGACCGCCATTCCTCTGGGCCAGGGATCGCTCGCCTGGCTCGGTGCTACCCACCCGCCGGCACGTGCGGGACCACACTCCACGCGACCCCGAGGGATCGCGCACGCCGGCCTATTCGGTATTGCTGCGCGCAGAGATTGCCCGTTTCACCCCACCCGGTCGCCCGGGCGGACTCGTCTCTGTTGCTCTGATCCTCACCTCGCGGTGGAGAGCCGTTAGCTCCTGCGCTGCCCTGTGCAGTCCGGACCTTCCTCCCGTGCCACCTTTCGGATCCGGCACCGGCGGCGGTCTGGCCCGCTTCACGGGTGCGATTGTCGCAGGCCGGGCGCGCTCAGGCCCGCGGCCGGCTGCGGCGCTTGTCACGCAGCAGGAACTGGCTGCCGCGGCGTTCCAGGTCGAAGAGCTGGGTGGCTTCGATCAGGTCGATCAGCTTGCGGTAGCCGTAGTTGCGCGGGTCGAAGCTGGCCTGGTTGCCGATCTGCTGACCGACGGCGCCCAGCGGCGACCAGCCGTCCTCGCCCTCGGCGCTCTCCACCGCATTGCGCAGCAAGCTGACAAGGCGGGCATCCTGCTTGAGCGCGGCGCGGTCCAGGCGCAGGGGGCCGGCGGCCCGCGCCGGTGTGGCGGCCGGTGCGGCGCTGAGGCTGTCGACCATCGCAGCCACTTGCGGGGGCAGTTCGGCCTCGCTCTCGTCCGAGGCAAGGGTCGGCGCGGGGCTGGCCGCTGGGAGCGCGGTCTTGCGGGCGGGGGCTTTCTTGGCCGCCGCCTTCTTGCCCGCCGGTCGTGCGGCGGGGGCGGGGCTCGGTTCGGGCTCGTCCAGCACGGCGGGTGCACCGAGGTTCTCGAGGAAGAGGAAGCGCGAGCAGGCGTTCACGAAGGGCGCGGGTGTCTTCTTCGCGCCGAAGCCGAAGACCAGGGCGCCCTTGGCCCGCAGGTGCATGACGAGGGGGGTGAAGTCGGCATCGCTGCTGACGATGCCGAAGGCCTCGGGCCGGTCGGTGTAGAGCAGCTCCAGCGCCTCGATGGTCATCACCATGTCGGTCGCGTTCTTGCCCTTGCTCACGTCGAACTGCTGCACCGGGCGGATGGCGTATTCGTGCAGCACGGCTTCCCAGCCCTTGAGCTCCTGCTTCTTCCAGTTGCCGTAGGCGCGGCGGATGTTGCTGACGCCGTGCTTGGCGAGCTCGGCCAGGATCACGTCGATCTTGGCGGCCGGCGAGTTGTCGGCGTCGATCAGCAGGGCGATGCGCGCCTCGCGCGGCAGGCCGGAGGGGGGATGCAGATTCATGCCCCCATCATGCCCGCAGCGCCGCCGCGCGGGCCGCGGCGCCCGGGAGGCGGGGGCTCAGGCTTGAAGCCGCCAGGCCAGGGTCTCGCCGCCGCGCAGGGGCTTGAGCACGGTTTCGCCGAAGGGCAGGGATTCGGGCAGGGCCCAGGGCGCGCGCCGCAGCGTCACGGTGCCGGCATTGACGGGCAGGCCGTAGAAGGCCGGGCCGTGCAGGCTGGCGAAGCCTTCGAGCTTGTCCAGCGCCCCGGCGGCCTCGAAGGCCTCGACATACAGCTCCAGCGCGCTCAGCGCGGTGTAGCAGCCGGCGCAGGCGGCGGCATGTTCCTTGAGCGGCGCGGCATGCGGCGCGCTGTCGGTGCCGAGGAAGAAGCGCGGGCTGCCGGAGGTGGCCGCCTCGACCAGGGCCAGGCGATGCGTCTCGCGCTTGAGCACCGGCAGGCAGTAGTAGTGCGGCCGCAGGCCGCCCTGGAAGATGGCGTTGCGGTTGTAGAGCAAATGGTGTGCGGTCACGGTCGCGGCGATCGGGCCCTCCGCGTCGCGCACATAGTGCGCCGCCTCGCGGGTGGTGATGTGCTCGAAGACGATCTTCAGCGCCGGGAAGTCGCGGCGCAGCGGCCGCAGCACGCGGTCGATGAAGACGGCCTCGCGGTCGAAGAGGTCGATGTCGCCATCGGTCACCTCGCCGTGGATCAGCAGCAGGATGCCCTCGCGCTGCATGGCCTCCAGCGTCGCGTGGCACTTGCGCAGGTCGGTCACGCCGGCATCGCTGTTGGTGGTCGCGCCGGCGGGGTAGAGCTTGAAGGCGACGACGCCGGCCGCCTTGGCGCGCTGCACTTCCTCGGGCGGCGTGTTGTCGGTCAGGTAGAGGACCATCAGCGGCTCGAAGTCCGTGCCCGGCCCGGTGGTCGGGCGGGCCGCCAGGATGCGTTCGCGGTAGGCCAGGGCCTGGGCCGCGGTGGTGACCGGCGGCTTCAGGTTGGGCATGACGATGGCGCGGGCGAACTGCCGCGCGGTGTCCGGCAACACGGCGGCCAGGGCCGCGCCATCGCGCAGATGCAGGTGCCAGTCGTCGGGGCGGGTGAGGGTGAGGAGGTCGGCGCTCATGGGCGAATTGTCGGCCCTGGGCGCATCCGCCCTCCGGCGGGCGGCGTAGACCGTTCGGTCACAATCCCAGCCCGTGCGGATGCGCTGGCAGGATGGCTGCTCACGGCATCGCCGCCCGGCCGATCCCCTGCCGCCTGTTTTTCCAGAAGGATGGATGTTCATGCAGCCTCTCGCCGTCCGACGTGCGTTCCTGGCCAGCGGCCTGATGCTGGGCGCGTCTGCCCTTGCCTATGCCGTGCGGCCGCGCCGTCATGCCAGCGAGTCGGGAAGCCAGTTGGACCTGGAGACCTTGGTGCCCGCCCGTTTCGGCGCCTGGGAAGTCGACACCACCCTGGCCCAGCCCCTGGTCAATCCGCAGACTCAGGAACTGCTCGACAAGCTCTACAACCAGATCCTGTCGCGCACCTACCTCGGGCCGCAGGGCGAGCGCGTCATGCTGTCGCTGGCCTACGGCGGAGACCAGCGCAGCTCGCTTCAGGCCCACATGCCCGAGGTCTGCTACCCGGCCCAGGGCTTCAAGCTGCTGGACCTGAACGACGGCGCGATCGAGCTGCCCGGCGGCAGCATACCGGTGCGTCGGCTGATGACCGAGCTCGGCCCGCGCAAGGAGCCGGTGACCTACTGGTTCACGATGGGCGGCGCCACCGTCAAGGACACCTGGGACAAGCGCATGGTGCAGTTGCGCCTGCTGCTGACCGGGCAGATTCCGGACGGCCTGCTCTTCCGCGTCTCCACCCTCGATGCCGACCCGCAGGCCGGCTGGGCAGCGCAGCAGCGCTTCGTGGCCGACCTGCTGGCGGCGGTCGATGCGCCGACGCGCACCCGCCTGGCCGGGCTGGCGCCAGCAACCGCGCCCTGAACCGGGCTGGCGCTCGCAATCGCGCCCCGAGGCCGCGCCGCTCGTCCGCGCGGTGGCGGCCGGCCGGCGCCCTCAGCCCAGGCCCTGGGGCTCGCGGGTCTGCCAGGCCCAACTGTCGGTGCACATGGCGTCCAGCCCGCGCTTGGCCTGCCAGCCCAGCAGCTCGCGGGCAAGCGCCGGGTCGGCCCAGTAGGCCGGCAGGTCGCCGGCCCGGCGCGGGCCGAAGTGATGCGCGATCGGGTGGCCGCAGGCGCGCTCGTAGGCGCGCAGCACCTCCAGCACGCTGTGGCCCCGGCCGGTGCCCAGGTTGACCGTCAGGCTGCCGGGCTGGCCCAGCAGGCGGTCGAGCGCGGCGACATGGCCCTCGGCCAAATCTTCCACATGCAGGTAGTCGCGCATGCAGGTGCCGTCCGGCGTCGGATAGTCCTTGCCGAAGATCTGCAGCGACTCGCGCCGGCCGATCGCCACCTGGGCGATGAAGGGCATCAGGTTGTTCGGGATGCCGCGCGGGTCCTCGCCCAGGCGACCGCTGGGGTGCGCGCCGACCGGGTTGAAGTAGCGCAGGCAGGCGAGCTGCCAGGCCGGCTCGCGCTGGCCCAGGGCGCTCAGCCACTGCTCGCCATGCAGCTTGGTCAGGCCGTAGGGGTGGGTGGCGCCCAGCCGCATCGTCTCGCGCCAGGGCGGGGGCTCCTCGCCGGCATAGACCGTGGCCGAGGAGCTGAAGACGAAGCGGTGCACGCCATGCGCGAGCAGGGCCTCGCAGACCGTCCACAGCCCGCCCAGATTGACCCGGGCGTAGTCGAAGGGCTTCTGCACCGATTCGCCGACCGCCTTGAGCGCGGCGAAGTGCACGACGGCATCGACGGGATGGCGGGCGAGCACCGCTTCGACCTCGGCCCGCACGGTGACGTCGGCCCGCTCGAAGACGGGCGTCCTGCCCGAGAGCTCGGCAATGCGCTCCAGCACCCGGGGCGAGCTGTTGGCGAAGTTGTCGAGGCCGACCACTTCATGACCGGCCGCCAGCAGGGCCAGCCAGGTGTGGGAGCCGATGTAGCCGGTGGCTCCCGTCAGCAGCACCCGTGCGCCGCGACCGCTCATTCGAGCGCGACCGAGGCCGTGCAACCGAAGGTGTTGGCCGAATAGCTGCGGGTGTTGGCCACGGCGTCGCGCTGGGCGTGGCTGAGCTCGCAGCTCAGGCCGACGATGCGGTGCACGGCCCAGGAGGCATTGAGCGAGGCGCGGCGGATGGTCGTCGTCTCGTCGGTGCCGGCCAGGGTCCGGTCCAGGTCCTCGCGGGAATAGGAGACCTTGCCCCGCACGGCGATCTTCGACGTGGCCGCCCAGGTCGCGCCGAAATCCAGGGTGTTGGTCACGCGAGCGTCCGAGAGGAAGCTCAGGTTGGGATCCAAGACCGGCGTGCCGCCCGGGGGCGTGCCCGCGCCGATGCGCTCGCTGGCCGTGGCGCCCGAGTTGGTCTGGCGCGAGAAACCACCTTCCAAGTTGATCTTGGAGGTCAGCGCATAGGTCGCGTTGAAGCTGCCGGTCAGGCCCGAGAAGTCGCGGGCGGTGATGTTGTCGTGCTGCTCGTCGGTGTACGAGATGTTGCCGCGCAGGCTGAGGCGGTCACCGGGCAGGTAGTTGACGGTGAAGCTGAGGTCCTTGCGGTCGTAGTCGTCGTCCGGGTACTCGCCGTCGGTGTAGCTGGTGCGCACGCCCAGGGTCAGGGCCGGGCTGGGCTTGTAGCGCACGCCCACGCCGATCTGGCGAGTATCGCGTTCGCGCAGGCCGGCCGAGTCGATGCTGTAGTCCACGCTGGTCAGGTCGCCGAAGGCATCCAGGCTCCAGGCCGCGAACAGGCCGTAGCGGGCGTCGAAGTTCAGGTAGCGGGTGCTTTCCTGGTTGCGCTGCTCGCGAACCACCGTGCCGCCGCCGATCGCGTCGACTAGCTGGTCCAGCGGCACCTGATCCCGCGTCACGCCCGCCTGGACCTTGCCGGCCCAGTTGCTGCCGATCTCCCACTGCAGCCGGGTGTTGAGTCGGTAGCCATTGCCATCGAGCTGGTCGTTGTCGCGGTACATGTGGCGCAGGACGGTGGCCTCCGCATTCAGCACCTGGCGGCTGAGGAAGAGCCGGGTACCGACCGTGGCCGACGTGGTCGAGACCATGTCGGAATCCTCCTGGTCGTTGCCGCGGCGGAAGAGGTTGTCCTCAAAGCGCAGGGACTGCGACAAGCGGTAGTACACGCCGCGGGTCGGCTCCGACAGGCCGCTGGGCGAGACCGCCACATTGCCGGACGCACCGCCTGCGGCGGCCTCGCTGGCCGAGCCGGCCGGCGCAGCGCCTCCGGCATCGGCCTGGGCCAGGGCGATGCCGCTCCAGGCGGCCATCACCGATAGGGCAAGCACCGAGGGCAGCAGGTTCTTGCGGAGCGAGGTGTTCTTGGCGTTCATCCGGTTCTCCTGGGGCAGTGGAATGGCATGGGGATCGGGTGGCGGGCCGTCAATAGGCCTGACGGTCGAACGCGAGCAACTTGATCGTACGCGCGATGATCTGGAGATCCAGGCTCAGCGACCAGTTGCGCAGGTACTCCAGGTCGTATTCGACCCGGGCCTGCATCTTCTCCAGCGTCTCGGTTTCGCCGCGCAGGCCGTTGACCTGGGCCCAGCCGGTGATGCCCGGCTTGACCTTGTGGCGAACCATGTACGCGCGGATCAGGCGTCGGTACTGCTCGTTGTGGGCCACGGCATGGGGGCGGGGCCCGACGATGCTCATGCGGCCCTGCAACACGTTGATGAATTGTGGCAACTCATCCAACGAGGTGCGCCGCAGGAAGGCGCCAAAAGGGGTGATGCGCGCATCGCCACGGGTGGCCTGCCGGACGACGGCGCCGTCGTCCATGGTCCGCATCGAGCGGAATTTGTAGACGACGATCTCCTCGCCGTCCAGCCCGTTGCGGCGCTGGCGGAAGATGACCGGGCCGGGCGAACTCAGCTTCACGCCCACGGCCAGCATCATGAGGAGCGGCGCGATGAGGACCAGGATCAGGCTGGAGATCAGCACGTCCGACACCCGCTTGATCAGCTTGTTGGTGCCGGTGAAGGGCGTCTCCAGGATGCCGACCACGGGCACGCCGTTGAGGTCTTGCAGCCGGCCCTGGATGATGCTGATGCCGAAGATGTCGGGCACATAGAACAGCGAGGCCGTGGTGCCCTGTAGCGAGGCCAGCAGTTGCTGGATGCGCGGCTGCGAACCCATGGGCAGGGTGATGTAGACCTCATGCACGCCGTAGGCGCGGATGTAGTCGGCCACCTCGTCGAAACGGCCCAGGCGCTGGGGGGCGGCTTCGGGGTCGAGTCGGTCGCCCTCGCGGTCGTCGAAATAGCCCGACAGATGCAACTGCCCCTCGACCTGGGCCATCAGCGCCCGCGCCACCTTCACGCCCAGGGGGCCGGCGCCGACGATCACCGCACTGCGCCGGTTCCATGGGCGCGAGGCCCGCTTGCGAATGATGCGGCGGCCGATCAGCACCGCGATCCACAGCAGCAGCGGCGTCAGCGCCGCCCACCAGGCCAGCACCCGGAAGTCAAAGAAACCGAAGCTGCTGGTTGCGTAACCGCACAACGCGAAGATCGCGAGCAAGGTGATCCACGAACTCAGGATATCCACCGCCGAGCTCAGCGGCCGATCGAGAAACCGATCGCGTCCGGGAAAGGTCAGCGCGAAGACCAGCAAGCAAAGCGTGAGCGTGGCCCTCTGCACGGACTCCCCGTGGCCGTGGGTGACGCCCAGAAAGGTGCCGACGATGATGGCCGGCTCGAGGAACGCCGCAACCAGCGAGCGCACCGACTGCGGTGCGCTGTAGAAGGTTCGCTTGTGGTCGCGTTGTTCGTACATCGTGGGGTCGAGCCAGGGGGGCGAGGCCGGCAATCGCACCAGCCAGAGGGGCGGAACGTCCGCAAGCGCACTCACCAACAGCCAGCGTCGCGGCCCGCATTGTGTCAAAGCCCGGTGATCCGCCCCTGCGGACCGGTCCGGCGTGGTGCGCCTCCTACAATCGATGCATGTTTCAGGCCTTTCAAGACGCGCTTGCGCCGGACCGCTGGTGGACCCCGGTCCATGAACGGCTCACCCTGCTGATCAACCACCTTCTGTTCAGCGAGCCGGCGGCGCTGGAGCGCCTGCGCCCGCACGCCGGGCGCTGCGTGGAATGCCGGGTCGAGGGCGAGGCCCTGCCCGGCCTGCGCCTGCCGGCCAGCCGCTGGCGCATCACCCCGGCCGGGGCGCTGGAGGCTGAAGCCCTGGACGAGCAGCCCGCCGACCTGCGCCTGACCGTGCATCTGCTGCCGCTGCCGCAGGCCCTGCCGCAGATGC
Organism: Piscinibacter lacus; assembly: GCF_016735685.1. Classification (NCBI taxonomy): domain Bacteria; kingdom Pseudomonadati; phylum Pseudomonadota; class Betaproteobacteria; order Burkholderiales; family Sphaerotilaceae; genus Aquariibacter; species Aquariibacter lacus. The sequence goes on from NZ_JAERRA010000001.1 coordinate 885,269, forward strand.
TGGCCGGGCGTCGCCCGCCCGTCGACATCGACGGGGATGCCCAGCTTGCCGCCGACGCCGCCTGGCTGATGGACCACCTGCGCTGGGATGCCGAGGCCGATGTCGAGCGCCTGCTCGGCCCCCTGCTGGGGCCGCGCCTGGTCGAGGCCGGACGTGCCCTGGCCGCCGGGCTGCGCGCCTTTGCCAGCCGCCTGCAGGCGGCCTGGCCCGGCGCGGCGCGGGGATGAGGCATGCGCTGCGGCTCGCGTTCATCGCGCTGACCGCCCTCCGTTTCGGGCTCGACCAGCTCGTCCTCGGCAGCCTGCCGCACCCGGGCCTGCGCCTGCTGGGCCGCGTGGTGCGACTGGGCCGGCGCTTTGACGCGCCGCGCGGCGAACGCCTGCGCCAGGCCCTGGAGCGGCTCGGGCCGATCTTCGTCAAGTTCGGCCAGGTGCTCTCGACGCGCCGCGACCTGCTGCCGCCCGACGTGGCCGACGAGCTGGCGCGCCTGCAGGACCGCGTGCCGCCCATCCCCAGCGACCAGGCCCGTGCCCTGGTCGAGGCGGCCTACGGCCGGCCGGTCGACCAGGTCTTCGCGCACTTCGAGCGCGAGCCGGTCGCCAGCGCCTCGATCGCCCAGGTGCACTTCGCCCGGCTCAAGGACGGGCGCGAGGTCGCCGTCAAGGTGCTGCGGCCGGGCATCCTCGAGATCATCGATTCCGACCTGGCCCTGCTGCGCAGCGCGGCCCGCTGGATCGAGCGGCTCAGCGCCGACGGCCGGCGCCTGAAGCCGCGCGAGGTCGTCGCCGAGTTCGACAAATACCTGCACGACGAGCTGGACCTGGTCCGCGAGGCTTCTTGCGCCGCGCAACTGCGCCGCAACATGGACGGCCTGAACCTGGTGCTGATCCCCGAGATGCACTGGGACTGGTGCACGCCCACCGTGCTGGTGATGCAGCGCATGCACGGCGTGCCGATCAACCAGATCGAGCGCCTGCGCGCGGCCGGGGTGGACTTCAAGAAGCTCGCCCGCGACGGCGTGACCATCTTCTTCACCCAGGTCTTCCGCGACGGCTTCTTCCATGCTGACATGCACCCCGGCAACATCCAGGTCAGCCTGGACCGGGCCAGCTTCGGTCGCTACATCGCGCTGGACTTCGGGATCATCGGCACCCTGACCGAGACCGACAAGGACTACCTCGCGCAGAACTTCATCGCCTTCTTCCGCCGCGACTACAAGCGCGTGGCCGAGCTGCATGTGGAGAGCGGCTGGGTGCCGGCGGCCACCCGTATCGACGAGCTGGAGGGCGCGATCCGCGCCGTCTGCGAGCCCTACTTCGACCGGCCGCTCAAGGAAATCTCGCTCGGCCTGGTGCTGATGCGGCTGTTCCAGACCTCGCGCCGCTTCAATGTCGAGATCCAGCCCCAGCTCGTGCTGCTGCAGAAGACCCTGCTGAACATCGAGGGCCTGGGCCGGCAGCTCGACCCCGAGCTCGACCTCTGGAGCACGGCCAAGCCCTTCCTCGAACGCTGGATGAACGAGCAGGTCGGCTGGCGTGGCTTGGTCGAGCGCCTCAAGAACGAGGCGCCGCGCTATGCCCGCATGCTGCCCGAGCTGCCGCGCCTTGTGCACGAGGCCCTTGGCGCCCAGACCCTTCAGGCCCGCGAGCTGGCCGAGCAGCGCCAGCAGCTTGCCGTGCTGCTGCGCGAGCAGCGCCGCACCCATCGCCTGCTGCTGGCCACCGTCTTCCTGGGCCTGGGCTTTGCTCTCGGCGGCATGCTGGTCCTGCTGCTCCAGCACCTGAGCTTCTCGGTCTCCTGAGGCCGCGCGGGGAAGGGGCCTGGGCCGGGCCGGCACGGTGGCCGCAAGCCCTCTTCGGCACGGAGCTTGCGCACATAATCCGCCGCGCCCGCCGGGGGCCAGCCCCCTTCCGTCGACCCGCCCGCGACCTCCATGAACACGACGCTGATCAGCGCGATCGCGCTCTACCTCGTCCTGACCCTCGTGGTCGGCCTGCTTGCCGCCCGGCGCGTGCACAGCGCGAAGGACTTCGCGCTGGCCGGTCGCAGCCTGCCGCTGTATGTGGTCGTCGCGACCACCTTCGCCACCTGGTTCGGCTCCGAACTGGTGCTGGGCGTCAGCGCCAAGTTTGTCGAGGGCGGCTTCAATGCGGTGATCGAGGACCCGATCGGCTCCTCCTTCTGCCTGATCCTGGTCGGCCTCTTCTTCGCCCGCAAGCTCTACAAGAAGACGCTGCTGACCATTGGCGACTACTACCGCCAGCGCTTCGGCCCGGCGGTTGAGGGCCTGTGCTCGCTGATGATCCTGCTGAGCTACCTGGGCTGGGTGGCGGCGCAGATCACCGCCCTCGGCCTGGTCTTCAACCTGCTCAGCGACGGCGCCATCCCGGTGCTGGCCGGCATGGCGCTGGGCACCACGGTCGTGCTGGTCTACACCCTGTTCGGCGGCATGTGGTCGGTGGCGGTGACCGACCTGGTGCAGATGGTCGTCATCGTGCTCGGCCTGATCGCCATCGCCTTCATGGCGGCCGACCTGGCTGGTGGCGCCGACAAGGTGATCGCCGTCGCGGCCGAGCGCGATCTCTTCCGCTTCCTGCCCGAGCCCAGCGCGCACGAGTGGCTGTTCTTCATCGGCGCGGCCGTCACGCTCATGTTTGGCTCCATCCCGCAGCAGGACGTCTTCCAGCGCGTCATGGCCGCCAAGGATGCCGACACCGCCGCGCGCGGCCCGGTGCTCGGCGGCCTGCTCTACCTGCTGGTCGGCCTGGTGCCGATGTTCACCGTCACCAGCGCGCTGCTGGTCATGCCCGAGGAAGCCACCGCGCTGCTGGCCGACGACCCGCAGAAGGTGCTGCCGGCGCTCATCCTCAACCACATGCCGCTGGTGGCGCAGGTCTTCTTCTTCGGCGCGCTGCTCTCGGCCATCATGTCGACCGCCTCGGCCACGCTGCTGGCGCCCTCGACGATCTTCGTCGAGAACGTGCTGCGCCACCTGCGGCCGGCCATGGACGATGCGACCCTGCTGCGCACCCTGCGCCTCACCGTGGTCGGCTTCACCGTGCTGGTCTTCGCCTATGCGGTCTTCGTCGAGGGCACGCCGATCTATGACATGGTGGCCAGCGCCTACCAGATCACCCTGGCCGGCGCCTTCGTGCCCTTGGTCGCGGGCTTGTTCTGGAAGCGCGCCAGCACCCAGGGCGCGCTGCTGTCCATCGTGCTGGGCATCGGCCTGTGGGCGGTGTTCACTTTCGTCGGCGACCTCGGCGAGCGCTTCCCGGCCCAGCTTGCCGGCCTGGGGGCGGGCGTGCTCGGCATGGTGATCGGCTCGCTGGCGCCGCAGGTCCTTGCCAACCGGCAGGACCAGCCGCACGACATAGTCTGAGCGGGTCCGTCGCCGGCGGGCCGGCCGACCTCGGGGGGATCGGGGGCCCCTCCTATACTTGAGGGTTGCATTTCCCTGTGCGGGCTGCCTTTGCAGCCTGCGAGCCCGGTTCTGCCCTGACCTTCAAGATTCAAGCCCGAGGACACCCCATGCCGATCTACGCCTACCGCTGCGAAGCCTGCGGCCACGCGCAGGACGTGCTGCAGAAGATCTCCGACCCGCTGCTGAGCACCTGCCCCGCCTGCGGGGCCGAGGCCTATCGCAAGCAGGTCACCGCCGCCGGCTTCCAGCTCAAGGGCTCGGGCTGGTACGTGACCGATTTCCGCAATGGCAGCAGCGCTGCCGCCCCGGCGGCGGCGCCGGCTGCGGGCGGTGCCGCCGCTACAGCGACTGCTTCCGCCAGTCCGGCTGCCGCGGCCCCGGCGGCAGCCCCGGCCAGCGACAGCGCCGCGGCTTCGGGTCCGTCCACCGCTTGCGGCGGCCCTTGCGCCTGCCATTGAGCCGCGTCCGGCCGGTCCGGCGGATTCCCTGTGCCGCTGACATGAACCGGCTTCGACCGCACGCATGAAAAAGTACCTCATCGCCGGCCTGCTGGTCTGGCTGCCGCTGGCCATCACCATCGCCGTTCTCGTCTGGGCCTTTGGCCTGGTCGACGGCGTCTTCGGCGGCTTCGTCCAGGCCCTCTCGGCCGTGCTGCCGGCCCCCGCGGTCGAGGTGCTGCAACGCTTGGACGAGGTGCCCGGCGTCGGCCTGCTCGTCGTGCTGGCCGTGCTGCTGCTCACCGGCGTGGCCGTCACCAACTACATCGGCCAGTGGTCGCTGCGGCAGTGGGACCGGCTGCTGGGTCAGATCCCGATCGTCAAGTCGGTCTACAGCTCGGTCAAGCAGGTTTCGGACACGCTGTTTTCCAGCAGCGGCAATGCCTTCCGCGAAGCCGTGCTGGTCGAGTACCCGCGCCGCGGCGCCTGGACCATCGCCTTCGTCACCGGCCAGCCCGCAGGCGAGCTGATCTCGCACCTGCCGGCCGAAGCGCATGTCAGCCTCTACGTGCCGACCACGCCCAACCCGACCTCCGGCTTCTACTTGATCGTGCCGCGGGCCGAGGTCAAGCCCCTGGGCATGAATGTCGACGCGGCGCTCAAGCACATCATCTCGATGGGCGTGGTCGCACCGCCCGAAGCCGCGGCCCCGGCCGCCCTGCCGCCGGCGGCCTGAGCGCCCCGGCCCGCCCTTTTTCGAAGCGCCGCCCGAGCGGCCTGCCTATCCCGGAGACATCCCGCATGCGCACCACCTACTGCGGCCTCGTCAGCGACGCGCTGCTCGGCCAGACCGTCACCCTGATGGGCTGGGCCCACCGCCGCCGCGACCATGGCGGCGTGATCTTCATCGACCTGCGCGACCGCGAAGGCCTGGTGCAGATCGTCTGCGACCCCGACCGCGCGGACATGTTCAAGACCGCCGAAGGCGTGCGCAACGAGTTCTGCCTCAAGGTCGTCGGCCTGGTCCGCGCCCGGCCGGCCGGCACCGAGAATGCCAACCTGGTCAGCGGCAAGATCGAGGTGCTGTGCCACACGCTGGAGGTGCTCAACCCCAGCGTCACGCCGCCCTTCCAGCTTGACGACGAGAACCTCAGCGAGACCGTGCGCCTCACGCATCGCGTGCTGGACCTGCGCCGCCCGCAGATGCAGAAGAACCTGATGCTGCGCTACCGCGTGGCGATGGAGGTGCGCAAGTACCTGGACGAGCACGGCTTCGTCGACATCGAGACACCCATGCTCACCAAGAGCACGCCCGAGGGCGCGCGCGACTACCTGGTGCCCAGCCGCGTGCACGACGGCCAGTTCTTCGCGCTGCCGCAGTCGCCCCAGCTCTTCAAGCAGCTGCTGATGGTGGCCGGCTTCGACCGCTACTACCAGATCACCAAGTGCTTCCGCGACGAGGACCTGCGCGCCGACCGCCAGCCCGAGTTCACCCAGATCGATATCGAGACCTCCTTCCTCACCGAGGCGGAGATCCGCGCGATGTTCGAAGGGATGATCCGACACGTCTTCCGCCAGGCCATGGATGTGGAGCTGGGCGACTACCCGGTGATGACCTATGCCGACGCGATGTTCCAGTACGGCTCGGACAAGCCCGACCTGCGCGTCAAGCTGCGCTTCACCGAGCTGACCGATGCCATGGCCGATGTCGACTTCAAGGTCTTCAGCGTGCCGGCCACCAGCAAGGGTGGCCGCGTCGTGGCCCTGCGCGTGCCGGGCGGCGGCGAGATGTCGCGCGGCGAGATCGACGGCTACACCGAGTTCGTCAAGATCTACGGCGCCAAGGGCCTGGCCTGGATCAAGGTCAATGACCTGGCCAAGGGCCGCGAGGGCCTGCAAAGCCCCATCGTCAAGAACCTGCACGACCGCGCGATCGAGCAGATCCTGGCGCGCACCGGCGCGCAGAACGGCGACCTGATCTTCTTCGGCGCCGACAAGGCCAAGATCGTCAACGACGCCATCGGCGCTCTGCGCCTGAAGGTCGGCCACAGCGAATTCGGCAAGAAGGCCGGCCTCTTCGAGGACCGCTGGGCGCCGCTGTGGGTGGTCGACTTCCCCATGTTCGAGCAGGACGAGGACGAGGGCCGTTGGAATGCGGTGCACCATCCCTTCACCGCCCCGAAGGATGGTCACGAGGACCTGATGGACACCGACCCGGGCGCCTGCGTGGCCAAGGCCTACGACATGGTGCTCAATGGCTGGGAGCTGGGCGGCGGCTCGGTCCGCATCCACCGTGCCGAGGTGCAGAGCAAGGTCTTCAGCGCGCTCAACATCGACAAGGAGGACGCGCAGCTCAAGTTCGGCTTCCTGCTCGACGCGCTGCAATACGGCGCCCCGCCGCACGGCGGCCTGGCCTTCGGCCTGGACCGCCTGGTCACCCTGATGACCAAGGCCGAATCCATCCGCGACGTCATCGCCTTCCCCAAGACCCAGCGCGCCCAGTGCCTGCTGACCGGCGCCCCCAGCCTGGTCGATGAGAAGCAGCTTCGCGAGCTGCACATCCGCTTGCGCAATCCGGGCGCGACGGCTTGAGGCAAGGCCCTCGCTGGCATCCAGGGGCGCGGGCGACCGCGCCCTTTTTTCATGTGCGGCCCCGCTAGAAGAAGCCCCTTGCCTGACGCCTAAACTCGCCAGGACAGCCTGGAGCCGACGATGGACGTGACCGCCACCGACGCCAAGAACCGCCTCGGCCAGAGGCTGGAAGCCTGCCAGCGCGAGCCGGTGATCATCGAGCCATCGAGCCGGCGCCACAGCTTTCCGGACCGGGTGAGCGCCATGGCGCCATGGGACCTGCACCCCAAGCCGCAGGAGGCCGGCACCTTGCCGACCCGCGCATGGGGCCTGCCCCTCGCCTGCCTCCGCGACCCATCCCGCCGCATCGCCGACGCGCTCGCCGCCGTCGCCAGCGGCATTTGACAAGGCCCCCGTGCGCCCGCCCAAGATCCCCGAATCCGTCCTCGTCGTCATCCACACCCCGGCGCTGGAGGTGCTGCTGATCGAGCGGGCCGACGCGCCCGGCTTCTGGCAGAGCGTCACCGGCTCCAAGGACACGCTGGCCGAATCGCTGGTCGAGACCTGCCTGCGCGAGGTGGCCGAGGAGACCGGCATCCTCGTCGGCACGCCCAGCATCCCCCTGACGGCCCTGCGCGACTGGGGCCTTGCCAATGTCTACGAGATCTACCCGCGCTGGCGCCACCGCTACGCCCCGGGCGTGACGCACAACACCGAGCATGTCTTCGGCCTGTGCGTGCCGGCCGGCACCCCGGTGAGGCTGAGCCCGCGCGAGCACACCGCCCACGCTTGGCTGCCCTGGCGCGAGGCGGCCGACCGCTGCTTCTCGCCCAGCAATGCCGAGGCGGTGTTGCAGTTGCCGCGCCTGGCCGGCGCCGAACCGCTGGCATGAGCTTGCAGCCGCTGGCCTCCAGCCTGCTGCCGCCCGCCATGCGCCGGCCCGCGGGCGGGCGGCTGCTGCGGGTGGCGACCTACAACATCCACAAGGGCGTGCGCGGCCTGGGGCCGGCCAAGCGGCTGGAGATCCACAACCTCGGCGCCGCGGTGGCGGCCTTCGATGCCGACCTGATCGCGTTGCAGGAAGTCCGCCGCCACAACCACCGCGAGGCGCGCCGCTTCGACCACAGCCGCTTCGGCTGGCCGGCCCAGGGCCAGGCCGATTTCCTCGCCCCGCCGGGCTATGTGGCCGCCTACGTCAGCCATGCCCGCACCCGCCATGGCGAGCATGGCAACGCCCTGCTGAGCCGCCTGCCGCTGGGCGAGCCCCTGCACCGCGACCTGTCGGACCACCGCTTCGAGCAGCGCGGCCTGCTGCAAGTGCCGGTGCAACTGCCCGTGGAGTCGGGCGACACCGGGCCGCTGACGGCCGTGGTCGTGCACTTCGGCCTGCACCATGCCGGCCGGCGCCGCCAGGCCGAGCGCCTGATCGCCCACCTGGCCGAGACCGCGCCGCAGGGCCCGCTGATCGTGGCGGGCGACTTCAACGACTGGGGCGAGAAGCTCGACCCGCTCTTCGCCATCGCCGGCCTGCGCCGCGCCCGGGCGCCGGACGCGCGCCGCCGGCCGACCTTCCCCTCGCTCGCACCCCTCTTCGCGCTCGATCGCTTCTACGTGCGCGGCCTGCGCTGCTGCGCGCTGCACGTGCCCCAGGGCCTGGCCTGGGCGCGGATGTCCGATCACCTGCCGCTGGTGGCCGATTTCGAGCCCCTGCCGGCCGGGACCTGAGCCACCCGCCGCCCATGGACGCGCCCGCCCGCCTGCCCCGCCGGGCCGTCTCGGCCGCCGCCAACTGGCTGCGCGACCGGCGCTGGTACCTCAAGCACCGGCCGCTGGAGGCGGGCGGGCATGAGCTTGCGCTCCTGCGCGGGGGCGAGGCCTATTTCGCCGACCTCGTCGCGGCCATCGACCACGCCATGGCCGAGGTCTGGGTCGCCAGCTACATCTTCGAGGACCCGGCCGTCGACCCCTCGGCCGCCCGGGTGGCCGAGGCGCTGGCGGCGGCGGCGCGGCGCGGCCTGCGGGTGCGGGTGGTCGTCGACGGCTTCGGCTCGCGCCTGGCCCTGCCCGGCCTGCGCGCGGTGCTGGAGCCAGCCGGCGTCGACCTGGCCGTCTTCCGGCCGCTGACCGGCTGGTGGCACTGGCTGCAGCCCCGCCAGTTGCGCCGCCTGCATCACAAGCTGGCGGTGGTCGATGGTGCGCTGGCCTGGTGCGGCGGCATCAACCTGATCGACGACCGCCTGGACCAGCACCACGGCTGGAGCGACAGCCCCCGGCTGGACTACGCCCTGCGCCTGCGCGGCCCGGTGGTCGGCCCCATCGCGCAGACGCTGAGCGCCGTCTGGCACCGCGCCTGGCTGGGCCATGACTGGCGCGACGAGCTGCGCGCCCTGGTGCGCCATCCCCGGCCCATGGCGCGGGTGCGCGCTCTCTGGCGCGGGCTGCGCAGCCCCCGCCTGGCGCGACGCGGCTCCCGCCGTCCCGCCACCGAGGGCGCTGCCCCCGGCCGCGCCGCCTTCGTGCTGCGCGACAACCTGCGCCAGCGCCGCGCCATCGAGCGCGCCTACCTGGATGCCTTTCGCCGCGCCCGCGAAGGCATCGACCTCGTCTGCCCCTACTTCTACCCCGGCCGGGCCTTTCGACAGGCCTTGCTCGACGCGGCGGCACGCGGTGTCCAGGTGCGCCTGCTGCTCCAGGGCAAGGTCGACCTGCCCCTGGCCGCCTTGGCCGCCCGCGGGCTGTACGAGGAGCTGCTCGGCGGCGGCCTGCGCCTCTACGAATACACCCCGGCCTTCCTGCATGCCAAGGTGGCGCGGGTCGACGGCGACTGGGCCACGGTCGGCAGTTCCAACATCGACCCGCTCTCGCTGCTGCTCAATCTGGAGGCGAATGTCATCGTCCGCGACCCCGCCTGCGTCGCCGAGCTGCGCCTGGCCCTGGACCAGGACTTCGCCGCCGCCCGCGAGGTGCGGGCCGAGGAACTGGTCGCCCAGCCGCGCTGGCGCCGCGCCCTGCACCGCGGCCTGGTGGCGCTGCTGACCCGCGCCTACCTGTGGATGGCCAGCGGCCCCGATCGATCCTGAGCGGTCCCGGGCGCGCTTCAAGCCCGTGGCTGCCGGGCGGCGCCGGGCCCTGCGGCTAGCATCCGGGCTCGCCGACCGCTTGCCCGCGGCCGTCCGGAACATGCGCGACGAGAGGATCACTTGAGGGAACGACAAAGCTGGCCCGACCTCGCCAAGGGCGTGGGCATCGTCCTGGTCGTCTACGGCCATGTGGCGCGCGGCTTGATGAAGGCCGGCATCCTGCCCGCCGAAGGCTGGCCGCTGCTTGTCGACAGCTGGATCTACAGCTTCCACATGCCCCTGTTCTTTTTCCTGGCCGGACTGTTCTTCCTCGACAGCCTGGGGCGCCAGAAGCTGCTGGGCTTCCTGGGCGGGCGCATCGACAGCCTCGTCTATCCCTATGTGATCTGGTCCCTGCTGCAGGGCTCGGTCGAGGTGCTGATGTCCGGCCAGACCAATGGCGTGGTCCGCTGGGACGAGGTGCTGAACCTGGCCGCGCCACGTGCGCACTTCTGGTTCCTCTACGCCTTGTTCACGCTCTCGCTGGCCGGCCTGCTGGTCTACAGCCTTTCGCGCCGTCCGGCCTGGCTGGCTGCCGTGGTGCTCGGTGCCCTGGCGCTGCGCCTCGGGGTCGATCCCACCCGCGTGATCGCGCTGGACTACCTGATCTCGCTGGGTGTGTTCTTCACGGCCGGCGTGTTCTACGGCAGTCGCAGCGCGCCCCGGCCGAGCGCGACCGGGGTCCTGCTGGCCTTGGGCCTGCTGTTGCTGGCGCTGGCCGCGCAGTACCTGGCCCATGAGCAGCTCGGCTGGCGCTACCACCATCGCGGGCCCATCGGCCTGGGCCTGGCGGCCGTGTCGATCGCCGCCGTGGTCGCCTGCTGCCAGCAGGCCCAGGGCCTGGGTCGCCGCCTGGGCCTGGTGCAGCTCGGCCAGGCCTCGATGGTGATCTACCTGATGCATGTGCTGACCGGCAGCGGCCTGCGCGTGCTGCTGTCGCGCGGCCTGGGCCTGAACGATCCCGGGCTGCACCTGCTGGCCGGCTGCCTGGCCGGCCTGCTGCTTCCGCTGCTGGCCGACCGCCTGCTCAGGCGCTGGGGCATCGACTGGCATGTGCTGCCCCCCCGCGCGCTGCGCTTGCAGCCCCGGCTGGCCGGCGCGGCCGCGCGCTGAGCATGTCGGCGGACTTGGTCGTCGCCCGGCCCGAGGGTCTGTACTGCCCGCCGGGTGATTTCTACATCGACCCCTGGCGGCCGGTCGACCGCGCCGTCATCACCCACGGCCACGCCGACCATGCCCGGCCCGGCCATGCGCACTACCTGGCCGCGGCCGAGGGCGAGGGCGTGCTGCGCGCGCGCCTGGGCGACATCACCCTCCAGACCCTGGACTGGGGCGAGGCGGTGGAGCACCGCGGTGTGCGCCTCAGCCTGCATCCGGCCGGCCATGTGCTGGGCTCGGCCCAGTTGCGGCTGGAACATGCCGGCCGGGTCTGGGTGGCTTCGGGCGACTACAAGTTCGCGCCCGAGGATACGCCCGACCCGACCTGCGCGCCCTTCGAGCCGCTGCGCTGCGACTGCTTCATCACCGAATCGACCTTCGGCCTGCCCATCTACCGCTGGCGGCCGCAGCGCGAGGTGTTTGCCGAGATCAACACCTGGTGGGCCGCCAATGCCGCGGCCGACCGGCCCAGCCTGCTGCTGGCCTACAGCTTCGGCAAGGCGCAGCGCCTGCTGGCCGGGGTGGATGCGAGCCTGGGGCCCATCCTGGTTCACCCGGCGGTGGAGGCGCTCAACCGCGTCTACCGCGCCGCCGGCGTCGCCCTGCCGACGACCCGGCTGGTCAGCGAGTTCAAGGATGCCGCCGCCACGCGCCGCGCCCTGGTGCTGGCGCCGCCGGCCGTGCTGGGCAGCGTCTGGGCGCGGCGTTTCGCGGGGGGCAGCGAGGCCTTCGCCAGCGGCTGGATGCTGCTGCGCGGCGCCCGTCGCCGCCGCGGCCTGGACCGCGGCTTCGTGCTGAGCGACCACGCCGACTGGCCCGGCCTGCTGCGCGCCATCGGCGCGACCGGGGCCGAGCGCGTCATCGTCACCCACGGCGATGCCGCGGTCATGGTGCGCTGGCTGCAGGACCAGGGCCTGGACGCCGGGGCCTTCCAGACCGAGTACGGCGACGAGGCCGCGGCCGATGCCCCGCTGGCCGATGCGCCCTTGGCCGATGCGCCCTTGGCAGAGCCACCCTCGACCGATGCCCCGCCCGCCGAGGCGCCGGCCGGGGAATCCGCCGACGCCCAGGCCGGGCAGCCCGCTGCCGATCAGGCTGGCGGCTCGACGGGCAGCGGCTCCGGTACGGGCGGCCGCTCCGGCGGCCGCGTGCCGCGCCGCGATTCATCGACCTGAAAGACGACGCTGTGCGTGCCCGCCCGTTCGAAGACCAGGCGCATCGGCCGCCGCTCGCGGCGCCGGAGCGGGCGGTCCAGCTCGAAGAGCGCGATGTGCACGCCATCGGGCCGCATCGTCAGCACCTCGCCGGCCGGCAGCGGCAGGCCGGTGTCGAGCGGCCAGAGGCCGGCCACGCCTTCGAGCAGGCCGGGACCGCGCAGCTCGACCCGGCGGGCCCAGTCGCATTGCAGCTCCAGCAGGCGGTCGTCGCGCGGGCCCAGGCCGATCAGTTGCAGGCAGGCGACCGCGCCCCCCGGCACGCTGCGCATCCAGGCGTCGGCCATCTGCACCGCGCTGCGTTCGCGGGGCAGCACGGCGGCCGGCTGCGCACGCAGCGCGCCGCCGCCCAGCAGCAGGCCCAGGCCCAGCAGATGACGCAGCAGGGGGCGGCGGGCAGGGCAGGGGGGCAGGGCGCGGGGCATGGTGAAGGGCAGGTTCGGGACAGCGGGCCGCCGCAGTCTAGGCAAGCCTGAAGACGGCCGCGTGCCATGCAAGCCTTCAGCAGGCTCTATGCCCAGCTTGACGGACAGACGGCCAGCCGCGCCAAGCTGGCCGCGCTGCAAGCCTATTTCTCGACCGCCGAGCCGCGCGATGCGGCCTGGGCCGCCTACTTCCTGGCCGGCGGCAAGCCGCGCCAGACGGTGCCGACCGCCCGCCTGCGCGCCCTGGCCTGCCGGCTCGCGGGCCTGCCGGACTGGTTGTTCGAGGCCTGCTACCAGGCGGTGGGCGACCTGGCCGAAACCCTGGCCCACATCCTGCCGCCGCCGCTGCGGCAGGACGACACGCCCCTGGCCGACTGGGTCGAGCAGCGCCTGCTGCCCCTGCGCGGCGCCGCGCCCGAGTTGCAGGACGCCGCGCTGCAAGCGGCCTTCGAATCCCTGCCGGCCGAGGGCCGCTTCCTGCTCGTCAAGCTGATCGGCGGCGGCTTCCGCGTCGGTGTCGGCCGGCAGACGGTGATCCGCGCGCTGGCTGCCCTGGCCGGCCTGCCCGACACCCTGGTCGCCCAGCGCATGATGGGCTACACCGAGGCCGGCGCGCGCATCGACGCGGCCCGCTACCTGGCCCTGATCGCCCCGCCCGAGGCCGGTGCGCCGGCCGGCGGCCAGCCCTATCCCTTCTTCCTCGCCCATCCGCTGGAGGCCGGCGGGCCGGTCGAGCCCGAGGCCCTGGCCGAGCGGCTCGGCCCCTGCACGGACTGGCTGGCCGAGTGGAAGGCCGACGGCATCCGCGCCCAGCTCGTCTGCCGGCCGGCGACCGAGCCGGGCGGGCCGGCGGTCTGGCTGTGGTCGCGCGGCGAGGAACTGGTCAGCGAGCGCTTCCCCGAGGTGCTGGCCGCCGCCCGCGCGCTGCCGCCGGGCACCGTGCTGGATGGCGAGCTGCTCGTCTGGCCCGGCGCGCCCGAGGCGGCGCCGGCCAGCTTCGCCGTCCTGCAGACGCGGCTCAACCGCAAGACCCTGCCGCGCAAGCTGCTGGCCGAGGCGCCGGTGCGCTTCTGGGCCTATGACCTGCTGGAGTCCGAGGGCGTGGACCGCCGCGCCGAGCCGCAGCACCAGCGCCGCGCGCGGCTGCAAGCCCTGCTCGGCCCGGGCGGGCCGGCGGCGGGGGCCTTTCCGGTCTCGCCGCAGCTTGTCGCGGCCGACTGGCCGGCGCTGGCCCGGCAGCGTGCCGAGGCCCGCGCGCTGGGCTTCGAGGGCCTGATGCTCAAGCATGCCGCCACGCCCTACGGCGTCGGCCGCCGCAAGCCGGGCGAGGGCCAGGGCGGCTGGTGGAAGTGGAAGCTCGAACCCTACCGGGTCGATGCCGTGCTGATCCATGCGCAGCGCGGCCATGGCCGTCGCGCCAGCCTCTACACCGACTACGGCTTCGCGGTGTGGAACCGGCCGCCGCGCGATGCGCAGGAGGTCGCCGAGGTCTGCGCGGCCATTGCCGAGCGCCGCCCGCCGCCGCCGCGCACGCCGCCGGCCCCGGGCGAGCCCGAGCCGCTGCAGCTGCTCTCCTTCGCCAAGGCCTACTCGGGCCTGAGCGATGCCGAGATCCTGCGGGTGGACCGCGAGATCCGCCGCCACACCGTCGAGAAGTTCGGCCCGGTGCGCAGCGTGGTGCCGACCCTGGTCGTCGAGCTGGGCTTCGAGGGCCTGGCGCCCAGCGCCCGCCACCGCAGCGGCATCGCCCTGCGCTTTCCGCGCATGCTGCGGCTGCGCGAGGACAAGCCCCTGGCCGAGGCCGACACCCTGGCCCAGCTCCAGGCCCTGCTGCCCGGCGGGGCCAAGCCCGGACCGGCCGGGCGCTGAGTTGCTGCGTGGTACAACCGCGCCGACTTCAAGGGGGCCGCCGCGCGCCGGCCCCCGCGCCAGGCCCCGCTGCGGCCCCATGCCGCACTCGACGAGGCCCCTTCGATGAACGCACCCCATCCCTTGATGTCCGACCTGCCCCCCGCGACCGATGACGAGGACGGCGTGCCCGTCTCGCAGCGCATCCGCGAGCGCATCAAGGCCTCGCGCCAGCGCTTCCATGCCAACGACAACATCGCCGGCTTCATCGAGCCCGGCGAGCTGGAGCGCCTGCTCGACGAGGTGGCCGGCAAGATGAAGGGCGTGCTGGAAAGCCTGGTGATCGACACCGAGAACGACCACAACACCCAGGACACCGCGCGCCGCGTGGCCAAGATGTACCTGGGCGAGGTCTTCCGTGGTCGCTACGTGGCGCAGCCGCCGGTGACCGAGTTCCCGAACGTCGAGCACCTCAACGAGCTGATGATCGTCGGCCCGATCACCGTGCGCAGCGCATGCAGCCACCACTTCTGTCCCATCATGGGCCGGGTCTGGATCGGCGTGATGCCCAACGAGCACTCGGACCTGATCGGCCTGTCCAAGTACGCCCGCCTGGCGGAATGGATCATGAGCCGGCCGCAGATCCAGGAAGAGGCTGTCACCCAGGTGGCCGACCTGCTGCAAGACAAGATCAATCCCGACGGCCTCGCCATCGTGATGGAGGCCGACCACTTCTGCATGCAGTGGCGCGGCGTGAAGGACATGGATTCCAAGATGATCAACAGCGTGATGCGCGGCAGCTTCCTGAAGGACGCCAACCTGCGGCGCGAATTCCTCTCGCTCGTCAACCACAAGAAGGCCTGAGATGCTGGTACGTCTGCTCTACGCCAGCCGGGCGAGCGAGCCGGTCACGCAAGCCACGGTCGACGCCATCCTGGCCCAGTCGCGCGTGCACAACCCCTCGCTGGGCATCACCGGCATCCTGTGCTGGGGCGGCGACATCTTCATGCAGGTGCTCGAAGGCGGCCGCGGCACGGTCAACACCCTCTACAACACGATTGCCAGCGACCCGCGCCATGTCCGCGTCGAGGTGCTGCACTACGAGGAAGTGTCGGAGCGCCGCTTCGCCGGCTGGACCATGGGCCAGGTCAACCTGGCCAAGATCAACCCGTCCATCCTGCTGAAGTACAGCGAGAAGCCGCAGCTCGATCCCTACAGCGTCTCGGGCAAGGTCTCGATGGCCTTGCTGGAAGAGCTGATCGCTACCGCGTCCATCATCGGGCGAGCGGGCTGAGTCGGGACACGGGTGGCGGCCTGCGCCGCCGTCCGTGCCTGACGAAGCGCCCGGCCTTGCAAGGCCGGGCGTGGGGCAAGGCTGGCAAGCACAGTCGCCCGGCGTCTCTTCCGCGCATCGCCCCCCGTGCGATTGCAGATTTTCTGGAGGCGGCTCACGCCCCGAGCCCCTAGAGTCCCGGCGCCCGCCGGCCTGCTTCCTCCGGAAGCCTCAGGCCCTGCGACCGACCCGGAGACCTTTCGATGCGTGCCCACCTTGCTTTCGTCCGCCAGCCCGTCGCGCTGGCCGTCACCCTGTTCGCAGCGAGCCTCCAGGCCCAGACCGCCGAACCCGCGGCCGATCTGGCCACGGTGGTCATCAGCGGCAAGGGCTTCGAGCAGCGTGCCTTCGACACGCCCTACTCGGTCGACATCGTCGATGCCGAGACGCTGAAGAAGGGCGGCCTGCTGCTCAATCTGTCCGAGACCCTGGCCCGCGTGCCCGGCCTGACGGTGGCCAACCGCAGCAACTATGCGCAGGACTTGCAGATCAACTCGCGCGGCTTCGGCGCGCGCTCCAGCTTCGGCGTGCGCGGCATCCGCCTGTACACCGATGGCATCCCGGCCTCGATGCCCGACGGCTCGGGCCAGGTCTCGCACTTCGATCTCGCCGGCGCGCAGCGTATCGAGGTGCTGCGCGGCCCCTTCAGCGCCCTCTACGGCAACAGCTCGGGCGGCGTGATCTCGCTGTTCAGCGCGCCGGTGCGCGAGCGCTACCTCCAGCTTGACGGCGATGTCGGCGACGACGGCGTGCGCCAGGTCCGCGCGACCCTTCAGACCCCGCTGTCGGACACGCCGGGCCGCGGCTTCGACCTGCGCGCCAGCGTGTCGAAGTTCGAGACCGACGGCTTCCGCCCGCAGAGCGAGGCCGAGCGCACCCTGGGCAACATCCGCCTGGGCTGGACCGGCGCGCAGGACACCGTGGTCGTGCAGCTCAACCATGTCGACCAGCCGGCCGACGACCCGCTGGGCCTCACCCGCGCGGCCTTCGATGCCAACCCCTACCAGACGGCCACCATCGCCCTGCCGCAGGACGCGCCCGGCCAGCCCAGCCGCTTCAACACCCGCAAGACGGTCGAGCAGACCCAGATCGGCGCGAGCTGGCGCCACCGTTTCGAGGCCGCCGGCCCCCTGAAGGAAAGCGCCGTCACCGCCTACACCGGCACGCGCGAGGTGCGGCAGTTCCAGTCCATCCCCACGGGGGCCCAGGCCGCGGCCACCAGCCCCGGCGGCGTGATCGATTTCGAGCGCGACTACTTTGGCCTCGATGCCCGCCTGGCCTTCCGCTGGACGCTGGCCGGCGAGCGCCGCGCCAGCCTGGTCGTCGGTGCCGCGCACGAGGAGGCCGAGGACGACCGTCGCGGCTTCCGCAACTTCATCGGCACCGGCGGCACCCAGCAGCTCGGCGTGCTGGGCGAATTGCGCCGCGACGAGACCAACCGCGTCACCACCACCGATGTCTATGCCCAGGGCGAGCTGGACCTGAGCGAGCGCTGGACGGCCACCCTCGGCCTGCGCAGCGGCGAGGTCGATTTCCGCTCGCGCGACCGCTTCATCGTGATGGGCAACGGCGACGACTCGGGCTCGACGAGCGATCGTTACACCAACCCGGTGGCGGCCCTGCAGTTCCGAGCCACGCCCACGCTCAACCTCTACCTCAGCGCCGGCCAGGGCTTCGAGTCGCCGACGCTCAATGAGCTGGCCTACCGCAGCACCGGCAGCGGCCTCAACAGCGAGTTGAAGGCGCAGGAGAGCACCCAGGTCGAGCTGGGCGCCAAGTGGCGGCCGGCCGGCACCGGCCTGAGCGTGGATGCCGCGATCTTCTCGGCCAAGACCGAGAACGAGATCGGCGTGCTCAGCAACACCGGCGGCCGCTCGGTCTTCCAGAACGTTGGCGACACCACCCGCCGCGGCGCCGAGATCGCCGCCGGCTGGCAGATCAACCGCGAGCTGCGCAGCACCCTGGCCCTGACCTGGCTGCATGCCACCTACGACGACAGCGTCGGCAGCGTGGTGGCCGGCAACCGCATCGCCGGCACCTCGCCGCGCAGCGCCTTTGCCGAGCTGGCCTGGCGGCCCCTGGCCAGCGAGCGCACGGAGCTCGCCACCGAAGTCCAGTTCCGCGATAAGGTGGCGGTGAACGATGCGAACAGCGACTTCGCCGGCGCCTGGTCGACCGTGGCCGTGCGGGCGCAGCACACCATCCCGCTGGCCGGCCGCAGCCGCATCGAACTGCTGGCCCGGGTGGACAACCTGTTCGGCCGCGAGTACGCCGGCAGCGTGATCGTCAACGAGGGCAACAGCCGCTTCTTCGAGCCGGGCGCCCCGCGCAGCTGGCTGCTGTCGGCCAAGTGGCGGCACGCCTTCTGAGCCCCGGGCCATGAGCGCGGGCTTCGACGGCCCGCTGCTCGGGGTCGACTTCAGCAGCGCGCCCAGCCGCCGCAAGCCCATCACCGTCGCCCACGGCCGCCGGGCCGGCGCGGTGCTGCGGCTCGATCGCCTGGAAGCCCTGCCGACGCTGGACGATTTCGAGGCCCTGCTGGCCCGGCCCGGCCCCTGGCTGGGCGGCTTCGACCTGCCCTTCGGCCTGCCGCGCGAACTGGTCGACAGCCTGGGCTGGCCGCAGGACTGGCCTGCGCTGATCACCCACTACGCGGGGATGGAGCGCGCGGCGCTCCGCGAGGTCTTCAAGGCCTGGTGCGATGCGCGCCCGGCGGGCGGCAAGTTCGCCCACCGCGCCTGCGACCGGCCGGCCGGCTCCAGCCCCTCGATGAAATGGGTCAACCCGCCGGTGGCCTGGATGCTGCACGCCGGCGCGCCGCGCCTGCTGGCCGCCGGCCTGAGTCTGCCGGGCCTGTGCGAAGGGCCGGGCCGCGACCCGCAGCGTCTGGCCCTGGAGGCTTATCCCGGCCTGCTGGCCCGCGAGCTGATCGGCACGCGCAGCTACAAGAGCGACGACGCAGCCCGCCAGACGCCCGAGCGCCTGATCGCCCGCAAGGACCTGGTCGATGCCCTGGAGCAGGGCCGCAGCCGCCTCGGCCTGCGGCTCAAGCTGAGCCCGGCCCAGGCCGAGGCCCTGGTGGCCGATGCCAGCGGCGACCGGCTCGATGCCGTGCTCTGCCTGGTGCAGGCGGCCTGGGCGACCGGGCAGCCCCGCCATGGCTGGCCGGAAGCGGTGGACCCGCTGGAGGGCTGGATCCTGACGGCCTGAGCCGGCGGCTTCAGGTCTCCGGGTCCGCGGGATCGGCCGGACCGGTGCTTGCGCTGGCCGGATCGGCACCCGCAGCTTGCGGCCGGTCCTTGCGCGGCCGCACCACGGCCGGCACGCCGACCGCGATCGACCAGGGCGGCACGTCCTTCACCACCACGGCATTCGCGCCGATCAGGCTGTGGTCGCCCACGGTGATGCGGCCCAGCAGCACCGCGCCGGTGCCGATGTCGACATGGTCGCCGATGACCGGCGCACAGGGCTCGTCCACCCGGGCCAGACCGACCACCACGCCGTTGCGGATGCGGCAGTGCGCGCCGAACTTGGCGTAGCCGCTGATGACGATGCCGCCGCTGTGGTCGATGACGAAGCCGGGGCCGATCTCGGCCTCGCAGGGCAGCTCGATGCCGGTCAGCACCTGCACCAGCTTGAACAGCAGCTTGTAGACCAGGGACAGCGGCTTGCGCAGCCAGGGCGAGCGCACGGTGTAGCGCCAGCGTCCGAAGCGGTAGACCGCCAGGGCCCAGAAGCCCTGGGCGCCCCAGTCGCCCCGGTGGGCGCGCAGGTCGGCGCGGAGATGGTCGAAGGTCATGGCGCGGCTTCCGGTCTCAGCGCGTCGGCCGGGTGCCGAAGCCGGTCGCCCGGGCCAGCGTCCACCACTGGCGGGCGTTGCGGGCATGCACGGCGGCATCGCCGGCCGCGCCCCGGCCGAGCCGGGCCTTGGCCCAGGCCTTGAGCGCCAGCACCGCATCGGCCAGCAGGCCCAGGCCCAGGGCCGTCATCAGGCCAAGCAGGCCGCCATGCTTGCGCCAGTAGAGCAGGGCGCTTTCCACTTGCAGCACCGAGACCTGCCGCGCCCCGGCGGCAAAGCCCGGCATCTGCGCCGCACTGCCGCCGCCTACGTGGACGACCGTGGTGGTGGCCAGGCAGGCGATCTGCCAGCCGGCCTGGCGGGTGCGCAGGCAGTGGTCGACTTCCTCGAAATAGAGGAAGTAGCGCGGGTCGAACAGGCCGACCTGCCGCAGCACCGCGCCGCGCACCAAGTAGAAACAGCCCACCACCCAGTCGCAGGGGCGCAGGGCCGGCGCGCCGGGCGTGGTGGCCGGGTCGGCAACCAGTTCGTCGGCATGCGGGTCGCCGCGCTTGAGCCCGACCTTCTGGGCGAAGCCCGAGACCAGGCCGGGAAAGTGGCGGGCCGCTGGCGCCGGCAGCCCGTTCTCGTCGACCAGGCGCACGCCGAGCAGGCCCAGGGCCGGATCGGCCGCCAGCGCAGCCAGCGCGGCGTGCAGGCTGTCGGGGGCGACGAAGGCATCGGTGTTGAGCAGCAGCAGCGGCTCCTCGCCCAGCAGCGGCAGCACCTGGTTGTTGGCCCGGCCGAAGCCGACGTTGTCGGCATTGGCGATCACCACGGCATCGGGCGCATGCGTGGCCAGCCATTCGAGGCCGCCGTCGCCGCTGGCGTTGTCGACCACCACCACCCGCACCCGCAGGCCGGCGCTGGCGACGCGCAGGGTCTCGAAGCAGCGCGGCAAAAAGCTCAGCGAGCGGTAGCTCACCAGGGCCACCGTCAGGTCGGCCGGCGCGCCAGCGGGCACGAAAGAGGGCAGGGCGGAATCGAGGGGCATGGTGGACGGGAGTCGGAAGCGCGCGGATGGTAAGCGCCCCATGGGGCCGATCCGCCCCGCACGCAGGGGGCGTGCCCGGTGCTTGCGCCGCGCGACCACCGGCACGGATCGGCCTGTGGCTTGCTGCGGTGCCTGCGCGCCCGGCCCCGCCCGCCCCGCCCAAAGCCCCGGCTCGGCGGGCCAGGCGCGGCGGCTGCTAGCCTGCCGGCCCCATGCCGCGCTCACCCGCACCGTCAACCCCAGCCGCAGCCGCAGTCACGGCGGCGCCACAGCCAGCGCCACCCGCGCAAGAGGCCTTGCCCGGCGAAGCCTGGTTCGCGGCCCGCGGTTGGCAGCCCTTCGCCTTCCAGCGCCAGGTCTGGGCGGCGATGGCCGACGGCCGCAGCGGCCTGCTACATGCCAGCACCGGCTCGGGCAAGACCTATGCAGTGGCCCTGGGCGCCCTGGCCCGCGCGGCGCGCCAGGGCCTGCTGGCGGCCCGCGCTGCGCCGCCGCTGAAGCTGATCTGGGTCACGCCCATGCGGGCGCTGGCGGCCGACACCCTGCGCGCGCTGCAGGCGCCGCTGGCCGATCTGGCCCCGGCCTGGACGGCCGGCCTGCGCAGCGGCGACACGCCGGCCGCCGAGCGCGCGCGCCAGGACCGCCGCTGGCCCAGCGTGCTCGTCACCACGCCCGAATCGCTCAGCCTGATGCTGGCCCGCGAGCATGCGGCCGAGGAGCTGGCCGGCGTCGATGTGCTGATCGCCGACGAATGGCATGAGCTGATCGCCAGCAAGCGCGGCGTGCAGCTTCAGCTCGCCCTGGCCCGGCTGCGCGGCTGGAACCCGGGCCTGCTGGTCTGGGGCCTGTCGGCCACCCTGGGCAATCTGGCCGGCGCGGGCGAGACCCTGCTCGGCGCGCCGCCGCAGCCCCTGGGTGAGGGCGCCGAGGCACCGTCCGGCGCCCCGCAGCCCGTGCTGGTGCAGGGCCGCATCGACAAGACCCTGCGCATCGACACCCTGCTGCCCGCCCGGCCCGGCCGCTTCAGTTGGGCCGGCCACCTGGGCCGGCAGATGTTGGCGCCGCTGGTCGCTGAACTGGAGGGCGCCGGCACCGCCCTGGTCTTCACCAACACCCGCTCGCAGGCCGAGATCTGGTATCAGCTCCTGCTGGAGGCCCGGCCGGACTGGGCCGGCCTGGTCGCGCTGCACCATGGATCGCTCGATCCCGCCGTGCGGGCCTGGGTCGAGGCGGGGCTCAAGGAGGGCAGCCTGAAGGCCGTGGTCGCCACCGCCTCACTGGACCTGGGGGTGGACTTCCTGCCGGTCGAGCGCGTGCTGCAGATCGGCTCAGCCAAGGGCATTGCCCGCCTCTTGCAGCGCGCCGGTCGCAGCGGCCATGCGCCGGGCCGGCCCAGCCGCCTGACCCTGGTGCCCACCAACACCCTGGAGCTGCTGGAAGCCGTGGCCGCGCGGCGTGCCGTGCAGGCCGGCCGCATCGAGCCGCGCCATGGCCCCGAGGCGCCGCTGGACGTGCTGGTGCAGCACCTGGTCACCGTCGCGCTCGGCGGCGGCTTCCCGGTCGAGCCGCGGCCCGGCCTGCCCGGCGCCCACGATGCGCCGGCCCTGTTCGAGGAAGTGCGCCGCGCGCCGGCCTACCGCTCGCTCGGCCTGGAGGCCTTTCGCTGGGCGCTGGATTTCGTCGAGCACGGCGGCGCCAGCCTGGGCGCCTACCCGGAGTACCACCGCCTGCGCGTCGGCCCTGCGGCCGACGGCAGCCTGCGCGCCAGCGTGCCGGACCGCGGCATCGCGCGCCGCCACCGCATGGCCATCGGCACCATCGTCAGCGACGCGTCCATGCAGGTCGTCTGGGCCAGCCGCGCGGCGGGCGGGGGCGGCTCGCTCGGCAGCATCGAGGAGGGCTTCATCGCCCGGCTGCAGCCCGGCGATGCCTTTGTCTTCGCCGGTCGCCTGCTGGAGCTGGTGCGGGTGCACGAGATGCGGGCGCTGGTCCGCCCGGCCACCGCCCGCAGCGGCACCGTGCCGACCTGGCAGGGCGGCAAGATGCCGCTGTCGACCGAACTGGCCGATGCGGTGCTGGAGGTGCTGGAATCGGTGCGCCCCGCGCTGGAAGCGGCCCCCGGCCGCGAGCAGCCGCCGCCGGACCTGGACGAGCCCGAGCTGCGCGCCGCCTGGCCGATGCTGGCCACCCAGGTCCAGCGCTCCCGCCTGCCGACGCCCAGCACCCTGCTGGTCGAGCACGAGCGCACGGCCGAGGGCTTCCATGTTTGCATCTACCCCTTTGCCGGGCGGCATGTGCACCTGGGCCTGGCCTCGCTGCTGGCCTGGCGCTGGGCGCGCGAGCAGCCCAACACCTTCAGCCTCGCCGTCAACGACCTGGGCTTCGAGCTGCTTGCGGCCGAGCCGCCGGACCTGGACGCGCTCGGCCTGCCCGATGGGCCGATCGGCACCGCCTGCGGCCCGGGGGCGCCGGGGCGGCTGTGGTCCACCGCCGACCTGCTCGACGATGTGCTGGCCAGCCTGGCCACCGGCGAACTGGCGCAACGCCGCTTCCGCGAGATCGCCCGCGTGGCCGGCCTGATCTTCACCGGCTACCCGGGCGCACCGAAGTCGACCCGGCAGCTCCAGGCCTCCAGCAAGCTCTTCTACGAGGTCTTCCGCAAGCACGATGCCGGCAACCGCCTGCTCGGCCAAGCCGAGGCGGAGGTGCTGGCGCAGGAGCTGGACCTGGGGCGTCTGCGGGCCACGCTGCAACGCATGCAGGGCCTCCGGCTTGAGCGGGTGGCCCTGGACGGGCCCAGCCCCTTCAGCCTGCCGCTGCGCGTCGAACGACTGCGCGAGCGGTTGAGCACCGAGCAACTGGCCCAGCGGCTGGACCGGATGCTGCGGGCGCTCGGCGAACCGGACACAACGCGCGCCGAGGGCCTGGCGGCCCTGGGCCTCGCGTCCGAGAACGCAATCAGCGGCGGAAAGTCCGGCGCGGGCCGCCGCCGCCCCCGCCGCCGCTCCGCGGCTCCAGGTGACGGAAAGTGATCCGGCCCTTGGTCAGGTCGTAGGGCGAGAGTTCGAGCGAGACGCTGTCGCCGGCCAGGATGCGGATGCTGTGCTTGCGCATCTTGCCCGCCGCATAGGCGATCAACTGGGCGCCGCCTTCCAGCGTGACGCGGTAGCGCGCGTCCGGCAGCACCTCGTCCACCTTGCCGTTCATTTCGATCAGGTCTTCTTTACTCATCCACCGAGCTCCTCGGGGGGCACGGAGCCCACCCCAAAACAAAAGACCGCGACAAGCTTTCGCGGTCAGGCTGAAACGGAGCAGGTCGGGGGCAGCAAGAAGGCCGACCCTCGGTCGGCAAAGGCCAGCGGCCTGTCCACCCCTCAAATGTAGCCGGATCGGGCCTCCGGCAGGCAGCTTTCCGCCCGGAGCCGGCGGGGGCGCAGGGGGCTTCGGCCCGCTTCGGCGGCCATACTTTGGGCATGTCCTGGTTCACCGCCCTGGCCGGCCCGGCGGCCCGCCGCGCCCTCAAGATCCGCGTCTTCGCGCTGTGGAAGCTGTTGCGGCATGCCGACACGCCCTGGCCGTCCAAGGCCGTTGCCGGCCTGGTGCTGCTTTATGCGCTGAGCCCCATCGACCTGATCCCCGACTTCATCCCCGTGCTCGGCCTGCTCGACGAACTGCTGCTGCTGCCCCTGGGCCTGGCCCTGGCCGTGGCTCTGGCGCCCAAGCCGCTCTGGCAGGCCTGCCTGACCGAAGCCCAGCAGGAGGCCGACAGCCGCAACGCGCGGGCGCCAAAGTGGCGGGCGGGTGCCGTCTTCATCGTGCTGATCTGGCTGCTGCTGGGCGGCCTGGCTTTGGGGTGGTGGTGGTCGGGCCGGGCCTGAGTGGCGCGCTGCCGCGGGGGCTGATGGCCGGGCTGCTCCTCGCGGCCGCGTCGCTCGCGGCACGGGCCGAGGTGCTCGACGGCTGGGTCACCCGCGTCAGTGACGGCGACACGCTCTGGCTGGCGCCGCAGCGCGAGGACGGCCGCCGCGGCCGGCCGATCAAGCTGCGCTTGGTCGGCCTGGATGCGCCCGAGCGCTGCCAGCCGCATGGCGAGGCCGCCCGCGCAGCCCTCGCCGGCTGGGTGCTGAAGCGGCGCGTGCGGGTGGACCGCGGCGCGCAGGATGCCTACGGTCGCCCGCTGGTCAGCTTGCAGTTGGCGGGCGAGGACCTGGGCGCGCGCCTGGTGCGCGAGGGCCATGCCTGGTCGGCCCGCTACCGCGACGATCCCGGCCCCTATGCCCGCGAGGAAGCCGCCGCCCGTGTCGCGCGGCGCGGGCTCTTCGCCGATCCGGCCGCCGAGCGCCCGCGCGATTTCCGCCAGCGCCACGGCCCTTGCCCGAGCGAGGCGTCCTTGCCATGAAGCGGTTCTTCGCCTCACCGATCGGCGCCGCGCGCCGGCCCCGCGGCCCGGCGCGGTTCGGCCGGGTCGCGCGGGTCGTCCCGCTGCTTGCGCTGCTGTCCGCCTGCGCCCTCACGCCCCCCATGCCCGAAGGGCCGGCCTTGCAGGCCGCGCTGCAGGGCCTGTGGTGCAACAGCGAGGACGGCGGCCGCAGTTGCTGGGCGCACGACCGCTTCACGCCGGACGGCCGCTTGCGCATGTGCGGCCGCACGCCCGACAGCCGCCAGGCCTTCGACGGCCTGGGCCAGGTGGAGATGGCGGGCCGGCGCATGTGCTACCGGGTGCTGCGCGCCGAGGGCGCGTTCTGGTTGCCGCCCGGCGCGCGCTACTGCACTGAGATCGTCGAGCTCGGCCCGCGCCACCACCGCTACCGCGACCTGGACGGCGGCGGCGTCTTCACCCTGCACCGCCTGCCCGACACCGCGCCGGACTGCCCGGCGCCCTGAGCCGCAGCCGCCGCGCCCGCAGGAGCCGCAGGGGGCGGGAGCGAGGGTGAGTGCGAGACCGGGGCCAGCCCGCCCCGGCGCTCAAGCCGCCGGTTTCGGCGCCGCCGCGGCCCGCGCCGCGAATTCCGCGCGCAGGGCCTTGAGCTTCTCGCGTGGGTCTTCCTTGGTGGTCGCCTCGTCGAGCTTCATCTCGCCGATGAAGCGACTCGGGCTGCCCTTGACCATGTCCCGCCCGCGCTTGCGCCGGGTGAGCCAGCTCACCAGCAGGGTGCGGCGCGCGCGGGTGATGCCCACATACATCAGACGCCGTTCCTCCTCGATGCGCTGCGCCATGTCGGCGGCGTCCACGCCCTCGGTCTCCTCGCTGCGGAAGGGCAGCAGACCCTCGTTCACGCCGGCCAGAATCACATGCGGCCACTCCAGGCCCTTGGCCGCATGCAGGGTGGACAGGGTGACCACGTCCTGGTCGTCGCCGCGCTCGGCCAGGCTCAGGATCACGCTGATGGTCTGCGCGACTTCGAGCACCGTCTTGCGCTCGGTCTCGAAGGTGGCGCCGCCGGTGGCGTCGATCTCGCCGCCGCAGCGCTTGGCGATCCAATCGACGAAGTCCAGCACATTCCCCCAGCGGGCGGTGGCCAGCTTCTCGCTCTCCTCGTGGTCGCGCAGGTGCTGCTCGTAGCCGATGTCGCTCAGCCAGCCCATGAGCAGCACCTTGGCATCCTCGGCGCCGGCGGTGTGGCCGGCGCGGTGCGCCAGGTCGTTCACATAGCGGCCGAACTCGTGCAGCGAGCCGACGGCCTTCTTGCTGAGCGTGGCTTCCAGGCTGTCGGCGAACAGGGCTTCGAACATCGAGACCTTCCAGCGCCCCGCGAACTCGCCCAGGGCGCCCAGGGTCTGGTGGCCGATGCCGCGCTTGGGCGTGGTCACGGCGCGCAGGAAGGCGGGGTCGTCGTCCGGGTTGACCAGCAGGCGCAGCCAGGCGCAGAGGTCCTTGATCTCGGCGCGGTCGAAATAGCTCTGGCCGCCCGAGACCTTGTAGGGAATCTGCGCGGCGCGCAGCTTTTGCTCGATCGCCCGGGCCTGGTGGTTGGCGCGGTAGAGGATGGCGAAGTCCTTCCAGGCCTGGCCGCCGCCGGCC
This sequence comes from Piscinibacter lacus, assembly GCF_016735685.1. Taxonomy (NCBI): domain Bacteria; kingdom Pseudomonadati; phylum Pseudomonadota; class Betaproteobacteria; order Burkholderiales; family Sphaerotilaceae; genus Aquariibacter; species Aquariibacter lacus. The sequence goes on from NZ_JAERRA010000001.1 coordinate 911,652, forward strand.
GTGCTGGCGCCGGCGCGCAGGCTCTGGATGCGGGCCACGGCGCGCTCGGCCTCATGCTCCTCGCCGTCGCAGGGCTGCACGCGCACCGGCTCGCCTTCGCCCAGGTCGCTCCACAGCTTCTTCTCGAAGATCTTCGGGTTGGCCGCGATCACCGCATTGGCCGCGCGCAGGATGGCGCTGGTCGAGCGGTAGTTCTGCTCCAGCGGGATGACGGTCAGCTCGGGGTAGTCCAGCGGCAGGCGCTTGAGGTTGTCGATGGTCGCGCCGCGCCAGCCGTAGATGCTCTGGTCGTCGTCGCCCACCGCGGTGAACAGGGCCGGCCGCGCCGAGGGCTTGCCATCGCCGCCGCCGACCAGCATCTTCAGCAACTGGTACTGCTGGGCATTGGTGTCCTGGTACTCGTCGACCAGCACATGGCGCAGGCTGCGCTGCCATTTCTCGCGCACGCTGGGGTTCTTCTCCAGCAGCGCCACCGGCAGGCCGATCAGGTCGTCGAAGTCCACCGCCTGGTAGGCCTGCAGCCGTTCCTGGTACTTGCCCCAGACGATGGCGGCCACGCGCTCGTCCTCGTCGGCTGCGGCGGCCAGGCCCTGTTCGGGCGTCAGGCCCTGGTTCTTCCACAGGCTGATCGTCCACTGCCAGTGGCGGGCGGTCTTGGCATCGGTGGTGCCGCCGGCCTCGCGCATCTGGCCCAGCACATCGTCGCTGTCGAGGATGGAGAAGGCCGGTTTCAGGCCCAGGGCCTGGCCGTCCTCGCGCAGCATGCGCACGCCCAGCGAATGGAAGGTGGCGATCACCAGCTCCTTGGCCGCCCGGCCGCCGACCAGGGCCTTGGCGCGCTCGCGCATCTCCTGCGCGGCCTTGTTGGTGAAGGTGATGGCCGCGATCTGCGAGGGCGCCAGCCCCGCCTGCAGCAGGCGCTGGATCTTGTGCGTGATCACCCGCGTCTTGCCCGAGCCGGCACCCGCCAGCACCAGGCAGGGGCCGCCGAGGTGATGCACGGCCTGCATCTGGGCCAGGTTGAGGGCAGGGGCTTCGGACATCGGGGCGGGGCCTCGGCGCCCGTTGCGGGCGCGCAAAGCTGGGCATCCTAGCCGGGTGCCGTTCGGGCTCGCACGTACAGTGGGCCGTGCGAAACCGCAGAGGCAGACATGAGAAACACGAGTCAGAAGGGCTGGACACGACGCGACTGGATCGGCGGCAGCCTGGCCCTGGGTGGGGCCGCCAGCCTGCCGGCCGCTGCCGGGCCGGCGACGCCCGCGTCCCTGGCCCCCTCCGCCGCCGGCGGCGCGGGCCGGCCGGTCTTCCGCATCGGCGTGAACCTGGGCTTGATCAACGACTGGTCGTCCGAGCTGCCCTTCGTCGACCTGATGCGCATCGCCCGGCCCTGGTCGACCCGCGACGGCTCCGGCACCTGGGACACCGGCCATGCCGCCCGCCTGCGCTGCGATGCCGATGGCTACCCCATCGGCCTGCCGCAGACGGTCGATGGCAAGCCGGTCTGGGTGCAGACGATCTGGACCAATGCCTCGCTCTGGCCGACCGGTCGCTACACCGTGCTGCATGCCGGCCAGGGCGAGATCCGCTTCCTGCAAGGGGCCAAGTCGCTGAAACGCGAAGGCCCGGGCCGCTGGACTTTCGAGCTGGGCCTGGACGCCCCCAATGCGCCGCTGGTGCTGCACCTCATCCGATCCAAGCCCGAGGACCCGCTGCGCGATCTGCGCGTGCTGATGCCCGGCCACGAAGCCAGCCACCGCGAGCAGCCCTTCAATCCGGCCTTCCTGCGCGCGCTCAAGCCCTTCGATTCGGTGCGCTTCATGGACTGGGGCGCCACCAACAACTGGGGCCAGAAGGGCCGCGGGGATTGGGACCAGCCCGAACTCTTCGACGCCGACCGCCGCCAGACGCCGGGCCATTACACCTGGGCCGATGGCCGCGGCGTGCCCTACGAAGTCATGATCCGGCTGATGAATGCGGCCGGGCTCGACGGCTGGGTCAATGTGCCGCACCGTGCCAGCCCCGGCTACATCCGCCACATGGCGGCGCTGTTCCGCGACGGCCTGAACCGCGAGCGCAAGCTGGTCGTCGAGTACAGCAACGAGACCTGGAACTGGGCCTTTGGCCAGACCAAGTGGCTGGGCAAGCATGGCGAGGCCAGCGCCCATGCGCTGCGCGCCAACCCGCTGGCCGGCAGCCAGTGGCCCGAGCGCATGACCGGGCATGTGCAGCGCTGCCTCGACCTGTGGACCGAGGTCTACGGCGCCCAGCGCCCCGGCCGCCTGATCCGCGTCGCGGGCGGCCAGACGGCTTCCTTCAACCAGAGCAAGCGCGTGCTCGAAGGCCTGCGGCCCGGCAGCTTCGATGCGATGACCGCCTCCTGGTACTTCTCCCTCAAGTCCGATTTCGTCGGCTCGGTCGAGGCCGGCGTGCGTCGCGACGGCTCGCTCGACCGCCTGGGCGAGAAAGCCACCGTCGCCGACATCGCCGCCGCCGTGCGCGGCAGTTGGGAGCGCGACAAGGACTGGCTGCGCAAGCTGCACGAGCGCGTTGCCAAGCCCCTGGGCCTGCCCGTCCTTTACTACGAGGGCGGCCAGCACCTGACCCCCCAGCCCCACGGCTACGACGCCTATGCTGGCGACGGCAGCGGCCGCGCCGGGCCGCGCTACCGCGAGGCCTTGGTCGATGCCATGCGCTCGCCCGAGATGGGCCAGCTCTACCGCGAGTGGTTCGACTTCATGCAGCAGGAGATGGCCCGCGGCCCCGAGCCGCTCTGGCTGATGCACTTCGGCTTCATCGCACCGCTCAAGGCCAACACCACCCGCTTCGGCCTCTTCAGCCTGCTCGAACGGGTCGACCAGGATCCGGCCGGCCCCGTCCCCGCGCCGCGCTACCAGGCCGTGATCGAGGCCATGCAGCGCCGCCGCTGACATGCCGCCGCTCCTCGCCGTCACCCTGCCCTTCTTCGCCCTGGTGCTGTGCGGCTGGCTGGCCGGCCGCTTCCGCGTGCTGCCGGAAGCGGCCATCCCGGGGCTGAACGCCTTCGTGCTGTTCTTTGCGCTGCCCTGCATGCTGTTCCGCTTCGGCGCGGCCTCGCCGGTCGAGGCGGTCTTCAACCCGCGCGCCCTGCTGCTCTACACCGCCTGCGGCCTGCTCATCGTCGCGCTCACTGCGCTGATGAGCCGGCGCGGCTGGATCGGCCGCCGCCTGGGCTGGAAGGACGCGGCCTTCGGTGCCTTCGTCGCCGCCTTCCCCAACACCGGCTTCATGGGCATGCCGCTGATGGTGGCCCTGCTCGGGCCGGCCGCCGCCGCGCCCATGATGGTCACCTTGCTGGCCGACATGTTCATCATCAGCGGCGTCTGCCTGGCCCTGGCGCAGATGCAGGGCAGCGGCCACCTGCCCTGGGCGCAGCGCCTGCGCACCCTGATGGCCGGGCCGCTGAAGAACCCGCAGCCCTGGGCGATCGCGCTGGGCGCGCTGTTCTCGGCCATGGGCTGGGCACTGCCCGCGCCCGCGGCCCGCATCGTCGAACTGCTCGGCGGCGCCGCCACCCCCGTGGCGCTCTTCACCATCGGCGCCGTGCTGTGGCGCAGCGGCCTCCATGCCCACAAGCGCACCCCGCCGGCCGAGGTGCTGCCGATCGCCGCGATCAAGCTCTTCGTCCATCCCGCGCTGATGTTCGGCGGCGGCCTGGCCCTGGCCGCCGCGGGCTGGCCGCTGGAGGCCTTCACCCTGATGGTGCTGACCCTGGCCGCGGCCCTGCCCTCGGCCAGTAATGCCTCGCTGCTGGCCGAACGCCACGGCGCCGACAACGGCCGCGTGGCCCGCATCATCCTGGCCAGCACCGTGCTGGCCTTCGCCAGCTTCACCGGGCTGGCGGCGGTGTTCGGGGTGGAGCCGGTGGCGCCCTGAGCGGCGCCTTCGACGGGCTAGAGCCGCCCCTGCGCCTGCCAGGTGCGCAGGGTGCGCACCATGTCGCGGTCGGCGGCCAGCCAGGCCTGCTGGCGCAGGCCATCGGTCTCGGGATCGTCGGTTTCGGCTGGCGAGGCGTAGACGAAGCGCAGGCAGAGCAGGCCGGGCTGCGGTTCCTCGATGCGCAGGCTCAGCACGATGGCGGGCATGCCCTCGCGCCGCTCGGGCTGGAAGCGCAGGCTGGCGCCGGCCTGGATCGTCACCTCGTCGACCAGGCGCAGCTCGCCGTAGTGCAGCTCGCGGCGCAGCCGGGTCGCGTCCTCGGGGCGGGTGCTGCCGTCCAGGGCTTCGGTGCGGCAGTCGTCGGGGCCGAAGGGGAAGCGCTCGGGGGCGTAGACGCGGGCCAGCAGGCCGCGCCACAGCGCGTCGCGGTCCATGGGCTCGATGCGCGGGTCGGCCGGGTCGGTGACCTGGATCAGGTGCTCGTAGTGCATGGCCGCGGGCTCAGAAGGTGTGAATGGACCGGCCGTGTCCGAGCAGGTCGCCCGGAGCCGTCCCATCAAGGCGCAAAGCGCAGCCGTAGCCCGTGCTACGGCGAGCATTTGCAACGCCGAGGGGGCGGCTCCGGGCGGCATGAGCGGGCATGGTGGGTCCGTTCACACCTTCTCAGTCGCGCGTGACGCGCAGCAGCTCTTCCAGCGCGGTCTGGCCTTCGGCGACGAGGCGTTCGCCGTCCTCGCGCATGCTGCGCAGGCCGCTGGCCCGGGCGGCTGCCGCGATCTCGGATTCGGCCGCCCGTTCGTGCACCAGGGCCTGCACGGCCGGGGTGACGGTCATCAGCTCGTAGACGCCGGTGCGGCCGCGGTAGCCGGTGTGGCCGCAGGCCGGGCAGCCGACGGGATGCCAGCGGCCGTCCTCGCCCAGGCGGCGGCAGTCGGGGCAGAGCTTGCGGACCAGGCGCTGGGCCAGCACGCCGAGCAGGCTGGAGCTGAGCAGGAAGGGCTCGATGCCCATGTCGACCAGCCGGGTCACGGCCGAGGGCGCGTCGTTGGTGTGCAGGGTGGCCAGCACCAGGTGGCCGGTCAGGCTGGCCTGCACGGCGATCTGCGCGGTCTCGTGGTCGCGGATCTCGCCGATCATGATCACGTCCGGATCCTGGCGCAGGATGGCGCGCAGGGCCTTGGCGAAGGTCAGGTCGATCTTGGGATGGACCTGGGTCTGGCCGATGCCGGGCAGCTCGTACTCGATCGGGTCCTCCACCGTCAGCACATTGGTGGTGGCGGTGTCGATCTGGCCCAGGGCCGCGTAGAGCGTGGTCGTCTTGCCCGAGCCGGTCGGGCCGGTGACCAGCACGATGCCGTGCGGCTGCGCGACCAGGCGCTTGAAGTCCTCCAGCGTCTCGCCGGCCATGCCCAGGGATTCGAGCGAGTAGCGGCTGCTGTCGCCCTTGTCGAGCAGGCGCAGCACCGCGCGTTCGCCGTGCGCGCTGGGCAGGGTGGAGACGCGCACGTCGATCGCCCGGCCGCCGATGCGCAGGCTGATGCGGCCGTCCTGCGGCAGGCGTTTCTCGGCGATATCGAGCTCGGCCATGATCTTCAGCCGGCTGATCAGCGCGCCGTGCAGGGCTTTGTTGGGCTGCACCACCTCGCGCAGCGTGCCGTCGACCCGGAAGCGCACCGCGCTGCTGCGCTCGTAGGGCTCGATGTGGATGTCGCTCGCGCCGTCCTTGGCGGCCTGCGTCAGCAGGGCATTGAGCATGCGGATGATGGGCGCGTCGTTGGCGGCTTCCAGCAAGTCCTCGACCGCCGGCAGGTCCTGCATCAGGCGCGACAGGTCGACGGCGCTTTCCACCTCGCCGACGACGGCCGCCGCGCTCGATTCGCCGCCGGCGTAGGCGCGGGCGATGCGCAGGGCCAGGGCCTCGGCGGGCGTGGTCTCGATGCGGTCGATCTCGAACAGGCGGTTCAGCTCGCCCAGCGCCGCCGGCGCGGGCGCCGGGCCGCAGTGCAGCACGAGCTGCTGGCCGTCGTCCTCCAGCAGCAGGGTGTGGGCCTTGGCGAAGGCATAGGGCAGGGGGTGGCGCATGGCCATGGCGGCGGCCTCAGCGGGCAGGCTCGACCGGCGCCGGGGCGCTGGCCGGGCCCGCGGCACCGGCCGGCACCGTGCCGGGCAGGGGCGGAAGCTGCGGCGCGTCGCCCACATCCAGGCCCGGCCGCTGCGGCGGCTGGGTGGCCTGCTGCTGGGCGCGGATGAGGTCGTAGCGGCCCAGGCTCAGGGCATTGGCGGCCTCGGCATCGCGCATCACCACCGGCCGCAGGAAGACCATCAGATTGCTCTTGGTGCGGGTGCGGTTGTCGCTGCGGAAGAGGGCGCCGATGCCCGGCAGATTGCCCAGGCCGGGCACCTTGCTGGAGTTATCCTGGAACTGCTCCTGCATCAGGCCGCCCATGACCAGGATGTCGCCATCGTTGACGACCACGGTCGATTCGATCGAGCGCTTGTTCGTCACCAGGCCGGCGGTGGCATCGGCCACGCCCTGCGAGACGTTCTGGTTCACCACGCTCGACGACTCCTGGTAGATGACCATGCGCACCGTGCCGTTCTCGCCGATCTGCGGCCGCACCCGCAGGGTGATGCCGACATCGCGCCGCTCGATGGTCTGGAAGGGATTGGTCGCGCCGTTGTTGCCGTTGGTGAAGGAGCCGGTCACGAAGGGCACGTTCTGGCCGACGACGATCTTGGCCTCCTCGTTGTCCAGCGTGACCAGGTTGGGCGTCGAGAGGATGTTGCCGTCGGCCTCGGTCTGCAGGAAGCGCGCGAGCGCGCCCAGCGTGATCACGTCGCCATAGCGCTTGAGCAGGCCGGCATTCAGGCCGGCCGAGGGCAGGGTGGTGCCGCTGACGGCGCCGGTCGCCCCGGCGATCGATAGGTTCAGCAGGTTGTTGCCGCCGCTGCCGAAATTGGTGCCGGCAAAGACGCGCACGTTGTCGCCGCCGCCCAGCAGGCCCTGGAACTGGAAGCCCAGGTCGGCCGCCTTGTTGGCATTGACCTCGACCAGCATGGTCTCGACGAAGACCTGCGCACGGCGCGCATCGAGCTGCTCGATCACCGCCCGCAGCTCGCGGTAGAGCGGCTCGGGCGCGGTGATGATCAGCGCATTCGTTGCCGGGTCGGCCTGGATGAAGCCGCCGGTCGAGGGCGCGGCCGCGGCATTCACCGGCTGGGTGGTCTGCGGCGCGGCCACGCTGCTGCCCGAACTGCCGCTGCTGCTGCCCGAGCTGCCCAGGCCACCGCTGCTGCTGCTGGACGTGCCGCCGCCGCCGCTCAGGGCGGCCAGCACGCCGCCGGCACCCCCGCTGCTGCCGCTGCCGCTGCCGGCGGCACTGAAGGCCGCGCGCAGCACCTGGGCCAGGCGGGTCGCGTCGGCATTCTTCAGGTAGACCACATGGATGCCGCTGCCGGCCATGCCGCTGCGGCCCGGCCGGTCAAGCTGGGCCACCAGCGCCCGCACTGCGCTCATGCGGCCGCGCTGGCCGGCGCGCACCAGCAGGGCATTGCCGCGCGGGTCGGCGATCACCGACACCCCGCTGCTGCCGCTGCCGCCGGGCACCGGCACGCCGGGCGGCGTCGACTGGCCGCCGCTGCTGCCGCCGTCGGACAGGCGCTGCACGATGGGCGCCAGGTCGGCCGCCACGGCATGTTGCAGGGGAATGATCTCGATCTCGGCCGATTGCGGCAGGTCCAGCGCGGCAATGATCTGGCCGAGGCGCTTCAGGTTGTCGGCATAGTCCGTCACCACCAGGGTGTTGTTGCCGGCATTGGCATTGATGGTGTTGTTGGGGCTGATCAGCGGACGCAGCACCGGCACCAGGCTGGCCGCGCTTTCGTGCTGAAGGCGGAAGATCTGGGTGAGCACCTGGTCGCCGCGGCGTTCGGTGTCTTCCACCGCCACGGTGCCGGTCTGCAACTTGGCATCGGCTTCGGGCACCACCTTGAGCAGGCCGGCCACCTCGACCACCGTGAAGCCCAGGCCGCGCAGCGCGGCCAGGAAGTTGCGATAGGCCTCCTGCGGCGGCACCGGCGTCTCGTTGAACAGCGTGATCGTGCCGCGCACCCGCGGGTCGACGACGATGGGCTTGTTCAGGATCGCGCCCACGGCCCGGGCCACGCCCTCGATCTCGGCATTGACGAAGTTCAGCGTCACCGGCGCGGCCGTGCGCCGGGCCGCCGGGGTCCGGTCGGCCGGGGCCTGGGCCGAGGCCGGCAGCACGGGCAGGCCCAGGGCCAGCGCCAGCAGCAGCGCCAGCGGCCGGGCCGGCCGGTCCATCGGGGGGGAAGTGCGCCTGGCGCACCGCAGCTCACGCAGCGTCATGGTCATCCGATCGCAAGGACGGACCGCGCACCCTGGCGCCGTCCGATGATGTTCAGCAGGTTGGCGAGCGCGGCTTCCTCGCCCGGCGCGGCCTCGGCCTCGCCACGAAAGCGCAGGCCGCGCGCGCTGAGTTGGCCGTCGCCGCGCAGTTGCAGCGCGCCGTCGCGCGTCGACAGGCTGAGTCGCGCGCGGCCCGGGCCTTCGCCGGCCAGTTGCAGCTCGTAGCTGCCTAGGCGCGGCAGCGGGCTGAGCCGGGCCGAGAGATCCTGCAAGCCGAGCACGGCCACGCCGTCGAGCTGCCAGCCGGCCCGCGTCCAGCCCAGGCCCAGGCCCTGGCTGCGCAAGCTGAGCCGGCCGCCGGCCTGCAGGGTGTTCCAGGGCGTGCCCAGGCCGCTCAGCCAGGCGGCCGGCCAGCGGGCCAGCTCGGGCGCGGTTTCAGCCGCCAGGGCCTGTGGCGGTTCCAGGCCCAGGTGCAGCCGGCCCCAACCGGCCTGCACGCGCAGCCGGGTGCCGGCTTCAATGCAGCAGGCCTGGGCCAGGTCCAGCACCGGCCCGCCCGACCAGCCCAGGCGCCAGTGCAGGCGGTCGGGCAGGGCCAGGGCATCGCGGCTGCCGGGGCCGCCGCTCAGCACCGGCACGGCGCTGCCCTGCCAGACGGTGCCTGCGGGCGCGTCCAGGCGCAGATGCTCGCCGCTGGCCGCTGCCACCGCATCGCCCAGCCAGGCCGCCGGGGCCAGGGCGAGGCCCGCCAGCAGGCCGCCAAGCAGCGCACCCGCCAGGCCCCAGCGCCGCGCCGGGCGGCTGCTGCCGTGCTCGGCCGGCGGCCCGGCCGGGCGCATGGCGCGGGCGGGCAGTGCGGGGGGGCGGCGCAGGCGGGCCATGGTCCGGGGGCGCGGCGCGTTCAGGGGGCGGGCGCCAGCGCGATCACGGCGCTGCCGCTGTAGAGCTCGCCCTGGCGGCGCAGCTTCAGCTCGACCGGCAGGGCGCGCGCACCGGCGCGCAGCTCGCGCAGCCAGCCCAGCAGGGCCTCGCCGGACACGCCTTGCAGCGTGACGACGGCCCGCTCGCCCTGCAATTGCACGCGGTTGCCGGCGCCGAGCGCGGCGGTGGCGGCCTGCAGCGCGGCTTCCGCCTGGGCGGGGGCCAGCGGCGGGCGTTCGCGCAGGCTGCGCACCTCGGTGGCGAGCTGGCGCATCTGCTGCAACTGGCTGGCCAGCACGGCGCGCTGCGGTGGCGCCTCGCGCAGCGTGCGCAGCAGGGGCTGAAGCCACAAGCTCCACAGCAGCAGGGCCAGCAGCAGCGCCGCGGCCGCGGCCAGGCCCTGGCGCTCGCTGGGCTTGAGCCCGGCCCAGCGGGCACGCAGCGCGGCTTGCAGTTCGGTCTTGCTCATGGCCGGGCCTCCGCAAGCCGGGCCGGGGCCAGGGCCGCAGCGCGCCGCAGGGCCAGGCGGCCGGCCTCGCCGTCAAGCTGCCAGCCGGCCGGGGCCAGGCTGGCGCGCAGCAGCTCGATGGCGGGCGGGCGCAGGCCGGTCGCGTCGATGCGGAGCTGGCGGTTCTCGTAGCTCAAGGCCTCGGCTTTCAGGCCCTCGGGCCAGGCGCTGGCCAGGGCGGCCAGGGCGGTTTCCAGATCGGCTTCGCCGGCCTCGCCGGCGGCATGGCGCAGGCGCGCGGTCTCGGTCTGCATCTGGCGCGGCGCGTCCAGCACCACGCGCAGTTGCGGGAAGCTCTCGCGCAGCAGGCGCGTCATCTCGGCGCGGTCGGCAGCCAGGGCGCGCTGCAACTGCCAGGCGCCGAGTTGCAGGCCCAGGGCCTGCACCAGCAATAAGGCGACCAGGCCCCAGCGCAAGGGCCGCCACAGCGGTTCGCGCAGGAAGCGCAGGCCGGCCTCGCGCAGCCGCGCCAGGCCGCGGTGGCGCAGGGCCAGGTCGAACTGGCGCAGGTTCCACGGCGAGGCCAGGGCCTCGCGGGCCTGCTCGACCCGGCCCAGCACCTGCACCGGCTGGTCTAGCCAGGCCTCGGCGGCGGCGGCAGCCGCCGGGCTGGCCTGCACGCGCAGCGCGCTGCGCTCGGCGGGCAGCAGGGCGCGGGCGCCGCTGCCGGCCAGGGGCCAGTGCCGCAGGCCATCGGCATCGGCCAGGCTGGCTTGCAGGCGCGGGCTGGAAGCGCTGTCGGCGGCGGCGTCGATCCACAGCCGGGCCGGGGCCTCGGGCGTGTCGGACGGGGCGAGGGCCGGCACCAGGGTGTGGATCGGCCGGTCGGCGGCCTCGAAGCGGGCCAGGACTTCGGCCAGGCCGGTCTTCTCGGCCACGGCCACCCAGCCGGTCTGGCCGCCGCGCAGGCCGGGCGGCAGGGCGAAGTGAAGCTGGCCGACCTCGTCGAGCAGGGCTTCCTCCAGCACGCCGGCCAGGGCCGCGGCGCGCTGGCGCGGCGGGGCCTTGGGACAGGCCAGGCGATGCCAGCCCAGCGCGGCGGGCGGCAGCACGGCGACGATGCGGTCTGCCGGCGGCAGGGCGGCCGGCAGGCCGTGGCCGACCTGCGGGCTCAGGCCCTCGGCGGGCCAGTGCACCCAGTCGCAGCTTTCAGCGGGCGGCGGGGCGGCGGGACGGCCGCCGGCCCGCAGGCGCGGACGGTCGGGCAGGAAGACGACCAGGGTGCTCATCGAGGGGCCTCGGGGCGCCCGCCAGAGGGGGTCTGCGGGGCGCAGCGGATTGTAGGAGCCGGTCCGGACCCGACCATGACGGCAACCGGCGGGGCCGCCCTTGGCGCGGCGGGGGCATGCAGGGCGGCTTGCATCAGCGTTCGAAGGCCGCGCGGCGCTCGCGGAAGATGGTCAGCACCTCGATGCCGCGGCGTTCCAGCACGGCATGTTCCTCGACGATGCGCTCTTCCAGCCGCAGCCGGCCGCGCACCTCGAACCATGAACTGGACACGGCCACCCGCTCCGGGTTGAGCTCGACCGTGGCCGGCAGCAGGCCGCGCGCCTCTTCCAGATTGGCCAGGGGCTTGCGCTGGCGGGCCAGCACCAGGCGTTCGGCGGTCGAGCTGTCGATGTCGAGCACGGCGGCCAGCACCTCGCGCGAGGCGGTGTTCAGGTTGATCGGCGTGGTCACCGGCAGCAGGGTCAGCAGCGGCTCCAGGGCATCGAGCGCGGCAGCGTCCAGGCCCATCCAGCGCAGGTCGCGCAGCCGGGCCGGGCGCAGCGGCCGGTCGGCCTGCGCGGTCTCGATGCCCGCCTCCGGCAGGGCGCCGGAGGCCGGGCTCATGCTGGGCACGGCCTGGCGCATGGTCTGGCTGAGGCCGCTGGCCAGGCCGGGCGCCAGGCCGGCGGCGGCCAGCACCCGGCCGAGGGCCAGGGTCTCGCGCTGCCGCACCTCGGCGGTGGCGGCCACCACATTGAGCAGGTTGTAGCGGGCCTGCAGGTCGCGGATCTCGCCGGACAGGAAGGCTTCGGGGCCCTGGCCGGCCCGGCGGTCGGGGTCGACGGCCAGGAAGCTCGACAGCCGGGCCTCGGCCAGCGGCGTGGCCCAGGGTTCGCTGAGCGCGTCGTAGCCGCCGTTGCGGGCATCCTCGCGCAGGATGAGCCGGGCGTAGTCGGTGGCGCCGGCCAGGATCCACTGGCTCTGCGCCCGGCCGCGTTCGGCCGATTCCACCTGCACCGCCTGCCACTGCTGCCAGACCAGGCCCGAGGCCAGGCTGGCGATCAGCGCGACCAGCAGCATCGCGGTCAGCAGTGCCACTCCGCGCGCGGCGCGCGGCGGGGCAGGGCGGCGGGGCAGGGTCGGCTTCAATTGCGGCGGCCCAGGGCCAGTTGCAGATCGCGTTGCAGCGCCAGGGCCTCGGCGGCGGCGCCGGCCGGCGGGTCCAGGCTGAGCAGCAGGCGCACGCCGCCGGGCAGTTGCTCCTGGCCCTGCAGGTCGGCATCGCCGGTCGACTGGGCATTGGTCCAGGCGGTGTCGCGCCAGTAGTAGAGCTGCCAGGCGCGCAGGCCCTCGAGCATGACCAGCCGGGCCGGGCCCTCGCGGTCCAGGGCCTCGCCGACGCTCTCCCACTGCGCTTGCAGCGCGGCCAGGCGCTGTTGCGGCACGCCGGCCCAGCGCAGCCACTGCCCGCCGCGCAGCGACCAGGCGACGATCTGCACCCCGTCGGCCGTGCTGCGGCTCAGGCGCAGGGTGGCGCCGTCGAAGCTCAGCGCCGGCAGCGTGCGGGTTTCGTGCAGGGCGGCGAGGTCGGCCTCCCACTGCGCGATGGCGTTCTGCCGGCGCAGCACGGTGTCCAGCGCCTGCTCGCTGCGCTCGCGGCTGCGCACCAGGCCGTCGATGCCCTGCCAGCCCAGGCCGGCCAGCACCGCGAAGATGAACAGCGACACCAGCAGCTCGACCAGGGTGAAGCCGGCCTGGGCCGGACGCGGGGTCCCCATCGCGCCCTGCCTTCAGTAGCGGCCGAGCACGGTGCTCAGGCTCAGGATGGGCCGGCCCTCGGCATCGCGCACCTGGGCGTCGAGGCGGCGGAAATTGGGGTTGGGCGTGCCCTCGACCCGCAGCAGCAGCCGGTAGATGCGGCCGAGCTGCTGGCATTCGAAATCCAGCTCGCCGGTGCCCGGGAATTGCTGGCTGAGCCGCAGCTCGGCCAGGCGGTTGTCGGCACACCACTGCGCGGCCTGCACCTCGGCCAAGCGGTCGGCGTTGTCGAGCAGGGCGGTCGAGGCCCGCACCGCCGCCGCCAGCGCCACGGCCAGGATGGCCAGGGCCACCAGCACTTCGATCAGCGTCAGCCCGGCGTCGCGCGCAAGCCGGCGGCCGGCGGGCTCAGCGCGGCGCGGCATCGCGTTCGATCCGGAAAGGCCCCAGGCCGTCGCTGGCCACGGTGATGCGCCGCTCCTCCAGGCCCAGCTCGATGCGCTGCGCGCCGATTACCGGCTCGGGCCCGAGCAGCACCTGGCCCGGCGAGCTGCTGCCGCCGGCATCGAAGCGGGTGATGCGCACGCGCGGGGCGGGCTGGTCCAGCCAGGCCTGGGGCGGCGGCTTCATGCCGGGCGGCAGGCCGAGGAAGCGGAAATCGATGCCCTCGACCCGGTCCGGCAGGGCCTGCCAGCGCAGGGCCAGGCCCAGGCTGCGCGATTCGGCCCGCATGCCTTCGAGCAGGGCAGCCAGGCGCTCGGCCTCGCGTTCCAGCCGGGTCTCGGCCGGGTCGCGCAGGGCCAGGCTGGCCAGGCTGGAGGCGATCGCGAGGATGGCGACGACGACGATCAGCTCGATCAGCGTGAAGCCGCGCGCCCGCTGGCGCATGGCCGGCCCCTCACTGCCAGGAGCCGATGTCGGCATCCTTGCCCTCGCCGCCGGGCTGGCCGTCGGCCCCCAGGCTGAAGACATCGATCTCCCCGTTCACGCCCGGGTTCAGGTACTGATAGGGCTGGCCCCAGGGGTCGGTGGGCAGCTTGTCGAGGTTGGGCTTCCAGTTCGGCGGAATGGGCTCGACCGTGGGCCGCGCCACCAGGGCCTGCAGGCCTTGCTCGGCGCTGGGGTAGCGCAGGTTGTCGAGCTTGTAGCGCTTGAGCGCCGTGACGATGCCGCTGACATCGGTGCGGGCGGCGGTCACGCGGGCATCGTCGGCCCGTTCCAGCACATTCGGCACGATCAGCGCCCCGAGCACGCCGATGATCACCAGCACGACCATCAGCTCGATCAGGGTGAAGCCGCGGGCGCGGCGGCGGCGGGCGGGGAGCGGGGTATTCGGCAACATCGGCCCATCATAATCACCGCCCATGTCACTCCCGCTTGCCGCCCGACTCGGGGCCTTTGTCGTCTGGGCTGTGGTGGCCGCTTCCGTCGTCGCCTGGGGCCTGCGCATCGCCCGGCCCGGGGGCGGGGCCAGCACGGCGCCGGCGGTTTCGTCGGCCGCGGGCCTGGCCGGGGACCCGCTGCGCTTGCTGGGCGCCGGCCCGGGCCCGGCGGCCGAGCTTGAAGCCGTGGCCGAGACCGATGCCGACCGCGGCCTGCGCCTGATCGGCGTCGTCGCTGCCCAGCCGCCGGGCGCCGGCGTGGCCCTGTTCGAGCAGGCCGACCGGCCGCTGCGCCCGGTGCGGGTGGGGCAGGTGGTCGATGGCGATTGGGTGCTGCTGGCGGTCGAGCGGCGCGCCGTGCACCTCGGGCCGCGTGGGGGTCCGGCCGAGCGGCGGCTCAGCCTGCCCGATCCGGCCGGCGGCGTCTCGGCGATGGCCCCTGCCGCGGGCCTGCCGCCCCGCCCCGGATTGCCCGCACCCGGCTTCCCGCCGCCGCCCAGCCCGCCGCAGGCTGAGCCCGACCCGGCGGTCTCACCCGAGGCCGATGTGCCGTTTGCGCCGGAAGGCCAGGCCGACCCGGAAGACCCGGTGGGCATGGCCCGTCGCGCCGCAGCGGCGGCGCGCTAAGCGGCGCCGGCCGCTGCACGCCGCTCAGGGCAATGGCCCGGACGGCTCCTAACGATCGGGCACCTCGTTCATCAGCGGCAGTTGCCGCATGTCGGCTGGCGGCAGCGTGCTGCGCAGGCGCGGCAGGCGCTCGGCCCCCGGCGGCGGGCTGACCTCGTCGGTGATCAAGGGCAGCTCGGGCAGCCAACTCGGCACGGTCTCGCTGATCTCGCCCAGCAGCGCCGCGGCGGCACTGAGCATGGGCCAGGCCAGCACGGCACCGGTGCCGTCGGGGGCGTCCAGGTCCAGTTCGAGCAGGGCATTGGCGTGGAACACGCCGAAGGCTTGGTCCAGGCCCGGATGGCTGCTGCTGCGGGCGAAGAAGGCGTAGTCGACCACCGAGGGCGCGAGCCGCGCGGCCAGGGCCAGTGCGGCACAGGCCGGCAGGCCGTCGATCAGCAGGGTGCGGCGCTGGCCGGCGGCGGCGATCATGGCGCCGGCCAGCACGGCGATCTCGTGACCGCCGAAGGCGCACAGCACCTCGATCGGCCCGCGCGCCGAGAGGTGGCGCTTCTGCGCCCCTTGCAGCGCGACGAGCATGCGCGAGAGCCGGTCGGCCGTCATGTGCGGATCGACCAGCAGCTCGCGCAGCGGCAGCCGGCCCAGTTCGCAGAGGATGAGGGCCGCCGATTCCATGCTGCCCACGCCCACGCCGGCGCAGGCCAGCAGATTGCCCGGCAGGCCCTCGACGATGTCCAGGCCGGCACGCAGGCCGGCTTCGGCCTGCGCCGTGCTCATCGCCAGGCCGAGCCGGGTGTTGTGCGTGCCGTAGGCGATCTTGCGGCTGACCAGGGTGGGCGTGGGGGGCAGGTCCTCGGCCAGGCCGGCGTCGACCACGGTCAGGCCCACCCGCTGCTGGAAGGCGAAGGCCGCCATCGGCACCCGGCCGCCCAGGATGTGGCTGACCTGGGTGGCGCTGCTGGGCAGGTGGCCGCGGCCGAGGTCCACCGCCAGGCCGTGGTCACCCGCGACGACCAGCAACTGCGGCGAGCGCAGCCGCGGCTTGACCGTGTTCTGGATCAGGCCCAGCCGGATGGCCACGGCCTCAAGCTCGCCGTGGTAACCCGTCACGCCATGGCGGCGGCGCAGCTTGGCTTGCAGGGCATCGCGCAGCCAGGGCTGGCCGTGGATGGGCGCGATGGGGGCGAAGCCGGTGGCCCGGCGCCGTTGTTGCGCGGCAGCCGGACGGGGCGGAAGCTCAGGAACGGCCATGGTGTGCGGGCGCCAGGTCAGCGAAGAAAAAGCCGGTAGACAGGATTGTCCGTCTCCTCGACGCAGGGCAAGTCCAGTTGCCGGAGGAAACGCTTGAGCTCCCCACCCTGCCCGCGGGGGATCTGCAGGCCGACCAGGATGCGGCCGTAGTCCGCGCCCTGGTTGCGGTAGTGGAAGAGGCTGATGTTCCAGGCCGGGTGCATGCTCGACAGGAAACCCATCAGCGCACCCGGCCGCTCGGGGAAGACGAAGCGGAACAGGCGCTCGTCCTGGGCCAGCTCCGAGCGCCCGCCGACCATGTGGCGGATGTGGGTCTGGGCCAGCTCGTCGTGGCTGAGGTCGACGGTGGCAAAGCCCTGCGCGCCGAATTCGGCCGCGATCCGCGCCGACTCGCCCGGCTGCGACAGGCTCAGGCCGACGAAGACCTGCGCGGTCGCGGCATCCGAGATGCGGTAGTTGAACTCGGTCACGCTGCGCGGGCCGATCAGCTCGCAGAAGCGGCGGAAGCTGCCGCGCTCCTCGGGGATGGTCACGGCGAACAGGGCCTCGCGCTGCTCGCCAAGCTCGGCCCGCTCGGCGACGAAGCGCAGGCGGTCGAAGTTCATGTTCGCGCCGCAGGCGATCGCGATCAGCGAGCCGCGCTCGCCCGCCGGCGCCTTGCCGCGCCGCGCCTCGGCGGCGCGCTGGCGCGCCACGTACTGCTTCAGCCCGGCCAGGCCCAGGGCCCCGGCCGGCTCGACGAGGGCCCGGGTCGTCTGGAAGACATCCTTGATCGCGGCGCAGACCGCGTCGGTGTCGACCACCTCGTAGCCGTCGACCAGGGCGCGGGCGATGCGGAAGGTTTCCTCGCCGACCTGCTTGACGGCGGTGCCGTCCGAGAACAGGCCCACGTCATGCAGCACCACGCGCTTGCCCGCCTCGACCGAGCGGACCATCGCATCCGAATCCTTGGTCTGCACGCCGATCACCTGGATCTCCGGCCGCACGGCCTTGATGCAGGCGGCGACACCGGCAATCAGGCCGCCGCCGCCGATGGCGACGAAGACCGCCTCGATCGGCCCTTGGTGCTGGCGCAGGATCTCCATTGCCACCGTGCCCTGGCCGGCGATCACGTCCGGATCGTCGAAGGGGTGGACGAAGGTGGCGCCGGTCGATTTCTCCAGCGTCAGCGCATGCGCGTAGGCGTCGGAATAGCTGGTGCCGTGCAGCACGATGTTCACCGCCGCGCCGCCGTGGCGGCGCACTGCGTCGATCTTGAGCTGCGGCGTCGTCACCGGCATCACGATGGTGGCCGCGCAGCCCATGCGCCGCGCCGACAGCGCGACGCCCTGGGCATGGTTGCCGGCCGAGGCGCAGATCACGCCGCGCTCGCGCTGGGCCGGGCGCAGCCGCGCCATCTTGTTGTAGGCGCCGCGCAGCTTGAAGCTGAACACCGGCTGGGTGTCCTCGCGCTTGAGGAAGACCGGCGCGCCCAGGCGCTCGCTGAGCTGGGGGGCGGGGTCGAGGGCGGACTCGATCGCCACGTCGTAGACCCGCGCCGTCAGGATGCGCTGCAGGTAGTCGGCCAGCATCGACGGGTCGGCGGCGGCACGAACGCGGCGCGCAGGGGTTCGGGAAACGCGGGAGGGCATGCCGGGAAGGGGCGGAAAATTCGCCGGATCATAGGCGAGGCCCTCGGGCGCCCCGCCGCGCGGCCGCGCCGCGATCCGGCCAGAAAAAAGGCCCCGGGTCCTGAGACCCGGGGCCCAATCCACCTATCGAGGAGGGGTGGAGGAGACAAGCGGCGGGAAGCGGGTGGCGTTTCGGGGGGAACGTGAGGCCTTGCGCTTCCGATGCCCCGTATTCTAGGGGCTAACCCTAGATTTGCAAGCGTCTCGACCGCCGGGAAGCGCATTTCAAGCCGCGATGAGCCGGTCCGGAACGGCCCGGATCCGGGCTTCACCGGCGTCGCCTGCGAGGGTGACAATCCGCCACCCGGCCGGCGGCGGCCCGTCCGGGGCCCCCGCATGCCGCCTGGGAAAGTCGATCGATGGAATGCACCGTGCGCTGGCAACCCGAGGCCGGCATGGCTTTCGTGGCCGAAACCGGCAGTGGCCACCTGCTGACGATGGACG
The DNA here is from genome assembly GCF_016735685.1 of Piscinibacter lacus. Taxonomy (NCBI): domain Bacteria; kingdom Pseudomonadati; phylum Pseudomonadota; class Betaproteobacteria; order Burkholderiales; family Sphaerotilaceae; genus Aquariibacter; species Aquariibacter lacus. The sequence goes on from NZ_JAERRA010000001.1 coordinate 929,706, forward strand.
GTGCGCCCGAGGGCGGCGGCCGCAACCTGGCGCCGCGGCCGATGGAGACCGTGCTGGCTGGCACCGCGGCGTGCAGTGCCTACGACGTGGTCCTGATCCTCAAGCGCGGCCGGCATGCGGTGAGCGGCTGCGAGGTCAAGGTGCAGGCCGAGCGTGCGCCCCAGGATCCCAAGGTGTTCACCCGCCTCAGCCTGCACTACCGCGTCAGCGGCAAGGGCCTGAGCGCGACGGCGGTCGAGCGCGCGGTGCAGCTTTCGCACGACAAGTACTGCTCGGCCAGCGCCATGCTGGCCAAGACGGCCGAGATCGGCCACAGCGTCGAGGTCGTGGAGGCCTGAAGCCTGCGGCTGAGGTCGGCCGCGCCGCAGCCGGCTTCAGATCCGGTGGGCCGTGAAGGTCATCACCTTGGCCGCGCCGCGCATCGCCCAGCGCAGCGGCGCCGGCAAGGCCGTACCGCCGGCCGCCTCGGCCTCGCGAGCGTGGCGCACCTCGTCGTCCCGCATCTGTTGCACCACCGCCCGGGAGGCGGTGTCGCCCGCCGGCAGGCGATCGAGGTGGCCGTCGAGATGCTGCTCGACCTGGCGCTCGGTCTCGGCCACGAAGCCCAGGCTGGCACGGTCGCCCGCCCGCCCGGCGAGCAGGCCCAAGCCGAAGGCGCCGGCATACCAGATCGGATTGAGCAGGCTGGGCCGGCCGCCCAGGGCGGCCAGGCGCTGCTCGCACCAGGCCAGGTGGTCGGTCTCGTCGCGGGCGGCCGCTTCGAAGTGGGCGCGCAGGGCCGCATCCTTCGTGGCCAGGGCCTGGGCCTGGTAGAGCGCCTGGGCGCAGACCTCGCCCACATGGTTGACCCGCATCAGCGCCGCTGCCTCGCGGCGTTCCGCTTCGCTCAGCGGTGTTTCGGCTTCGGTTGCGGTCGGGCAGGGGCGCTGGGCCGTGTGGCGCGCCCAGATCGTCCGCAGGGCATGGTCGACCGCGTGCAGGCCGCGGTCCAGGGGGGAGTCGAGGGGCATGATCAGACTGAAGATGTTTGCGGCTAAGTGTGCCGCGAGGCGTGGCGCCAGCCTGGTACAGGGCTTCCGCCCGCCGTTCCAGGCGGGCACTGTGTCCCGGAGGCGGCGCAGGGTGACCGTCAGGGATAGTTGTGGCTTGACAACGCTCCATGCCGGCCTGCGGCCTGGCCCCGTGGAAGCGTCACACAAAGTCTGGTGGAATGCATCGGCTTCCAAGACCGGGAGTTGCTATCCGTGAACCTCGTCAGCCCGGACGGACGGGGTTTACCCGGGAATACACAGGAGATCGTTCATGAAGAAGTCTTTGATCGCGCTGGCCGTTCTCGGCGCATTCGCTGGCGCCGCTTCGGCCCAGTCGTCGGTGACGCTGTATGGCCGCGCCGACCTGAACCTCACCCACGAGAAGGCGGGTGACAGCATCAACAACGCAGCCGCTGGCGAATCGACTACCAGGCTGAACGATGGCGGCGGCACCACCGGCATTGGTGGCTCGCGCTGGGGCATGCGTGGCGTCGAAGACCTCGGCAATGGCATCAAGGCGGTCTTCATTCTCGAGTCGGGCTTTGCCTCGGACACGGGTGCGTCGGGCCAGGGCGGTCGCCTCTTCGGTCGTCAGGCCTGGGTTGGCCTGTCGTCGTCCAGCCTGGGCGACATCCGCTTCGGTCGCCAGGAAACCTACTCGCGCCTGAACGCCCTGTACTGGGATCCTTCGTTCAACGGTCAGACCAAGCTCAACGAGAGCAATGCGGTCTCCCTGGACGCTGCAACGGCCAACGCCATCGTTGCCGAGGGCATTCCCGGCATCGCCACTGTCGCGCAGGCGCGTGCCGCCGTGACCCGCAACTACCTGCTGTTCCAGAACTTTGGCGACCGCCAGGACAACGTCATCTCCTACACCTCGCCGAACTTCTCGGGCTTCCGTTTCGGTGCCCAGATCGGTCTGTCGGAGCAGCCCAGCGACGCCACGGCTGACGTGGCCGGCCGCTACCAGGGCGTGACCGCGTCGTACACCAGCGGTCCCTTCGCCGCCGGCGTGTCCTATGAGTCGATCAAGGTCGGTGATGTCGCTCCGGGCGCCGAAGACGACCTGAACAAGACCTTCTCGATCGGCGCGAACTACAACTTCGGTTTCGCCACCGTCTACGCCGGCTTCCAGAAGACCAGCGACGTGGCCGATGGCAGCCAGATCACCTCGGCTGCCACCAACACCGTGGCGCCGAGCAGCCTGATCATCGAAGACCAGACTTCGTACACCATCGGCGTGAAGGTTCCGCTGGGCAAGTTCACCGTGCTGGCCAACTACGCCAACGCCGAGTACGAGATCCGCGCCTTCGGTGGCGAGGAACTGGAGCTGCGTAAGGTTGCGCTGGCCTGGAACTACTCGCTGTCCAAGCGCACCACCGTGTACGGCACTTTCACCACCCGCAGCGGCGATTTCGACGACAACGTCGCCGTCAAGCGCGAGTTCACCCTGCTGGGCCTGGCCCACACCTTCTGATCCTGGTCCTCCGGATCCAGACCAAGCAGCCCTTCGGGGCTGCTTTTTTTTGCCCCTCGCACGCTGGCGCCCGCACGATCCACAATGCGCGGCCCTGAAACGCCTCCCCCGTGACGACGTCGTGCTGAGCTTTCTGCTGCGCCGCCTGCTTGAAGCCCTGCTGGTCCTGCTGCTGGTGGCCGCCCTGGCCTTCGGCCTGTTCCAGTTCGTCGGCGATCCGGTGGCCCAGATGCTGGGCCAGGACGCCAGCCCCGCGCAGCGCGCTGCCCTGCGGGCCAGCCTTGGCCTGGACGAGCCCCTGCCGCAGCAATACCTGCACTTCATCACCCAGGCGGTGCAGGGCGAGTTCGGCCTCAGCCTGCGCCATGGCCGCCCGGTGGCCGAGATCCTGGCCGAGCGCCTGCCGGCCACGCTGGAGCTGGCCGGCGCCGCCGCGCTGCTGGCCCTGCTAATCGGCCTGCCGCTGGGCATGCTGGCCGCCATCCACCCCCGCAGCCGCCTGCTGCGGCTGGCCATGGGCCTGACGCTGTTCGGCATCTCGCTGCCCAGCTTCATGCTGGGCATGCTGCTGATCCTCGTCTTCACCCTGCAACTCGGCTGGCTGCCGGGCTTCGGCCGCGGGCCGGTGCCCGAAGGCGGCAGCAGCAGCCTGGGCAGCCTGGCCGGCTGGCGCCACCTGCTGCTGCCGGCCCTGACCCTGGCCCTGTTCCAGACCGCGCTGATCGCCCGGCTGGTGCGCGCCGAAATGCAGCAGGTGCTGGCCAGCGAGCACATCCGCTACGCCCGCGCTCGCGGCCTGCCGGCCTGGCGCGTGCACGGCCGCCATGCGCTGCGCAGTGCGCTCACGCCGGTCATCACCATCGCCAGCCTGCAACTCGGCAGCCTGATCGCCTTCTCGATCGTGACCGAATCGGTCTTCCAGTGGCCGGGTCTGGGCCTGCTCTTCATCCAGGCGGTGGCCTATGCCGACATTCCGGTGATGGCGGCCTATCTGTGCGGCAGTGCCGCGCTCTTCGTGCTGCTGAACCTGCTGGCCGACCTGCTGTGCCGCCTGGTCGATCCGCGCCTGCGCCGGCCCCTGGGCGGGGGCGCGGCATGAAGGGCATGCCCGGGCTGCGCGCCCTGGGCCGTAGGCTGGCGGCCGGCCTGCTGGGCTTGCTGGTGCTGGCCGCGGTTGCGGCGCCCTGGATCGCGTCGCAGGATCCGCACGACCTGGCCAGCCTCAGCCTGGCCGATGCCCAGCTTCCGCCCGCCTGGCTGCCCGACGGCGAAGCGCGCTACCCGCTCGGCACCGACGACCAGGGCCGCGACCTGCTCTCCGTCGTGCTGCACGGCAGCCGGGTCTCGCTGGCCCTGGCGGGGCTGGCGGTGGCGCTCTCGCTGCTGATCGGCGTCGGCGTCGGCCTGCTGGCCGGCTGGCGCGGCGGCCGCACCGACGCCCTGCTGATGCGCCTGTGCGATGCGATGCTGGCCTTTCCGGCCATGCTGATCGCGTTGCTGATCGATGGCATCGGCCGCGTCGTCTTCCCCGCCGCCGGCGAGCTGCAGGCCCTGGCCGTGCTCGTCTTCGCCATCGCGCTGGCCGGCTGGGTGCCCTATGCGCGCACCGTACGCGCGGCCACCCAGGTCGAGCGGCAGAAGGCCTACATCGACGCCGCCCGGCTGACCGGCGTGGGCGAATGGGCCATCCTGCGCGGCCACCTGCTGCCCAATGTGCTGGGTGCCGTCTGGGTGCTGGCGCCGCTGCAACTGGCGGTGGCGGTGCTGACCGAGGCCACCCTGTCCTTCCTGGGCGTGGGCGTGCCGCCGACCTCGCCCTCGCTGGGCAGCCTGATCCGCATTGGCGGCGACCACCTGCTCAGCGGCGCCTGGTGGATCGCCGTGGTGCCGGGCGCGATGCTGCTGCTGCTGGCCCTGGCTTTCAACCTGGTCGGCGAGGCCTGGCGCCGCAGCAGCGATCCCCGATGAGCCCGCCCCGTTCTCCTGCGCCCCCGGCCCGCCGCGAGCCGGGCTTCGACCCGACGGCCGAGCTGCCCGCCTTCGAGCCCGACCGCCATGTGCTTGGGCCGATCGAGCCGGCGGTCGACGCGTCTGCGCCCGCCGAGTCGCCACCAGCGGATGCCCCGCCGGCCGTGCCGCCCCCGGCTGCGCCGCAAGCGCAAGCTGCGCCGCGACCCGAGCCCGAGCCCGAACCTGAGCCTGAGCCTGAGCCTGAGCCTGAGCCGCAGCCGCAGCCGCAGCCGCAGCCGCAGCCGCAGCCGCAGCCGCACGCCCCAGCGGCGGTCCCAGCAGCGCCCCCGTTCGCTGACGCAGCCGCCGCCCCGTACGACCGCCCCGTGCTCGCCGTGCGCCAGCTCAGCCTCCACCGGCGCGATGCCGCCGACATGCGCCAGCCGGTGGTCGAGGACCTCGGCTTCGATCTGTACCGCGGCGAGCTGCTGGGCCTGGTCGGCGAGTCCGGGGCCGGCAAGTCCCTGGTCGGCGCGGCGCTGATCGACCTGCTGCCGGCCGGGGTGGAGTGCCTGGGCGGCAAGCTCTGGCTCGGCGGCGAGCGCATCGACACGCTTCCGGCGGCCCGGCGCGCCGGGCTGCGCGGCCGCCGCATCGCCGCCGTCTTCCAGGACGCCAGTGCGGCGCTGGACCCGCTCTTCACGGTCGGCGACCAGCTCATCGAGACGGTGGCCCATCACCACAAGTGCGGGCGGGCGGCGGCGCGCGAGCGGGCGGTCGCCCTGCTCGCCGAAGTCGGCCTGGCCCCGGCCGCCGACCGGCTGGCGCAGTATCCGCACGAGCTTTCCGGCGGCCAGCGCCAGCGGGTGGTGATCGCCCTTGCGCTGGCCGGCGACCCCGAGGTGCTGATTGCCGACGAGCCGACCAGCGCGCTGGACGTGAGCTTGCAAGCCCAGGTCATCGAGCTGCTGCAGCGCCTGGCCCGCGAGCGCGGCCTGGGCGTGCTGCTGATCAGCCACGACCTGGGCCTGGTTGCCGAGGTCTGCCAGCGCGTGCTGGTGCTCTATGCCGGCCGGCGGGTCGAGGACGGCCCGGTCGACGCGGTGCTGGCCCGGCCGCTGCACCCCTACACCGCCGGCCTGCTGGCGGCCATGCCGCGGCTGGATGCGCAGGCCGGCCTGCCCCAGGCCATTCCCGGCCAGATGCCGCCGCCCGGCCAGCGCCCGCCGGGCTGCGCCTTCCAGCCGCGCTGTCCCCGCGCCGACGGCGCCTGCCAGCAGCTTCCCCAGGCGCGCGACCGCGCCGAGGGCGAGGCCCTGCGCGCCCTGGGCGGCAGCGCATCCGGCGCATGGTCCCAGCCCCTCGGGCAGGCCCCCGGCCGCCCGCCCGGCCCCGGTACGGGCCAGGTGAGCTGCTGGCATCCGCTCGATATGCCCGGGCCGGCCGTTCCGCCGCGGGGCGGGCCGCGCGTTGCGCCGGGTGCGGACACCGCTGCCGCGGCCCCGGGCGGCTTCCGCCCGCCGCTGATCGACACCTTCGAGCTGAGCCGCCGCTTCGCGCTGCCGCGCCTGGGCCTGTTCGGCCGGCCGCGCAGCCTGCTGGCGGTGGACCAGCTCGACCTGGCCCTGCCAGTGGGTGGCAGCTACGGCCTGGTCGGCGAATCCGGTTCGGGCAAGAGCACGGTCGCCCGCATGATGGTCGGCCTGCTGGCGCCCAGCGAGGGCGAGCTGAACTTCGAGGGCGACGACCTGCACCGGCGCCTGGCCCGCCCCGGCGCCCAGGCCCTGCGGCGGCGCTTGCAGATGGTCTTCCAGGATCCGCAGGCCAGCCTGAATCCGCGCTGGACGGTGGGCCGCATCCTCGACGAGCCGCTGCGCCTGCTGGGCGACGGCCTGGCCGGCCTGGACACAGCGGCCGATCGCGCCGCCCGGGTGGCCGAGCTGCTGCGCCTCGTCGGTCTCAGTCCCGACGATGCCGCGCGCCTGCCGCACAGCTTCTCGGGCGGCCAGCGCCAGCGCATCGCGATCGCGCGGGCCCTGGCCTCGGCGCCGGATTTCCTGGTCTGCGACGAGCCGACCTCGGCCCTGGACATGTCGACCCAGGCCCAGGTGCTGGGCCTGCTTGCCGAGCTGCGGGCGATGGCGCGCGGCATGACCCTGCTTTTCATCTCGCACAACCTGGCGGTGGTGCGGCACATCTGCGACCAGGTCGGCGTGATGTACCTCGGCCGCCTGGTCGAGGAAGCGTCGGCCGGCCGCATCTTCCAGGTGCCGCGCCATCCCTACACCCGCCAGCTCGTCGCCGCGGTGCCCCACCCGGCGCGCCGCGGCCAGGCGCGCGTGCTGCCGATCGGCGAGGCGCCGGACCCGAGCCGCCCGCCGTCCGGCTGCACCTTCCACCCGCGTTGCAGCCTGGCCAATGAGCGATGCCGTGCGGAGCGGCCGGTGTTGCGGCGGCTGGATGCCGAAAGCCGCATCGCCTGCCACGCCGTGCAGGAAGGCCGGGCCTGAGGCCCGGCCCGCGGCCCTCACACGCTCAAGCCCCCGGCAGGCGCTCCAGCGCGTGGAGTGCCTCGACCGTCTCGCGGGTGCGCACCAGCAGGGCCTCGCCCCGGTCGATCAGCAGCTCGGCCGGGCGGCCGCGGCTGTTGTAGTTGCTGGCCATGGCCATGCCGTAGGCGCCGGCGCTCAGCACGGCCAGGCGGTCGCCGGCCTGCACGGCCAGGGCGCGGTCGCGGCCCAGCCAGTCGCCGGATTCGCAGACCGGGCCGACCACATCGCAGACCACCTCGGGCGTGCCGTCCGCGCGCGGGCGCAGCGGCACGATGCCCATCACCGCCTCGTACAGGGCCGGGCGCATCAGGTCGTTCATGGCCGCGTCGACGACGCAGAAGCTCTTGTCCTCGCCGGGCTTGAGGTAGAGCACCTCGGTCAGCAGCACGCCGGCATTGCCGACCAGGGAGCGGCCGGGTTCGAAGAGCAGCTCGCGCCCGCCGTGGCCGCGCGCGTCCAGCTTAGCCAGCAGGGCGGCGATCAGGGCATCGGCGCCGGGCGGCTGCTCGTCGGTGTAGGTGATGCCCAGGCCGCCGCCCAGGTCCAGGTGATGCAGGGGGATGCCGGCGACCTCGATGGCCTCGACCAGATCGAGCACGCGGTCCAGCGCATCCAGGTAGGGCGCGATTTCGGTGATCTGCGAGCCGATGTGGCAGTCGATGCCCACCACCTTCAGCCCCGGCAGGCCGGCCGCATGGCGGTAGGCCGCCAGCGCCCGGGTGTGGGCGATGCCGAACTTGTTGCCCTTCAGGCCGGTGGAGATGTAGGGATGAGTCTTGGCATCGACATCGGGGTTGACGCGCAGGCTGACCGGGGCGCGCTGGCCGCGTGCGGCGGCGACGGCGGACAGCACGTCCAGCTCGGCCTCGCTCTCGACGTTGAAGCACTTGATGCCGGCGTCCAGGGCCTGGGCCATCTCGGCGCGGGTCTTGCCCAGGCCGGAGAAGACGACCTTGGCCGGGTCGCCGCCGGCGGCCCGCACCCGGGCCAGCTCGCCGCCGGAGACGATGTCGAAGCCGCAGCCAGCCTGGGCGAAGGTCTGGAGCACCGCCAGGTTGCTGTTGGCCTTCATTGCATAGCAGACCAGGTGCGGCCGGCCGGCCAGCGCCTGCTGGTAGGGCGCCAGCGCGGACTGCATGGCGGCGCGGGAATAGACGTAGAGCGGCGTGCCGTGGGCGGTGGCCAGCTCGTCCAGGGCCAGGCCGTCGAGGCTGAGGCCGGCCTCGCCCCAGGCCAGATGCGGCGCGCCGGGCAGCGGCGGCCGGCTCATCGGGCCGGCCCCGAGGCCGGGGGCGCGGCCGGGCGCGGCGATGCGGTCGGCAGGGTGTCGGGCTTGGCCGCGCTCGCATCCGCCGGGCCGGGCAGGTAGAGCGGGCCGCGCTGGCCGCAGCCCGCCAGCAGCAGGGCCAGGCCCAGGCCGCCGAGCAGCGCGCCGCAGCGCAGGCCTTGCGGAGACCGCACGGCCCGCAGGGTGGGGCGGCCGGACGCCCGGGGGGCGCTGCCTAGAATCGATCGCAACATCAACATCAGAAGATTCTAAGGATGAGCACCGAAACCTCCCTGGGCCATACCGACCCGGCCGCCCGCTCCGGCCTGAGCGAGGCGCAGTACCAGGCGCTCAGCCGCGAGATGCTGGCCCGCATCGAGCTGCGGGCCGACCACTGGCTTCAGGTCGACGGCGTGGACATCGACAGCGCGCGCACCGGCGGCCTGATCGAGCTGAGCTTCCCCAACCGCAGCAAGATCGTCGTCAACACCCAGCCGCCGCTGCACGAGATCTGGGTGGCCGCGCGCCGCGGCGGCTTCCACTTCCGGCATCAGGACGGCCGCTGGGTCGACACCAAGACCGGCGAGGAACTGCTCGCCCTGCTGGCCGCCTGCGTCAGCGAGCAGGCCGGCACGCCGCTGGGCTTCTGAGCGCTCCCGTGCGGGGCCCCGCCGGCAGGTTCAGCGGAAGAGATCGAGGATGCTCTTCTTCTCGTCTTCCGTGGCCGGCGGCGCCTCGGGCAGGGCGGTGCCGAGGTGGTCGACACCGTGGCCCGGCGTGTACTCCTCGTAGTACCACTCGCCGTTGATCTGCGACACGCCCTCGGGCACGGGCACTTCGAAGACCGGCACGCCGCGTAGTGCGCTGCTCATGTAGTCGATCCACACCGGCAGGGCCAGGCCGCCGCCGGTCTCGCGCGAGCCCAGCTTCTTCGGCTGGTCGTAGCCGATCCAGCAGACCGCCACCACGCCCGGCCCGTAGCCAGCGAACCAGGCATCGACCGAATCGTTGGTCGTGCCGGTCTTGCCGTAGAGGTCGGGCCGCTTCAGCGTGGCCTGCGCACGGGCGGCGGTGCCGCTGCGGGTCACCTCCTGCATCAGGCTGCTCATCAGGAAGGCATTGCGCGGCGCGATCACGCGCTGGTCCTCGCTCGGCGGCCGCGGCGGCAGGTCGAGCAGCAGGCGGCCCTGGTCGTCCGACACCCGTGTGACCAGCCGCGGCGGCAACAGGTAGCCGCCGTTGCCGAACACGCCATAGGCGCTGGCCATTTGCAGCGGGGTGACCGAGCCGGTGCCCAGGGCCATGGGCAGGTAGGGCGGGTGGCGCGCGGCCTCGAAGCCGAAGCGGCCGATCCACTGCTGCGCATAGTCGGTGCCGATGGACTCCAGCACCCGGATCGAGACCATGTTCTTGGATTTCGCCAGCGCGGTGCGCAGCGGCATCGGGCCTTCGAACTTGCCGTCGTAGTTCTTCGGCTCCCAGGGCTGGCTGCCGGTGGCCTCGGCGCTGTAGAAGAGCGGCGCATCGTCGACCACGGTGGAGGGCGTGATGCCCTTCTCCAGCGCGGCCGAGTAGACGAAGGGCTTGAAGCTGGAGCCCGGCTGGCGCCAGGCCTGGCTGACGTGGTTGAACTTGTTCTTCGCGAAGTCGAAGCCGCCGACCAGCGCGCGGATCGCGCCGGTGTTCACGTCCAGCGCGACGAAGGCGCCCTCGACCTCGGGCAACTGGGTCAGGAACCAGCGGCTGACCGAGCCGGCGAGCTGGCCCTCGGCCGGCACCACCCGCACCACCGAGCCGCGGCGGATCTGCACCTTCGGATTGGCCTTGGTCGAGAGGCCCGAGGCCACCGGCTTCAGGCTCTCGCCCGTCAGCCGCAGGCGCTGGCCGTCGCGCAGCATCAGCCGGACTTCGCTCGGGCTGGCCGCCAGCACCACGGCGGCCTGCACCTCGTCGTTGTCGGGATGCGCTTCCAGCGCCTCGGCGATCTTCTCTTCGAAGGCCGGATCGGTCTCGGGCGGCAGGGCCAGCTCGGCCTCGGGGCCGCGGTAGTGCTGGCGGCGTTCGTAGTCGAGGATGCCGCGGCGCAGCGCGCGGTAGGCCACTTCCTGCTCGTCGAGCCGCAGGCTGGTGTCGACCCGCAGGCCGCGGGTGTAGGCGTCCTCGCCGTACTGCTGGAAGATGAGCTGGCGCGCCTGCTCGGCCACGTACTCGGCATGCAGCGGCACCTGCTTGCGTGCGCGGTACTTCAGCGGTTCGACCTTGGCGGCTTCGGCTTCCTCTTCGGTGATGAAGCCGTTCTCGAACATGCGGTCGATGATGTGCAACTGCCGCGTGCGCGAGCGCGCCGGATTGCTGAAGGGGTTGTAGGCCGAGGGCGCCTTGGGCAGGCCGGCGAGCATCGCCGCCTCGGCGATCGACAGGCTGGCCAGGGGCTTGCCGAAATAGGTCTCGGCCGCGGCGGCGAAGCCGTAGGCCCGGTGGCCGAGGTAAATCTGGTTCATGTACAGCTCCAGGATCTCGTCCTTGCTGAGCTGCTGCTCGATCTTCAGCGACAGCAGGATCTCGTAGATCTTGCGTGTCAGCGTCTTCTCGGTGGAGAGGTAGAAGTTGCGCGCGACCTGCATCGTGATGGTCGATGCGCCCTGGCTGCGCGCATCGGTCACATTGGCCAAGCCGGCCCGCACGATGCCCAGGTAGTCGATGCCGGAGTGCTGGTAGAAGCGCGCGTCCTCGATGGCGAGCACCGCCTCCTTCATGCGCGCCGGGATCTGCGCGATGGGGGTGAAGAGCCGGCGCTCCTCGCCGAACTCGCCGATCAGCCGACCCTCGGCCGAATACACCCGCATCGGCAGCTTGGGCCGGTAGTTGTCGATGCCCTCGATGTCGGGCAGGTTGGGATAGGCCATGGCCAGGGCCAGGGCCAGCAGGGCCAGACCCGCCAGCAGGCCGCCTGCGCCCAGCAGGACGATCGTCCCCAGGGCACGCAGCCAGAGGGGGCGGGGGGTCGGCGCCGGGCGGGCGCGCGGTTTCGGGGTGGGGTCCGGTGCGGGCATGGGATACGCGAAGTCGCCCAGATTGTAGGGAGGGGGCCTCCCTTCCCCCCGATGCGTGAGACAGGGCCGGTTTCCTGCCGATTCTTCGTCGCTAGCATCGATTCGCCCCGTGGGATGCTGAGTCCCGAAGAACATTGCGAGGACGCCATGAGCATGATCGACGCCTGGTTCGGCCGCCGTCCCACGGCCCTGCTCGGGCTCGACATCAGCGATTCGAGCGTCAAGCTCGTCGAGCTGGCCCAGGGGCCGGGCAGCGCCCTGAGGCTGGAGCATTTCGCCCGCGAGCCGCTGGAGAGCGGCTGGGTCGCCGACGGCCAGATCGAGAAGTTCGACGAAGTCGTCGAGGCCGTGCGCCGCGTGCTGGGCAAGAGCGGCAGCCGCTGCCGCCGCGCGGCGCTGGCCATGCCCTCGGCCACCGTCATCACCCAGAAGGTCGTGCTGCCCGCCGGCCTGCGCGAGGACGAGCTCGAGCTTCAGGTCGAGACCGAGGCCGCGCAGATCCTCCCCTTCCCGCTCGACGAGGTCAGCCTCGACTTCTGTGTGCTCGGCCCGCATCCCGGCCTGCCGGGCGAGGTCGAGGTGCTGATCGCCGCCTCGCGCAAGGACCGCGTGCAGGACCGCCAGGGCCTGATCGAGGCCGCCGGCCTGCGGCCGGTCGTCGTCGACGTGGCCTCGCATGCGGCCCGGCTGGCCTTGCGGCGCCTGGTCGCGGCCTGGCCCGGCGTTGGCCCCGAGGCCCTGCTGACCCTGGTCGAGATCGGCGCCGAAACCACGGTGCTGACCGTGCTGCGCGACGAGGAAGTGATCTACGAACGCGCCCAGGCCTTCGGCGGCGCGCTGCTCACCCAGCAGATCGCCCGCGAGGCCGGCTGGTCCCTGGAAGAAGCCGAGCGCCGCAAGATCGCCCGCGAGCTGCCCGAGGCCCTGGAGGCCGCGCTGCTGCCGCCCTTCGTCGCCGAGCTGGCGCAGGAAATTGAGCGCGCGCTGCAATTCTTCTTCACCAGCACGCCGCATCTGCGGGTGGACCGCGTGCTGCTCAGCGGCGGCACGGCCGGCCTGCCCGGCCTGGAGGCCGCCGTGCGCGGCGCCACCGGCTTCGACAGCCAGGTGCTCGACCCCTTCGAAGGCATGGCCCTGGGCCCCGGCGTGCGCGAGACGCGGCTGCGCCGCGAAGCGCCCGCCTACCTGACCGCCTGCGGCCTGGCGATGCGGAGCTTCCTCGCATGATCCTCATCAACCTGCTGCCGCACCGGGCCGAGGCGCGGCGCCAGCGCCAGAAGGCCTTTCTCGCCGCACTGGGCCTGGCCGCGCTGGCCGGCCTGGCCTGCGCGGCCCTGGGCGGCCTGGTGCTGCAACAAGCCACCGAGCGCCAGCGCGCCCGCAATGCCTACCTAGGCCAGGCCATCAGCCGGCTGGAGGCGCAGATCCGCGAGGTCGCCCTGCTCCAGGACGAGATCGACCAGCTCAAGGCCCGCCAGCAGGCGGTCGAGAAGCTGCAAGCCGAGCGCAACCTGCCGGTGCGCCTCTTCGAGCAGTTGCTGGCGCAGACGCCCGAGGGTGTGCTGCTCGCCAGCCTGCGCATGGACGGCGAGCGCGTGCAGCTTGGCGGCCAGGCCCGCAGCAACGAGCGCATCTCCGACTTCCTGCGCCAGCTCGGCCAGCCCGGCAACACCCTGCATGCGCCGGAGCTGCTGGAGATCAAGCTGGGCGGCGGGGCCGCCGCCGCTGCGGCCGGCGCCGTGACGCCGGCCCTGCGCCGGCCGGTCGACTTCTCGCTGCGCCTGCAACTGCCGCCGGCCCCCGGTGCCTCGGCGCCGGCGGCCGCGCCGCGCCGCAGCGCCTCCTGAGGGCTCCGACCATGCCTACCCTGCGCCTGCCCCGACGCATCCCGCGCCTGAACTGGTCCGGCCTGCGCCGCCAGTTCACCGGCATCGACCTCGACCTGCGCCAGGCCGGCCAGTGGCCGCCCGCGCCCCGCTGGACGGCTTATCTTCTGCTGGCCCTGGCCGCCCTGGCCGGCGGCGCCCAGGGGCTGGTGCTGCCCGCCTACGAGCTGCTGCAAGCCGAGCGCGAGCGCGAGCCCGCGCTGCGCGCCGACTACCGGCTCAAGCTCGGCAAGGCCATCCGGCTGGAGGCGCTGAAGCAGCAAAAGCGCGAGGTCGAGCTTGCCGTCAACCAACTGGAAAAGCAGCTTCCCGGCCGCGCCGAGATGGATGCCCTGCTGGCCGACATCAACCAGGCCGGCGTCGGCCGCGGCTTGCAGTTCGAGCTGTTCCGCCCCGGCATCGAGTCGGTGCGCGACCACTATGCCGAGCTGCCGATCGCGCTGCGCATCGGCGGCCGCTACCACGACCTGGGCGCCTTCGCGGCCGACATCGCCAAGCTCTCGCGCATCGTCACCTTGCACAAGCTGGTGATGGTGCAGCCCGGCGGCAGCGGCGCCGTGCCGGGCGTGCTCAGCTTCGAAGCCGAGGCCCGCACCTACCGCTACCTCGATGCCGAGGAACTGGCCGCCCGCCGCAAGCCGCGCGGCGCGGCGGGCAAGCGCGGCAAGCCGGCCGCCGCAGGAGCGGGCGCATGAAGCCGCACCCGAGCCCGCCACAGTGCCGCTCGCCCGGCCCGCACCGGCCCGGCCGGCTGTCCGCCCTGCTGGCCCTGCTCGCCCTGGGCCTGGCCGCGTGCAGCGACGACCATGCCGAGCTGGACGCCTGGATGGCCGCCCAGCACGCCACCCTGCCGCGCACGGTCGAGCCCTTCCTGCCGCCACCGCCCTTCGAGCCCCAGGCCTACCAGCCGGGCGAGAGGGTCGATCCCTACCAGCCCAGCCGCCTGGCCGGCGTGCTGCCGCGGGCCGAGGCGCGGCCCGACACCCTGCTCGCCGCCGAGCTCAAGCGCCCGCGCCAGCCGCTGGAGGACGTGCCCCTGGACCAGATGGTCATGGTCGGCACCCTGGTGCGCGCGGCCCGGCCGCAGGCGCTGCTCAAGGTCGGCCCGGCGCTCTTCCGCGTCAAGGTGGGCGACTACCTCGGCCCGCATTACGGCCGCATCACGGCCATCGCCGAGAGCGGCCTGGACCTGCGCGAGATCGTGCAGGACGCGGCCGGCGACTGGGTCGCGCGGCCGGCCCGCCTCGAACTGCAAGGCCAGGCCCTGACGGGCGCGAAGGATTCCCGATGACCCCCTCCCTGCCTGCCTGGGCGCTGCTGGCCTGCTGGGCCCTTCTGGCGCTGGCCGCCGATCCGGCGGCGCCGGCTGCTCCCGACCCCGTACCGGCCGCGGCCCCCGCCGCGATCGGCGCCGAACGCACTGCCCCGCTGCAAGTGCAGGCCCTGGACTTCCGCCGCGGCCCAGCCGGGGCCGGCCGGCTGGAGCTTCGGCTCTCAGCGCGCGAGCCGGTCGTCGAGGTGCGGCCCGAGGGCCGCAGCCTGGTCGTCGAGCTGGCGCAGGCCCATTTGCCGCAGGCCCTGCGCCGCGTGCTGGACGTGGCCGACCTCGGCAGCCCCGTGCGCCTGCTGCGCTGCGAGCAGCGCGGCGACAGCGTGCGCCTGCGGCTGGAGGCCGAGGGCGGCTGGGAACACAGCGTGACCCAGAGCGAGCACCTGCTCGTCGTCGAGCTGCGCCCGCAGCGGCCCGACCCCAACAAGCCGCTGCCCGGCCCTGGCTACAGCGGCGAGAAGCTCTCGCTGAACTTCCAGAGCATCGAGCTGCGCGCCCTGCTGCAAGTCTTTGCCGACTTCACCAACCTCAATCTGGTGGCCAGCGACACCGTCACCGGCAGCGTCACCCTGCGGCTGAAGGATGTGCCCTGGGACCAGGCGCTGGACATCGTGCTTCAGTCCAAAGGCCTGGGCCTGCGCCGCCACGGCAATGTGATGAGCATTGCGCCCAAGGACGAGATTGCCGCGCGCGAGAAGGCCGACCTGGAGGCCTCGCGCCAGATCCAGGAGCTGGAGCCGCTGCGCACCCAGTCCTTCCAGCTCAACTACAGCAAGGCCGAGGATCTGGTGCGGCTGCTGACCGGCGGCGGCTCGGGCGGCGCCTCGGCGGCGGCTTCGGCGGGCGCGCCGGCGGCCGGCGGCAAGGGCGAGGGCCCCACCGCCTCGGCTGGCAGCCGCATCCTGTCGCCGCGCGGCAGCGTGGGCTATGAGCTGCGGACCAACCAGCTCTTCGTGACCGATGTGGGCGCCAAGCTGGAGGAGGTCGGCCGCATCCTCGGCAAGGTCGACATCCCGGTGCGGCAGGTGGTGATCGAGGCCCGCATCGTCGAGGCCAGCGACAGCTTCGGCCGCTCGCTCGGCGTGCGGCTGGGCGGCCTGGGCCGGGTCGCGGGCAACGGCGGCTCGCCGCAGTTGCAGGTCGGCGGCAGCTACCTGGGCGTGCAGCCCACGCCCTCGGGCAGCCTGGGCGCGCCGACGCCCGCGCTCTACAACCAGAACCTGAACTTCGTGAACCTGCCGGCCCCCGGCCTGACGACCGCGCCTGGCGTGACGCCCGGCACCTTCGCGCTCTCGCTGTTCAACCAGGCGGCCAACCGCTTCCTCAGCCTGGAGATCTCGGCCCTGGAGGCCGAGGGCAAGGGCAAGATCGTCTCCAGCCCGCGCGTGGTCACGGCCGACCAGATCAAGGCCACCATCCGCCAGGGCACGCAGATTCCCTACCAGTCGGCCGCGCCGGGGGCGGCCGGCGGCACCCAGGTGTCCTTCAAGGATGCGGTGCTGAAGCTGGAAGTGACGCCGCAGATCACGCCCGAGGGCGGCATCCTGCTCGATGTCGACGTCAGCAAGGACAGCCGCGGCCAGGACACCACCGCCGGCCCCGCCATCGACACCAAGCAGGTTCGCACCCAGGTGCTGGTCGAGAATGGCGGCACCGTCGTCATCGGCGGCATCTTCGAGCAGCAGGACACCGAGAATGTGAACAAGGTGCCCGTGCTCGGCGATCTGCCCGGCGTCGGCAACCTGTTCAAGAACCGCACGCGCGAAACGCGCAAGACCGAGCTTCTCGTGTTCCTCACCCCCAAAGTCATCGCCGAGCGCAGCGGCTGGGCGCAATGAGCGCCGCCGGGCCGCGCTTTGCCCTGGTCGGCATGCCGGGCAGCGGCAAGTCCTCGGTCGGCCGGCAACTGGCGCGGCGCCTGGGCCTGGGTTTTGTCGATGTCGACAGCGCCATCGAAGAGCGCCTGGGTTGCAGCATCCGCGACTTTTTCGCCGCCGAGGGCGAGGCGGCTTTCCGCGAGCGCGAGGCCGAGGTGCTCGCCCACCTGCTGGCCGAGCCGGAGGGCCGCGTGCTGGCCACCGGCGGCGGCGCCGTGCTGCGGCCGGCCAACCGGACGGCGCTGCGCCAGCACAGCACGGTGATCTACCTCAAGACCACGGTCGAAGAGCTGCTGCGCCGCCTGAAGGGCGACCAGCAGCGTCCGCTGCTGCAGGGCGTGGACCCGCGCGCCAAGCTGCGCGAGCTGTTCACCCAGCGCGATCCGCTCTACCGCGAGACCGCGCACTATGTGATCGAGACCGGCCGCCCCTCGGTCGCGACCCTGGTCGGCATGGTGCAGATGCAGATCGAGATGGCCGGCCTGCTGCCGCCCGGCGCGCCCGACGAGGCCGCCGACGCACCGCCCGAGCTGCCGGCCTGAGCGGGGCAGGGCAGGGCGGGGCGGCAGCCGCCCGCCCGGTCGGGCGACGCAGCAGCGGCGCAGCGCGCGCGGCCGTCGACACAGCCGGCTCAGGAGGCCCCCCGTACACTCGAGCGCATGTCGATCGCCGCGCCCGCCCTGACGTCCGCCCGCCTGTCCGAAGCCCCGCGCCGCGTGCCGATCGCGCTCGATGCGCGCAGCTACGACATCCTGATCGGCCGCGGCCTGCTGGACGATCCGGCCAGCTACGAGGGCCTGCCGCGCTCGGCCCTGGCGGCCATCGTCAGCAACACCACCGTCGCGCCGCTCTACGCCGAGCGCTTGGCTGCACAGTTGCAGGGCCGCCACCGCCGCATCGAGACCGTGGTGCTGCCCGATGGCGAGGACCACAAGGACTGGGCGACGATGAACCGCATCTTCGATGCGCTGCTCGCCGCCCAGGGCGACCGCAAGACGGTGATCTACGCGCTCGGTGGCGGGGTCGTCGGTGACATGAGCGGCTTCGCCGCGGCCTGCTACATGCGCGGCGTGCCCTTCGTGCAGGTGCCGACCACGCTGCTGGCCCAGGTCGATTCCTCGGTGGGCGGCAAGACGGCCGTCAACCACCCGCTGGGCAAGAACATGATCGGCGCCTTCTACCAGCCGCTGCGCGTGCTGGCCGACCTGGCGACGCTCGACACCCTGCCGGACCGCGAGATCCGCGCCGGTCTGGCCGAGGTGATCAAGTACGGCCCGATCGCCGATACCGATTTCTTCGACTGGATCGAGCGCAACCTCGATGCCCTGCTGGCGCGCGATCCGGCCGCGCTGGCGCATGCGGTGCAGCGCTCGTGCGAGATCAAGGCCTGGGTGGTGTCGCAGGACGAGCGCGAGTCCGGCCTGCGCGCCATCCTGAACTACGGCCACACCTTCGGTCATGCCATCGAGGCCGGCCTGGGCTTCGGCGTCTGGCTGCATGGCGAGGCGGTGGGTTGCGGCATGGTGCTGGCGGCCGAGCTGTCCGCCCGGCTCGGCCTGCTGGATGCCGGCGCGGCCGCGCGCATCCTGCGGCTGATCGAACGCGCCGGCCTGCCGGTGATCGCGCCGGTGCTGGGTGGAGCCGAGGACTGGCTGGCCCACATGCGGGTCGACAAGAAGGCCGAGGGAGGCGAGATCCGCTTCGTGCTGATCGACGGCCTGGGCCGTGCCTGCATGCGCCCGGCGCCCGATGCCCTGGTGACCGAGGTGATTGCCGCGCGCAGCGACCCGGCCGTGGATGCCGCGGCCCGCGCCGCGCAGCCGGCTTGATCCTGCCGGACCTGGCCGAGTGGGCCGGTTCCGGCCCACGCGCCCCCTGGGCCAGCGACCCGGCGCGCAGCCGCGGCCGCCGCCACCCCGAGCCGCCGCCCGGCGATCGCAGCGAGTTCCAGCGCGACCGCGACCGCATCGTCCACGCCACCGCCTTCCGGCGCCTGGTCTACAAGACCCAGGTCTTCATCAACCACGAAGGCGATCTCTTCCGCACCCGGCTCACGCATTCGCTGGAGCTGGCCCAGCTCGGCCGCTCCATCGCCCGCCGGCTGGGGCTGGACGAGGACCTGGTCGAGGCCATCGCCCTGGCCCACGACCTGGGCCACACCCCCTTCGGCCATGCCGGCCAGGAGGCGCTCGATGCCTGCCTGCGCGCGGTCGAGCCCGAGGGCGGCGGCTTCGAGCACAACCTGCAATCGCTGCGCGTGGTCGACCGGCTGGAGGAACGCTATGCCGATTTCGACGGCCTGAACCTCAGCTTCGAGACCCGCGAGGGCATCCTCAAGCACTGCGCGCGCGCGGCGGCCGAGCGGCTGGAGGCAGTCGAGCCCGGCGGCGTCGCGGCCCGCTTCCTGCGCCCGCCGGGCCAGCCGCCCGGGCCGCCCAGCCTGGAGGCGCAGCTCGCCAACCTGGCCGACGAGATCGCCTACAACGCGCACGATGTCGACGACGGCCTGCGCTCGGGTCTGCTGACCCTCGAGCAACTGGAGGCCGTGCCGCTGTTTGCCGCGCCGCTGGCCGAGGTTCGCGCGGCGTATCCGCAGCTCGGCGGCCGGCGCCTGCTGTCCGAAACCCTGCGGCGCATGCTCTCGGCCCAGGTGCAGGACGTGGTGGCGGCCACGGCCCTGGCCCTGCGCGAGACGGGCCTGCGCCTGGGCCGCCCGCCCGATGCGCAGGCGGCGCGCGCGGCCGGCCCGCTGCTGGGCTTTTCGCCCGCCATGCGCGAGGCCGGCACCGGCCTGAAGCGCTTTCTCTTCGCCCAGCTCTACCGCCATCCGCAAGTGGAGGCGACCACCGACCGCGCCCGCACGGTGGTGCGGGTGCTGTTCGAGGCCGGCCTGAACGATCCGCCGGCCTCGGTGCGCCAGCGTCGCGACGACAGCAGCCTGCCGCGCAAGGTGGCCGACCATGTCTCGGGCATGACCGACCGTTACGCCACGCGCGAATACCAGCGCATCACCGGCCGGGAGGCCTTTCCCGAGCCCGCGGCACCTCCGCGCCGGCCGGAGGCTTGAGGGAAAAACCACAGGGGCTGGTGTTGTCCCGGGCCCCCCGCCCATTGGGGGGGGTCTAGAGTGCATGGAGGTCGGATCGACGGCCCGGCAGCGCGATCGCGCCAGTACACAACAAGCACAAACACAGAGAGACCCCCATGTCCCACACTCCCTTCGCCCGTTCCCTCCTGGCCCTTGCGCTCCTCGCTGCGGGCGCCGCCCAGGCCCAGAGCTCGCTCACCCTCTTCGGCCTGGCCGACATCGGCATCAACAACGTCACCGGCCAGAACGGCGCCAACACCCGCCTGTCGAGCGGCGTCATGGAAGGCAGCCGCTGGGGCATGCGCGGCAGCGAGGACATGGGCGGCGGCTACAAGGCCGTCTTCGTGCTCGAAAGCCGGGTCGAGCTTGACACCGGCAGCACCAACAACCGGCCGGCCTCGGGCAACCAGGTGCCGGACCGCCTGCGCTTCACCACCGCGCAGCTCGGCCTGCCGGCCTCGCCGCTGCTGCAGGGTGCGATCGACAATGTGTCGGCCGGCCTGGGCGCGCAGATCGGCGTGAACCACATCGAGAACAATCTCTTCGACCGGCAGGCCTTCATCGGCCTGGTCACGCCGGTCGGCGCCATCCTGATGGGCCGCCAGTACACGCCGGGCTACGAGCTCTTCTACATCTACGATGCGATGAAGACCGAGTCCAGCCTGTCGGCCGCGCAGATCGCCACGCTGCCGCCGGCCATCGACATCCGCCGCAGCAACACCCTGGCCTACCGGGTGCAGAAGAACGGCTTCACCGGCACCCTGTCGGTGGCCCTGGGCGAGGACGCGGATTCCACGTCGGACAGCCGCTACCTGGGCGCCAACTTCTACTACGACGGCGCCGGCTGGGGCGCCGGCGCGGCCTACGCGACCAACAACAACCGCGACGGCGAGACGGCGCTGCGCAATGTGGTGGCCGGCGCCTATGCCGATGTCGGCCCGGGCCGGCTGTCCTTCCTCTACGCCTCGGCCAAGGACGACAACCCGGATGCAGCGGTGCTGATCCGCAACCAGCTCGCGCCCTCGCCGCTGCCGGCGGCGGCCAAGCTGCTGATCGGCAATGCCTTCGAGGAGGCCCTGCGCCAGGACGCGCGCCTGCTGCACCTGGGCTACCGCATCCAGAGCGGCCCGCACCAGATCACCGTGGCCTACAACCACTTCCACGACAAGCTGCGCGACGAGGCCGACACCCAGTCCTACGGCGCGGTCTACACCTACGCCTTCTCCAAGCGGACCGATGTGAACCTGGTCATGACCCAGTTCCGCAACGAGGCGCTGGCCCAGGCTGCGCCGGGGGGCAATGGCTTCTTCGGCGGCGTGACCTCCGAGGGCGGCCGCGATGCGCGCAATGTCGCGGTCGCCCTGCGCCACCGCTTCTGATCCGGCTTCACAAGCCCTTCGCTGCCCAAGGCCGACCATGACTGTCCTGGACCGCTGCCGCCTGCCGGCCCTGCTGCTGCCCCTGCTGCTGGCTTCCGCCGCGCCCGGCGTCCAGGCCCAGTCGACGCTGACGCTCTACGGCCTGGCCGACGGGGGCCTGACCTACACGACCGGCCAGGATGCCGCCAAGCTGCGCCTGGCCAGCGGCATCATGGAAGGCAGCCGATGGGGCCTTCGCGGCAGCGAGGACCTGGGCGGCGGCTGGAAGGCGCTGTTCGTGCTGGAAAGCCGCTTCGAGCTGGACACCGGCGATGTGGCCAACCGCCCACCCAGTGGCGGGCGCCTGCCGGACCGTTTCAGCGAGCCCGACACCCTGGGCGCACCGCCCTTCACGCAGTCGGTGTTCAACAGCGTGCTCAACAGCGTCGGCCTGCCGATCGGCAGCCTGCTGCCGCTGGGGCCGCTGTTCAACCTGGCGCCGCAGGTGTCGGACCCCCTGGGCCTGCGCCGGCAGGTGGCCGATGCGGTCGTCGAGGAAGCCGGGCGCCGCATCGGCGTCAACCACCTGGAGCGCAATCTCTTCGACCGCCAGGCCTACATCGCGCTGGTCACGCCGGTCGGCGGCTTCGTGCTGGGGCGGCAGTACTCGCCGGCCTACGAGGTCTTCTACCAGTTCGACACGATGAAGACCGAGTCCGGCCTGTCGGCCGGGCAGATCGCGGCCATCCCGCAGGGCATCGAGATCCGCACGCCCAATGCCTTCCAGTACCGCATCGTGCTCAAGGGCTACACCGCCTCGCTGATGTACGGCACGCGGGAAGGCGGCAGCACCGTCCCCTCGATCGTGCCGGCCGGCCGTTTCGTCGGCGGCAATGCCTATTACAAGGACCCGGACGGGCGCTACAGCTACGGCGCGGCCTACGCCACGCGCAAGAACTCGCGCGGCAAGAAGGGCCTGACCAACTGGCTGGCCGGCGCCTCGCTGCGCCTGGGGCCGGGCACGCTGCACGGTCTCTTCACCTCGATCCGCGACGACAACCCGCAGTCCGGCGTCGATGTGCGCGAGGGCCTGGAGGCCAACCAGGCCCTGGCCAATCCCCTGCTGGCCGGTTTCCGCGAAGCCTATGCCCAGGCCTACAACGAGGCTTTCCGTCAGGACGCGCGGCTCTTCCACCTGGGCTACAGCCTGCCCCTGGGCCGCCACACCGTGTCGGTGGTCTACAACCTGCTCGACGACCGCCGGGCGCTGGAATCCGACCTGCGCTCCTACGGCTTCGCCTACACCTACGCCTTCTCCAAGCGCACCGACTTCAATGCCGTGCTGGTGCACTTCGACAACCGCGGTCTGGCCCAGCTCGCGCCCGGCGGCAATGGCTACCTGGGCGGCGTGACGCGCGCCGCCGGGGTCGATGCCACCCAGCTCGCGCTGGGCATGCGGCACCGCTTCTGAGCGCCGGCCCGCAGGCGGGGCTGAGGGACACTGCGGGCCCTGCCCGCTGCCCGTCCGACCCCCGCCCCGCCATGGCCCGCCTGCCCCGTGCCGTCTTCGACGGCCTGCCGCACCTCGTGCAGTTGCGGGGGCCGAGCCGGGAATCGCTCTTCCTTGACGGCGAGGACCTGCGCAGCGCCCACGCCCTGCTGCGCGAGGCGGTGCTGCTGCACCGCCTGGCCCTGCACGGCTGGTGCTTCCTGCCCGACCGGGTCGAGCTGCTGATCACCCCGCCCGCAGCCGAGGCCCTGTCGCGGGCCATGCAGACCTTCGCCCGCCGCCATGCCGCGGCCTACAACCGCCGCCATGACCGGGCGGGTAGCCTCTGGGCCGGGCGCTACCGGGCGGCGGTGATCGATCCCGGTGCGTGGATGCTGGCCTGCCTGTTGCGTATCGATGGCGCGGGTCCGGTCGAACCGCCCGGCTTTCCGGAGTTCGGCGCCTGGATGTCCAGCCGGGCGCACCACCTTGGCTCGGCCAGCGACAGCCTGCTCAGCGACCCGCCCGCCTACTGGGCGCTGGGCAACACCCCGTTCGAGCGCGAGGCGCGCTACCGCGCGCTGCTGGCGCAGGCCCTGCCGGCCCGCCAGGCCGAGCCCATCGAAGCGGCGCTGCGCGGCGGCTGGGCGCTTGGGCCGCCCGACTTCCTCGCCCGGCTGGGCGAACAGGCGGCGAGGCCGCTCCAGCCCCGGCCGCGCGGCCGGCCGGCGCGGCGGCGCGAGGGCGCTGACTCCGGCTCTTGATGTGTCCCCAATTATTTTGTATGGTTTTCGCGAGTCGTTTTAATAGAATCTGACCCCATTTATTTGCGCTTGCTGCGGTTTTTGCACCGCAGTAAATTCCTTGTCTTCTGACCACGTTCCGGGAGTGCCCCCATGGCCCAGCCCCTTCAAGCCACGCCGGCCGAACTGGCCCTCGCCAGCCAGCACGGTCTCTACAACGCGGCCCATGAGCACGACGCCTGCGGCGTCGGTTTCGTCGCGCACATCAAGGGCCAGAAGGCGCATGCCATCGTCGTCCAGGGCCTGAAGATCCTCGAGAACCTCGACCACCGGGGTGCGGTTGGCGCCGACAAGCTGATGGGCGACGGCGCGGGCATCCTGCTGCAGATCCCTGACGAGCTTTTCCGCGCCGAGATGGCGGCCCAGGGTGTCGCCCTGCCGCCCCAGGGCGAGTACGGCGTCGGCATGATCTTCCTGCCCAAGGAGCACGCCAGCCGCCTGGCCTGCGAGCAGGAGCTTGAGCGCGCGATCCGGGCCGAAGGCCAGGTGCTGCTGGGCTGGCGCGACGTGCCGGTCGACCGCGAGATGCCCATGTCGCCCACCGTGCGCGAGAAGGAGCCGGTGATCCGCCAGGTCTTCATCGGCCGCGGTGCCGACGTCATCGTGCCCGACGCGCTGGAGCGCAAGCTCTACGTGATCCGCAAGACGGCCAGCGCCGCCATCCAGCGCCTGCGGCTGACGCACAGCCACGAGTACTACGTGCCCAGCATGAGCTGCCGCACGATCATCTACAAGGGCCTGCTGCTCGCCGACCAGGTCGGCCAGTACTACCTGGACCTGCGCGACGAGCGCTGCACCTCGGCCCTGGCCCTGGTGCACCAGCGCTTCTCGACCAACACCTTCCCCGAGTGGCCGCTGGCCCACCCCTACCGGATGGTGGCCCACAACGGCGAGATCAACACCGTCAAGGGCAACTTCAACTGGATGCGCGCCCGCGAAGGCGTGATGAAGTCGCCGGTGCTGGGCGACGACCTGCCCAAGCTCTACCCGATCAGCTTCGAGGGCCAGTCCGACACGGCCACCTTCGACAACGCGATCGAGCTGCTGACCATGGCCGGCTACCCGCTGGCCCAGGCGGCGATGATGATGATCCCCGAGGCCTGGGAGAACCACGAAGGCATGGACGCCCGCCGTCGCGCCTTCTACGAATACCACGCCGCGATGATCGAGCCCTGGGACGGCCCGGCCGCCATGGTCTTCACCGACGGCCGCCAGATCGGCGCCACGCTGGACCGCAACGGCCTGCGTCCGGCGCGCTACTGCGTGACCGACGACGACCTCGTCGTGATGGCCTCGGAAGCCGGCGTGCTGCCCTTCCCCGAGAACAAGATCGTGCGCAAGTGGCGCCTGCAGCCGGGCAAGATGTTCCTGATCGACTTCGAGCAGGGCCGCATCGTCGACGACGAAGAGCTGAAGAACCAGTTCGCCCAGGCCAAGCCATACCGCCAGTGGATCGACAACGTCCGCATCAAGCTCGACGCGGTCGAGGCCACGCCCGCGCAGCCCCAGTTCACCGAGACCCTGCTGGACCGTCAGCAGGCCTTCGGCTACACCCAGGAAGACCTGAAGTTCCTGATGAGCCCGATGGCCATCGCTGGCGAGGAAGGCATCGGCTCGATGGGCAACGACAGCCCGCTGGCCGTGCTGTCGGACAAGAACAAGCCGCTGCCGAGCTACTTCAAGCAGCTCTTCGCCCAGGTCACGAACCCGCCGATCGATCCGATCCGCGAGGCCATCGTGATGAGCCTGAATAGCTTCATCGGCCCCAAGCCCAACCTGCTCGACATCAATGCGGTCAATCCGCCGATGCGGCTGGAGGTGGCGCAGCCCATCCTGGACTTCGCCGACATGGCCCGCCTGCGCGCCATCGAGGGCGCGACCGGCGGCAAGTTCAAGACCCATGAGCTCGACATCGTCTACCCGCTGGCCTGGGGTGCCGAAGGCGTCGAAGCCAAGCTGGCCTCGCTGTGCGCGGAAGCGGTCGATGCGCTGCAGGGCGGCCACAACATCCTGATCCTGACCGACCGCCGGATGGACCGCGACCATGTCGCCATCCCCGCGCTGCTGGCCCTGTCGGCCGTGCACCAGCACCTGGTGCGCGCCGGCTTGCGCACGACCGCCGGCCTGGTGGTCGAGACCGGCTCGGCCCGCGAGGTGCATCACTTCGCCACCCTGGCCGGCTACGGTGCCGAGGCCGTCCATCCCTACCTGGCGATGGAGACCCTGGCGGCGCTGCACAAGGATCTGCCCGGTGCGCTGAGCGCCGAGAAGGCGATCTACAACTATGTGAAGGCGATCGGCAAGGGCCTGTCGAAGATCATGTCCAAGATGGGCGTGTCGACCTACATGTCCTACTGCGGCGCCCAGCTCTTCGAGGCCATCGGCCTCAATAAGGGCCTGGTCGACACCTACTTCCGCGGCACGGCCACCCAAGTGGGCGGCATCGGCGTGTTCGAGGTCGCCGAGGAGGCCCTGCGCACCCACCGCGCCGCCTTCGGCAGCGACCCGGTGCTGGCCACCATGCTCGATGCCGGTGGCGAGTACGCCTGGCGCGCCCGCGGCGAAGAGCATATGTGGACGCCCGACGCGATTGCCAAGCTCCAGCATGCAACCCGCGCCGGCAAGTTCGACACCTACAAGGAATATGCGCAGATCATCAACGACCAGTCGCGCCGCCACCTGACGCTGCGCGGCCTGTTCGAGTTCAAGCTCGATCCGAGCAAGGCCATCCCGGTCGACGAGGTCGAGTCGGCCGCGGACATCGTCAAGCGCTTTGCCACCGGCGCGATGTCGCTGGGCTCGATCAGCACCGAAGCGCACAGCACGCTGGCCATTGCGATGAACCGCATCGGCGGCAAGTCCAACACCGGCGAAGGCGGCGAGGATCCGGCGCGCTACCGCAACGAGCTCAAGGGCATCAAGATCACCGCCGGCACCAAGGTGTCGGACGTGGTCGGCAAGAAGGTCATCGAGGCCGACTACGAGCTGAAGGACGGTGACAGCCTGCGCTCGAAGATCAAGCAGGTCGCCTCGGGCCGCTTTGGCGTGACGACCGAATACCTGGTCAGCGCCGACCAGATCCAGATCAAGATGGCCCAGGGCGCCAAGCCCGGTGAGGGCGGCCAGTTGCCGGGCGGCAAGGTCTCGGACTACATCGGCTTCCTGCGCCACTCGGTGCCGGGCGTCGGCCTCATCAGCCCGCCGCCGCACCACGACATCTACTCGATCGAGGATCTGGCCCAGCTCATCCACGACCTGAAGAACGTCAACCCGGCGTCCTCGGTCAGCGTGAAGCTGGTGTCGGAAGTCGGCGTGGGCACCATCGCCGCCGGCGTGGCCAAGGCCAAGGCCGACCATGTGGTGATCGCCGGCCATGACGGCGGCACCGGCGCCTCGCCCTGGTCCTCGATCAAGCATGCCGGCTCGCCCTGGGAACTGGGCCTGGCCGAGACGCAGCAGACCCTGGTGCTCAACGGCCTGCGCGGCCGCATCCGCGTGCAGGCCGACGGCCAGATGAAGACCGGCCGCGACGTGGTCATCGGCGCCTTGCTCGGCGCCGACGAGTTCGGCTTCGCGACCGCGCCGCTGGTGGTCGAGGGCTGCATCATGATGCGCAAGTGCCACCTCAACACCTGCCCGGTGGGCGTGGCCACGCAGGACCCGGTGCTGCGCCAGAAGTTCGCCGGCAAGCCCGAGCATGTCGTCAACTACTTCTTCTACGTGGCCGAGGAAGCGCGCCAGATCATGGCCCAGCTCGGCATCCGTCGCTTCGACGAGCTGATCGGCCGCGCCGACCTGCTCGACATGAAGAAGGGCATCGAGCACTGGAAGGCCCGCGGCCTGGACTTCAGCCGCGTCTTCCATCTGCCGGCCGTCGCGGCCGAGGTGCCGCGCCTGCATGTCGAGAACCAGGATCACGGCCTGAGCCGCGCGCTCGACCAGACCCTGATCCAGAAGTGCCTGCCCGCGCTGGAGCGCGGCGAGAAGGTGCAGTTCATGGAGACGGTGCGCAACGTCAACCGCACCGTGGGCGCCATGCTGTCGGGCGAGCTGATCCGCCGCCACGCCGAAGGCCTGCCCGACCAGACCATCTTCATCCAGATGGAAGGCACCGGCGGCCAGAGCTTCGCGGCCTTCCTGGCCCAGGGCATCACGCTCTACCTGATCGGCGAAGCCAACGACTACACCGGCAAGGGCCTGTCGGGCGGCCGCATCGTCGTGCGGCCCTCGATCGAGTTCCGCGGCGACGCGACCAAGAACATCATCGTCGGCAACACCGTGCTCTACGGCGCGACCCGCGGCGAGGCCTTCTTCCGCGGCGTGGCCGGCGAGCGCTTTGCCGTCCGACTCTCGGGCGCCACCACGGTGGTCGAGGGCACGGGCGACCACGGTTGCGAATACATGACCGGCGGCACGGTGGTCGTGCTCGGCAAGACCGGCCGCAACTTCGCGGCGGGCATGTCGGGCGGCATCGCCTACGTCTACGACGAGGACGGCCAGTTCGCCAAGCGCTGCAACCCCGCCATGGTCACGCTGGGCAAGGTGCTGTCGGCCGAGGAGCAGGCGCAGACCCAGGATCCGGCCACCTTCCACAAGGGCCAGACCGACGAGGCCCTGCTGAAGAAGCTGGTCGAGGACCACCACAAGTGGACCGGCTCGCTGCGTGCCCGCGAGATCCTCGACCAGTGGCCCGCCGCCCGCGACAAGTTCGTGAAGGTCTTCCCGAACGAATACCAGCGCGCCCTCAAGGAAATGGCCGCCGCCCAGGCGACCGACGAGACCCTGGCCAAGGCCAAGGGCGAGACCGGCAAGGCCGCCAAGGCCAAGACCGTGCCCGCCAAGTAAGCCACCCGCCGCGCCAACCGCCAGCCTCAGCCAGCAGAGATCCGATCATGGGAAAAGTCACCGGCTTCCTCGAATTCGAGCGTCTTGAAGAGGGCTATGCCCCCGTCGAGCAGCGCGTCAAGCATTACCGCGAGTTCGTCATCGGGCTCGACCCGGACCAGGCCAAGATCCAGGGCGCGCGCTGCATGGACTGCGGCACGCCGTTCTGCAACAACGGCTGCCCGGTCAACAACATCATTCCGGACTTCAACGACCTGGTCTTCCAGGGCGATTGGAAGAACGCGATCACGGTGCTGCACAGCACCAACAACTTCCCCGAGTTCACCGGCCGCATCTGCCCCGCACCCTGCGAGGCGGCCTGCACCCTGAACGTGAACGACGACCCGGTGGGCATCAAGTCCATCGAGCACGCCATCATCGACCGGGCCTGGGCCGAGGGCTGGGTCACGCCGCAGCCGCCGGCCGTCAAGACCGGCAAGAAGGTTGCGATCGTCGGCTCCGGCCCGGCCGGCCTGGCCGCGGCCCAGCAGCTTGCGCGGGCCGGCCACGACGTGACCGTGTTCGAGAAGAACAGCCGCATCGGCGGCCTGCTGCGCTACGGCATTCCCGACTTCAAGATGGAGAAGTCGCACATCGACCGCCGCGTGGCTCAGATGGAAGCCGAAGGCGTGGTGTTCAAGACTGGCGTGCTGGTCGGCGCCTGGCCGGCCGACAGCAAGGTCACCAACGACGCCAAGACCGTCATCACGCCCGAGGCCCTGAAGGCCGACTTCGACGCCGTGCTGCTGGCCGGCGGCGCCGAGCAGAGCCGCGACCTGCCGGTGCCCGGCCGCGAACTGGACGGCGTGCACTTCGCGATGGAGTTCCTGCCGCAGCAGAACAAGGTCAATGCCGGTGACAAGCTCAAGGGCCAGCTCCGTGCCGAGGGCAAGCATGTGATCGTGATCGGCGGTGGCGACACCGGCAGCGACTGCGTCGGCACCAGCAACCGCCATGGCGCGGCCAGCGTGACCCAGTTCGAGCTGCTGCCCCAGCCGCCCGAGCAGGAGAACAAGCTGCTGGTCTGGCCCTACTGGCCGATCAAGCTGCGCACCTCGTCCAGCCACGAGGAAGGCTGCGAGCGCGAGTTCGCGATCGCCACCAAGGAGTTCCTCGGCGAGAAGGGCAAGGTCAAGGCCGTCAAGACCGTCCGCCTCGAGTGGAAGGACGGCAAGATGGGCGAGGTGCCGGGCAGCGAGCAGGTGCTGCCGGCCGACCTGGTGCTGCTCGCCATGGGCTTCGTCAGCCCCGTCGCCAGCATCCTCGACAGCTTTGGCGTCGAGAAGGATGCGCGCGGCAACGCCAGGGCCGGGGTCGAGATCGACGGCGGCTACCGCACCGGGGTCGACAAGGTCTTCGCCGCGGGCGACATGCGTCGGGGCCAGTCGCTGGTGGTCTGGGCCATCCGCGAAGGCCGCCAGGCCGCCCGCGCGGTCGACGAGTACCTGATGGGCGCCAGCACGCTGCCGCGCTGAAGCCGGCGTCGTGGGCCTGCCGGAGGGCTCCGGCGGCTGTTGTCCTCAGGCCGCACCGCGGCTGGGGGCATCCCCTATCATCCGAAAGCCGGTGTCATGGACACCGGCTTTTGTTTATTCCGGATCCGATGCACGAGCCCTCCCTGGCGTCTGCCAACGCCGCCACCCCGCATGTCGAGCTTCACAACGTCAGCTGCGGCTACGGCCAGCGGGTGATCCTGCGCGACGTGAATCTGGTGGTGCCGCGCGGCCAGGTGCTGGGCCTGATGGGCACCTCAGGCGGCGGCAAGACGACGGTGCTGCGGCTGATCGGCCGCCAGCTCCGGCCCTTCAGCGGTGAAGTGCACTTCGACGGCCAGGACTTGGCCACGCTGGACGAGGAGGGCATTTACCGCGTCCGGCGCCGCATGGGCATGCTCTTCCAGCAGGGCGCGCTGTTCACCGACCTGTCGGTCTTCGACAACGTCGCCTTCCCGCTGCGCGAGCACACCGCCCTGGGCGAGACCCTGATCCGCGATCTGGTGCTGATGAAGCTGCAAGCCGTCGGCCTGCGCGGCGTGCGCGATCTCATGCCCAGCCAGGTCTCGGGCGGCATGTCGCGCCGCGTGGCCCTGGCCCGGGCGATCGCGCTGGACCCGGAACTCATCATGTACGACGAGCCCTTCGCCGGGCTCGATCCCATCTCGATGGGCGTGGCCGCGCGCCTGATCCGAGAGCTGAACCGCGCGCTCGGCGTCACCAGCATCGTCGTCTCGCACGATGTGCACGAGACCTTCGAGATCGCCGACCGCATCGTCTTCATCGCCAACGGCGGCATCGTCGCCCAGGGCACGCCGGCCGAGATGCGTGCCAGCGACGACCCCCTGGTGCGCCAGTTCATCGATGCCCAGGCCGACGGCCCGGTGCGCTTCCACCAGCCGGCGCAGCCGCTGGACGAGGATTTCGGCCTGGCCGCGCGGGGAGACGGGCGGTGATCCGCGCCATGCTGGCCTCGATCGGCGGGGGCGTGCGCGGCTGGCTGGGTGGCCTGGGGGCGGGCGCCCGCCTCTTTCAGACGCTGCTGCGCCTGGGCCCCACGGCCTTCCGCCGCGGCCGGCTGATCGGCGAGCAGATCCACTTCCTCGGCAACCACTCGCTGGCGATCATCACCGTCTCGGGCCTCTTCGTCGGCTTCGTGCTCGGCCTGCAGGGCTACTACACCCTGCAACGCTATGGCGCGGCCGATTCGCTCGGCCTGCTGGTGGCGCTGTCGCTGGTGCGCGAACTCGGCCCGGTCATCACGGCCCTGCTGTTTGCCGGTCGGGCCGGCACCTCGCTGACGGCCGAGATCGGCCTGATGAAGGCCGGCGAGCAGCTCGCCGCGATGGAGATGATGGCCGTCGACCCGGTGCGCCGCGTGCTGGCGCCGCGCTTCTGGGCGGGCGTGATCGCAATGCCCGTGCTCGCCGCGGTCTTCTCGGCCGTGGGCATCTTCGGCGGCTGGCTGGTGGGCGTGGTCATGATCGGTGTCGACGCCGGCGCCTTCTGGTCGCAGATGCAGGGCGGGGTGGATGTGTTCTCTGACGTCGGCAACGGCGTGATCAAGAGCCTGGTCTTCGGCCTGACCGTCACCTTCGTGGCCCTGCTCCAGGGCTATGCCTGCCAGCCCACGCCGGAGGGCGTGTCGCGTGCGACCACGCGCACCGTCGTCGTCGCCTCGCTGGCCGTCCTCGCGCTGGATTTCGTCCTGACCGCGATGATGTTCTCCCTCTGAACCGGATTCCCCGGGACGCCCCATGCAAGCTTCCAAACACGACGTCTGGGTCGGTCTCTTCGTGCTGATCGGCGGCGCGGCCCTGCTCTTCCTGGCGCTCAAGGCCGGCAACCTGCTGAGCCTGAGCTTCTCGCCCACCTACACGGTGACGGCGCGCTTCGACAACATCGGCGGCCTCAAGCCGCGCGCGGCGGTCAAGAGCGCGGGCGTCGTCGTCGGCCGGGTGGCGTCGATCGGCTTCGACGATCAGAGCTACCAGGCCAGCGTCGTGCTGGAACTGGAGACCGGCTACAACTTCCCCAAGGACAGCTCGGCCAAGATCCTGACCTCGGGCCTGCTTGGCGAGCAGTACATCGGCCTGGAGCCCGGGGCCTCCGAGAAGTCGCTGGCCGCCGGCGACACCCTCACCATGACCCAGTCCGCCGTGGTGCTGGAGAACCTGATCGGACAGTTCCTGTACAACCGCGCCGCCGACAACAGCAGTGCCCAGGGAGGCCAAAAATGAACACCGCACGCCAACCGCTACGCCTGCCCCTCGCACTTGCGCTTGCCCTGACGCTGGGGGCCTGCGCGACAACGCAGAACCCCGATCCGCTGGAGCCCGTCAACCGCAAGATCTTCGCCTTCAACGAGGCGCTCGACGAGGCCGTGGTCGAACCCGCCGCGCGCGGCTACCGGGCTGTCACGCCGGAACTGGTGCGAACCGGCATCACCAATGTGTTCGCCAACTTCCGCGATCTTTGGTCGGCACTGAACAACGTGCTGCAAGGCAAGGGCGAGGCCGCGGCCAGCGACTGGACCCGCTTCGCGACCAACACCACCCTGGGCTTCGGCGGCCTGCTCGACTGGGCCACGCCCATGGGCCTCAAGCGCTACAACGAGGACTTCGGCCAGACCCTGGGCCACTGGGGCGTCGGCTCTGGCGCCTACCTGGTGCTGCCGCTGTTCGGGCCGACCAGCTTGCGGGATGTCAGCGACCTGCCGCTGGGCAATGCCTTCTCGCCGCTCGTCTTCGTCGATGGCACGGGCGAGGTGATCGCGCTCACCGGCCTGCGCATCATCGAGATACGCGCCCAGCTGCTCGATGCCGGCCAGTTGATCGACCAGATCGCGCTCGACAAGTACAGCTTTGTCCGCAACGCGTTTCTGCAGCGCCGCCAAAACCTCGTCTACGACGGCGCGCCGCCCGAGCTGCCGCAAAACGAGGAACGCTACGACCTGCCCGCCCGGCCCTGACCGGCCCGGCTGAACCTCAGGCCGCTTCGCGACTCCCAAAGCCACCGCCCGCTGCCCGGGCTGCACCCAGAGGATTGCCCATGACCGTTTTCCGCCGCCTGCTGCGCTGGCTTGTGCCTGCCCTGCTGAGCCTGGGCCTGCTGGCCCCCGCGGCCCGCGCCGACAGTGGCGCGCCCGATGCGCTGATCAAGCAGCTCTCGACCTCGGTGCTCGACAGCATCAAGGCCGACAAGAGCATCCTGGCCGGTGATGTGCAGAAGGTGATGCTGCTGGTCGACCAGAAGATCCTGCCCCACGTCAACTTCCAGCGCATGACCGCCTCGGCCGTCGGCCGCAACTGGCGCCAGGCCAGCCCCGAGCAGCAGAAGCGCTTGCAGGAAGAGTTCAAGACCCTGCTGGTGCGCACCTATGCCGGCGCGCTGAGCGAGGTGCGCGACCAGACCATCGAGCTCAAGCCCCTGCGCGCCCGGCCCGAGGACACCGAGGTCATCGTGCGCTCCGAGGTGCGCGGCCGCGGCGAGCCCATCCAGCTCGACTACCGCATGGAAAAGGCCGACAGCGGCTGGAAGATCTATGACGTCAATGTGCTCGGCGTCTGGCTGGTCGAGACCTATCGCGCCAGCTTCGCGCAGGAGATTTCCGCCAGCGGCATCGACGGCCTGATCGCCAAGCTGGCCGAGCGCAACAAGAGCCTGGCCAGCAAGCGCTGAACCGCCGGACCGCGCCGTGCTGATGCTGCCCGAGACCCTGACCGA
The DNA here is from genome assembly GCF_016735685.1 of Piscinibacter lacus. NCBI lineage: Bacteria > Pseudomonadati > Pseudomonadota > Betaproteobacteria > Burkholderiales > Sphaerotilaceae > Aquariibacter > Aquariibacter lacus. Next base: position 962,970 of record NZ_JAERRA010000001.1, read on the forward strand.
GGCCGAGGCCGAGGACGTGCTGCGCCTGGCCCGCCAGGCCTTGCAGCGCAGCCCGGCCGAGGAAGCCTTGCAGGTCGATGCCTCGGCCCTGGGCCGCTACGACTCCAGCGCGCTGGCCGTGCTGCTCGAAACCCGGCGCCTGGCCCGGGCCTGGGGCCGGGCGTGCAGCGTCAGCGGCCTGCCCGCGCCGCTCGTCGAGCTGGCGCGGCTTTACGGCATCGATGGTCTGCTGGAGCTTGCGCCCCCGGCCGATCCGCCGCCCGGCAGCGGCCGCCCGGCCGAGGCCGGCCCCTACGAGACCCCGACCAAGCCCGCGCCGCCCGCCAAGGCCTCGCGCAAGCCGCGCGCCGCCGCGGCTTCGGCAGACGCCCCGGCCGAGGCGCGCAGCCCGGCCAAGCGCGGCAGCCGCAAGGCCGCACCCAGCCGGGTCGAGCCCCCGCTGCTTGCAAGCGAGCCGCCCGCTTCGGCAGAGCGTCCTCAAGGCGACACCGGCACGGCTTAGGATGCGGGCCAGCCGGCATGGGGCCGGCCTCCCGCCGCCATGACCTGCCAGCTCGATCAGCTCAAGCGCCACACCATCGTCGTTGCCGACACCGGCGACTTCAAGCAGATCGCGGCCTATGCGCCGCGCGATGCGACGACCAATCCCTCGCTCATCCTCAAGGCCGTCCGCCAGCCGGATTACGCGCCGCTGCTGGCGCAGACCGCGGCGGCGCACCGTGGCGAGCCGCTCGACCGCCTGGTCGACCGCGTGCTGGTGCGTTTCGGCTGCGAGATCCTCGCCGTGGTGCCGGGCCGCGTGTCGACCGAGGTCGACGCCCGCCTGAGCTTCGACGCCGCCGCGACCCAGGCCCGCGCCGAACGGCTGATCGCGATGTATGCGGCCGAGGGCATCGCCCGCGAGCGCGTGCTGATCAAGATCGCCGCCACCTGGGAGGGCATCCAGGCGGCCCGCGCGCTGGAGGCCCAGGGCATCCACACCAACCTGACCCTGCTCTTCGCCTTCTGCCAGGCCCAGGCCTGCGGCGAGGTGGGCGTGCGGCTGATCTCACCCTTCGTCGGACGCATCCACGACTGGTACAAGAAGGCCGCCGGCCCGGCCTGGGATGCGGCGGCCCAGGCCGGCGCGAACGATCCCGGCGTGCAGTCGGTCGCCCGCATCTGGCGCTACTTCAAGGCCCACGGCATCGCCACCGAGGTGATGGGCGCCAGCTTCCGCAACACCGGCCAGATCCTTGCTTTGTCCGGTTGCGACCTGCTGACCATCGCCCCCGAACTGCTTGCCGAGCTGCAGGCCGCGCCGGCCGGGCCGGACACCGCACCGGCACTGGATGCCGCCGCCGTGCCGCCCGCCGCGGCGCCCGCGCCGCGCCTGGACGAAGCCGCCTTCCGCTATGCGCTGAACGAGGACGCGATGGCCACCGAGAAGCTGGCCGAAGGCATCCGTGCCTTTGCCGCCGACGCGGCCAAGCTCGACGCGATGATCCTCGCCCTTTGACCGCCCGGCCCCCACCGGGCCGCTGCCGACCCTGCCGATGCCGACGAATGACCCGACCCTGCCGCTCCGCGGCGACCGCTGCCCGGCCTGGGCGGCCCTGAGCGCACTGCCCCAGCGCCAGGGCGAGGCCTTCCAACTGCAAGACGCCTTTGCCGCGGACCCGCAGCGCGCGCGCCACTTCACCGTCGAGGCCCCGGGCCTGCGCGCCGACCTGTCCAAGCAGCGCTGGGATGCCGAGGTGCGCCGGCTGCTGCTTGCCCTGGCCGAACAGGTCGGCCTGCCGGCCGCGCGCGCCGCGCAGTTCGCCGGCCGGACGGCCAACCCCACCGAAGGCCGGCCGGCCCTGCACACCGCGCTGCGCGCGCCGCGCGGCAGCGGCGCGCCCTTCGAGGACGAGATCCATGCCGTGCTCGACCGCATGCTGGCCTATGCCGAGGGCGTGCGGGCCGAGGCCGAGGCCGGTGTCGGCCCCGGCGGCCGGCCGCCGATCCGCCACATCGTCAACCTCGGGATCGGCGGCAGCGACCTGGGCCCGCAGATGGTCGTGCCGGCCCTGCGCACGCACAGCCATCCGGCGCTCAGCCTGCACTTCGCCGGCAATGTCGACGGCCACGACCTGCTGCCGCTGCTGGCCCGGCTGAAGCCCGAGGAGACGCTGTTCATCATCGCCTCCAAGACCTTCACCACCCAGGAGACCCTGGCCAATGCCCGGCTGGCCCGCGCCTGGTTCCTGGCCGAGGGGGGAAGCGACATCGCGCGCCACTTCGTCGCGACCACGACGAATGTGAAGGCGGCGGCCGAGTTCGGCATCACCACCACTTTCGGCTTCTGGGACTGGGTGGGCGGCCGCTACTCGCTGTGGAGCGCGATCGGCCTGCCGATCGCGCTGGCGCTGGGCGAGACCGGCTTCCGCGCCCTGCTGGCCGGCGCCCATGCGATGGACCGCCATGCCGCCGAGGCGCCACTGGCCGAGAACCTGCCGACCTTGCTCGGCCTGCTCGATGTCTGGCTGCGCAACTTCCAGGGCTGTGCCAGCCGCAACCTGGCGCCCTATCACCAGGGCCTGGCGCGGCTGCCGGCCTGGCTGCAGCAACTGGAGATGGAGAGCAATGGCAAGGGCGTGGACCGCGCGGGCGAGCCTCTGCCCTTCGCGACCAGCCCGGTCGTCTGGGGCGAGGCCGGCACCAACGGCCAGCACGCCTTCTTCCAGATGCTGCACCAGGGCACGGACACGGTGCCGGTGGAGTTCATCCTCGTGCGCGAGCCCGCAACCGGCGTCGAGCGCATGAAGCCCGCCACCGCCGCCGCCCTGGCCCCGCTGCTGGCCGAGCAGCAGCGCATGCTGCTGGCCAATGGCCTGGCCCAGGCCCAGGCCCTGATGCTCGGCAAGACCGCCGAGCAGGCGCTGGGCGAGACCGTGCCGACCGCCGCGCCCGACCAGGCGCCGGATCTCATCGCCCGCCACCGCCGCTTCCCGGGCAACCGGCCCAGCACCCTGCTGATGCTGGAGCGGCTGGACCCCTGGCATCTCGGCGCGCTGCTGTCGATGTACGAGCACCGCGTCTTCACCAGCGCGACGGTCTGGGGCATCAACCCCTTCGATCAGTGGGGCGTGGAGCTGGGCAAGAGCCTGTGCAATGCCCTGCTGCCGCGCCTGGGCAGCGGCGACACCACGGGCCTGGACGGCTCCACCGCCGCCGCGCTGGACTGGCTGCGCGGCTGAGCCGCAGCCGGCTGGCCGGGCCGGCTGCGCCCGCCCGCATGCCGCGGTTCAGACCGGCTGCGGGGCGAGCCAGCGCTCGGCCAGCGCCAGCCAGAGCCGCGCGCCGACCGGGATCAGCCGGTCGTTGAAGTCGTAGCTGGGGTTGTGCAGCATGCAGGGCCCCAGGCCGTGGCCGGCCTCGCGGTGGCCGCCGTCGCCATTGCCCAGCACGAAATAGGCGCCGGGCTTGGCCTGCAGGAAGAAGCTGAAGTCCTCGGCGCCCATGGTCGGCTCGAAGACCAGGGTGCGCTCGGGGCCGACCACCTGCTGCATCACCTCGCGCAGCAGCGCCGTCTCGGCCGGGTGGTTGACCGTGGGCGGGTAGTTGCGGTGGAAGGCGAAGTCGCAGCGCGCGCCCCAGGCCGCGCACAGGCCCTCGGCCAGCTCGCGCATTCGGCGCTCGATCAGGTCCAGCACCTCGGTCGTGAAGCTGCGCACCGTGCCTTGCAGTTCGCAGCGGTCGGGGATCACATTGCTGGCCTCGCCGGCCTTGAGCATCGTGACCGAGACGACCCCGGTGTCGATCGGCCGCACATTGCGCGCGACGATGGTCTGGAAGGCCTGGATCAGGGCGGCGGCCACCGGCACCGGGTCGATGCCCAGGTGCGGCATGGCGGCATGCGCGCCCTTGCCGTGGATCGTGATGCGGAACTCGTTGCTCGATGCGAAGCAGGGCCCGTCGCAGACGGCGAAGCTGCCCTCGGGCAGGCCGGGCCAGTTGTGCAGGCCATAGATGGCATCCATCGGGCAGCGCTCGAACAGGCCGTCGCGCATCATTTCTCGCGCGCCGCCGCCGCCTTCCTCGGCCGGCTGGAAGACCAGGTAGACCGTGCCGTCCAGCCGCCCGGCGGCGGCCGCATCGCGCAGCGGCCGCGCGGCGGCCAGCAGGGTGGCGGTGTGGCCGTCGTGGCCGCAGGCGTGCATGCGACCGGGGTGGCGGCTGGCGTGCGCGAAGGTGTTGCGCTCGGTCATCGGCAGCGCGTCCATGTCGGCCCGCAGGCCCAGGCCGCGCGGCGAGCTGCCGCCGTTGATCACGCCAACCACCCCGGTCTTGCCCAGGCCGCGGATCACCGGAATGCCCCAGCCTTCCAGCGTGCGGGCGACCAGCTCGCTGGTGCGCTCTTCCTGGAAGCTCAGCTCCGGATGGGCATGCAGGTCGCGGCGCAGGGCGGTCAGGGCGGGCAGGTCCGCATCCAGCGCGGCGAGCACGGGGTCGGGGGTGGACATGGTTCGCGGTTCGGCTAGGGGCTCGACCATCGTAACCCCGGGCCGTGACGGCGGGCCGGCGTGGGGCCGGAAGGGCGCATGCCATCATCCCGGCCGCCATGCCCAAGCGCCTGCTCTCCCGACTGCTGCTGCTGCTGGCGAGCCTGCTTGCGCTCGCCGGCTGCGAGACGGCGGGCTATTACGCGCAATCCATCGGCGGCCACCTGGCCTTGCTGCGGGCCGCGCGGCCCGTGCCCGAGCTGCTCGCCGATCCGGCCACCCCGGCCGAGCTGCGCGAGCGCTTGCAGCGCAGCCAGCGGATGCGCGACTTCTCGGTGCGCGAGCTTGCCCTGCCGGACAACGCCAGCTACCGCCGCTATGCCGAGCTGGATCGCCCGGCGGTGGTCTGGAATGTGGCGGCGGCGCCGCCTTTCTCGCTGGAGCTGCGCCGCTGGTGCTTCCCGGTGGCGGGCTGCGTCGGCTACCGCGGTTACTTCGACCGCGCCGCCGCCGAGGCCGAGGCCGCCCGCCTGCGCGAGGCCGAGGGCCTGGAGACCGTCGTCCTGCCGGTGCCGGCCTACTCCACCCTCGGCAAGCTGCCGGGCGACTGGTTTGCCGACCCGCTGCTCTCCACCCTGATCCGCTGGCCCGAGCCCGAGCTGGCGCGGCTGATCTTCCACGAGCTGGCCCACCAGCGCCTCTACCTGGCTGGCGACACGGCCTTCAACGAAAGCTATGCCACCGCCGTCGAGCGCCTGGGCGGCGCGCGCTGGCTGGCAGCCGAGGCCGGCCCCGAGGCCCGCGCGGCCGATGCCGCCTTCGAGGCCCGGCGCGAGGCCTTCCGCGGCCTGGTCGCCCGCTACCGCGCCCAGCTCGATGCGCTCTACCGCACCGGCGGCCCGGCCGAGCGCCTGGCGGCCGACAAGGACCGCATCTATGCCGAGCTGCGCGCCGCCCATGTCGCGCTGCGCGACGGCGCCTGGGGTGGCGACCGTCGCTACGACGCCTGGTTCGCGCGGGCCAACAATGCCCTGCTCGGCTTGCAGGCCGCCTACTTCGGCTGGGTGCCGGCCTTCGAGGCCTTGTTCGAGCGCGAGGGCCGCGACTTCGCCCGCTTCCATGCCGCCGTCGAAGCCCTGGCCGGCTTGCCGGCGGCCGAGCGCGAGGCCACACTGCGCGCCCTCATGCCGCCCGAGCCGGTGGCGCCCCCGAACCCTTGACCCGCTGCCCGGCCATGCCCGTCCTTCACATCCGCCGCCCCCATGCCCTGGGCCTGGACCGGGCCCGCGAGCTGGCCACCCGCTGGACCGCCGAGGCCGAGGCCCGCTTCGGCATGCGCTGCAGCCCGCAGCCGGGGGACGGGGCCGATGTGGTGCGATTCCAGCGGTCCGGGGTGCAGGGCGAGCTGCGCGTGGCGGCCGATCATTTCAGCCTGGAGGCCCGGTTGGGCCTGGTGCTGGGTGCGTTCGCGCCGCGCATCCAGGCCGAGATCGAGGCCAACCTCGACCAACTGCTGGCCGGGGAAGCTGGCCTGCCGCCCACGGCCGCCTGATTGGCGCCGCCGGCCGGGCCGCTCAGCGCCCAGCCGGAAAGAAGTGGGCGATGCGCTGCCGGATCAGCTCGGGTTCCAGGGCGGCGTCGAAGCCGCTGGCACCGCGCTGACGGATCAGCGCGGCCCAGGGCAGGGCCTCGGTCTCGGCCTTCAGGCGGGCGTGGTAATCGTCGAAGCGGCCGATCACCCGGGCCGGCACCCCGCCGACGATGCTGCCCTCGGGCACATCCTGGGTGACGACGGCACCGGCCGCGACGATGGCGCGCGGCCCGATCGACACATTGCGCAGCACCACGGCGCCGTGGCCGATGAAGACATGGTCGTGGATGACGATGCGCCCGACCGCGTCGACCGGTTCAAGCCCAAGCTGCGAGAACACCGCCGCCGAGGCGTCATGCCCGATCAGGCTGCAATCGGACAGCACGATGTTGCTGCCGAGCCAGACATAGGCCGGGTCGGTGATGCTCGCGCCGAGGTTGATGTGCACCCGCTCGCCGATGTGCCGCAGGCCGCCGTGGGCTCGCAAGAATTCAACATGCTGCTTGACCGTGCGCACGTACAGGCGTCGGTACAACCGAACACAACGCCCGTGTCGCAGGGCCAGTTGGCGCAGCAGGCGTCTCAGCATGGTGCGGATGGGCGAGCGGGAGGGGAGGGGAAGGGCAGCCGGGCTTGCTCCGTATGCAGCCCCCCGACCGATTAGCACGAAAGGTGCCGGCCGGCCGTGGCGCTCAGGTGAGATCTTCGATCAGGTCGATGTACTTCTGCATCGCCGCATCCGGCGCCAGGCCCTTGAGCTCGGCCCAGGCGTCGAACTTGGCGCGGCCGACGAAGTCGGCAAAGCCCGGCCGCTCGCCCTCCGCATCGCCGGCGGTGGCCTGCTTGTAGAGCGCATACAGCTTGAGCAGGGTGGCGTTGTCGGGCCGCTCGCTGAGTTGCTTGGAGGCGGCGACCGCCTGTTCGAAGAGGATGCGCAGATCGGCCATGGGGCTTCCAGGGGAGGGGCAGGGCAGGCCTCGGGAGCGGGACTGCCGGGCCGCTGCTTTTACCACCGGACGGCCGGGGGCACGCTCCCTAGAATCACATGCTTCGCGTCCACCGGCCTGCCCCTTGCCCGATTCCCTTTCCGCCGCCCTGCCGGCCCCGGCCTCGCCGCCGCCCGGCCACCCGGCGGTGCGTTTCGAGGGGGTCGAGAAGCGCTATGCGCGCAAGGGCGCGGCCCCGCTTCAGGCCTTGCAGGGCGTCAGCTTCGACATCCAGCCGGGCGAGTTCTTCGGCCTGCTCGGCCCCAACGGCGCGGGCAAGACGACGCTCATCAGCCTGCTGGCCGGCCTGGCCCGGGCCAGCGCCGGTCGCATCGAGGTGATGGGCCATGACGTGGTCAGCGACTACGCCGCGGCGCGGCGCGCGCTGGGCATCGTGCCGCAGGAGCTGGTCTTCGACCCCTTCTTCAGCGTGCGCGAGGCGTTGCGCATCCAGAGCGGCTACTTCGGCCTGCGCCACAACGAGGCCTGGATCGACGAGCTGCTGGAGGCCCTGGGCCTGGCCGACAAGGCCGGCGCCAACATGCGCCAGCTCTCCGGCGGCATGAAGCGCCGGGTGCTGGTGGCCCAGGCCCTGGTGCACCGCCCGCCGGTGATCGTGCTCGACGAGCCGACGGCCGGCGTCGACGTGGAGCTGCGCCAGACGCTCTGGGCCTTCATCAGCCGCCTGAACCGCGCCGGCCACACCGTGCTGCTGACCACCCACTACCTGGAAGAGGCGGAGGCCCTGTGCCATCGCATCGCCATGCTCAAGCAGGGCCGGGTGGTGGCGCTGGATCGCACGGCCGCGCTGCTGGCCGGCGCGGCCCATCCGGTGCTGCGCTTCAAGACCGACGATGCGCTGCCGCCCGCCCTGGCTGCGCAGGCCCGTGTCACCGGCCGCACCGTGCAGTTGCCGGCGCGCGAGGTGCACGGCATCGAGACCCTGCTGGCCAGCCTGCGCGAGGCCGGCGTGCGTGTCGAGGACCTGGAGATCGGCCGCGCCGACCTGGAGGATGTCTTCCTCGGCCTGATGGCCGCGCAGGCTCCGGAGGCGGCCCGATGATCGCCGCCATCCGCCGCGCACTGGCCGGCGCCGCCCCGCTGTTCCACAAGGAGATGCTGCGCTTCTGGAAGGTGGCCTTCCAGACCATCGCCGCGCCGGTGCTGACGGCCGTGCTCTACCTGTTGATCTTCGGCCATGTGCTGGACGAGCGGGTGCAGGTCTTCGAGGGCGTGGGCTACACCGCCTTCCTCATCCCCGGCCTGGTGATGATGAGCGTGCTGCAGAACGCCTTTGCGAACAGCTCGTCCTCGCTGGTGCAGAGCAAGATCACCGGCAACCTGGTCTTCCTGCTGGTCACGCCGCTGTCGCACTGGGCCTGGTTCGCGGCCTATGTCGGCGCGGCCGTGGTGCGCGGCCTGGTGGTGGGCGGCGGGGTGCTGCTGGTCACGGCCTGGTTCGCGCCGCTGCGCCTGGCCGAGCCGCTGTGGGCGCTGGTCTTCGCCGTGCTGGGCGCCGGCATGCTCGGTGCCCTGGGCCTGATCGCCGGCCTGTGGGCCGACAAGTTCGACCAGATGGCGGCCTTCCAGAACTTCCTGATCATGCCCATGACCTTCCTGGCCGGCGTCTTCTACTCGGTGCACAGCCTGCCGGCGGTGTGGCAGGCGGTCAGCCACCTGAACCCCTTCTTCTACATGGTCGACGGCTTCCGGCGCGGCTTCTTCGGCGTCAGCGACGTCTCGCCCTGGCTGAGCCTGCTGATCGTCGGCAGCGCCTTCCTCGGCATTGCCGCGCTTGCGCTGCGGCTGCTGGCCAGCGGCTACAAGATCCGCCACTGAAGGGCCGGGAAGCCGGCCTCACTACAATCGCGCGATGGCTGATCCGACCCCCGACGACGTCCGGCGCTACATCGCGCTGGGCCTGCAATGCACCCAGCTCCAGGTCGAGGGTGACGGCCGGCACTTCTTCGCGACCATCGTCTCGCCCGAGTTCGACGGCCTGAGCCGGGTGGCGCGGCACCAGCGCGTCTACCGCGCGCTCGGTGACCGGATGCGCGAGCAGATCCATGCGCTGTCGATGAAGACCCTGACCCCGGCGGAGTTCGACGCCGCCGCGGCCCACCCCACCCACCCCTGATTCCGGCCGCGCGGCCCGCGCGGTCCGGCAGGCGGTGCGCGCATCCTGGCGCAGCCGCTTCCGGCGCGGGCCCGGCGGCTTTCCACGATGGACCAACTCCTGATCCGCGGCGGCCGCGCCCTCCAAGGCGAGGTGGCCATCGCCGGCGCCAAGAATGCCGCGCTGCCCGAGCTTTGCGCGGCGCTGCTGACCGCCGGGCCGATGACGCTGGCCAATGTGCCGCGCCTGCAGGACGTGGCGACCATGCGCAAGCTGCTGGCCCACATGGGCGTGCAGGCCGAGCGCCTGGACGACGACCGCTGCCCGGCCGGCGAATGCTGGCGCCTGGATGCCGCCGAGCTGCTGCGACCCGAGGCGCCCTATGAGCTGGTCAAGACCATGCGCGCCGCCATCCTGGCCCTGGGCCCGCTGCTGGCGCGCTGCGGCCGGGCGCGGGTCTCGCTGCCGGGCGGCTGCGCCATTGGCTCGCGGCCGGTCGATCAGCACATCAAGGGCCTGCAGGCCATGGGGGCGACGATCCGCGTCGAGCACGGCTACATCGAGGCCGAGGCCCCGGCCGGCGGCCGCCTGAAGGGTGCCCGCATCACGACCGACATGGTCACCGTGACCGGCACCGAGAACCTGATGATGGCCGCCACCCTGGCCGAGGGCACGACGGTGCTGGAGAACGCGGCGCTGGAGCCCGAGGTCACCGACCTGGCCGAGCTGCTGATCGCCATGGGCGCGCGCATCACGGGCCAAGGCACGCACCGCATCACCATCGAAGGCGTGGCGGCCCTGCATGCGCCGGCGCAGCCGCACCGCATCATCCCGGACCGCATCGAGGCCGGCACCTTCCTCTGCGCCGTGGCCGCCACCGGCGGCGAGGTGCTGCTGCGCGGCGCCCGCGCCGGCCACCTGGAGTCCGTGATCGAGAAGCTGGCCGAGGCCGGCGTCACGGTCGAGGCCCTGGGTGCGCCCGGCACGCCGGACGAAGCCCTGCGCGTGCGCTCGCCCGGCGCCGCTGGCCTGAAGGCAGTGGGCTTCCGCACCCGCGAATACCCCGCCTTCCCGACCGACATGCAGGCCCAGTTCATGGCCATGGACTGCGTGGCCGCCGGCACCGCGGTGATCATCGAGACCATCTTCGAGAACCGCTACATGCATGTGAACGAGCTGCTGCGGCTCGGCGCGGCCATCGAGATCGACGGCCACACGGCCGTGGTGCGCGGCGGCGCGCGCCTGTCCGGCGCCACCGTGATGGCCACCGACCTGCGCGCCTCGGCCAGCCTGGTGATCGCCGGCCTGGTGGCCGAGGGCGTGACCGTGGTCGACCGCATCTACCACCTGGACCGCGGCTACGACCGCATGGAAGCCAAGCTGCGCGCGCTCGGCGCCGACATCGAGCGCGTCAAGGCCGGCGCGGCCACGGAGGATTACGCATGATCACCCTGGCGCTTTCCAAGGGCCGCATCTTCGAGGAGACGCTGCCGCTGCTGGCCGCCGCCGGCATCACCGTGGGCGAGGATCCGGAGAAGTCGCGCAAGCTCATCCTGCCGACTAACCAGCCGGATGTGCGCATCGTGATGGTCCGCGCCAGCGATGTGCCGACCTATGTCGAGCATGGCGGCGCCGACCTGGGCGTGGCCGGCCGCGATGTGCTGCTCGAACATGCGGCCGGCGGCGTCGGTGCCAGCTCCGGCCTCTACCAGCCGCTGGACCTGAAGATCGCCCGCTGCCGCCTGAGCGTAGCCGTGCGCGAGGACTTCGACTACGCCAGCGCCGTGCGCCAGGGTTCGCGCATCCGCGTGGCCAGCAAGTATGTGCACCTGGCCCGCCAGCACTTTGCCGACAAGGGCGTGCATGTCGACCTGATCAAGCTCTACGGCTCGATGGAGCTGGCGCCGCTCACGGGCCTGGCCGATGCCATCGTCGACCTGGTCTCGACCGGCGGCACGCTGCGCGCCAACCACCTGCGCGAGGTCGAGAAGATCATGGACGTCTCCTCGCGCCTCGTCGTCAATGCCGCCGCGCTGAAGCTGCAGCGCGAGCCCATCCGCCGGCTGATCGAGGCCTTCGCCTCGGCCCTGCCGCAGGACTGAACCCCGGAAGGTCTGCCCGATGTCTGCCCCTGTTGCGATCCGCCGCCTTGCCACCACCGCCGACGGCTTCGAGGCCGATTTCCAGCGCGTGCTGCACTGGTCGGCCGAGACCGATGCCGCCATCGAGGACCGGGTGGCCGAGATCGTCGAGGCCGTCCGCATGCGCGGCGACGCGGCGGTGCTGGAATGCACCGCCCGCTTCGACGGCCTGAACGCCGCCAGCGTCGCTGCGCTGGAGCTGAGCCGCGCCGAGCTGAAGGCCGCCTTCGAAGGCTTGCCGGACGCCCAGCGCGTGGCCCTGGAGGCCGCCGCCGCCCGCGTCCGCAGCTACCACGCGCGCCAGCTCGAAGCCTGCGGCCGAAGCTGGAGCTACCGCGACGAGGACGGCAGCCTGCTCGGCCAGAAGGTCACGCCGCTGGACCGTGTCGGCATCTATGTGCCGGGCGGCAAGGCGGCCTACCCGAGCAGCGTGCTGATGAATGCCATCCCGGCCCAGGTGGCCGGGGTCGGCGAGATCGTCATGGTCGTGCCCACCCCGCGCGGCGAGAAGAACCCGCTGGTGCTGGCCGCCGCCTATGTGGCGGGCGTGCACCGCGCCTTCACCCTGGGCGGCGCGCAGGCCGTGGCGGCCCTGGCCTATGGCACGGCCACCGTGCCGCGGGTCGACAAGATCACCGGCCCCGGCAATGCCTATGTGGCCAGCGCCAAGCGCCGCGTGTTCGGGCAAGTGGGCATCGACATGATTGCCGGGCCCAGCGAGATCCTGGTGCTGGCTGACGGCAGCACGCCGGCCGACTGGGTGGCCATCGATCTCTTCAGCCAGGCCGAGCATGACGAGCTGGCGCAGAGCATCCTGCTCTGCCCCGACGCGGCCTACCTGGATGCAGTGCAGGCCGCCATCGACCGCCTGCTGCCCGGCATGCCGCGCCGGGAAGTGATCCGCGCCAGCCTGGAAGGCCGCGGCGCGCTGATCCTGACCCGCGACATGGACGAGGCCTGCGCCATCAGCAACCGCATCGCGCCCGAGCACCTGGAGGTGTCGAGCGCCGAGCCGCATCGCTGGGAGCCGCTGCTGCGCCACGCCGGCGCGATCTTCCTGGGCGCCTACACCAGCGAGAGCCTGGGCGACTACTGCGCCGGCCCCAATCACGTGCTGCCGACCAGCGGCACGGCGCGCTTTTCCTCGCCGCTGGGCGTCTACGACTTCCAGAAGCGCAGCAGCCTGATCGAGGTCAGCGCGGCCGGCGCCGCCGTGCTGGGCCCGATCGCCGCCGAGCTGGCCTACGGCGAAGGCCTGCAAGCCCATGCCCGGGCCGCCGAGCTGCGCCTGCCCGTGGTGCCGCCGCAGCGAACTTGACCGGGCACGGCATGGACACGAAAATCGTGCAACACGAACTTCGTGTCTTTTGCCTTGCGTCCCGCTGAGGGCCGGGCCCGGGAGCCTGCGATGAAAAACGTCACCGTCACCATGGAAGAAAGCGTCGCCGAATGGGCCCGCCTGGAAGCCGCGCGGCGCAATACCAGCGTCTCCCGCCTGATCGGCGAGATGCTGGCCGAGAAGATGCGCCACGACGATGCCTACGAGCGCGCGATGCGCGAGGCGCTGGAGTTCCGCCTGCTGCCCTTCGAAGGCCCGCCGCTGACGCGCGAGGAGATCTATGCCGAACGCCTCGACCGTTTTCGTTGACACCAACGTCCTGCTCTACGCGCAGGATCCACGCAGCCCGGACAAGCAGCGGGCCGCCAGCCGCTGGCTGCAGCAATGCTGGCAGACCGACAGCGGCCGCATCAGCACCCAGGTGCTACACGAGTTCTACGTGAACCTGCGCCGCCTGGCGCCCAAGCTGGCCCTGCGCGAAGCGCGTGCCATGGTCGCCCGCTACCGCCTGTGGCGGCCTCTGCTGGTCGACGAGGCCACCGTCGATCTGGCCTGGGAGATCCAGGACCAGCATCCCTTGAGCTACTGGGACGCGCTGATGGTGGCCGCCGCCCGCCAGCAAGGCTGTGCGGTGATGCTCACCGAGGACCTGCAGCACGGGCTGCAACTTGGCGGCGTGCGCATCGTCGACCCCTTCCGCGAACCCCCCGGGGCGCCGGCTTGAAGCCGCGCCCCCTGAAAGCCCCCCGATGAGCCGCTACTGGAGCGATGTCGTCCACCGCCTGACCCCCTATGTGCCGGGCGAACAGCCCCGCATCGAGGGCCTCGTCAAGCTCAACACCAACGAGTGCCCCTACGGCCCCAGCGAGGCCGTGCTGGCCGCGATGGCGGCGCAGACGGGCGAGGCCCTGCGCCTTTATCCCGACCCGCAGTCCAGCGCGCTGCGCGAGGCCATCGCCGCCCATCACGGCCTCAAGCCCGCCCAGGTCTTCGTCGGCAATGGCTCGGACGAGGTGTTGGCCCATGCCTTCCTCGCCCTGCTCAAGCACGAGGCGCCGCTGCTGCACCCGGACATCTCCTACAGCTTCTATCCGGTCTATGCCAAGCTCTATGGCATCCACACCCGCGAGCTGCCGCTGGCCGAGGACTTCGGCATCCGCGTCGATGATTTCCTCGCCGCCACAGGCGATGCCCAGGGCGCCGGCGCCATCATCTTCCCCAATCCGAATGCACCCACCGGCATGGCCCTGCCGCGGGCCGAGATCCGCCGCCTGCTCGACGGCGTGCCGGATGCGCCAGTCGTGATCGACGAGGCCTATGTCGATTTCGGCGGCGAATCGGCCGCGGCCCTGATCGACCGCTATCCGCAACTGCTGGTCACCCGCACGCTGTCCAAGTCGCGCGCGCTGGCCGGCCTGCGGGTGGGCTATGCGCTGGGCGACCCGGCGCTGATCGAGGCGCTGACGCGGGTGAAGGACAGCTTCAACTCCTACCCGCTGGACCGGGTGGCAGCGGCGGGCGCGGTCGCTTCCATGCAGGACGAGGCCTGGTTTGCCGCCACCTGCGCGCGCATCGTCGCCACCCGCGAGCGGCTGACGGCGGCGCTGGCCGCGCGCGGCTTCCAGGTGCTGCCCTCGGCCGCCAACTTCGTCTTCGCCCGCCACCCCGGCCATGCCGGCGCGGCCCTGGCCGCAGCGCTGCGCGAGCACAAGGTGCTGGTGCGCCAGTTCCCGCGGCCCGCGCGCATTGCCGATTTCCTGCGCATCAGCATCGGCACCGAGGCGCAGACCGACACCCTGCTGGCCGCGCTCGACCGCGTGCTGGCGGCCGCCTGATCCCTCTTTCCGCGAGTCGCCCGCCATGAGCAGCCTCCCCCGCACCGCCTCCGTCCAGCGCGACACCAAGGAGACGCAGATCCATGTGGCCGTCAACCTCGACGGCACGGGCGAAGCCCAGCTCGCCACCGGCATCGGCTTCTTCGACCACATGCTCGACCAGATCGCCCGCCACGGCCTGATCGACCTCCGCATCGACGCGAAGGGCGATCTGCACATCGACGGCCACCACACGGTGGAGGATGTCGGCATCACCCTCGGCCAGGCCTTTGCCCAGGCGGTGGGCGACAAGCGCGGCATCCGCCGCTACGGCCATGCCTATGTGCCGCTCGATGAAGCCCTGTCGCGCGTGACCATCGACTTCTCCGGCCGGCCCGGCCTGCACATGGACGTGAACTTCACCGCCGGCAGCATCGGCGGCCTGGACACCCAGCTCGTCTTCGAGTTCTTCCAGGGCTTCGTCAACCATGCCGGCGCGACCCTGCACATCGACAACCTCAAGGGCCACAACGCGCACCACCAGTGCGAGACGATCTTCAAGGCCTTCGCCCGCGCGACACGGTTTGCGCTGGAGATCGACCCCCGCGCCGCCGGCGTGATTCCTTCCACCAAAGGCAGCCTCTGATGGGACGCGTCGCCGTCATCGACTACGGCATGGGCAATCTGCGCTCGGTGTCGCAGGCCGTGATGCATGCCGCCCAGGGCCTGGGCGGGGCGGCGCCCGAGGTCATCGTCACCGCCGATCCGGCGGCCGTGCGTGCGGCCGAGCGCGTCGTGCTGCCCGGCCAGGGCGCCATGCGCGACTGCATGCGCGAGCTGCGCGAAGCCCACGATGGCGAGCTGCTCGCCGCCGTGCGGGAGGCGGCGGCCAGCAAGCCGCTGATGGGCGTGTGCGTTGGCATGCAGATGCTGCTCGACCATTCCGAGGAGCAGGACACGCCCGGCCTGGGCCTGATCCCCGGCCGCGTCCGGCGCTTCCGGCTCGACGACGCCCTGCAGGCCGACGGCAGCCGCCACAAGGTGCCGCAGATGGGCTGGAACCGCGTGCGCCAGCACCCCTTCCGGGGCGGGGCGGTGCATCCGGTCTGGGCCGGCGTGCCCGACGAGGCCTGGTTCTACTTCGTGCACAGCTACCACGCCGCGCCGGACGATGCGGCCCACACCGCGGGCAGCACCGAGTACGGTTTGCGATTTACCAGCGCGGTGGCCCGGGATAATATTTTCGCGACCCAGTTCCACCCCGAGAAGAGCGCGGCACACGGCCTGGCCCTTTACCGCAACTTCTTGAGCTGGCGTCCCTGAGGCCTGCAGCCGCGGTCCGTCCTTCCCGCCCCCATCCCTCGAACCGGCCATGCTCCTGATTCCTGCCATCGACCTCAAGGACGGCCGATGCGTCCGCCTGCAACAGGGCGACATGAACGTCTCCACCACCTTTGGTGAGGATCCCGCCGCCATGGCCCGCCGCTGGATCGATGCGGGCGCGCGTCGCCTGCACCTGGTCGACCTGAACGGCGCCTTCGCCGGCAAGCCGGTCAACGAGCCCGCGATCAAGGCCATCCTCAAGGAGGTCGGCGAAGAGATCCCGGTGCAGCTCGGCGGCGGCATCCGCGACCTCGACACCATCGAGCGCTACCTCGACGGCGGCTTGAGCTACATCATCATCGGCACCGCCGCGGTCAAGAACCCCGGCTTCCTGCGCGATGCCTGCACGGCCTTCGGCGGCCACATCATCGTCGGCCTCGATGCCAAGGACGGCAAGGTCGCGACCGACGGCTGGAGCAAGCTGACCGGCCACGAGGTGGTGGACCTCGCCAAGAAGTTCGAGGACTACGGCGTCGAAGCCGTGATCTACACCGACATCGGCCGCGACGGCATGCTGACCGGCATCAACATCGAGGCCACCGTCAAGCTGGCCCAGGCCCTGACCATTCCGGTCATTGCCTCCGGCGGCCTGTCGAACCTGGCCGACATCGAGGCGCTGTGCGCGGTCGAATCCGAAGGCGTGCAGGGCGTGATCTGCGGCCGTGCGATCTACACCGGCGCGCTCGACCTTGCGGCCGGCCAGCGCCTGGCCGACGAGCTGACCGGGATCTCGCAAGGCTGAGGCACGCGCGCCTGGGGCTGCGCGCCGCGCAGCTGCGGGCCACGCCTGGGCCGGGCACCCGGTTCTTCTGCTGTGCTTTGACCCGGTCGACCCGCCGCGCTTGGCCGCACCGGGTGCAAGCGTTAGGCCCCGTGAAGGCAGGTCGCTGCCGGGTGCTGACCGGCTTCCTACAATCCAAGCCATGTTGGCCCAACGCAGTCTCAAGACCCTCACCCGCGCCGTTGGCGTCGGCCTGCACAGCGGGCAGCGGGTCGAGCTGACTCTCCGGCCTGCGCCGGTCGACACCGGCATCGTCTTCCGTCGGGTCGACCTGCCGGTGCCGGTGGAGATTCCGGTCACGGCCACTTCGGTCTGCGACACGCGGCTGGCCTCGACCCTGTCGCCCGGTGGCGATCCCGGTGCGCCCAAGGTCAACACCGTCGAGCACCTGATGAGCGCCTGCTGCGGCCTGGGCATCGACAACCTGATCATCGACATCACCGCCGAGGAGGTGCCCATCCTCGACGGCTCCTCGGCCAGCTTCGTCTACTTGCTGCAGAGCGCCGGCGTGCAGGGCCAGGCCGCGGCCAAGCGCTTCCTGCGGGTGAAGAAGCCGGTGGAAGTGCGCGAGGGCCAGGGCGCCGGCCTCAAGTGGGCGCGGCTGGAGCCGCACCATGGCTACAAGCTGGCTTTCGAGATCGACTTCGACCATCCGGCGGTGGATGCCACCGGCCAGCGCGTCGAGTTCGACTTCGCCCGCGGTGACTACGGCCGCGACATCGCCCGCGCCCGCACCTTCGGCTTCACCAAGGACGTAGACATGATGCGGGCTCGCGGCCTGAGCCTGGGCGGCAGCATGGACAACGCCATCGTCGTGGCCGACCGCCGTGTGCTGAATGCCGACGGCCTGCGCTACGACGACGAGTTCGTGAAGCACAAGATCCTCGACGCCATCGGCGACCTCTACATCGCCGGCAAACCGCTGCTGGCCGCCTACAGCGCCTACAAGAGCGGCCACGCGCTCAACAACAAGCTGCTGCGTGCGCTGCTGGACGATCCCGAGGCCTGGGAGATCGCTTCCTTCGAGCGCGAGGCCGATGCGCCGCGCGGCTTCGCACCGGCTGTCGGCTTCGGCCGCTGAGCCCGGGGCCCCGTCATGCTGATCGCCCGCCTCGTCGTCGGCCTGCTGCTGCTGGCCTCCATCCTCTGCTTCGCGATGGCGATCGGCACCGGCCAGGCCGTCTGGCGCCGCCGCGGCCTGGTCATCCTGAAGTGGACGCTGCTGGCCGGTCTCGGCTTCTTCGGCGTGCTCTTCCTGGAGCGGCTGGTGGTGATGCTCTGAGCCCCGCGGCGGGGAAGGCTCAGTAGCTGCGCCCGCCCCGGTACTGGCTGTGCGCGCGCCGCTGCAGCGGCGTCACGGCGGCAATCGCCGCCTGCGAGCCGCCGACATGCACATGGGCGATCGCCAGGCCGAGCGCATCGGCCGCATCCGGCCCCGGCAGGCCCGGCAGCTTCAGCAGGTGCATGACCATGTGCTGCACCTGCTCCTTGCGCGCCTGGCCGGCGCCGACCACGGCCTTCTTCAGCTGGGCCGAGGTGTATTCCGACACCGCCAGCCCGCGGCTGACCAGGGCGGCCAGCGCCGCGCCGCGCGCCTGGCCGAGCAGCAGCGTGCTCTGCGGGTTGACGTTGACGAAGACGATCTCCAGCGCCGCCTGCTGCGGCTCGTAGCGCGCGACGATCTCGCGCACGCCGTCGAAGATCAGCTTGATGCGCCCGGGCAGGTCGCCATTGGGCAGGCTGTCGGTGCGGATGGTGCCGCTGGCCAGGTAGCGCAGGCTGGCGCCCTCGGCCTCGATCACGCCGAAGCCGGTCGTGCGCAGGCCGGGGTCGATGCCAAGGACGCGGGTGGCGGACATGGGCTCAGCGTCCGAGGCTGAAGTACCAGCGCACGGCATGGAAGAAGACCGGTGCGGCAAAGCACAGCGCTGCAATGCGGTCGAGCAGGCCGACCGCGCCGGTGACCGTGCCCAGGCCCTCGGCCCCGGCCGGCACCACGGCCACGCGGTGGCCCCAGTGGCGCACGCCGGCATCGCGCTTGAGGGCCTGCATCACCAGCTCGCCGAGCAGGCCGCTGCCGGCCGCGATCAGGGCCAGGCTCATGGCCTGCAGCGGCTTGAAGGGCGTGGCCCAGTACATCAGCGCGCCCGCCAGGCCGGCCGCCAGCGTGCCGCTGGCCCAGGCCCGCCAACTGAAGCGGCGGTCGATCTGCCGCACCACCGGCCGGCCCGGCAGGCGCCGGCTGGCCCAGCCCTGGACGAGCTGCCCGAGGCCGACGACGACGACCAGGAAGAAGACCAGGAAGGCACCCCGCCCGCCATGCCGCGGAAAGTTCAGCAGCAGCAGGGCCGGCGTGTGCGACAGGCCGTAGACGCAGACCATGATGCCCCACTGGATCTTGGCATTGCGTTCCAGGAAGCGCTGCGGATCGCCGGCCAGCGCGCTGGCCACCGGCAGCGCGAAGAAGGCATAGACCGGGATCATCACGCTGAACAGGTCGAAGCGCCGCGTGCCGACCAGCAGGTACTGCAGCGGCAGCACGACGAAGAAGGCCAGGATCAGCGCCCGGTGGTCGCTGCGGCCGGTGTGCATCAGGGTGATGAACTCGCGCAGCGCCAGGAAGCTGAAGAAGCCGAAGAGCAGGGTGGCACCCAGCGGCCCGCTGAGCCAGGACAGCCAGAACAGCAGGCTGCCGATCCAGACCGCGCGCAGGTCGCGCTGCAAGCTGGCCAGGCTCAGGCGCTGAGCCGGGCTGGGGTCGGGTCGCAGGCTGCGGGCGAACAGGGCCAGGCTGCTCAGGGCCAGCAGGCCGAAGACGATCAGGAACAGCAGGCCGGTCTGCTGGCTGACGCTGAGCGTGCGCAAGTCGCCCATGGCGACCTCAGGGACTGGCCGGCCGCAGGGCCAGCACGGCGGCGCGCGCGCGCGCCAGGAAGTCGCGCTTGTCCTCGCCGCCGGCCGGCGGCGCCAGCGGCGCGCCGAAGCTGACCGTGCAGAGGATGGGCACCGGCACGACCTCGCCCTTGGGCATCACGCGCTGGACGTTGTCGATCCAGGCCGGGATCAGCACCGCCTGCGGGAACTGCCGGGCCAGGTGGTAGAGCCCGGTCTTGAAGGCCTGCGGTTCGCCGAGGTTGCTGCGCGTGCCCTCGGGAAAGATCACCAGCGAATCGCCCGCGGAAAGCGCCTCGACCAGCGGCTCCAGCGGATCCTGGTCCTCGCTGCGGCTGCGGCTGACGTAGACGGCGCGGAAGACCTCGCGGGTGATCCAGTGCTTGAAGCGGCCGGTGGTCCAGTAGTCCCGGGCGGCGATCGGCCGGGTGCGGGCGCGCAGCTCGCGCGGCAGGGCGCACCAGATCAGCACCCAGTCGAGGTGGCTCTGGTGGTTGGCAAAGTAGATGCGCTGCTCGTCCTTCGGCACGCAGCCCAGCCAGTGGCCCTGGGCCCCGGTGACCAGGCGCGCGATGAAGGACAGCAACCAGCCCATGACGGTGGCGAGTCCGGTGCTCATGCGCGGCATGCTAGCCCGCGGTGCATGACGCCGGCCTCCGCGGCCCCCCGGCTTGACGGCGCGCGCACACCGGGGCGTACGCGCGCGGGCTCAATGGCGGAAGTGCCGCAGGCCGGTGAAGACCATGGCCACGCCGCGCTCGTCGGCCGCGGCGATGACCTCTTCGTCGCGCATCGAGCCGCCCGGCTGGATGACGGCGCTCGCGCCCGCGTCGGCCAGCACATCCAGGCCGTCGCGGAAGGGGAAGAAGGCGTCGCTGGCCACCACCGCGCCCCGCAGGCTCAGGCCGGCATGCTGGGCCTTGATGCTGGCGATGCGCACGCTGTCGAGCCGGCTCATCTGCCCGGCGCCCACGCCCAGGGTGCGGCCGCCGCTGCAGAAGACGATGGCATTGCTCTTCACGAACTTGGCCACCTTCCAGGCGAACAGCAGGTCGGCGACCTGGGCCGGCGTCGGCTTGCGCGTGGTGACGAGCTTCAGATCGGCCGCGGCGAGCACCGCGTTGTCCGCGCTCTGGATCAGCAGGCCCGAGCCGATGCGCTTGACGTCCTGCGCGTTCTGGCCGCGCGCCCAGGGCGTGGCGCCTTCGCGCTGCACGGCATCGAGCGGGATCTCCAGCACCCGGGTGTTGGCCTTGGCCGCCAGGATCCTCAGCGCCTCGGCGCTGTAGCCCGGGGCGATCAGCACCTCCATGAACTGCTTGCTGACGGCCTCGGCCGCTGCCGCATCCACCGGCACGTTGAAGGCGATGATGCCGCCGAAGGCCGAGTTCGGGTCGGTCGCGAAGGCGCCGGCATAGGCCTCGGCCGCCGTGCGACCCAGGGCCACGCCGCAGGGGTTGGCGTGCTTGACGATCACGCAGGCCGGGCCGTCGCTGGCGCCGTCGAAGGCCTTCACCGCTTCCCAGGCCGCGTCCGCATCGGCGAGGTTGTTGTAGCTCAGCTCCTTGCCCTGATGCTGCTTGGCGCTTACCAGCGAGCCGGGGGCGGGGAAGAGGTCGCGGTAGAGCGCGGCCTGCTGGTGCGGGTTCTCGCCGTAGCGCAGGTCTTGCAGCTTGACGAAGCGGCCATTGCTCTGCGCGGGGAAGGCGCTGCGGGCCGGCACGGCGGCATCGTCGGCCGGCAGCTCGAGGGACGACAGGTAGTCGCTGATCGCTGCGTCGTAGTTGCTGATGCGGTTGAAGGCCGCCACGGCCAGGGCGAAGCGGGTGGCGCGCTGCACGGCGCCGTGGGCTTGCAGCTCGGCCAGCACGCCGGCGTACTGGGCGGCATCGGTGAGCACGGCCACATCGTTCCAGTTCTTGGCGGCAGAGCGCACCATGGCCGGGCCGCCGATGTCGATGTTCTCGATCGCATCGCCCAGCGTGCAGCCGGCCTTGGCGACGGTGGCCTCGAAGGGGTAGAGGTTGACGACCAGCAGGTCGATGGTCGCGATGCCGTGGGTGCTGAGCGCATCGCGGTGCGCGGCCACATCGCGGCGGGCCAGCAGGCCGCCGTGGATCTTGGGATGCAGGGTCTTGACCCGGCCGTCGAGCATCTCCGGGAAGCCGGTGTGCTCGGCCACTTCGGTCACTGGCAGGCCGGCTTCGGCCAGCAGCTTGGCGGTGCCGCCGGTCGACAGCAGCTTGATGCCCAGGGCGTGCAGGCCCTGGGCGAGTTCGACGAGGCCGGTCTTGTCGGAGACCGAGAGCAGGGCGCTGAGATGCGAGAGCTTCATGGGGTTCAGCCGCGCGGGCCGTCTTGCTTGATGAGCTTGTGCTGCGAAAGCTTGCGGCGCAGGGTGTTGCGGTTGATGCCCAGCCACTCGGCGGCCCGGGACTGGTTGCCCTCGGCCTGCTGCATGACCACGTCGAGCAGCGGCTTCTCGACCACTTCCATCACCATGTCGTAGACGTTGTGCGGCTCGGCGCCGCGCAGGTCCTTGAAATAGCCTTCCAGGCTGTCGCGGATGCAGCCTTCGATCGTCTTCTTGTTGCTCATGGCTCAGGCCGCGGCGCAGGCGGCGGCGGGCAGGTCGTCGTGGGGGGCGGCGGTCTCGGCGGGCCGCTTGGGCTCGGCCGCCGGCAGCCGCGGATGCTGCTGCGCGAGGGCCTGGAAGTAGTCCCGCACGGCGGCTTGCTGGGCCGCGGCGGTGTCGATGCGGTTCATGCGGTCGCGGAAGTCCGCCCCGCCCGGCAGGCCCTGGACGGCCCAGCCGATGTGCTTGCGCGCGCTGCGCAGGCCGGCGGTCTCGCCGTAGAGGCTGCAATGGTCGACCAGGTGCTCCAGCAGCCAGTCGGCCACTTGCAGCGTGGCCGGCGCCGGCCGGTGGCGGCCGGTGGCCAGGAAGTGTGCGATGTCGCCGAAGATCCACGGCCGGCCCTGGGCCGCGCGGCCGATCATGATCGCGTCGCAGCCGCTGCGGGCCAGCACCTCGCGGGCGCGCTCGGGGCTGTCGATGTCGCCATTGGCCACCACCGGGATGGACAGCGCGCGCTTGATGGCGGCCACGGTGTCGTGCTCGGCTTCGCCGCCGTAGCCCTGCTCGCGGGTGCGGCCGTGCACGGTGACCATGGCAATGCCGGCGGCCTCGGCCTTGCGGGCGATCGTCAGCGCATTGCGGCCGCTCGCGCTCCAGCCGGTGCGCATCTTCAGCGTGACCGGCACGCCGTGGGGCCGGGCGGCCTCGACCGTGGCCTCGACGATGCGCAGGGCCAGATCCTCGTCCTGCATCAGGGCCGAGCCCGCCCAGACCTTGCAGACCTTCTTGGCCGGGCAGCCCATGTTGATGTCGATGACCTGGGCGCCGCGGGCGATGTTGTAGCGCGCGGCTTCGGCCATCTCGGCCGGGTCGGTGCCGGCGATCTGCACGGCGATCGGCGCGCTCTCGCCCTCGTGGTTGGCCCGGCGCGAGGTCTTCAGGCTGTCCCACAGCTCGCGGCGCGAGGTGACCATCTCGCTGACCGCATAGCCCGCGCCAAGCCGCTTGCACAGCATGCGAAAGGGCCGGTCCGTCACCCCCGCCATGGGGGCGACGAAGAGGCGGTTGGGCACCGTGATCGGGCCGAGGGCGAGGGGAGCGGTCACGGGGGCCTGCTGAAAAAGGAGGCAGAGTATAGCCAGGGGTTTTTGCCGATCCGGGGTCGGGAAGGGCTGGGCCGCGGTACCGCTCCGGCACACTGCGCGGCATGGATCTGCCCCCCCTGGCCCTGCTGCCCAGCGACCCGATGGGCTACCTGGCCGGGCTCTCGCAGGCCCTGCAAGCCCTGGCCGCCGGGCCTTCGGCGGCGGCGCCGCTGCTGCTGGGCCTGGGCTTGCTGGCCCTGCTGTCGGCCACCCTGCTGCCGGGTGGCTCCGAGCTGGCCCTGCTGGCCCTGGTGCAGTTGCGGCCCGAGCTGCTGCTGCCGGCCTTCCTGGCCGCCAGCCTGGGCAACACCGCGGGCGGCGCCATCTCCTGGGCCATGGGCCGTGGCCTGGCGCGGCTGCTGCGCCCCGGGGGCGCGGGCGCGCCGGCCCCGCCCGGGTCGGCCGAGTCCACCGAATCCCCCGCCCGCCGGCGTGCACGCGCGCTGCTGGCCCGGCATGGCGCCAAGGCCTGCGTGCTGAGCTGGCTGCCGCTGGTCGGCGACCCGCTCTGCGTGCTTGCCGGCGCGCTGCGCCTGCCCGCCGGGCCCTGCCTGGCCTGGATGGCCCTGGGCAAGGCCGGCCGCTATGCGCTGCTGCTGGCGCTGGCGCCCGGCGCCTGAAGCGGGCCGCCGGCCGTCACGGCCGCGCCCCGGGGCAACCCTAGAATTTGCGTCCCTTTCTTCACCGGCCGACCCCCGCCATGAGCAGCACCCCGACCCCCGAGCTGGCCGCCATCGCCCCGCGCGACAAGGCCGAGATCCTGGCCCAGGCCCTGCCCTACATCCGCAAGTTCCACGGCAAGACCATCGTCATCAAGTACGGCGGCAATGCCATGACCGATCCGGCCCTGCAGGCCGACTTCGCCGAGGACGTGGTGCTGCTCAAGCTGGTCGGCATGAAGCCCATCGTCGTGCACGGCGGCGGGCCGCAGATCGACGAGGCCCTGGCCAAGATCGGCAAGAAGGGCAGCTTCATCCAGGGCATGCGGGTGACCGACGAGGAGACGATGGAAGTCGTCGAATGGGTGCTCGGCGGCGAGGTGCAGCAGGACATCGTCGGCCTCATCAATGCGGCCGGCGGCAAGGCCGTGGGCCTGACCGGCCGCGACGGCGCGATGATCCGCGCCCGCAAGCTGAAGATGCTCGACAAGGACGACCCGAGCAAGGAGCACGACATCGGCCAGGTCGGCGAGATCGAGTCCATCGACCCGAGCGTGGTGCAGGCCCTGCAGGACGACCAGTTCATTCCGGTCATCAGCCCGATCGGCTTCGGCGAGCGCAACGAGAGCTACAACATCAATGCCGATCTGGTCGCCAGCAAGCTTGCCACCGTGCTGCGCGCCGAGAAGCTGATGCTGCTGACCAACACCACCGGCGTGCTCGACAAGGCCGGCAAGCTGCTGACCAATCTGTCGGCCCGGCAGATCGACGAGCTTTTCGCCGACGGCACCATCAGCGGCGGCATGCTGCCCAAGATCGCAGGCGCGCTGGATGCCGCCAAGAGCGGCGTCAATGCCGTGCACATCATCGACGGCCGGGTGCCGCATGTGATGCTGCTGGAGGTGCTGACCGATGGCGCCTTCGGCACCATGATCCGCTCGCATTGAGCTACCGCGCCGCCCGGGCGGGTGGGCGTGCCCGGGCGGCGGCGCCCGGCACGTCGCCGGCCTACGGCGCGCCGCCGGTCGAGCCGACCGCCTGGCCGCGCCGGCCGGTGTGGTTCTTCGACCTCGACGACACCCTGCACGACGCGACGCTCGCGGCCTTCGGCCCGCTGAATGGCGCGATGACGGACTACCTCCAGGCCAGCCTGGGCCTGGACCGCGCCGCCGCCGACGCGCGCCGCCGGGCCTACTGGCAGCGCCACGGCGCCACCCTGCTCGGCCTGATCCGCCACCACGGCACCGACCCGCATCACTTCCTGGCCGAGACCCACCGCCTGCCCGGCCTGGAGGCCCGGCTGCGCCGGCCGCGCAGCGATGCGCAGGCCCTGGCGCGGCTGCCGGGCCGCAAGTTCATCCTGACCAACGGGCCGGCGGCCTATGCCGCGCGGGTGCTCGGCAGCCTGGGCTGGCGCGGCTTCGAGGCGGTGATCGCGATCGAGGCCATGCGCGTTTTCGGCCAGTGGCGCCCCAAGCCCGACGCCCGCATGCTGCGCCACCTGCTGGCGCGGCTGAAGCTGCCCGCGCATCGCGCCGTGCTGGTCGACGACACGCCGGGCCACCTTCGCGCCGCGCGCCGCGAAGGCTGGCGCACGGTCTGGATGCAGGGCTACCACCGCCCGCAGTCGCCACGCCTGAAGCGCCTGCGGGCGGGGCCACCCACCGTGCCGGCGGGCTCGCCACCCCCCACGGCCTGGCAGCGCCCGGGCCGAAGGCCAGCCCATGTGTGTGCCAGAATTTCAGGCCTCAACCGCTTGCGTGCACTCACTTTCCATGGCTGATACCCCCGACCTTCCGCCGGCCGACAGCGGGGCTTCGCCCGTGCCTGCCGACGCACCGGCGTCGGGGCGCAAGCGGCCCAAGCCGGGCGAGCGGCGCATCCAGATCCTGCAGGCCCTGGCCGCCATGCTGCAGGAGCCGGGCGCCGAGCGCGTGACCACCGCCGCGCTGGCGGCCCGGCTCGGCCTGAGCGAGGCGGCGCTCTACCGCCACTTCGCGAGCAAGGCCCAGATGTACGAGGGCCTGATCGAGTTCATCGAGTCCAGCCTCTTCGGCCTGGTCCAGCAGATTGCCGACCGCGAGCCCGACGGCACGCGGGCCGCCGCGCGCATGGTGGCCGTGCTGCTGCAATTCGGCGAGCGCAACCCGGGCATGGTGCGGGTGATGGTCGGCGATGCCCTGGTCACCGAGCATGCGCGGCTGATCGCACGCATGAACCAGTTCTTCGACCGCCTCGAATCGCAGTGCCGCCAGGTGCTGCGCGCGGCGGCCGAGGCCGCCGGCTCGCCGACGCCGACGGTCGATGCGCAGTTGCGCGCCGCGGCGCTGATCGCCCTGGCCCAGGGCCGCTTGCAGCGCTATGCACGCAGCGACTTCCGCCGCCTGCCGACCGAACAGCTCGACGCCACGCTGGCCCTGATCGCTCGCTGAGCCCGGGGCGACGATGGAACTGGCCTGGGGCGGCGAGACCCTGCTGCTGCGCGCCGACCGCAGCATCTGGCTGCCCGGGCACGCCACCCTGCTGATCGCCGACCTGCATGTCGGCAAGGGCCAGAGCTTCCGCCGCCTGGGCGTGCCGGTGCCGCAGGGCAGCAGCGCCGAATCGCTCGATCGCCTGAGTGCCGCGCTGGCCGAGACCGGCGCCCGCGCGCTGATCGTGCTGGGCGACCTGCTGCATGCTGCCGCCGCCCGCGACGGCCCGGCCGGTGCGGCGCTGGCGGCCTGGCGGGCCGCGCATCCGGGCCTGGCCCTCACCCTGGTGCGCGGCAACCACGACGACCGCGCCGGCGATCCGCCGGCCGCCCTGGGCTTTGCCGTGGTCGACGAGCCTTGGCCGCTCGGCGGCCTGGCCCTGGCCCACCACCCCCGGCCGCAGCCCGGCCGGGCGGTGCTGGCCGGCCACATCCATCCCGGCCTGCGGCTGCGGGCGGCCGGCGAATCCTTGCGCCTGCCCTGCTTCCACTTCGACGCGCGCCGCCAGGTCGGCCTGCTGCCGGCCTTCGGCGCCTTCACCGGTTTGCATCCCATCCAGCCGCGGCCGGGCGACCAGACCGTGCTGATCGCCGGCTCGGCGCTGCGCCGCTGGCCGCCCGGCGGCTGAGTCGCCCGTGCCTGCGGTCGGGGCCGTCGACAGGCTCCTGCCACGGTCGGCCCGGCGACCGTGGCCGGGGGGAGGGCGCTGGCTACACTGCCGCGCTCCCGGGGAAGCCCCTGTCTGCACGAGCTGCCGATGTCCGATCTGAATGCCCTGATGGCCCGCGCCGAGGCCCTGCTGGCCCGGCTGGAAGGCCTGCTGCCGCCGCAGTTGCAGGCGCCGGACTGGTCGGCCGCCCATGCCTTCCGCTACCGCCGCCGGCGCGGCGCGGCCGTGCTGGAGCCGGTGCGCCATGCGGCCACCATCCAGCTCGACGCGCTTCAGGAAATCGATGCGCAGAAGGAGCGCCTGGTGCGCAATCTCGCGCAGTTCGTCGCCGGCCGCGGCGCGAACAATGTGCTGCTCAGCGGCGCGCGTGGCACCGGCAAGAGCTCGCTGGTCAAGGCCGCGCTGAACGCCTTCGCGCCGCAGGGCCTGCGGCTGATCGAGGTCGACAAGGCCGATCTCGTCGACCTGCCCGATCTGGTCGACCTGGTGGCCGAGCGCTCCGAGCGCTTCATCCTGTTCTGCGACGACCTCAGCTTCGACGAGGGCGAGTCGGGCTACAAGGTGCTCAAGTCGGTGCTCGACGGTTCGATCAGCCAGCTCAGCGACAACCTGCTGATCGTCGCCACCAGCAACCGCCGCCACCTGCTGCCCGAGCAGATGCGCGACAACCTGGCGGCCCGTCACGATGCGAACGGCGAGCTGCATCCCGGCGAGGCCATCGAGGAAAAGGTCTCGCTGTCCGAGCGCTTCGGTCTCTGGATCAGCTTCTACCCCTTCAGCCAGGACGAGTACCTGGCCGTGGTCGCGCAGTGGCTGGCGCATTTCGGCCTGGATGCGGCGGCCATCGAGGCGGCCCGCGGCGAGGCCCTGGTCTGGGCGCTGGAGCGCGGCTCGCGCTCGGGCCGCGTGGCCTGGCAATTCGCCCGCGACCATGTCGGGCGGATCCAGCCATGAGCGCGACCGAGGCGACGGACCGGGTGCCGGTCGATGTGGCGGTCGGTGTGCTCTTCGATGCGCAGGGGCGCTTCCTGCTGTGCTCGCGGCCGGAGGGCAAGGTCTACGCCGGCCACTGGGAATTCCCGGGCGGCAAGCTGGAAGCCGGCGAGACCGTGGAGCAGGCCCTGCGCCGCGAGCTGATCGAGGAGATCGGCATCACCATCGGTCCGGCCCAGCCCTGGCGGGTGCATGTGATGGACTATCCGCATGCCCGGGTGCGGTTGCACTTTTGCAAGGTGCGCGCCTGGACGGGTGGCTTCGAGATGCGCGAGGGCCAGCAGATGGCCTGGTCGCGCTTGCCGGTGGAGGTGGCGCCGGTGCTGCCGGGCACCCTGCCGGTGCTGGACTGGCTGGCCGAGGAAGCGGCGGGCGACTGAACCGGGCTTCCAGGCCCGGATTCAGCGCGGGCTGAGCACCGCGTCGTTGGCCGCTAGCGTGCCGACGGCCACCGTGGCCTGGCTCGAAAAAGTCCGACCGGTTGCAGAGTTTGCGGCCGGTGTGGCCGGGTAGCGACCCAAGGGCTCCGCCTCGCTCAGGCCTTGGGCTTGAGACCAGACGTCCGCCGTCACGGCATGCCGGTCCGCGGCCCAGGACTCAGGCAGATGGTGGGGGGTGCAGAAGCGAAACTTCATGACAACCTCAGGCAAGGTGGTTGTCAGCAGTGTGCATCCGTTTTGGGGGTTTTTACATATCGCGCGCGGCCCCCTGTCGGGGGTTCGCCGAGGATTCCTCCACGCCCGGGTCGAGTGGCTCGCTGGGCACGCGGTAATCGGCACTGGCCCAGGCGCCCAGGTCGATCTCCCGACAGGCTTCGCTGCAGAAGGGGCGCCAGGGGTTCTCGGGGGCGAAGAGGCTGGGCCGCCGGCAGGTGGGGCAGGGCAGCCGGGGTGCCGGGCGGGGCGAGGTGCTCATCCGCACAAGCTCAGTTCGAAGCTGGTGTCTTCCTGGGCGGGCCGGAGCCGGCCCTCGGCATCCTGGCGCATCAGGCGCACGGAGACGAGCAGGCGGTGGCCGCTGATCTCCGGCACCAGATCCAGCTCGCGCGGCAGGCGCAGGCGCAGCAGGTGGAAGCTCCGGTTCTGCGGCAGGCTCTGCTGGAAGAGCCCGCCGGGTGCGGCCACCATCTGCGGGTGGCCCGCCTCGCGTATCAGGCGCAGGGCCAGGGTCAGGGCGTCGACCCAGGGCTCGAGCGGTCGGGTCCAGTGTTGCAGGTCCTGCTGGCGACGCGTTGCCGGACCTTGCTGCCAGGCGTAGTAGGCCGGCAGGTCGAAGCTGCAAGTGCCGCCGGGGATGGTGATGCGGCTGCGGATGCTCATCAGCCAGTCGTTCCCGCTCAGCCCCTGGCCGGCCTTGCCGACGGTCTGCTGCAGGGCGGCATGGCAGCCGTCGATGC
This sequence comes from Piscinibacter lacus, assembly GCF_016735685.1. Classification (NCBI taxonomy): domain Bacteria; kingdom Pseudomonadati; phylum Pseudomonadota; class Betaproteobacteria; order Burkholderiales; family Sphaerotilaceae; genus Aquariibacter; species Aquariibacter lacus. The sequence continues at coordinate 992,394 of NZ_JAERRA010000001.1, forward strand.
GCTGGATGAAGGCTTCGAGCCGGCCCTCGGCGATGGCCGGGTTGCCGCGGAACTGCGCGAGCTGGGCGCGATGGCGGTCCAGCTCGCGCAGCAGGTCGGTCTTCAGGTCGGCCCGGGCGGCGACGTCGACGATCTCAAACAGCGCCGCCAGGGCGTGATGATGGTCGAGCGCCTCCTCGCGCGCGATCAGCGTGGCGAGCCGGCCACAGAGGTGCTCCAGCCGCAGCAGGGTGCGGGTGCTCTCGTTGAACGGGTATTCGTACAGGATCAAGGCCGGCCACTCCGCGGACATGCGGCAGCGGATTGTTCCACAGCGACCCGGGTTCACCCGGGGGCGTGCGCGCCTTCGCCGGGGGGGGATGTGCCGAGCCAGCGGGCCCACAGCGCCCGCACCGCGGCGTCGAGCGCGGCCGGGTCGTCGCGGGCGTTGTCGATCACGGCATCGGCCACGTCCAGCCGCGCGGCCCGGCTGGCTTGCTGGGCGATGACGGCTTCCACTTGCGCGCGCGGCCAGCCCGAGCGGGCCATCGTCCGCTCGATCTGCCGCTCGACCGGGCAGTCGATGACCAGGATGCGGTCGAGCAGCGGTCGCCACCGCGCATGCTGCTCGACCAGCAGCGGGATCTCGACCACCTGCACCGGGCCCGTCGCCGCGTCCAGGGCTGCGCGCAGCGCGGCGCCGATGCGCGGATGCAGCAGCGCTTCAAGCCGCAGCCGCACGGCCGGATCGGCAAAGGCGCGGGCCCGCATCGCGGCGCGGTCGAGACCGCCATCGGCCGCCAGGATGTCCGGCCCGAAGGCGGCTTGCAGATCCGCCAGCGCCGCCCCGCCCGGTGCGGTGAGCGAACGGGCCACCGCATCGGCATCGAGCCGCTGCGCGCCCAGTGCGGCCCAGGCCTCGGCGGCCCGGCTCTTGCCGCTGCCGATGCCGCCCGTCAGGCCGATGCGCAAGCCGCGCGGGTTCATGCCCAGCCCATCCAGGCGCTCACGCGCGCCGGCCCGGCATAAAGCACCAGCAGCCCCGCACCGGCCAGGAAGGGGCCGAAGGGCACGTAGCGGCCCTCGCGCAAATGGCCGGCGGATTTCAGCCCCAGGCCCACCGCAGCCCCGATCAGCGAGGCTGCCAGCAGCACCGGCAGCAGCATGGCCGGCCCCAGCCAGGCGCCCAGCGCGGCCAGCAGCTTGAAGTCGCCCGCGCCCATGCCGTCCTTGCCGGTAAGCAGCTTGAACAGCCAGAACACCGTCCACAGCACGCCGTAGCCGGCCACGGCGCCCCACAGGGCTTGGTCGAGCGGCAGCGTCCAGCCCAGGGCGGCGGCGATCAGGCCGGCCCACAGCAGGGGCTGGGTCAGGCTGTCGGGCAGCAGGGTGGTGTCCCAGTCGATGCCGGCCGCGGCGATCAGCACGGCCACGAAGCCGGCCCAGGCCAGCAGCACCGGATCGGCACCGAAGCGCCAGGCCAGGCCGGCGAAGAGCAGGCCCGTCAGGCCCTCGACCAGCGGGTAGCGCGGGCTGATCGGGCTGCGGCAGGCCGCGCAGCGGCCACGCAGCCGCAGCCAGCCGATCAGCGGCAGGTTCTCGTGCCAGCGCAGCGCATGGCCGCAGTGCGGGCAGCGCGAGCCGGGACGCAGCAGCGAGAGCGGCGGGCCCTCATCGGGCGCCGGCAGCTCGAGCAGCTCGGCGCTCTCGCGGCGCCAGTCGCGCTCCATCATCTGCGGCAGGCGGTGGATGACGACATTGAGGAAGCTGCCGATCAACAGGCCCAGCAGGCCGAGGACCGGGGCGCTGAGCAGCAGGTCGAGGAAGACGTCGAAGGGCATCGGGAAGAGGAAGGGTCAGACCACCTGACCCAGCTTGAAGATCGGCAGGTACATCGCGACGACGATGCCGCCGATGATCGTACCCAGCACGACGATGATCACCGGTTCCAGCAGGCTGGACAGGGCCTTGACCGCCTCGTCGACTTCCTGCTCGTAGAACTCGGCGGCCTTGCCGAGCATGTGGTCGAGCGAGCCGGCCTCCTCGCCGATCGCGCTCATCTGCAGCACCATCACCGGGAACACGCCGGTGGCATGCATGGCCGGCGTCAGCGCGGTGCCGGCGGCCACTTCGCGCTGGATCTGCTGGGTCGCCTCGCGGTAGACGGCATTGCCCGAGGCCCCGCCGACCGAATCCAGCGCCTCGACCAGCGGCACGCCGGCGGCGAACATGGTCGAGAGCGTGCGCGTCCAGCGCGCGATGACCGACTTGGTGACCAGCGGCCCGAAGATCGGCAACTTGAGCAGCAGCCGGTCCATCACCCGCTGCATGGCCGGCGAGCGCTTCCAGCTCTGCATGAAGAAGTAGCTGCCGAAGCCCAGCAGGCCGAAGATCAGGTACCAGGATTCGACGAAGACATCGGACATCGCCATCACCGCCAGCGTCGGCGCCGGCAGGTCGGCGCCGAAGTTGCCGAAGACTTCCTTGAAGGCCGGGATCACGAAGATCATGATCACCGCCACGACCACGAAGGCCACCAGCAGCACGGCCAGCGGATAGACCAGGGCCGACTTGATCTTGGCCTGGATGGCGAGCGTCTTCTCCTGGTAGAGCGCGAGACGGTCCATCAGCGTGTCGAGGATGCCCGCCGCCTCGCCGGCCTCGACCAGGTTGCAGTACAGCGCATCGAAGTGCATCGGATGCTTGCGGAAGGCATCGGACAGGCTGGTGCCGGTCTCGATGTCGGACTTCAGCTCGGCCAGCAGCTTGCCGACCCGGGGCTTGGCGCTGCCGCGGCCGACGATCTCGAAGCTTTGCAGCAGCGGCACGCCGGCGCGCATCATGGTGGCGATCTGGCGGGTGAAGATCGCGATGTCCTTGGCCTTGATGCGACCGCCCTGCGGGCTGCGCCGCCGCCGCAGCTTCTGCACCAGGATGCCCTGGCGGCGCAGGCTGACCTGCACGGCCATGTCGCCGATGGCGCGCATCTCGCCGCGCACCAGCTTGCCGCTGCGGTCGCGGCCTTCCCATTCGTAGAGGTGGTCCCGCTCCGCGGACTTGCGGGGGGCTGGGCGGGCAAGGGGGGGCATCGCGGCAGACCGGCTATTCGTTGGTGACCGAGATCACTTCCTCCAGGGTCGTGACCCCGGCGCGCACCTTCAGCAGCCCCGACTGGCGCAGGTCGCGCACGCCTTCCTTCTGGGCCTGGCGGGCGATGTCCTGCGCATGGCCATGGGCCAGGATGATCTTCTGGATCTCGTCCGAAATCGGCATGACTTGATAGATGCCGGTGCGGCCCTTGTAGCCATTCGTGCAGGCTGCACAGCCGACCGCGCGGTAGGGCCGCCAGCGGCCGTCGAGATCGGCCTCGCGGAAGCCAGCGCGCAGCAGGGCCTCATGGGGGTAGTCGGCCGGCGCCTTGCATTGCTCGCAGAGCTTGCGGGCCAGGCGCTGGGCGGTGATGAGGATCACGCTGGATGCGATGTTGAAGGGCGCCACGCCCATGTTCAGCAGCCGGCTCAGCGTGGTCGGCGCGTCGTTGGTGTGCAGCGTGCTCATCACCATGTGGCCGGTCTGCGCGGCCTTGATCGCGATGTCGGCGGTCTCCAGGTCGCGGATCTCGCCGACCATGATGACATCCGGGTCCTGGCGCAAAAAGGCGCGCAGCGCGACCGCGAAGTTCATCCCCGCCTTCTCGTTGACATTGACCTGGTTCACGCCCGGCAGGTTGATTTCGGCCGGGTCCTCGACGGTCGAGATGTTCACGCCCGGCTGGTTCAGCAGGTTCAGGCAGGTGTAGAGCGAGACCGTCTTGCCCGAGCCCGTGGGCCCGGTGACCAGCACCATGCCGTAGGGCCGGCGGATGGCGGCCAGCAGGCGGTCGCGCTCTTCGGCCTCGTAGCCCAGGGCCTCGATGCCGAGCTTGGCGCTGGAGGAATCGAGGATGCGGATGACGATCTTCTCGCCGAACAGCGTCGGCAGCGTGCTGACGCGGAAGTCGATGGCCTTGCGGCCGAACTTCAGCTTCATGCGCCCGTCCTGCGGCACGCGGCGTTCGGCGATGTCGAGCCGGCTGATGACCTTGATGCGCGAGGCCAGCTTGTCCTTGATGGCCAGCGGCGGCTGGGTGATCTCGCGCAGCTCGCCGTCGATGCGGAAGCGCACCCGGTAGTTGGACTCGAAGGGCTCGAAGTGCAGGTCCGAAGCCCGCGCATTGACTGCATCGATCAGCATCTTCTGCAGGAAGCGCACGACCGGCGCATCCTCGACCTCGCTGCTCGTCTCGGCGGTCTCGGGGCCGGGGCGCTCCTCGGCGATGTCGAACTCGATCTCGCCGACGGTCAGCGCATCGATGGCCTCGTTGGCGCTGGTGGTCTGGTGCTCGATAAGGCGCAGCAGCTTGTCGTGCTCGACGATCACCCATTCGGGAAGCAACTGGGTCGCGAACTTGATGCGCTCGGCGGCTTCCTGGCTGGTCGGGTCGGCCGCGGCGATGAAGAGGCGGTTGCCGCGCCGGCTCAGCACCACCACCTGGTACTGCGCGCTGAGCCGGCTGTCGAGCATCTGGCGCGGCAGCTTCTGCACGTCGACCGCATCCAGGTCGAGCAGCGGAATGGCCAGGGCCATCGCAAGGGTGTGGGCCAGATCCGCGGCCTCGATCGCGCGCTGTGCGATGGCGGTGGCGACGAAGCTCTGGTTCTGCTCGCGCGCCAGCCGCACCAGGGCTTCGGCCTGCGGCAGGCCCAGCCGGCCCGCATGCACCAGCACGCGCGCAGCACCCGAAAGCGTGCTGCGCGGCGAGGCGGCCAGGGTTTCGGCCAGGGAGGGGCTGGAGGAGGGAACCATGGCGGGGCGATCATCGACCGTGGTCCCCACGGTGTAAGCCCGGAACAGCACGGGCGCATCCCCCCTGCTTGGCGGCTTGGCATGGTCGCCCGGTGGCGGCAGCGGCCATGCGGCAGCGCGGCGCGGGGCCGGAAGGCGGACAAACGGGGGGAAGAATCCATCCGAGCCTTCACAGGCTGTCTCGGATCGCGTCATCGTCCTGCGATGATAGTGGTCGGGGTGAGAGGATTCGAACCTCCGGCCTCTACGTCCCGAACGTAGCGCTCTACCAGGCTAAGCTACACCCCGATATTGGGTCTGCACGACCGGGCCCTCGGTGGGCCCCGCAAGGCGAATCACATCGCATTGCTTCGAGGATGCAAGGGCTTGTCGATGGAACGCCGGGTTGCGTTCAGGCCCTCATCCAGCTCAGAAGGTGCGTTGCACCGACTGAGCACAAAAGTATAACAGAGCTTCGTGAGCGTCCGAGGCCGGCAGTTGCGCGAGGCAGGACTGTGCCCGTCGCGCCTCGGCCTGGGCCGCTTCGCGGGTGGCCTGCAGCGCGCCCGTGCTGCGCACGATGGCGAGGACCTCGTCGAGCTTTTCGGTCTCGCCCTGTTCGATGGCCGTGCGCAGCAGGGCGCGTTCCTCGGGCGTGCAGCGCTGCATCGCGATCAGCAGCGGCAAGGTGGCCTTGCCTTCGCGCAGGTCGTCGCCGACGTTCTTGCCCAGCGCCGTGGCATCGCCCTCGTAGTCGAGCAGGTCGTCGACGAGCTGGAAAGCCGTGCCCAGAGCCTGGCCATAGGCGGCGCAGGCTTCCTCGACGGTCGGCGAGGCTTCCGCCAGCACCGCCCCCAGGCGGGCACTGGCCTCGAAGAGCTTGGCGGTCTTGCAGCGGATGACACGCAGGTAATCCGCCTCGCTGAGGTCGGGGTCGTGCATGTTCATGAGCTGCAAGACCTCGCCCTCGGCGATCACATTGGTCGCATCGGCCAGCACGTCCAGCACGCGCAGCCGGTTGACCGAGACCATCATCTGGAAGGCCCGCGAGTACAGGAAGTCACCGACCAGCACGCTGGCCGCATTGCCGAAGCGGGCGTTCGCCGTCTCGCGGCCGCGGCGCAGCGAGGACTCGTCGACCACGTCGTCGTGCAGCAGGGTGGCGGTGTGGATGAACTCCACCGTCGCCGCCAGTTCATGCCGCTCGCTGCCCTGGAAGCCCAGCGCACGCGCGAACAGCAGCACCAGCATCGGCCGGATGCGCTTGCCGCCGGCGCTCACGATGTAGTGCGAGATCTGCTGGATCAGCGCCACCTCGGAATGCAGGCGGCGATGGATCACGGCATCGACCGCAGCCATGTCCTCCGCAAGCAGTTCGGCGGGACTTCGGGCTTCAGCGGGACAGGCGGGGGCTTCTTCGGCGCAACTCATGACGGACCGGGATTCGTTCCAGATTATAGGAAGGGGGTCTCTTGCCCCCGGCTTCCCTCCGGGATCCGGCGCTGCGTTGCCCGCAGGCAGGCTGAGGGCGGGATGGTCTGTGCTATCCTCGCGGGCTTCGCTTTTCATGTGGCCGGCCGAAATGCCTGGGCCGCGAGTGTGGGCGAGGATGTTCCCGTGCCACCGGGCAGGGGCTGAGGACGGGCTGAGCGCCCGTTCACGGCCCGCCTGGCATGCCGGCGCGGGGACCGGGACGGGAGCGTTTCGCCCCGCGGATCGTTCCCAAGTGTGTCGCGCGCAAGCGCGTGAGAAAGGCTGATATGTACGCGGTCATAAAAACCGGTGGCAAGCAATACAAGGTTGCCGTCGGCGAGAAGATCAAGGTAGAACAGATTGCTGCGGACGTCGGCCAGGACATCGTGATCGACCAGGTGCTCGCCGTGGGTAGCGGCGCCGACCTGACGATCGGGACCCCCCTGGTTGCCGGCGCGACGGTCCAGGCCACGGTTGTGGCCCACGGCCGTCATGACAAGGTGCGCATCTTCAAGATGCGTCGCCGCAAGCACTATCAGAAGCGCCAGGGCCATCGGCAGAACTTCACCGAGCTGTCGATCAGCGCGGTGAACGTCTGAGGCCTCATTCCGCAAGGAGCTGAAACATGGCACAGAAAAAGGGCGGCGGCTCAACCCGCAACGGTCGCGATTCCCAGCCGAAGATGCTTGGCGTCAAGGTGTACGGCGGCCAGGTGATCTCGGCTGGCGGCATCATCGTGCGCCAGCGTGGCACCCAGTTCCATCCCGGCACCAATGTCGGGATCGGCAAGGACCACACGCTGTACGCGCTGACCAACGGCATCGTGTCCTTCGCCGTCAAGGGCGAGCGCAATCGCCGTACCGTGATCGTCACCCCGGCCTGAGCTTCAGGCCGCTGACGCGACCGTCCCGGTCGCGCCACGAGCCCCGGCCTGCCGGGGCTTTCGTGTTTCTGGGGCCCGCCCGCCGGGCAGCCCCGCTTCGGAGCCCAGGATGAAATTCGTCGACGAAGCCGAGATCGAGGTCATTGCCGGCAATGGCGGCAATGGCTGCGTGAGCTTCCGCCGCGAGAAGTTCATCCCCTTCGGCGGCCCCAACGGCGGGGACGGGGGGCGCGGCGGCAGCATCTTCGCGGTGGCCGATCGCAACCTCAACACCCTGATCGACTTCCGCTACACGCGCCGCTACGAGGCCAAGGGCGGCGAGCATGGCCGCGGTTCCGACCAGTACGGCGCTGCCGCGGGCGACATCGAACTGCGCGTGCCGGTCGGCACCATCATCCGCGATGCCGCCAGCGAGGAACCGCTGGCCGAGCTGCTGGTGCCCGACGAGCGCATCCTGCTGGCCCGCGGCGGCGATGGCGGCTTCGGCAACCTGCACTACAAGAGCAGCACCAACCGCACGCCGCGCCAGAGCACCAAGGGCTGGCCCGGCGAGCGCCGCGAGCTCAAGCTCGAACTGCGCGTGCTGGCCGATGTCGGCCTGCTCGGCATGCCCAATGCCGGCAAGTCGACGCTGATCACGGCCATCTCCAATGCCCGGCCGAAGATCGCCGACTATCCCTTCACCACCCTGCATCCCAACCTGGGCGTGGTGCGGGTCGGGCCGAGCCAGAGCTTCGTCGTCGCCGACATCCCCGGCCTGATCGAGGGTGCGGCCGAGGGCGCCGGCCTGGGCCACCAGTTCCTGCGTCACTTGCAGCGCACCGGCCTGCTGCTGCACCTCGTCGACTTCGCGCCCTTCGATGGCGTCGACCCGGTGCAGCAGGTCCGCGCCATCGTCACCGAGCTGAAGAAGTACGACGACGAGCTGCATGCCAAGCCGCGCTGGATCGTGCTGAACAAGCTCGACATGGTCCCGGCCGAGGAGCGCGAGGCCCGCCGCAAGGACTTCCTGAAGCGCCTGCGCTGGAAGGGCCCGGTCTTCGAGGTCTCGGCCCTGACCCGCGAAGGCTGCGAGCCGCTGATCCGGGCCATCTGGCAGCATGTCGCGCTGCGTCAGGTGCACCCGGTCGAGCCGGATGCCCGCTTCGACACGCCGGAACAAGGGCTGTCCGAAGCGCCGCCGCCTGCGCCCGATGCGGACGATCCGCGCTTCCGCTGAGCGGCCCCGCCCCCTTCCCCTACGTCCCGAGACTGCCTGAGCCGATGGTCGCCCCCACGTCCCCCCTTGCCCCCAGCCCGGTGCTGGCCGCTGCGCGGCGCATCGTCGTCAAGGTCGGTTCCAGCCTGGTGACCAACGAAGGCCGCGGCATCGACGCCGAGGCCATCGGCACCTGGTGTCGGCAACTGGCCGCGCTGGCACGCGAGGGCCGCGAGGTGGTGATGGTCTCCAGCGGCGCGATCGCCGAAGGCATGAAGCGACTGGGCTGGGCCACCCGGCCCACCGAACTGCACGAGCTGCAGGCCGCTGCCGCCGTGGGCCAGATGGGCCTGGCCCAGATGTACGAAACCCTGCTGCGCGAGCAGGGCCTGGCCAGTGCGCAGGTGCTGCTCACCCATGCCGACCTGGCCGACCGCGAGCGTTACCTGAATGCGCGCTCGACCCTGCTGACCCTGCTGGGCCTGAAGGTCATCCCGGTCATCAACGAGAACGACACCGTCGTCACCGACGAGATCAAGTTCGGCGACAACGACACCCTGGGTGCGCTGGTGGCCAACCTGATCGAGGCCGACCTGCTCGTCATCCTGACCGACCAGCCCGGCCTCTACGAGGCCGACCCGCGCAAGGTGCCCGATGCCGCCTTCGTGCACGAGGCCGCGGCCGGCACGCCCGAGCTGGAGCGGATGGCCGGTGGCGCGGGCAGCGCGATCGGCCGCGGCGGCATGCTGACCAAGGTGCTGGCCGCCAAGCGCGCGGCCGGCAGCGGCGCCTCCACCGTGATCGCCTGGGGTCGCGAGCCGGATGCCCTGCTGCGCCTGATGCGCGGCGAGCGCATCGGCACCCTGCTCGTCGCGCAGACGGCCAAGCTCGCGGCCCGCAAGCAGTGGATGGCCGATCACTTGCAGCTCCGGGGCGCCGTCGTGGTGGACAAGGGCGCGGCGGCCAAGCTGCGCGAAGAAGGCAAGAGCCTGCTGCCGATCGGCGTCGTCGAGGTGCAGGGCGAATTCGCGCGCGGCGACGTGATCGCCATCAAGGCCCCGGACGGCCGCGACATCGCCCGCGGCCTGGCCAACTACGCCAGCAGCGAGGCGCGGCGCATCGCGCGCCAGCCCTCGGCCCGCATCGCCGAGCTGCTGGGCTACATGAACGAGGCCGAGCTGATCCACCGCGACAACCTCGTGCGCGTCTGAAGCGCCGCACCGCGCGCCAACAAGAAGGCCCGCATCGCGCGGGCCTTGTCGTTGGTGGGGGCCGGCGTTCAGCCGCCGAAGCCGCCGGGCAGGCCGCCCTTCAGGCCGCCCATGCGCTTCATCATCTTCATCAGGCCGCCGCCCTTCATCTTCTTCATCATGCCCTGCATCTGGTCGAACTGGTTCAGCAGGCGGTTGACTTCCTGCACCTGCACGCCGGCGCCGGTGGCGATGCGGCGCTTGCGGCTGGCCTTGATCAGCTCGGGCTTGCGGCGCTCCAGCGCGGTCATCGAATGGATGATGCCGACCATGCGGCGCATCTCGCGCTCGGCGCGGTCCATGTCGGCGCCGCCGGCCTGGGCCTGCAACTGCGCCGGCAGCTTGTCCATCAGGGCGCCCAGGCCGCCCATCTTGCGCATCTGCAGCAGCTGGTCGGCGTAGTCGTTCAGGTCGAAGCCGCCCGTCTTGACCTTCTCGGCCAGCTTCTGTGCCTGGGCCAGGTCGACGCCCTTCTGCACCTCCTCGACCAGAGCAAGGATGTCGCCCATGCCCAGCACCCGGCCGGCATGGCGTTCGGCGTCGAAGGCCTCCAGGCCGTCGATCTTCTCGGACACGCCGGCGAACTTGATCGGCGCACCGGTCACGCTGCGCACCGACAGCGCCGCGCCGCCGCGCGAATCGCCGTCGAGCTTGGTCAGCACGATGCCGCTGAGCGGCAGCGCCGCGCCGAAGGCCCGGGCGGTGTTGACCGCATCCTGGCCCTGCATGGCGTCGACGACGAAGAGCGTCTCGATGGGCTTGAGCGCGGCATGCAGGGCGCGGATCTCGGCCATCAGCGCCTCGTCGATCGCCAGCCGGCCGGCGGTGTCGACGATCAGCACATCGAAGTAATGGCGCTTCGCGTGGTCCAGCGCGGCCAAGGCGATGTCGACCGGCTTGTCGCTGGGCTGCGAGGGGAACCACTCGGCGCCAGCCTGGGCGGTGACGGTCTTGAGCTGCTCGATGGCCGCCGGGCGGTAGACGTCGCCCGAGACGGTCAGCACCTTCTTCTTGCGCTTCTCGATCAGGTGCTTGGCCAGCTTGGCGGTGGTCGTCGTCTTGCCGGCGCCTTGCAGGCCGGCCATCAGGATGACGGCCGGCGGCTGGGTGGCCAGGTTCAGCTCGCTGGGGCCGGCCTTGGGCTCGCCGTTCGCGTCCAGCTCGCCCATGGTCCGGGCCAGCTCCTTGTGCACCACGCCGACCAGGGCCTGGCCGGGGGTGAGCGAGCCCACCACCTCCTGGCCCAGGGCCTTGAGCTTCACGCGGGCGATGAAGTCGCGCACCACCGGCAGGGCGACGTCGGCCTCCAGCAGGGCCATGCGCACCTCGCGCAGCATCTCGGCGACGTTGTCTTCGGTGATGCGGGCCTGGCCGCGCATCGTCTTGACGAGGCGACTCAGGCGGTCGGAAAGGGCGGAGGCCATGGGGTCGGGAGCCGGGGAGCGAAGGGGGCCAAGTCAGCGCGGCGCGGCATCCGCGGGGCGCTCAGTACACTGGCTGCATGAGTGTAATTCCCGGTCTTGCGAGCGCAGGGGGGGCCTGGCTGGCCACCGCCAGCCTAGTGGCGGTGCTGAGCTATGCCGCCGCCGTGCTGCGCCCGCGGCCGGGCTGGGGCGGACCGGCCCTGCTCACCGCCTGGCTGGCCCAAGCCGTGGCCCTGCTGGTCCATGCCCTGGGCCTGGGCCTGAGCGATCCGGGCATGCGCTTCGGCTTTGCGCCGGCCCTGTCGCTCACCGTCTGGCTGGTGATCGCCGTCTATGCGGTCGAAAGCCGGGTGCTGCCACTGCCCGGTTTGCGGCGCGGCCTGGCCGGCCTGGGCGTGCTGAGCGTGCTGCTGGCCTGGGTCATTCCGGGCGATCTGCGGCCCGGCCTGTCCTCGCCCTGGGCGCCCTTGCACTGGCTGACCGGCATGGTGGCCTACAGCCTGTTCGCGATCGCGGTGCTGCACGGCATGCTCACCCGCCGCGCCGAGCGGGCCTTGCGCAGCCACGCCCGCCCCGCCAGCGTGGGCGGCCTGCCGCTGCTGCGGCTGGAGAAGCTGACCTTCCATTTCGTCGCGGCCGGCTTCGCGCTGCTGACGCTGACCCTGCTCTTCGGCGTGGCCTTCACCGACTGGCGCTGGGACCACAAGACCATCTTCTCGATGCTGGCCTGGGCGGTCTTCGCCGGCCTGCTGCTTGGCCGCCACACCCTCGGCTGGCGCGGCCGTGTCGCGCTGCGCTGGTTGCACGGCGGCGCGCTGCTGCTGCTGCTGGCCTATGCCGGCTCGCGCTTCGTGTCCGAGGTGCTGCTGGGCCGCGTCGGCGGCGCCTGAGGACCGCCGGCCATGGGTGTCTTCCTGCGGGTCCTGCTGGTCGTCGGCGCGGTGCTGCTGGTGATCAAGCTGCTGAAGTCGCGGCGCAAGCCGCCTGAGCCGCCGCCGCCGGCCCCGGCCGCCCGCCCGGCGGTGAAGTCGCCGGCCGAGATCGTCGCCTGCGCCCACTGCGCCCTGCGCCTGCCGCAGGCCGAGGCGGTTCAGGCCGGGGACGGCCGCTATTTCTGCGGCGAGGCCCACCGCCGTGCGGCCGAGCAGCGCCTCGACTGAGGCGGCCGGGCCCCCGACCGGGGTCGATGCCTCGCGCTTCGACCGCGAGGTCTGGCGCGAAGGCCTGCCACCCGATTCGGGCTTCCTCGGCCGCCAAGCGCGCCGCATCGCCACCGGCGAGGGCAGCGGCTTCGAGCGGCTCTACCGCACCTTCGTCGCAGCGCGCGCCCTGCTCGGCCTCACCCTGCTGCTGACCGGCCTGCTGGCCACCGAGTTCGCCGGCGCCGATCCGCGCATCCTGGGTCTCTGCCTGGCCCATGCCCTGCTGGCCTGCGCGGTCTGGCTGCTGCCGGTGCGCTGGACCGGCCCCATGCTCGACCGCGGCGTGCGCCTGCGCCACCGCGCCTGGCTGGCCACCCTGGGCGTGGACTTGCTGCTCTTCGGCGCCCTGCATGCCGTGGCCGGGGCCAGCCTGAACAGCGCCGCCCTGCTGGTGCTGCCGGCCTTGATGGCGGGTGTGCTGACGCCGCGCCGCCATGCCCTGGCGGTGGCCGCCGCCGCCTCGCTGATGCTGCTGGCCGAGGCCTTGCTGCGCGGCGGCGCCGAGCCGCTGATCGCCCTGAGTCGCGCCGGCCTGGCCGGCGGCGGGCTCTTCCTCGTCACCCTGCTCGTGCACGAAATGGCCGGCCGCCTGGCGCGCGAGGAGCGCACCGCCCGCAGCGGCCTGGAGCTGGCCCGCCAGCAGGCCGAGCTGAACCGCATGGTGATCGAGGAGCTGGAGGTCGGCGTGCTGGTGCTCGACCCGCGCGGCCGCCTGCGCAGCGCCAACCCGGTCGCCCGCAAGCTGCTGCCCGAGTTGCCCGAGTTGCACGGCAGCGCCACCGAGCTGCCGCCGCGCCTGGCCCGGGCCCTGGAGGCTGCCCGCCACGAGGGCCCCTGGCCCGAGGCCGGCCGCGACCTGCTGCCCGCCGAGGGCGAGCCCGGCCCGGCCCTGCGCCTGCGCCTGCGGCCCAGCCGCAGCGGCCACCAGTTGCTGCTTCTGGAGGATCTGCGCGCCGTGCAGTCCCGGCTGCGCGACGAGGGCCTGGCCGCGATGGGCCGCGTCACCGCCGGCATCGCCCACGAGATCCGCAACCCGCTGGCCGCGATCACCCAGGCCAATGCCCTGCTGGCCGAGGATCCGCCGCCCGGCCAGCGGGTGCGCCTGATCGGCATGATTGCCGACCATGCCGCGCGGCTGCGGCGCATCGTCGACGATGTGATGGAAGTGGCTGTCGTGCCGCCGACCGCGCCGCCGCCGCTGGAGGCCCGCGCCGCCTGCGCGGCCATTGCGCAGGACTGGCTGCAGCAGCAGCGCCTGCCGGCTGCGCCCGAGGGGCCGCTGCGGATCAGCCTGCCGGCGGGCCCGCTCTGGCTGCGCTTCGATGCCGAGCACCTGCGCCGCGTGCTGATCAACCTGCTCGACAACGCCCTGCGCCACAGCCGCCACGAGGCCGGCTCGCTCTGGCTGCAACTTCGCGAGGCGGACGCTGGCTGGGCCGAGCTGAGCCTGGCCAGCGACGGGCCGCCGATCACCCCCGAGGTGCAGGCCCATCTCTTCGAGCCCTTCCACTCCACCCGCAGCCGCGGCACCGGGCTCGGCCTGTACATTTGCCGCGAGCTTTGCGGCCGCTATGGCGCCCGCATCGACTACCAGGGCCGCCCCGCGACAGAGCGGCATCCCAAGGTCTTCCGCCTGCTGCTGCGCCGCCTGCCCCAGGCCCCGTCCAGCGCGGCGGCCCCGCCCGAAGCGCGTACCTGACGCCGTCCATGAGCGAGCCCGCCGGCCCCGCCGCCCCGCGCCACCGCCTGCTGGTCGTCGACGACGAGCCGGACCTGCTCACCCTCTACGAGCTGACCCTGCTGCGCGAGGGCCACGACATCGAGACCGCCCGCTCGCTGGAGGAAGCCCGCGAGCGCCTGGCCGCCGCCCGCTTCGACGTGCTGATCACCGACCTGCGCCTGCCCGACGGCAGCGGCCTGGAGCTGCTGCACGAGCTGGAGCGCGCCGGCGACCGGACCGAGAAGAGCATCGTCGTCACCGCCTACGGCTCGGCCGCGCATGCGGTGGAGGCGCTCAAGGCCGGTGCCTTCGACTACCTGACCAAGCCCGTCGACCTGCGCCAGTTCCGTACCGTCGTGGCCTCGGCCCTCGGGCGCGCCCCGGCCGGCGCCGCCCCGTTGACGCGCCCTGCGGCCGCGCCGGCCCGGCCTGCCGAACGCCTGCCCGCCGCGCTGCCGGCGGCTGCGCCCGGCCCGGCGGTCGGCCTGCCGCAGACCGCCTTCGAGCGCCTGCTCGGCCGCTCGCCCGCGATGCGCGCGGTGCGCGAGCGCATCGAGCGCGTGGCCCGCAGCATGGCGCCGGTGCTGGTGCAGGGCGAGTCCGGCACCGGCAAGGAGCTGGTCGCGCGGGCCATCCACGAGCGTTCCTCGCGCGGCGCCGGGCCCTTTGTCGCGATCAACTGCGGCGCCATCCCCGAGGCCCTGATCGAGGCCGAGCTCTTCGGCCACCGCAAGGGCGCCTTCACGGGGGCGCAGGAGGACCGGCCCGGCGTCTTCCAGGCCGCGCAGGGCGGCACGCTCTTTCTCGACGAGATTGGCGAGCTGCCGCTGCCCATGCAGACCCGCCTGCTGCGCGCGGTGCAGGAACGCGCGGTGCGGCCGGTCGGCGCCACCGCCGAGCTGCCGGTCGACGTGCGCCTGCTCAGCGCCACCCATCGCGACCTGGCCGCCGAGGTCGCCGCCGGCCGCTTCCGCCAGGACCTGTACTACCGGCTGAACGTGATCGAGATCCCCCTGCCGCCGCTGCGCGAGCGCCGCGAGGACTTGCCCCTGCTGGTCGAGGCCGTGCTGCAGCGCCTGGCCGCCGAAGCCGGCACCCCCCCGGCCGCGCTGGCGCCCGAGGCCCTGGCCGCCCTGGCCGTTCAGCCGCTGCCGGGCAATGTGCGCGAGCTGGAAAACCGCCTGCACCGCGCCCTGGCCCTGAGCCACGGCGGTCCCCTGGGGCCGGACGACCTGGACCTGCCGCCGGCCCCCGCCGGCGCGGGTGCGGCCGGGGAGCTTGCCGGGCTGGCGCTGCGCGCCGGCCTCGCCGTCGATGCGGACGGCTCGCTCCACTCGCCCACGCCTCCCGCACCGCCCGTATCGCCTGTCGCCCCGCCGCCGCCCACGCCCGAGCAAGTCGCCGCCACCTTCGCCGTCCTGCTGCAGGATCCGGTGCGCCTGCCCGAACGCCTGGAGCCCTGGCTCGACGGCATCGAGCGCCTGCTGCTGGTGCGGGCGCTGGAACTGCACCACGGCAACCGCACGGCAGCCGGCGCCCGCCTGGGCCTGACGCTGCGGCAGATGCGCTACCGCATGGCCCGGCTCGGCATCCTGCGGCCCGAGGACGGGGGCGAGCCCGGCGAGCCGCCGCGCCCCGGGGCGGCGTCGTGAGCGGCCCGCGCCTGGTCGAGGGCTGGTGGTCGGCAGCGGCCCGACGGCCCTCGCCGCACTGGAATGCCCGGCCGCCTGGCGCGGCCATCGAGCTGGCCCTGATCCACTCGATTAGCCTGCCGGCCGGCGTCTATGGCGGGGATGCGATCGAGCGCCTGTTCGCCGGCACGCTGGACCCGGCCGCGCACCCCAGCTTCGAGCCGCTGCGCGGGCTGGAGGTGTCCGCCCACGTCCTGCTGCGGCGCGACGGCAGCCTGCTGCAGTTCGTGCCCCTGCATGAGCGTGCCTGGCATGCCGGCCGCTCCGTCTGGCGCGGTCGGCCGAATGTGAACGATGTCTCGGTCGGCATCGAGCTGGAGGGCCTGGAGGGCCTGGCCTTCGAGCCGGCCCAGTACGCTGCCCTGGCCGGCCTGCTGCGCGGCCTGGCGCGGGCCCTGCCGCTGCGCGAAGTCGTCGGTCACCAGCATGTGGCGCCGGTGCGCAAGGGCGATCCGGGGCCGGGCTTCGACTGGTTGCTGCTGCAGGGTCTGCTCGGTCCGAGCCTTCCGTGTTTACCCGCAATCTGGCCGGCGGGCGAGCTCCCGCCCGCCGGGCCGCCGAAGGCCTGAAGCCAGCGTTCATGCGGCCTGGCGGCCTGGAATCGGCCGCCAAGCCAGCATCCATGCGGCTTCATGGGCCCGGGGCCGCAGCCGGCGTGGCCTGGCCCGCAGGGGCCGGCCCGCGCGGCTTGCCGGGGTGGCGACTTGTGGCGGTCACAAACCACATATAGCGTGGTTGTGCGGGCTGGGGGCGCTAGCTATAGTGGGCTGCATGCTATCCTGCGCCGTATGTTCCCGGCACCCGGCGTCGACTTCGCCGCTTGCGGGGGCCCTTGTTCTTGCGGGTCCTGCGCCCTCTGGCCGGTCCCGCTGCCCGTCTGGCGATCGCCCCCGAGCGGCCGGTCCCCCCACCCCCAAGCTGCTGCGTGCTCGCCCGGGCTGCCTGCCCCGGTGAGGTCGCGGCGTCGGGGCGTTTCACCCCTGTCGTCCCGGCCCTGCGCCGTCCCGACTCCATGAGGATCCTGCCCATGCAAACGAATCCCGCCCCCGCCGCCACCGGCGCCGCCCTGCCGGCCGCGATGCCCGCCGAGCGCAGCGCGCCCGGCTCGGCCTATGCCGGCTACCAGATCATCCGGCGCAATGGCGCGGTGGTCGCCTTCGAGCCGCACAAGATCGCCGTCGCGCTGATGAAGGCCTTCCTGGCCGTGCACGGCACCCAGGGCGCGGCTTCGGCCAGCGTGCGCCAGACGGTCGACGGCCTGACCGAGATGGTCGTGCGCGCCCTGCTGCGTTCGCGTCCGAGCGGCGGCAGCTTCCACATCGAGGATGTGCAGGACCAGGTCGAACTCGGCCTGATGCGCGGCGGCCACCACGATGTGGCCCGCGCCTACGTGCTCTACCGCGAGCGACGCGCGCAAGAGCGCGCCAAGCAGGGCCAGGACCAGCCGCCGGCCGGCGCGCCCGTGCTGCATGTGATGGATGCCGGCCAGCGCCGCCCGCTGGACCTGGGCCGCCTACAAGCCCTGATCGTCACCGCCTGCGCCGGCCTGGGCCAGGAGGTGCAGGCCGAACCCATCTTCGACGAGACCCTGCGCAACCTCTACGACGGCGTGCCCATCGACGAGGTCTTCAAGGCCGCCATCCTGGCCGCCCGCACCCTGATCGAGAAGGATCCGGACTACAACCGCGTCACCGCCCGCCTGCTGATGCACACGATCCGCAAGGAGATCGTCGGCGAGGAGTTGGACCAGCACGCCATGGCCGACCGCTATCCGGAGGCCTTTGCCGAGTTCATCCGCCGCGGCATCGTCGCCGAGCTGCTCGACGAGCGCCTGGCCCAGTTCGACCTGGCCCGCCTCGGCGCCGCGCTCAAGCCCGAGCGCGACTTGCAGTTCGACTACCTCGGCCTGCAGACCCTCTACGACCGCTACTTCCTGCACGTCAGCAAGCGCCGCATCGAGCTGCCGCAGGCTTTCTTCATGCGCGTGGCCATGGGCCTGTCGCTTGGCGAGATCGACCGCGAGGCCCGCGCCATCGAGTTCTACGAGGTGCTCTCGTCCTTCGACTTCATGTCGAGCACGCCGACGCTGTTCAATGCCGGCACCCGCCGCAGCCAGCTCAGCAGCTGCTACCTGACCACGGTGGCCGACGACCTCGACGGCATCTACGAAGCCATCAAGGAGAACGCGCTGCTGAGCAAGTTCGCCGGCGGCCTGGGCAATGACTGGACCCCGGTGCGCGCGCTCGGCAGCCACATCAAGGGCACCAACGGCGAATCGCAGGGCGTCGTGCCCTTCCTCAAGGTCGTCAACGACACCGCGGTCGCGGTCAACCAGGGCGGCAAGCGCAAGGGCGCGGTCTGCGCCTACCTGGAGACCTGGCACCTCGACATCGAGGAGTTCCTGGAGCTGCGCAAGAACACCGGCGACGACCGCCGCCGCACCCACGACATGAACACCGCGAACTGGATTCCGGACCTGTTCATGCGCCGCGTGCTCGAAGGGGGCGACTGGACCCTGTTCAGCCCCAGCACCTGCCCCGACCTGCACGACAAGTTCGGCCATGCCTTCGAGCAGGCCTACACCGCCTACGAGGCCAAGACCCAGACGGGCGAGATCACGCTGTTCAAGCGCCTGCCGGCCAAGGACCTGTGGCGCAAGATGCTCTCGATGCTGTTCGAGACCGGCCATCCCTGGATCACCTTCAAGGACGCCTGCAACGTCCGCAGCCCGCAGCAGCATGTCGGCGTGGTGCACAGCTCCAACCTGTGCACCGAGATCACGCTCAACACCAACGATCGCGAGATCGCCGTCTGCAACCTCGGCTCGGTCAACCTCGCCCGTCACCTCAAGGACGGCCAGGTCGACCAGGCCAAGCTGAAGGCCACCGTGCGCACGGCCATGCGCATGCTCGACAACGTCATCGACATCAACTACTACGCCGTCAAGAAGGCCCGCGACAGCAACCTGCGCCACCGCCCGGTGGGCCTGGGCATCATGGGCTTCCAGGACGCGCTCTACCAGTTGCGCGTGCCCTATGCCTCGGCCGAGGCGGTGGAGTTCGCCGACCGTTCGATGGAAGCCGTCTGCTACCACGCCTACTGGGCCAGCACCGAGCTGGCCGAGGAGCGCGGCCGCTACAGCAGCTACCGCGGCTCGCTGTGGGATCGGGGCATCCTGCCGCTCGACTCGCTGCGGTTGCTGGCCGAGCAGCGTGGAGGCTATGTCGAAGTCGACACCTCGGTCGCGATGGACTGGGACGCGCTGCGTGCCCGCATCGCCGAGCACGGCATGCGAAACAGCAACTGCGTGGCGATCGCGCCGACGGCCACGATCAGCAACATCATCGGCGTGGATGCCTCGATCGAGCCGAGCTTCGGCAACCTCTCGGTCAAGTCCAACCTCTCGGGCGAGTTCACCGTCGTCAATGAATGGCTGGTGCGCGACCTCAAGGCCCTGGGCCTCTGGGACGATGTGATGGTCATGGACCTCAAGCACTTCCAGGGTTCGCTGCAGGCCATCGACCGCGTGCCCGAGGAGCTCAAGCAGCTCTATGCCACCGCCTTCGAGATCGAGCCGGTCTGGCTGGTCGAGGCCGCCTCGCGCCGCCAGAAGTGGATCGACCAGGCGCAGAGCCTGAACATCTACATGGCCGGTGCCTCGGGCAAGAAGCTCGACGAGACCTACAAGCTCGCCTGGCTGCGCGGCCTCAAGACCACCTACTACCTGCGCACCACCAGCGCCTCGCACATCGAGATGAGCACGGTGCAGCGGCGCCAGCTCAATGCCGTGTCCAACGCAGCGGCCCCGCTGGCCGTGGTGGCCCCGGCCACCGTCGGAGCGGCGAGCGAAGCCGCCACCGACATCAAGTTCTGCGCGATCGACGATCCGGGTTGCGAGGCCTGCCAGTGAGGCCTTGAAGCGGACATGCCCCGGTGCCGTGCGCGGACGACGGATCGGGGCCACATTTCAGTCTGAATGCGGCCGACATCGCTTGTTGTTTTGAAGGCCGCAAACCGATAATTCGAGAACAGGAAGTCCATCATGTTGGTCTGGGAAGACGACAAGCGATCCACCCCCGCCGCGAAGCCTTCGACGATGCCGCCCTCGCTGCGCGATGGCCTCGCCGCAACGGCACCGATGAGCCCCATGGTCCGCCCGCTGGATGCGGCCATCGACCGTGTCCTGGCCCCGCAAGCCTCGGCAAGCACCGGGGAATCGGCCCGCCGCGTGAACGTCGCCGACAAGCGCATCATCAACGGCCAGACCGACGTCAACCAGCTTGTGCCCTTCAAGTACAAGTGGGCCTGGGAGAAGTACCTCGCCACCTGCGCCAACCACTGGATGCCGCAGGAAGTGAACATGTCGCGCGACATCGCGACCTGGAAGGACCCCAAGGGCCTGACCGAGGACGAGCGCCGCATCGTCAAGCGCAACCTCGGCTTCTTCGTCACCGCCGACTCGCTGGCCGCCAACAACATTGTGCTGGGCACCTACCGCCACATCACGGCGCCCGAGTGCCGGCAGTTCCTGCTGCGCCAGGCCTTTGAAGAGGCGATCCACACCCACGCCTACCAGTACATCGTCGAGTCGCTGGGCCTGGACGAGTCCGAGATCTTCAACGCCTACAACGAAGTCCAGTCCATCCGCGACAAGGACGAGTTCCTGATCCCCTTCATCGAGGCGATCATGGATCCGAACTTCCATACCGGCACGCCCGAGAACGACCAGCGCCTGCTCAAGAGCCTGATCGTCTTCGCCTGCCTGATGGAGGGCCTGTTCTTCTACGTCGGCTTCACGCAGATCCTCGCGCTGGGCCGGCAGAACAAGATGACCGGCGCGGCCGAGCAGTACCAATACATCCTGCGCGACGAGTCCATGCACTGCAACTTCGGCATCGACTTGATCAACGCGATCAAGCTCGAGAACCCGCAGCTCTGGACGGCAGCCTTCAAGGACGAGATCCGCGCGCTCTTCCTCAAGGCCGTCGATCTCGAGTACCGCTACGCCGAGGACACCATGCCGCGCGGCGTGCTGGGCCTCAATGCCTCGATGTTCAAGGGCTACCTGCGCTACATCGCCAACCGTCGCGCCACCCAGATCGGCCTGGAGGAACTGTTCCCCAACGAGGACAACCCCTTCCCGTGGATGAGCGAGATGATCGACCTGAAGAAGGAGCGCAACTTCTTCGAGACCCGGGTCATCGAGTACCAGACCGGCGGCGCCCTGTCCTGGGATTGAGATCGAGAGACACACCACGGCAGGCCCCACCGAATTCCGAGCCGGACTCCGCCGAGTCCCAAACCGCCCGTCCGGCTCGCTTCCCCATTCGCTGCAACGGAGCGCCCCGGGCCGAGCCCGCGGGCAGAACACCGGACGGCGAGTCGCTGCGGCCCCCTCGTGCCGTGGATGTTTGACCACCTGATCAAGGAGATTTCCATGGCAACTGCGAAGAAGACGGCAACCAAGAAGGCAGCCCCGGCCGACAAGAAGGTCGCGGTGAAGAAGACCGCGGTCAAGTCGGCCGCGCCGGTGGCAAAGAAGGCCGCTGCGAAGAAGACGGCCGTCAAGTCGGCTGCGCCGGTGGCGAAGAAGGTTGCGGCCAAGAAGACCGCGGTCAAGTCCGCTGCGCCGGTGGCGAAGAAGGCTTCCGCCAAGAAGACGGCGGTCAAGTCCGCTGCGCCGGTGGCGAAGAAGGCTGTGGCCAAGAAGGCTGCGGCGAAGAAGACGGCGGTCAAGTCGGCCGCGCCGGTGGCGAAGAAGGCTGCGGCGAAGAAGACGGTGGTCAAGTCGGCCGCGCCGGTTGCCAAGAAGGCCGCGGCCAAGAAGCCCGCTGCGAAGAAGGCTGCCGCCAAGAAGACCGCGATCAAGAAGGCCGCGCCGGCCGCGAAGACCACGCTGAGCCCGCAGGCGGCCTGGCCCTTCCCGACCACGCCCAAGCCCTGAGCCTAGGCTGCGCGCTTCAGGCCGGCCCGGGCGGGCTGCCTGAAAAAAGCAAGACCCGGCGAGCCCTGCTCGACCGGGTCTTTTTCATGGGGCCCGGCAGGGCCCCGCAGGCTCGCTGCCTCAGGCCGTGAGCCCGAGGGCGGCCGGGTCGAGGCTGTGGTTCTGCGGGCCGGCGCAGGCGATTTTGATCGCACCGACGCGGTTGCCCAGTTCGACGCAGCGGACCAGGTCCCAGCCGCGCTCCAGGCCGTAGAGCAGCGCGCCGCGGAAGGCATCGCCGCAGCCGGTCGGGTCGATCACGGCCTCGGCCTTGACGCCCGGCACCAGGGTGCGCACGCCCTGCTGCCAGATCTCGCAGCCTTCGGCGCCCAGGGTGACGATGAGGCCGCGCAAGTGGCCGCACGACAGCGCTTCCAGGCTCAGGCCGACGCGGTCGCTCAGCATCTTGGCCTCGTAGTCGTTCACCGCGACCCAGCTCGCCTGGGCGATGAAGCGCTTGAGGTCTTCGCCGTCGAACATGGGCAGGCCCTGGCCCGGGTCGAAGATGAAGGGGATCTGCGCCTCGGCCAGTTGCTGGGCATGCTGGATCATCGCGTCGCGGCCGTCCGGCGCGACGATGGCCAGCGCGATGTCCCCGCGCTCGGCCGGCACCGCGATGCGGTGCGCGAAGTTCATCGCGCCCGGGTGGAAGGCGGTGATCTGGTTGTTGTCCTGGTCGGTGATGATGATGGCCTGGGCGGTGTAGCCCTCGCCCACCGTCAGCAGCAGGTCGGCCGGCACGCCCCAGCTTGCCATGCGCTCGCGGTAGCCGGCGCCGTCGGCCCCCAGGGCTGCCATCACCCGCGGCTGACCGCCGAGCTTGGCCAGGGTGTAGGCGATGTTGCCGGCGCATCCGCCGAACTCGCGCTTGAGCGTCGGCACCAGGAAGCTGACGTTCAGGATGTGGATCTGCTCGGGCAGGATCTGCTGCGCGAAACGACCGGGGAAGGTCGTGATGGTGTCGAAGGCGAGCGAGCCGCAGATGAGGGCAGACATGGGCGCGTGGGGGCGCGGGGCCCCGTTCAGGGTTGGGGGGCGATCAGCACGCTGAAGCCGCCGGGGCGGGCGCCGTCGGGCAGATCGAAATCGCGTTGCATGCTCAGGCGCTGGCCCGGCGCCAGGGTGGCCGGCAGCGGGGCCAGGCTGTCGCGCTGGCGCAGGTCCGAAGGTTGCAGCACGCGACGTGCCAGCACGCCGCCCAGGCTGTCGTTGAGCGTCAGTTCCAGGGCCGGCACCGGCCGCTCGACCTTGCCCTCGTTCAGCAGGTCGACGATCAGGCGCTGGCGGGTGCCGGTGCTCGCGCCCTCGATGGGCTGGAGCTGCGGCGGCGGGTCGAAGCTGAGGGTACCGCCCGCGGCGGCCGAGGCGCGGCTGGACTTGCCCGTGGCGCAGAACAGCACCGCGCAGACCCGGTCCATCGTCGGGGTCAGCGCGGGCAGGGCCGATTGCAGCGCCGGCCGGAAGGCCCCGGCGATCTGCAAGAGCAGCAGCAGGGCCAGGCCCGTCACGGCCATCCACAGGCTGCTGCGATCGGCCGGACCATCGAGCGGGCGGGCGGGCAGCGGCAGCGGCCGGGGCGGGGCCTGGCGGCGCAGCGCCGGTTCAGTCGCAGCCGCAGCGGGGGCGCCGGCTGCGGCACTGGCGGCCTCGGCAGCGCGCGCCCAGGCGGCTTCGACCTCGGGATCGGGGGTGTAGAGCGACTTCGGTCCGGGCGCCTCCGGATCGAGCCAGCGCGGCAGGCCGGCAGGCTCCGGCGGCACGGCGGGCAGGGGCTCGAGCGGCAGGTCAATCTCCGAGACGGGCGCAGGCGCAGCAGCCGGCTTGGGCGCCGGGATCTCCAGCGTCTGATCGTCGTCGTGGCCGAGCTGGGGCGTCCAGGCCACGGGCACCGGCGGCGGCACCTCATGGTCCAGGTCGAAGAGGCCGTCGAGCGCGTTGAAGACCTCGTGGCAGCGACCACAGCGCACCCAGCCCTCGGAGGGCTTGATCTGCTCCTGCGCAACGCGAAAAACCGTGCCGCAACTGCCGCAGCGGGTTGCCAGGCTGCTCATCGTCGATCGCTCCTTCGGGCGTGCATCAGGATCCAGCCGTCTTCTTCGTCGGCCACGCTCAGCGCGAGGCCATGGGCCGCATAGGCCGCTTGCAATTCCTCGGCCTGCCGGGCCAGGATGCCCGCGAGCACGAGCTGCCCCCCGGGCGCCAGATGGGCCGCCAGCAGCGGGGCCAGCAGCTTGAGCGGCGAGGCCAGGATGTTGGCCAGCACCAGCGGGTAGCGGCCGCAGCCGGGGCCGGCCACATCGGGCAGACCGGGTCGCACGCTGACCCCGTTGGCCTCGGCATTCTGCGCGGTCGAGATGACGGCGGCGGGATCGATGTCCACCGCCAGCGTCTCGCCCGCACCGAACTGCCGCGCAGCGATCGCCAGGATGCCCGAGCCGCAGCCGTAGTCCAGCACCGGCTGGCCCGCGAAGGCCTTGGCATGGGTGGCGATCCAGCGCAGGCACATGCGGGTGGTCGGATGGGTGCCGGTGCCGAAGGCCAGGCCGGGGTCCAGGCGCATCACGGTGCGCGCGGCCGGCGGGGCCTCATGCCAGGTCGGTACGATCCAGAAGTCCGCCGTGATCGGCACCGGCGCGAACTGCGACTGGGTCAGCCGCACCCAGTCCTCGTCCGGCACCTCGACGATGGCCTGCAACTCCACGCCCTGCGGATGCTCGGCCAGCAGCCGGGTGGCGGCCTGGGTGGCTTCGGCCGTGTCGCCGAACAGGGCCTTGAGCACCGAGCGCTGCCAGGCCGGCCGGGGGGCGGGCATGTCCGGCTCGCCGAACAGGGCCTGCTCGGCCTCGGTGTCGGCGTCGGCGTCCTCGACCGAGACGGACAGGGCGTCCAGATCCATCAGCGTGTCGCTGAGGGCCTCGACCTCGTCTTCCGCCGCGATCAGTCGCAACTCGACCATGGGGTGCCTTCGTTCAGCGCTTGTGCTGCTGCATCCACTCTTCGAGGTAGTGGATGCTGGTGCCGCCCTCGATGAATTTGGCATCGGCCATCAGCTCGCGGTGCAGCGGGATGTTGGTCGAGATGCCTTCGATGACGGTCTCATTGAGTGCCGTGCGCATGCGCGCCATGGCCTGCTCGCGGGTGTCGCCATAGGTGATGAGCTTGCCGATCATCGAGTCGTAGTTCGGCGGCACCACATAGTTGGTGTAGGCATGGCTGTCGACGCGCACGCCCGGGCCGCCCGGCGGGTGCCACATCGTGATGCGGCCCGGCGAGGGCGTGAACTTGAAGGGGTCCTCGGCATTTACCCGGCACTCGATGGCGTGGCCGCGCATCTCGATCTGGCGCTGGGTGAAGGGCAGGCGCTCGCCCGCGGCGATGCGGATCTGCTGCTGCACGATGTCGATGCCGGTCACCAGCTCGGTCACCGGATGCTCGACCTGCACCCGGGTGTTCATCTCGATGAAGTAGAACTCGCCGTTCTCGTAGAGGAACTCGAAGGTGCCGGCGCCGCGGTAGCCGATCTTCTTGCAGGCCTCGGCGCAGCGCGCGCCCACCTTCTCGATCAGCCGGCGCGGGATGCCCGGCGCCGGGGCTTCCTCGATCACCTTCTGGTGGCGGCGCTGCATGGAGCAGTCGCGCTCGCCCAGCCAGACCGCATTGCGGTGCTGGTCGGCCAGCACCTGGATCTCCACATGGCGTGGCTGCTCCAGGAACTTCTCCATGTAGACGGAGGGATTGTTGAAGGCCGCACCAGCCTCCGACCGCGTCATCTGCACGGCATTGAGCAGGGCCGCCTCGGTGTGGACCACCCGCATGCCCCGCCCGCCGCCGCCGCCGGAGGCCTTGATGATCACCGGGTAGCCCAGGGCGCGGGCCTGGCGCACGATCTCCTTCGGGTCGTCGGGCAGCGCGCCCTCGGCACCCGGCACCGTCGGCACGCCCGCGCGGACCATCGCGGCCTTGGCCGAGACCTTGTCTCCCATCAGGCGGATCGACTCGGGCGTCGGGCCGATGAAGGCGAAGCCGCTCTGCTCGACGCGCTCGGCGAAGTCGGCGTTCTCGCTGAGGAAGCCGTAGCCGGGGTGGATGGCCTCGGCATCGGTCACCTCGGCGGCCGAGATGATGGCGGGCATGCTCAGGTAGCTCTGCGCCGAGGCGGCCGGGCCGATGCAGACCGACTCGTCGGCCAGGCGCACGTACTTGGCATCGCGGTCGGCCTGGGAGTAGACGATGACCGCGCGGATGCCCATCTCGCGGCAGGCGCGCTGAATCCGCAGGGCGATCTCCCCGCGGTTGGCGATCAGGATTTTCTTGAACATGGGGTCCGGGAGGGCAGCGGGTCGGCGCCGCGCGCCGGAAGGGCGCACGGCGCGGGGACAGGACGGGGGTGGAAGCTCAGCCTGGGGGCCGGCCTCACTCGACGAGGAAGAGCGGCTGCCCGTACTCCACCGCCTGGCCGTTCTCGACCAGGATCTTGACGATCCGGCCGGAAAACTCGGCTTCGATCTCGTTCATGATCTTCATCGCCTCGATGATGCAGATCGGCTGGCCTTCCTTGATCTCGTCGCCGAGGTCCGACAGCGGCTTGCCGCCCGGGCTGGACGAGCGGTAGAAAGTGCCCACCATGGGCGAGGTGATCTTGCGGCCGGTCTCGACCGGCGCGGCCGGCGCCTCGACGGCGACCGGCGCGGCCACCGCCACCGGCGCGGCCACGGCCACCGGGGCCGCAAGCGGCGCCGGTGCGGCCACCGGTGCCGCCGCGACCGGGCTGGCCTTGACGATCCGTACCTTGCCGTCGGCCTCGGTGATCTCCAGCTCTGAGACGTTCGACTCGGACACCAGGTCGATCAGCGTTTTGAGTTTGCGCAGATCCATGTCGGGTTCACTCCAGCGTTTTGTGGTTTCGTGGGGCGCCAGGCCGCCGGCCCCTTGGGACCGGGCGCGGCTTCAGCGCGGCCGGGCGCCGCGTTCGAGCGCGGCGCTCAGGGCCAGCCGGTAGCCGGTGGCGCCAAGGCCGAGGATCACGCCCTCGGCGAGGTCTGAAAAATAGGAATGGTGCCGGAAGGGCTCCCGGCGGTGCACATTGGACAGGTGCACCTCGATGAAAGGGATGGCCACCCCCGCCAGGGCATCGCGGATCGCGACGCTGGTGTGGGTGTAGGCGCCGGGGTTGATCAGGATGAAGTCCACGCCCTCGGCGGCTGCGGCCTGCACCCGGTCGACCAGGGCCCCTTCGTGGTTGCTCTGGAAGCTCTGCAAGCGTGCGCCGGCCGCCCGGGCCTGCTCGGCCAGTCCGGCATCGATCTCCGCCAGCGTCGTGGCCCCGTAGACCGCCGGTTCACGGCGGCCGAGCAGGTTCAGATTGGGGCCGTGGAGGACGAGGATGTGCATGAGATCGTTGCGGATGGACGGAACTTGCCGCCCTTTGCCAGCGCGATTGTGCCAGCGAAGCCGCCAGCCACCGGGCCGGCCCGCCGCATCGGCGTGGGCGGGAATGTACGCGCAAACCCGCGCTTCGCAAGCGCCGGCCGCCCCGGTCCGCCCGCCGCCAGCCCGCCCGGGGCCCGCTTGTTCAGCGCCCCAGCGTGGCCGCCCAGCCCTTCAGTTCGGCCAGCGTGGTCTCGCCGAGCTTGCGCCGCACGATGCGGCCGCTGGCGTCGAAGAGCACGGTGAAGGGCAGGGCGCCCTGGGTGTTGCCCAGCTCGCGCGACATCTCCGTGCCCTCCAGCCCCGCCAGCGCCACCGGAAAGCCCAGCGGCTGGCGCGCCAGGAAGCCGCGCACCGGCGTCGGTGCGTCCACCGCCAGGCCGATCACGCCCCAGCCCTGCGGCCGCATGGCGGTGTGGAAGCGGTCGATCTCCGGCAGCTCCTTGATGCAGGGCGGGCACCAGGTCGCCCAGAAGTTCAGCAGCAGGGGCTGGCCGCGGAAGGTGGCGGTGCGCAGGGTGGCACCGTCGGGCTGAGGCAGCTCCAGCGTCCAGAAGCGCGCCTCGGCCTCGCCCAGGGCGGGGCCCTGCGCGCGCAGGAAGCTGAGGAGCCCGGCGCTGCCGGCGGCCAGCGCGGTCGCCGCGATCAGCAGGCGGCGGCGGCCGCTGCCGCTTGCAGGGGCTTCGGACAGGGGCGGGGTCGCGTTCATGGCGCCGCAGTGTCGATCAGCCGGCGCAGCGCCGCCGCGTCGCCGCGGTCTGCCCGGCCCTGGCGGTCGGGGATCAGCGCGCCGCGCACATCGTCGCGGTCCAGGATGTGCAGTTGCAGCCCGACCCGCTCGCCCAGCGCCGGGCAGGGCAGCAGCAGCCGCAGCACGTCGACCGGCGTGCCGCGCGGCCCCTTGTGCTGGCCCAGCTCGTAGCGCAGGCCCTGGTTCATCAGCTCGATCTCGCAGGCCTTGCCGTCCTCGCAGTACAGGGCGAGCTGGATGTCCGACTGCCGGGTGGCCGTGCCGCGCCAGACGGCGCCCAGCAGCATGGGCCGGAAGGCGGCCAGGCGCTCCATCCAGACCAGGGCCAGCGCCCGCAGCGCGGCCAGCTCGGCCGGCTGGGTGTCGGCATGGAAGATCGCCAGGTGCTCTTCCACCGCGGCTTCGATCTGCGCCTCGCTGGGCAGGCCGGCATGCTCGGCGCCCAGGCTGCGGGCGGCCTTGCGCTTGGCGCGGGCATGGTCGAGGTCTTCCTCGACGATGTAGCGCGCGGCCAGGGCGGCGATCGCGTCCAGGGCGTCGTCCATCAGGGGCTCCTCAGGGCAGCTCGACCGCGCCCATGCGCGCGGCGACGGTGGCGGCGCGGCCGGCCACATAGGGCGAGCTAGGCCGCTTCTCGAAGCGCTTGGGCGCCGGCAGCATCACCGCCAGCCGTGCGGCCTGGCCCGGGCCCAGGCGGTCGGCCGTGCTGCGAAAGTAATGGCCGGCGGCGGCCTCGGCGCCGAACACGCCTTCGCCCCATTCCACATGGTTCAGGTAGATCGCCAGGATGCGGCGCTTATCGAGCAGGGCTTCGAGCATCAGCGTCAGCACCGCCTCCTGCGCCTTGCGCGGCAGGGTGCGTTCGCCGCTCAGGAAGAGGTTCTTGGCGAGCTGCTGGGTGATGGTCGAGCCGCCGACAACCTTGGGCGGCCGGGCCGTCGCCTGGCTGGGCCGGCGGGCCTCGGCCCGGGCCTGCGCACGCTGGTTGCGTTCCCAGGCCTTCTCGATCGCGTCCCAGTCGATGCCGTCGTGCTGAACGAAGCTCGCGTCCTCGGCGGCGATCACCGCGCGCTTGAGGTGCACGCTGATCTCGTCCGCATCGCGCCAGCTCTGGCGCCAGGGCAGCTCGCCGCGGGTCGACAGCAGGCGCCAGGCCTCGCTGCGCTGGAAGGCGGTGGAGGCCGGGTCGATCCAGGCCATGGCCGCGATCCGCAGCGCGAACACGAGCTGCAGCATCAGCCCCGCCAGCAGCAGCAGGCCGGCCAGGCGCAGCAGCGCGCGCGGCGGGCGCCAGCGGATCGTCCTCATGCCGCGTCCACACGCGCCCGCAGCACTTGCAGCACCGGGGCAGTGAGCGGCCGTTGACCGCGCCACAGCAGGAAGGCCTCGGCCGCCTGCTCGACCAGCATGCCCAGGCCGTCGCGGCCCTGCGCGCCGTGGGCGGCGGCCCAGTCCAGGAAGGGCCGGGCGGCCGGGCCGTACATCATGTCCAGGGCCAGCGCGCCGGGCCGCAGCACGCTGGCGGCCACCGGCACCGCCGCGCCGGCCAGGCTGGCGGCGCTGCCGTTGAGCACCAGGTCATGGCCCTGGCCGCAGTCGTCCAGCGGCGCGGCCTGCAGGCTCACGCCGTGGGCGGCGGCCCAGTCGGCATGGCTTTCGACCAGGGCCTGGGCCTTGGCCACCGTGCGATTGGCCAGCACCAGGCGGGCCGGCCGGGTCTCGATCAGCGGGCCCAGCACGCCCGCGCTGGCGCCCCCGGCGCCGATCAGCAGCAGCGATCGGCCGGCCGGGTCGAAGCCCGCATTCATGCAGACATCGCGGACCAGGCCGATGCCGTCGGTGTTGTCGCCCAGCCAGCCGCCCGCGTCGAAGCGCAGGGTGTTGACCGCGCCGGCCCGCGCCGCGCGCGGCGTGGTCTGCGCGGCCAGGCGCAGGGCCTCGAACTTGAAGGGCACGGTGATGTTGCAGCCGCCGGCCGGGCCGGGCGCCGGGCCGGCTTCGGCCTCGCCGGGCTCGGCCGGGGCCTGCAGGCGGCCGGCGGCGAAGGCGCGCAGCGTGTCGGCGAAGGCCTCGGGCGCGCAGTCCAGCCGGCCGTAGCGCAGCGCCTCGCCGGTCTGCGCGGCAAAGGCCGCATGGATGAAGGGCGAGCGGCTGTGCGCAACCGGGTGGCCGATCACCGCATAGCGGCCGGGCGCGGCACTCACGCCGCAGCCTCCGGCGTCGGCGCCGGGGCCGGCTCCGCCTCGTCCAGGTCGATGGCCAGGGCGAGGTGGGTGGGCGCGGCATCCAGTTCCTCGCCAGCGTCCTCGCCGGCCTCGTCGGCGGCCGGGGCGGCTTCGGTGTCCAGGCGGGCGACCAGGCTGGCATGCAGCTCCAGGGTCAGCAGTTCGCTGCCGGTGATGCGCACCCGCACGCGGGCGCCGCGCGGCAGCGGCTCGCAGCCCAGGGCGCGGAAGACCAGGGGCAGGGTGTCGGCCCGCACCAGCCCGTCCTTGAGCACGGTCGCTTCAAGCTCGGTGATCCCGGCCTGCTCCAGGTGGCGCATCGTCCAGTAGCGTTCCAGCCCGTTCTGGAACTGGTTGTAGGCGGCATGCGCGGCCTCGAAGCCGCTGACGATGGCGAACAGCGCGGCATCCTTGGGCTTGAAGGGCGCTTGCAGCGGCGCCATCGTGCCGTGCCGCGCGGCGGCGACGATCTGCCACTGGTTCACCAGGTCCACATAGCGGCGCAGCGGCGAGGTCGCCCAGCTGTACTGCTTGACCCCCATGCCCGCATGCGGCGCCGGCTTGGTGCCCATGCGCACCTTGATGCCCGGCGCCAGGCTGGCCTGGCTGCGGTAGATGGCCGGCAGGCCCATCTCGGCCAGCCAGCCGCCCCAATGGCTGTTGGCCAGGATCATGGCCTCGGCGACGATCAGGTCCAGCGGCGCGCCGCGGCGCCGCTCGCCGATCAGCACCGTCTCGCTGCCGTCGGGCAGGTGCTCGGGGTCCGGCGCCTCGGCACCGGCCGGGATCAGCTTGAAGCTGTAGTCCGGCCGGTTGAAGTTCTCGGGCTTGCCGCGCACTTGCTCGCGCTGCGCCTTCAGGTGCCGGGCCAGGCGCCAGCCGAAGGCCAGCTCGGGACCGAAGGGCAGGCCCTCGGGCGGGCTGCCCGCCGCGGCGGCGTCCAGCGCGGCTTCGGTCACCACCGCGTCCAGCCGGTCGTGGCGCAGGTTGGCGGCGATCGGCACCTGTTCCACCCGGGTCTCGGCGCCCAGCAGCGTCAGCGTGGCCTCGTCGAAGCGGAAGTAGACCGAGACGGCCGCGCAGTCGCGGCCTTCCTGCAGGGTGCAGGCCGCGACCACCGCATCGGGCAGCATGGTGATCTTGTGCCCGGGCATGTAGACCGTCGACAGGCGCTGGCGCGCCACCGCGTCCAGCGCACCGTTCGGCGCGATCGCCAGCGCCGGCGCCGCGATGTGCACGCCGAAGGTGATGGTGCCGCTGCCCAGGCCCTGCACCGAGAGCGCATCGTCGATCTCGGTCGTCGAGGAATCGTCGATCGAGAAGGCCGCCACCGCCGCGCGCGGCAGCGTCTCGGCCAGGGGCTGCGGCTGCAGCTCGGCGGCGAAGCCCGTGCCCTTGGGGAAGTGCTCGAAGAGGAAGCGCTGCCAGTGGAACTGGTAGGGGCTGGCGATCGCCCCGGCGGCGGTCAGCAAGTCCAGCGGCGCGCGCTGCGCCTGCTTGGCCGCGGCGACCACGGCCTTGTACTCGGGGCCGTTCTTGTCGGGCTTGAAGAGGATGCGGAAGAGCTGCTCCTGCACCGGCGCCGGGCAGCGGCCGGCGACCAGCTCGGCCGTCCAGGCCTCGATCTGCGCGGCCTGCGCGGCCTTGCGCTCGATCGCGGCCAGGGCCTGCTGCAAGACCTCGGCCGGCGCCTTGCGGAAGCGGCCCTTGCCACGGCGGTGAAAGTAGTGCGGCGCTTCATAGAGCCGCATCAGCATGGCCGCGCGCTGCACGGCATCGGCCGTGGCGCCGAAGTACTCGGTGGCCAGGGCCTCGAAACCGAATTCCTCCTCGGGTGCGGTTTCCCAGACCAGGTCCAGGTCGATCTCGGCGGCCTGCGGCGGAGCGGCGGCCATCAGCTCGGCCGGCTGCGGCTTGGCAAAGCGCAGCAGCACGTTGGCGGTCTTGACCTTGACCCGTTTGCCGGAATCCAGCTCGACTTGCATCGAGCTGTCGGCTTCGGACATCACACGGCCGGCGAGGAATTTGCCGGCCTCATCGAATAGGGCGTAGTTCACCGCCCGGATTGTCCCATCCGGCCGCCCCCGGGCCGGCCGGGGCGGCGCCGGGCCGCCCAGGGCTTGTTCCCGTTGGATCGGCTTCACGGCTGCGGCATAGTCCAGCGACCTCGCCCCGGCTGCGGAGGTCGGACCCCGCCGTCCCCCCGCCTGCCAGAACCTTCTCCGCCCTTTGCCCATGCACACCCCTGCCCGCTGCCTCGCCCCGTCCCTGCTCGTCGCCATGCTGGCGCTGCCCGTTCTGGGCGCGGCGGCCCCGGTGGCCGTGGATGCGCAGTTCAAGCCGGCCGAAGCTGCACCGCGGGTCTTCAAGGTCGGCAGCGGCAGCGCGCTCAAGGGCCTGCAGAAAGTGGCCCTGACCCAGCTCGCGGTCGAGTTCCTGACTTACGACACCCAGTCGGCCAGCACCTCGCGCTTTGCCACCAGCAACGTGGCCCATGCCCACACCTATTTCCACCTGGGCGGGGTCGGCGAGACCCAGTTCCAGGCCCTGGCCGAGCGCGCCCAGGCCGCTGTGATCGACAGCTTGAAGGCGGCCGGCCTGGAGGTGCTGCCGCCGGCCGAGTTGCACGCCGCCCCCGGCTACCGCAAGCTGGCCGATGCCGGCCAGGCCCTGCCGATGCGCGAATCGGGCCGCGTCGTCGTCGGCCCCGCCGGCACCGCCGTTTATGGCCTGAATCGCGGGCAGATCACCGCGCCCACTGCCCAGCGCAGCAATGCCCTGGGCGCGCTCGGCAACTTGGCCAACATCGGCAGCGGCTTGGGCTCCATGTCGGCCATTCCGGATTCGATGGCGCTGCAGAAGGAGCTGGGCGTCAACGGCTTGATCGAGATCCACCTGCGCGTGCACTTCGTCGAGCTGACGAACGAGAACAAAGGCTTCTTCGGTCGCAACGACGCCGCGGTGGTCAGCGCGCGGGCCTATCCGGTGATCACCGCCACCCATGTCGGCATCCTGACCGGCACCACCTACGCCACGATGACGCTCAAGGACCCGCTGGTGCTTGACCCCGCGGTCTTCGTCGAGGTCAAGGAGCGGCCGACGACCACCGGCGAGGCGGCGGCCGGCGTGCTCGGTGCGGTGCTCAATGCGGCAGCGGCCCTGGCCGGCGGCACCACCAACGCCAGCAAGAGCGCCACCTACGATGCCATCGCCGACCCGGCGCGCTACGAGGAGGTCGTCGGCCAGGGCCTGAAGGCCGTGGCCGAGATGGTGGCGCTGCAGGTCCAGTCCAACCGCTGAGGCGGCGGGCGCCGACCCGGCCGGTACCGGGTCGGGTCGGGCTCAGACGGTCAGGCCGCCGCCCACCTCGATGACCGTGCCGTGGATGTAGCTGGCCTCGTCGCTGGCCAGGAAGGCATAGACGTTGGCGATCTCCTCCGGCTGACCCAGGCGGCGCAGCGGCACGTCGGCGCGCATGCTGTCGAGCACCTTCTCGGGCACGGTGGCGAGGATGGGCGTCTCGACGAAGCCCGGCGCCACGGCATTCACGCGCACGCCCTTGGGGCCCAGCTCGCGGCTCCAGGTCTTGGTGAAGCCGATCACGCCGAACTTGGCCGCCGCGTAATTGGTCTGGCCGAAGTTGCCGTAAAGGCCGACCACGCTGGAGGCATTGAGGATCACGCCCGAACCCTGGGCCACCATGGTGTCGGCCACGGCCTGCGCGCAGTGGAAGACGCCGCGCAGGTTCACGTCGATCACCGCGTCGAACTGGGCCAGCGTCATCTTCTGCAGCCGGGCGTCCTGGGTGATGCCGGCGTTGTTGACCAGCACGTCAATGCGCCCGAAGCGCGCCAGCACCGCCGCCACGGCGGCATCGACCTGGGCGCGGTCGGTCACGTTCACGCTGTGGCCCAGCACCTGCGAGGCGCTGCCGGCGGCCTGGGCCGCCGCCAGGCACTGGGCCACGGCGGCATCGACGGCCGCTGGCTTCAGGTCGGCCACGACCACATGGGCGCCCTCGCGGACGAATTTCAGCGCGGTGGCCAGGCCGATGCCCTGGGCGGCACCGGTGATGAGGCAGATCTTGTTCAGCAGTCGCATGGCAGGCAGGTCGGGGAGGCGTCCGGCGGGGCGGACGTCGTCGGGGAAGGGAAGGCCCGCCCCAGCCGGCGCTCGGCCTCAGGGCAGGCCCGGAGGGTCGCCATCGCCCCGGACGACGTCAAGCCCGAGGAAATGCTGCACCGCGGCGAACACCGTGTCGAAATCGCTCAGCGCATGGTCGCCGCCCTCGCCGATCCAGCAGCGCGCGCCGGCGCAGTGGGCCTGCATCTCGGCGGCGTCCAGCACCTCGTCGCCGGTGGCGATCACGGCCAGGGTCTGCGCGCCCGGCCGGCCGCGGGCCGCCTGCATGGCGGCCAGGTCGGCCACGTCGGCGGCGGTGAAGACGATCTGGGTCGCCGGGTCGTGCCAGGACGGGTGGCTGCCGATGTGGCGCGCCAGGTCGCGGGCCGGGTTCACGGCCGGATTCAGCAGCACCGCGCGGCAGCCGCGCTCCTGGGCGATCAGGTCGGCATAGAAGCCGCCCAAGGAGCTGCCGATCACCGCCATCGAGGCCGCAGGCCAGGCGGCGACGGCATCGCGCACCTGCCGCAGCGCCTGCGCCGGCGTGCCGGGCAACTGCGGGCAGGCCCAGACCAGCGGCCGGCCGGCGGCCTGGAGCGCCTGCACCCGCGCCGCCACCCGCTGCGCCTTGAAAGAGGCCGGCGAGGACCGGAAGCCATGCAGGTAGAGCAGGTGGGTGATCGCCGGGCCGGCCGCGCGCGGCGGTACTTCGGCCGGCCAGCGGGCGGGGCGCGGGGCGGACGCTTCGGCCGGGGCGGGCGAGGCGGACGCTGAGGCTGAGGCAGCCGAGGCGGAAGCTTCGGCTGGGGCGGGCGAGGCGGGGGGCTTCATCGGGGCTGCGTTTCAGCTTGCACTGCGGGAGGCCCGGGGCCCTCGGCGGCGCGAGGGGCGCCCGGGCCGGCCGCGAACGGCGCTTCACACCCTCTCAGGCTTCGGGCCGCGTCGCGATCCACAGGCCGACCGTGGCGCAGGCCAGCGGCGGCAGCACGGCCCAGGCGCCGCGCTCGCGCAGCATCCAGGCGCCCAGCAGGGCGCTGCTCAGCAGCAGGCCCAGGGCCAGGCGCTTGGCCGGCCGGGCGATGGCGCCGCGCTCGCGCCAGCGGCGCAGGTTGGGGCCCAGGCGGGGATGGTCCAGCAGCCACTGCTCCCAGACCGGGTTGGCCTTGGCGAAGCAGGCGGCGGCCAGCAGCACGAAGGGCGTGGTCGGCAGCAGGGGCAGCACCAGGCCGACGAGGCCCAGGGCCAGCGCGATCAGGCCGACGGCGAGCAGCAGGCCGCGCTTCATTGCAGCACCGGCGCGGCCGACCTGCGCTGCGCCCGGCCGGCCGGCCGGCCGCGCCGCTCAGGCCGCGCCATCGCGCGCCAGGGCCTGCAGCAGCAGGCCGTGGATGCCGCCGAAGCCGCCGTTGCTCATGCACAGCAGGTGGTCGCCGGGCCGTGCGGCGCGCGCGATGCGCTGCACCAGGCCCGGCACGTCGCCGACGACGAGGGCGCGATCGCCCAGCGGCGCCAGCGCCTCGGCCGCATCCCAGTCCAGGCCGCCGCTGTGGCAGAAGGCCAGGTCGGCTTCCTCCAGCGCCCAGGGCAGTTGGGATTTCATGGTGCCGAGCTTCATGGTGTTCGAGCGCGGCTCGAAGATGGCCAGGATGCGGGCCTCGCCGACCTTGCGGCGCAAGCCGTCCAGCGTGGTGCGGATGGCCGTGGGGTGGTGCGCGAAGTCGTCGTAGACGGCAATCTCGCCGCCGCCGCGCGGCACCGTGCCGCGCAGCTCCAGGCGGCGCTTCACGCTCTGGAAGCTGCCGAGCGCGGCGCAGGCCGCCTCGGGCGCCACACCGGCGGCCTCGGCCGCGGCGATGGCGGCCAGGGCATTGAGCTGGTTGTGCTCGCCCAGCAGGCCCCATTCGACCCGGCCGGTCTGGCGGCCCGAGCGCAGCACGTCGAAGGCATGCGGCTCGCCGCGGGCGCGCCAGCCGGGCGCGTCGCCGCGCACGCCGAAGCGCTGCACCTCGCTCCAGCAGCCGCGCGCCAGCACGCGCTCCAGTCCGGCTTCGCGCGCATTCACCACCAGCCGGCCGCTGGCGGGCACGGTACGCACCAGGTGGTGGAACTGGGTCTCGATGGCGGCCAGGTCCGGGAAGATGTCGGCGTGGTCGAACTCCAGGTTGTTCAGCACCGCGGTGCGCGGCCGGTAGTGCACGAACTTGCTGCGCTTGTCGAAGAAGGCGGTGTCGTACTCGTCGGCCTCGATCACGAAGGGCGTCTGCGGGCCGACCGTGCCCAGCCTGGCGGAGACGCCGAAGTTCTGCGGCACGCCGCCGACCAGGAAGCCAGGCGCCATGCCGGCCTGCTCCAGGATCCAGGCCAGCATCGAGGTGGTGGTGGTCTTGCCATGGGTGCCCGCCACGGCCATCACATGGCGGCCGGCCAGCACCTCTTCGGCCAGCCACTGCGGGCCGCTGGTGTAGCGGGCGCCGGCATCGAGGATGGCTTCCATCAGCGGGAAGGCCCCCGGCCGGGCGCGCGAGACCACATTGCCGATGACGAAGACATCGGGCTTCAGGTCGAGTTGCTCGGCGCCATAGCCCTCGATCAGGCCGATGCCCAGGGCACGGAGCTGTTCGCTCATCGGCGGGTAGACGCCGGCGTCGCAGCCGGTCACGCGGTGGCCGGCCTCGCGGGCCAGGGCGGCCAGGCCGCCCATGAAGCTGCCGCAGATGCCGAGGATGTGGAGATGCATGGTGCGAAAGATTCTAGGAGTCGGCCCCGTCCGGCCCGGCGGGCACCGCCCGGTGCAGCCCTCCCCCCATGCAAAGCCCGGGCCGCGCGCAGGCGGCCCGGCGGCGGCGCGCTCAGCCGCGCAGCGCCTCGCCCGCGGCGGCCACGGTGGCGGCGATGTCCCCGGCCGTGTGGGCCGCGCTGACGAAGCCGGCCTCGTAGAGCGCGGGCGCCAGGTAGACGCCGCGGTCCAGCATGCCGTGGAAGAAGGCATTGAAGCGCGGGCCGTCGGTGGCCATCACCTCGGTGTAGTTCTGCGGCAGGCCGCCGGGGTGGGCGCTGAAGTCCTGCTCGGGCTTGGGGAAGAAGAAGCCGAACATGCCGCCTTCGCAGTCGCCGACCATGGGCACGCCGGCCGCGCGGGCCGCGCCCGTCAGGCCTTCGACCAGCTCGCGCGTGCGCGCCGTCAGCGCCTCGAAGAAGCCCGGGCGCTGGATCAGCTTCAGCGTCGCCAGGCCGCAGGCGGTGGCCACCGGGTTGCCGCTGAGCGTGCCGGCCTGGTAGACCGGGCCCAGCGGCGCCAGCTTGCCCATCACCTCTTTCGAGCCCGCGAAGGCCGCCAGCGGCATGCCGCCGCCGATGACCTTGCCGAAGACGCTCACATCCGGCGCGAAGCCGGGCAGGGCCTTGGCATAGATCGACTGGGCGCTGCCGAGCGCCACGCGGAAGCCGCTCATCACCTCGTCGAAGACCAGCAGCGCGCCGTGCTGCGTGCACAGCCGCCGCATGGCCTGCACGAAGGGCAGGCTGGCGCGGACGAAGTTCATGTTGCCGGCGATGGGCTCGACCATCACGCAGGCGATCTCGGCGCCGTGCGCGGCGAAGGCGGCTTCCAGCGCGGCCACGTCGTTGTAGGGCAGCACGAGGGTGTGCTGCACCACCTCGGCCGGCACGCCGGCGCTGGTCGGGAAGCCGAAGGTCGCCAGGCCCGAGCCGGCCTTGACCAGCAGCGCATCGGCATGGCCGTGGTAGCAGCCCTCGAACTTGATCAGCTTGCTGCGGCCGGTGGCGCCGCGCGCCAGGCGGATGGCGGTCATCGCCGCCTCGGTGCCGCTGGAGACCAGGCGCACCTGCTCGGCGCTGGGCACGAGCTTGAGGATTTCCTCGGCCAGTTCGATCTCGCGCTCGGTCGGCGCGCCGTAGCTGAAGCCCTCCAGCACGGCGCGCTGCACGGCCTCGACCACCTCGGGGTGGCCGTGGCCCAGGATCATCGGACCCCAGGAGCCTATGTAGTCGATGTAGCGCTTGCCGTCGGCGTCGAAGATGTAGGCGCCCTGGGCCCGCTGGATGAAGCGCGGCGTGCCGCCCACCGCGCGGAAGGCGCGCACGGGCGAGTTCACGCCGCCGGGGATGACGCGCTGGGCGCGTTCGAAGAGTTCGGTGTTGCGGCTCATCGGATCCATCGGTTCAGAAGGGGCAGCGCGGCCGGTGGCATGCGGCGCCGCCGGCCGGCTGCTCGGTCTCAGTGCATGCGGCGCTTGGGCGGCGGCTCGCCATCGGCCGGCAGGCCGGGGCCTCGTGCGGGGGCAGTGTCTTCGCCCTCGGCCCCGGCTTCGCCTTCGGGGTCTTCCTCGGGCAGGGCCCAGAAGAAGCGGTCGGGCACGACGCCGCCCATGCCGGGGCGGAAGCCGGCATCGAGCGACTGGTCGAGGAAGTTCAGCGCCTCGCCCACCGCCAGGTGCAGGTCCTGGCCGGCGGCCAGCAGCGAGGCCAGGGCGGCCGACAGGGTGTCGCCGGCGCCGACGAAGCTGGTGTCGAAGCGCTCGAACTTCTCGCCGGTGATCGCGCCCTGCGGCGAGGCCAGCACGTTGTCCATCCAGCCTTCGCTGCCGGGCTCGCCGGGCTGGGCGCCGCGGCTGGGCGGCAGCGCGATGCCGGTCACCAGCACATAGGGCGTGCCCTTCTCGGCGGCGGCCACGGCCAGTTCGCGGGCCGAGGGCGCGCGCTCGTTGTCCCAGTCGGGCAGCAGCAGCTCGCCCAGGGCCTGCTGGCTGCCGACCAGCACCTCGGCGGCCGGCAGGATCAGGTCGCGGAAGCTCTCCAGGTAGGCCTGCAAGTCATCCTCGTCATCGAACCAGGTGATGGCCGGCAGGTGGGCGACCAGGGGCACGTCCGGGTAGTCGCTCAGCACCTCGGCGACAGCCGAGACGCCCTCGGCGCTGCCGAGGAAGCCGACCTTCCAGGCCGAGATCGTCACGTCCTCCAGGATGCTGCGGGCCTGCTCGACGATGGTGTCGGGCTCCAGGGCCTGGGATTCGAAGACCTCGGCCGTGTCGCGCATCAGGATGGCGGTGATCACCGGCAGCGGGTGCGCGCCCATGGCGGTGATGGTCGCGACGTCGCCGCCGCTGCCGCCGGCACCGCTGGCATCGGCGGCGTTGAAGCTCATCACGCAGGCCGGCGGGGCGTCGGGATCGGTCTCCCCCGGTGCGCCCGGCGCGTCGGGGGCCTCCGGGCTCGGGGGGGCCTCGAACTTGGGTCGGCTCATGGTGGACAGCGCGCCACGGGGCGCTTCAGGCAAGAAAAAAGCCGGCCTTGGGGCCGGCGGACAGGAAGACGGGCCGGCGGGCCGGAAGCCGGTCGAGGGGCCGTCGATACAATCAGGTTCGATTCATTGTAGTGAGCGACCAAGCGCCGTGAGCGACCCTCAAACCTGGATGTGCCTGATCTGCGGCTGGATGTACGACGAAGCCGCCGGTGACCCCGACCATGGCATTCCCCCCGGCACGCGCTGGGCCGATGTGCCGATGAACTGGGTCTGCCCCGAATGCGGGGCGCGCAAGGAAGATTTCGAGATGGTCCAGATCTGAGCGATCTCGGTCCCGCCGCAGCCTGAAGGTGCCGCGGCCCCGCCGGAGCGCGCCCCGCCCGGGCGCCTTCCTTCCCTCCCCCCGTCCCTCCGCCCGCCCATGAGCGGTTCGCCGCCGTCCGACGCCGTGCCGAATCCGGTCGATGCCCCCTGCTGGCTGGCGGTCGAGGCCGGTGGCCATGGCCTGCTGCTGCCTGTCGAGCAAGTGACGGCCGTCCACCGCTGGCAGGCGCCGCAGCCCCTGCCCTGGGGGCTGGCGACGGCCTGGCTGGGCCTCGTCGAGCTGGACGGCCAAGCCTGCCTGGGGCTGGACCTGGGCGCCTGGCTGGGCGGCCCGCCGCTGGCCGGCCGGGTGGCCGAGCCGGTCTGGCTGAGCCTGCGGGCGGCCGGCTCCGACGCGCGCTGTGCCTGGGCGCTGGACCGCGTGGCGGGCCTGCGCAGCGCCCCTGAGCTGCCCCTGGCCGCGCAGGCCGCACCCGGCCCCTGGCCGCCCTTTGCCGGCCCCTGCCATCGCGATGCCCAGGGCCGCGGCTGGCAGGTGATCTGGCCCGAACGCATGCTGACCGACCCCCGCTACCTGGAGATCGCCGCGTGAGCGAGCGTACGTCCCCCGCCGCAAGCCCGGGCATCCGTCGCCTGCCGCCGCCGCCGCGTCGCGCCCCGCGGCGCTTCTTCATGGGCCTGGCCGCCCTGGGCCTGATCGGCCTGCTGCTCTGCGCGGCCTTCGCGCTCAAGGGCCTGAACCTGCATGCCGACCTGCGGGTCGGCCTGGCCGAGTTGAGCGGCCGGGCCGAGGCCCTGCGCCTGCGCGTCGAGCGCGGCGAGGAAGAGGCCGCGCGGGCGGCCCTGGCCGAGCTGGGCCAGACCCTGGACCCGCTGCTGCGCCTGGGCCTGCGCGGCCCGCAGGCCCAGGCGCTGGAGCGCCTGCGCGGCCGCGCCGACCGGCTCTTTCCCGTGGCGCAAGCCGCGTCCGCCCCCGCCGTGCAGGCCGAGCCGGCGGCCTCCGATCCGCCGGCCGAGGCAGCCGCTGCCCCGGCACCGGCCAGCGGCGAGGCCGCCGCCAGCAGCCCGCTTGAGCCGCCGGCCCGCGTCGCCGAGACCAGCCCCCCGCCCGCCCGCGCCGAAGCGGCCTTGCCGCCTGCGCGGTCCATGGCGGACTTCCTCGCCGTGCTGCGCGCCGAGCGCTTGCGTGTGGAGGCCATGCCGCCGCTGCCCTCCGAGCTGCTGGCGCTGGCCCTGATCTCGTTGCTGCTCGTGCTGGGCGGCCTGGGCGGCCGCGGCGCCGCCATCGGCCGCGAGCAGACCGAGCGGGCCGACCGTGCCGAGGCCTTGCAGGTCGAAGCCGAGGACCGCGCCCTGGCCCTGCGCCAGTCCGCCCATGAAAACGATCTGGCCCTGCGCCGCCTGGCGCCGCTGCTTCAGGCCCTGGGTGAGGGCGACCTGAGCCGGGTTCCGCCCCGAGAAACCGAAGACCTGGCCAGCCGCCATGGGGCCCTGCTGGGCGAGGCCCTGGCCGAGCTGCGCCACCTGATCGCCCAGGTGCAGGAGGCGGCCGAGCGCGTGCTGCAGGGCCAGAGCCGCCTTCAGGCTGCGGTGGGCGGCTTGAAGGCGGGCGCCGACGAGCTGCACGCACTGCGCGCGGCGCAGGCCGCGCTGCATGCCCTGGACGGCCCGCTTGCCGCCCTGGGCGGCCCGGCCCGGGCCCTGCGCGAGTTGGTCCAGGCCTGGCCCGACACCCTGGCCGCCCTGCGTGCCCTGCTGGCGCGGCAGCAGGCGGCGGGCGAGCCGGCGCAGGCCCTGGTCCTGGCCCTGGAGGGTCTGCACGCCAGGCTGCAAGTGCTTCAGGCCGACCAGCAGGCGCTGAACGACTGGCGGGCCGAGGCCGGCCGGCTGGGCCTGAACGCCGCCCTGCAGATGGCCCAAGCCGCCGGGCGCCCTCCGGCCGCCCTGGCCCAGGACCTGCTCGAGGCCCTGGGCCGGGCCGACCGCCTGCTGCAACCCTGGCTGGACGCCCGCTCGGCCTTGAGCGCGCAAGTCGAGGCCCAGCTCGACCTGGCCCGCCGCCAGGCCCGCGCCCTGGGCGCCGAGCTGCCGGCGGACTTGCAGGCCCGGCTGCTCGCCAGCGAGGCCCTGGTCGCCGGCCTGCCCACCGATCTGGCCGAAGCCGCCAGCCCGGCGCAGCTTGAGCCGCTGCGCGAGGCCCTGGCCCGCAGCCTGCACGGCGCCGAGGCCCGCCAAGCCGAGCTGGACCAGGGCCTGCGCCTGATCCAGGACCTGGCCACCCAGGCTGAAGGCCTGCGGGCCGCAGTGACCCGCTTCCGGGCCCCCTGAAGCCGGTCGGCCCCGAGCCCATGATTCCCCGCCCCCCTGGCCTGCGCAGCCCGGAAGGTCACGAGCTTCAACAGGCGCTCGAACCGCTGTTCGAGCGCCTGCACGATCTGCTGGCCGGCTCGCTCGCCGGGCTCGACCCGGTCGAAGCGGCCTTGCTCTCGGCTGCCTTCGCCGAGCATGTGCAGCCCCTGCGCGAAGCGGGTGTTCCGGTGGCGGCCCGGCTGCTGGCCCTCCTGCCGCCCCTGCTCGACCCGGGCCTGCCGGCCGAGGCCCTGCCGCGCGCGGCCATGCAGCGCCTGGCCGAAGCCATCGACACTGGCTTGCTGCGCGAGGCGGCGGGCGACCCGCCGGCCAGCATCTGGCCGGCACTGGCCGAGGACGCGCTGCTGCGCGAGCTGCTGGCCCGCGCCGGCCAGGCCCTGCCCAGCCCGGCCGAATGGTGGTGCCCGCCGGAATCGGCCGATTGGCAGGCCCTGCCGACCCCCGCCGCAGCCCGGCCCCTGAAGCTGGATGCGACCACCTTGCAGGCCTTCGAGACGGCCGTGCTCGACGGCCTGCACCCCGGTGGCGCCCGCGCCGCGGCGGCCCCGCAGCGCTTGCAGGCCCTGTGTGCCGGCCTGGCCGCCGCCGCGCCCGAAGCGGCGGTGGGAAGCTGGCGCATGGCGGCCGCCACGATCGAGGCCGAGCGCTGCGGCCTGCTGGCGCCCGAAGCCCTGCCGCCGCGCCTGCCCTCGCGCCTGCTGTCGCAACTGCGCGCGGCGCTGCGCGGCCAGGGCGACACCGCGCCCGTGCCGGCCCTGCCGCCGGCCCTGGCCATCGAGCTGGGCTGGGCCTGCGTCAGCGCGGCCGATCCGCTGGGCGATGAGGCGCCCGAGCTTCAGGCCCTGCGCCGCGCGGCCGGCTGGTTGCCCTGGCACCCGGCCTTCCGGCCCTTGCCGACGATCCGGTCGGTGGCCGACTGGCTGCCGGCCGAGGCGCTCGACCTTCCCGCCCTGGCGCCGCAGGATGCCGCGGACGGCGACGCCTGGCCGGACGACACCCTGCCCATGCCGCTGGCCGAGGCCCCGGCCTTCGCCCCGGCCGTCGCACCCGCGCCGTCGGCCTGGGCCGAGGTGGACCTGGGCTTCGACCCCGAGCCCGAAGCCCCTGCCGAGTCGGACGAGGCGCTGGACGAGGCACTGCTCAAGCCCCTGCCGCGCGCTGCCGCGCTGCCGCCGCCCGCCTTCGGCTCGGCCTTGCCTGAGCTGAGCCTGGACCTGTCCGACCCGCTGCCCGAGGCGCAGGCCGAGCCGCCGGTGCCCCCGGCCGTCGCCGAGCCCCTGCCGGTCGCCCCGACGGCCGACGCGCCGCCGCCCGAAGCGCCGCAGGATGCGCCGCCCGAGGCGCTGGACGACGCGCCGAACCACGCACCGCCCGCGGCCCCAGCCGAAGCGCCGAATGACGCACTGCCCCAGGCCCCGGACGAAGCGCCGCCCCAGGCGCCGGACGATGCCGAAGCCCACCGCCAGATCGGCCCGCTGCGCCTGCCCATCGTCCGCTTCAACCAGTTCCTGCATGAGGCGGACGAATCCTCGCGCCGGCTGAACATGGCCCTGGCCGAGTGGGCCCATGCCGGCTGCGGGGCGCCGGGCGAGGAGGCTTTGCTGGCCGCCCGGCAGCTCGCCGACGAATCGGCCGCCCTGGGCCTGGACGAGCTGGCCGGCCTGGCCGCGCAACTGCTGGCCCTGGGCAGGCAGCTCGCCAGCCTGCCCGCCGACCGGGCCGGGCCGCGCGCCGAAGCCCTGGGCACGCCGGCCTTGCTGGTCGAGGCCGGCGAGCAGCTTCGCCATCTGCTGCATCAGTTCGCGGCCGGCTTCCTGCGCCATCCGCCGGCCGAGATGCGCGAGCGGCTGGACCGGCATCTCGCCGAGCTGCAAGCGCCCCTGCCGCCTGAGCTGCCGGCGGCCGAGGCCGGCCCCTCGGCCGAGGCGGGCGCTGTCTCTGCGGTCGAAGTGCGCCAGGACTGGATCGACTGGCCTACCTGGGCGGCCCGGGCCGGCACGCCGCAGCCCGCGGCCCCGGCCCTGGGTGCGGCACCCGCGCACGGCCCCCTGCTTGCCCTGGCGGCGCCCTTCGATGGCGTCGCCGCCGCCACCCAGGCCCTGGCGGCGGCCCAGCGGCAACTGGCCGGGCTGCTGGCCGGGCCGGGCTCGGTCCTGGATCCCGCCTTGCGCCAGCCGATCCAAGCCGCCTTGCAAGCCAGTCAGCGCGCCCTGCACGCCCAGGCCGGTGCGATCGAGCGCCTGGAGCAGGCCCTGGACACCGCCCGTCGCATGCCCTTCGCCGAATGGGCCGAGGCCTTG
This sequence comes from Piscinibacter lacus, assembly GCF_016735685.1. NCBI lineage: Bacteria > Pseudomonadati > Pseudomonadota > Betaproteobacteria > Burkholderiales > Sphaerotilaceae > Aquariibacter > Aquariibacter lacus. Next base: position 1,036,803 of record NZ_JAERRA010000001.1, read on the forward strand.
CGCGCGCCGGTCGAGGCCGCGGCCCAGGCCCTGGGCAAGCCGATGCGCTTCAGCATCGACGGCGGATCGGACCGGGTCGAGCCCCAGGCCCTGGCCCGCTGGCAAGCTTGGGTCCAGCGCCTGCTGCTGCAAGCGCTGGAGACCGGCCTCGAAGCGCCCCTGGTGCGTGCAGCCGCCGGCAAGCCGCCGGTCGGCACGGTGCTGCTGAGCTGGAGCCGCCGCGGCGCGCACGAGGCCGAGCTGATGGTGGGCGACGACGGCGCCGGCCTGCCCGATCCGGCGCTTGACGCCCTGGCCGACCCGATCCGGGCCCTGGGCCTGAGCCTGCATGTCGAGACCCTGCGCGGCGCCGGCCGCCGCATGACGCTGCGCGGGCCTTGCAGCTTGCCGACCGGGCCCTGGCTGGGCCTGCGCCTGGCGGGCGGGTTGCGGCTGGCGCTGCCCGCGGACCGGATGTCAGCGGCCCAGGATGCCGTGCCGGCCGCCTGGCGCCTGCTTGCCTCGGGCTGCCCGCTGATGTGGCAGGGGCGGCGGCTGCCGGCCCTGGGCCTGGGCGAGGTGGTCCCGGCGGACCGGCTGACGCTTCCCGATCGGCCGCAGATGCTGGCCGTGCAGGCCCCGGTCGGCGAGGGCCTGCTGGCCCTGGAGGTCGCGCCGGTGGCGGTGCAGGCCCTGCAGCAGCCGCTGCCGGCGGGGCTGTCGCGCTGGCCCGAGGCCCTGGGCCTGGGCCGCGATGCCGAGGGCGGCCTGTGGCTGCGGCTCGACCCCGCCGCCATGCGGCGGCTGGATCAGCCCCCGCCGGCGTAATCCAGGCTGCGCCAGGCGTTGAAGACAGCCACCGCCACGGCATTGCTCAGGTTCAGGCTGCGCTGGCCGGGCCTCATCGGCAGCCGCAGGCGCTGATCGGCCGGCAGGCTGTCGCGCAGGGCGGGCGGCAGGCCGGCGCTTTCGCTGCCGAAGACGAGGCAGTCGCCCGCCTGCCAGCGCGGCGCGTCGAAGCGCCGTTGCGCGCGGGTGGTGAAGGCGAAGAGCCGGTCCGGGTCGGGTTGCTCGGCGGTCAGGAAGGCGGCCCAGTCGCGGTGCACCTGCACGGGCGCGTACTCGTGGTAATCCAGGCCGGCGCGCTGAAGCTGGCGGTCGTCCATCGAAAAGCCCAGTGGCTCGATCAGGTGCAGCGCGCAGCCGGTGTTGGCCGCCAGGCGGATGACATTGCCGGTGTTCGGGGGAATCTCCGGCGCGACGAGGACGATGCGGAACATGGCCGGAGTGTCGCCGCCGCTTCAGGCCGGGCCGCCTGCGCCGGGCTCGGGCGTGCGTGCCAGCACCCAGGCCTGCACCGGCTCCAGGCCGGCGGCGTGCAGGCTGCGGCAGGCCTCGGCCAGGGTGGCGCCGGTGGTGATGACATCGTCGACCAGCACCGGCAGGTGCCGGCGCAGCCGGGGCAGGGCCTCGGGCCGGACGAGGAAGGCGCCGCGCACATTGGCCGCCCGGGCGGCGCGGTCCAGGCCGCGCTGCGAGGGATGGTCGATCACCCGTAGCAGCAGGTCCTCGCCCAGCGCCAGGCCGAAGCGCCGCGCCAGGCCGCGCGCCAGCAGGCTGGCCTGGTTGTAGCCGCGCTCGCGCAGGCGGGCGGCCGAAAGCGGCATGGGCAGCAGCAGCGGCGGCGCCGGCCCGGGGAGGGGCTGGCCGTCGAGCACCCCGGCCAGGGCGTCGACCAGGGTGGGCGCCAGGTCCAGCGCGGCCTCGAACTTGAAGGCGGCGATCAGCCGGTCCCAGGGCGGCGCATAGTCCACCGCCACGTGCAGCCCGGCCCAGGGCGGCGGCTGGCGCAGGCAGCTTCCACAGCGCGCGGCCTGCGGCGTCACCGTACCCGCACCCGGACGGCCGCAGCCGGCGCAGCGCCACGCCGGCCGCCCCTGCGCCGCCCGGCAGGCCGGGCAGAGCCGGCCGCAGCGCCCCAGGGCCGCCCCGCGGCAGACGGCGCAGCGCGTGGGCCAGCCCGCCAGGCGCAGGCCCGGGGCTTGCTGGAGCAGGGGGGTGTCGGGCATGGCCGGCGGGGCGGAAGGGGGGCTTCCTATACTGCGCCGCCTTGCGCTGCCCGGGGGTCCCGCATCGGAGCGGGGCACTGGCCACATCCCGCCGCCGTCCCGGCCCTGCCGCGCCTGTCCTGCCTGCCGTCCTCGATGTCTCCCGCCCCGTCCCCCGCGCTTCCCGATCCGGCTTCGCCCGATCCGCTGGCCGTGCAGGCGCACTGGCGGCGCGCTGCGCGCCAGGCCGAGGCGCCCTGGCTGCATGGCGAGGTGGCCCGCCGCATGGGCGAGCGCCTGGGCTGGATCAAGCGCCAGCCGGCCCAGGTGCTGGAGATCGGCGGCTGGCTGGGCGCCGGCCGCGCGGTGCTGCGCGGGGCCTATCCCAAGGCGCGGCTGACGGCGGTGGAGCCGACCGAAGCGCTGCGCGCGCGCCGCGCCGCCCTCATCGAGCGCCGCTGGTGGCGCTGGCTGGACCGCGGGCCCGAGGAAACCGTGCACCGGATCGCGGCCGATGCGCCCCTGCCAGGCCCGGTGGACCTGGTCTGGTCCAACCTGGGCCTGCACTGGTCGGCCGACCCGCAGGCGGACTTCAGCCGCTGGCGGGCCGCGCTGGCGCCCGAGGGCTTCCTGATGTTCTCCGCCTTCGGCCCGGACACCTTGCGCGAGCTGAGCGCCCTCTACCGCAGCCTGGGCTGGGCGCCGCCCGCGCACCGCTACATCGACATGCACGATCTCGGCGACGCGCTGCTGCACGCCGGCCTGGCCGATCCGGTCATGGACATGGACACCCTGAGCCTGGCCTGGCGCGAACCCGCCGACCTGCTGCGCGAGCTGCGCAGCCTGGGCGGCAACGCCTGCCGCGAGCGACCGGCCGGCTGCCGCACGCCACGCTGGCGGGCGCGGCTCGAAGCCCTGCTCGCCGAGCGGCTGCGCGGGCCGGACGGCCGGCTGCAACTGAGCTTCGAGATCGTCCAGGGCCATGCCTTCCAGGCCTTGCCGCGGCCGGTTCGTGGCGCGCTTGCGACGGTCTCCGTCGATCAGCTCCGTGCGAGCGCCCGGCGGACCGGCCGGCCGCCGGGCAGCGATTGAGTCTGGCAAACAGGCTCGGCTAGAATCCGCGCGCCTTTGAACTAGGGGTGGGTTTGACCCCAGCCACGAGGCTGCTGTGCAGAGGAGTGGTTGGAGATGTCGTCAGCGTCGGGTCCTGCAAGCGTGCCGCCGAAGTCCTTGCGATTCGGTCGCCTCTACACCGGAAGCGGGCCTGCTGGCGAAGAATCGGGGACCGCGTCGGGCTGGGCGGCCGAGTGGGTGCTGAAGCGGAATTGCTCTTTGCGGCCGGGCCAGTTGCTGGTGTTCTACCTGTCGCTGTGCCTGGTGTCCCTGCTGATCGCCGGCTACTTCTGGCGGCAGGGCGCCCGGCCGGTGATGGTGTTTGCCGGCATAGAGTTGCTGGTGGTGGGTCTGGCGATGCTGGCCTATGCGCGACATGCGGGCGACCGCGAGCGTGTGGAGCTGGCCGCGGGACGCCTGACGGTCGAGTGGCAGCACGGTGCCCGGTCGGGGCGCATGGAATTTGCCGCGGAGTCGGTGCGGATCGACGATGGCGGGCCCGGTCGGGCCCTGATCGGTCTCTCGGCCCTGGGGCGTGAAGTGAAGGTGGGGCGTCATGTGCGCCCCGAGCTGCGCAGGCAGCTTGCAGAAGAGCTGAAAGCCACACTTCGGTGGGGCACGGGTTGGTCCGGTGCAAACTTGGGCTGAGGTCGTGGGTGGGACAGTGGAAGCGAGCAGGAAGATGACGATCGAAGCGATGTGGGATGCCGCGCGTCGGCAGATGGTCCGGGCCACGGTCGGGGCGTCGATGGCCCTGGGCAGCGGCATGGCGATGGCCCAGGCCGGTGACCTGCCGGGCGGACCCAAGGTCAATCAGCTTGACCTGCATGAGCCGGTCACCTCGATCGCCTCGCAGCAGTACGACCTGCACATCCTGATGCTGATCATCTGTTCGGTGATCTTCATCGCGGTCTTCGGCGTGATGTTCTATTCGGTGTTCAAGCACCGCAAGAGCCTGGGCGCCAAGCCGGCCAACTTCCACGAGAGCACCACGGTCGAGATCATCTGGACGATCGTGCCCTTCCTGATCGTGATCGGCATGGCCCTGCCGGCCACCAAGATCGTGGTCGCGATGAAGGACACCACCAATGCCGACCTGACCATCAAGGCCACCGGCTACCAGTGGAAGTGGGGCTACGACTACCTCAAGGGCGAAGGTGAAGGCATCAGCTTCCTGTCGACCCTGGACAACCGCCAGCGCGTGATGTCCGACACCGGCAAGCCGGAGGGCGACAACTACCTGCTGCAAGTCGACAACCCGCTGGTCGTGCCGGTCAACAAGAAGGTCCGCATCGTCACCACGGCCAATGACGTGATCCATGCCTGGATGGTGCCGGCCTTCGGCGTCAAGCAAGACGCGATCCCCGGCTTTGTGCGCGACACCTGGTTCAAGGCTGAAAAGACCGGCGACTTCTACGGTCAGTGCGCCGAGCTGTGCGGCAAGGAACACGCTTACATGCCGATCCACGTCAAGGTGGTCAGCGAAGAGGAATACACCGCCTGGGTCGACGGCAAGATGAAGGCCGCTGCGGCCAAGGCCGACGATCCGGCCAAGGTCTGGGAAATCGCCGACCTGGCGGCCCGTGGCGAGAAGATCTACGCCGCCAACTGCGTCGCCTGCCACGGTGCCGGCGGTGAGGGCGGTGTCGGCAAGAAGCTTGATGGCTCTGCCCTGGTCCTGGATGCAGACGCTGCCAAGCAGATCGAGGTGATGCTTAAGGGTGCAGGCAACGGCTTGATGCCGGCGTGGCCGCAGCTCTCGGACACTGAGATTGCCGCCGTGATCACCTACACCAAGAACAAATGGTCGAACCAGACTGGCCAGGTTGTCCAACCTGCTGCCATCCTGGCCGCCCGTCAGTAATCCCGCCCGCCGTTAGAGAGGTATTCGATGAGCGCAGTACTCGATTCCCACGGTCACGCCCACGGGCATGATGACCATGCCCACGACCATCCGCACGGCTGGCGGCGCTGGGTCTTCGCGACCAACCACAAGGACATCGGCACCCTGTACCTGCTGTTCAGCTTCACGATGCTGATGATCGGCGGCGTGCTGGCCCTGGGCATCCGCGCCGAGCTGTTCCAGCCCGGCCTGCAACTGGTGAACCCCGAGCTGTTCAACCAGTTCACCACCATGCACGGCCTGATCATGGTGTTCGGCGCGATCATGCCGGCCTTCGTCGGCTTCGCGAACTGGATGATTCCGCTGCAGATCGGCGCCTCCGACATGGCCTTCGCGCGGATGAACAACTTCAGCTTCTGGCTGATGATCCCCGCAGCGCTGATGCTGGTTGGCTCCTTCTTCATGCCGGGCGGCGCCCCGGCGGCCGGCTGGACGCTGTATGCCCCGCTGACCCTCCAGATGGGCCCCTCGATGGATGCCGGCATCTTCGCGATGCACATCCTCGGTGCCTCGTCGATCATGGGTTCGATCAACATCATCGTCACCATCCTCAATATGCGTGCCCCCGGCATGACGCTGATGAAGATGCCGATGTTTGCCTGGACCTGGCTGATCACCGCCTACCTGCTGATCGCGGTCATGCCCGTGCTGGCTGGCGCGATCACCATGACGCTGACGGATCGCCACTTCGGCACCAGCTTCTTCAACCCGGCGGGCGGCGGCGACCCGGTGATGTACCAGCACATCTTCTGGTTCTTCGGTCACCCCGAGGTCTACATCATGATCCTGCCGGCCTTCGGCATCGTGAGCCAGATCGTCCCGGCCTTCGCCCGCAAGAAGCTGTTCGGCTACACCTCGATGGTCTACGCGACCGCGTCGATCGCCATCCTGTCCTTCATCGTGTGGGCCCACCACATGTTCACGACGGGCATGCCGGTCACCGGCCAGCTGTTCTTCATGTACGCGACCATGCTGATCTCCATCCCGACCGGGGTGAAGGTCTTCAACTGGATCGCGACGATGTGGAAGGGCTCGATGACCTTCGAGACCCCGATGCTGTTCGCCGTCGGCTTCATCTTCGTGTTCACGATGGGCGGCTTCACCGGCCTGATCCTCTCGGTCGCGCCGATCGACATCCAGCTGCAGGACACCTACTACGTCGTGGCCCACTTCCACTACGTGCTGGTCGCCGGTTCGCTGTACGCGATGTTCGCCGGCTATTACTACTGGGCGCCCAAGTGGACGGGTGTGATGTATTCGGAGACGCGCGGCAAGATCCACTTCTGGGGCTCGCTGATCTTCTTCAACGTCACCTTCTTCCCGATGCACTTCCTGGGTCTGGCCGGCATGCCGCGTCGCTACGCCGACTACCCCATGCAGTTCGCCGACTTCAACATGCTGGCTTCGATCGGCGCCTTCGGCTTCGGTCTGATGCAGGTCTACTTCTTCATCTTCATCGTGCTGCCCGGCATGATGGGTAAGGGTGAGAAGGCGCCGCAGAAGCCCTGGGAAGCCGCTGAAGGCCTGGAGTGGGAAGTGCCGTCGCCGGCCCCCTTCCACACCTTCGAGAACCCGCCGAAGCTGGACGCCACCGCGACCCGCGTGATCGGCTGATCTGCACACGATCCCGAGGACCGATCCGATGGCTGCCGCTCCGCAGGACCCCAGGCAACGCAAGAGCAATCTGCGTCTGGGCTTGATCCTCGCCTCCGTGGCGGCGGCCTTCGCGATCGGCTTCGCAGCCAAGATCGTGATGCTCGGGGGCTGACGCAGCATGGCCTCCGACAAGACACCGGCCCGCGCGGGCTTCCTGGCCGCGCTGCGCGCGGACAACCTGCGCATGCTGGGCAAGCTCGCCCTCGTGGCCGGCCTGATGTTCGGTTTCGGCTATGCGCTGGTGCCGGTCTACAAGGCCATCTGCACGGCGCTCGGCATCAACGTGCTGACCCTGGCCGAGCAGAATGCGGCGGGCCACCGGGCCAAGGCGCCTCCGCCCAACAGCCAGATCGACCGCGCCCGTACCATCACGGTCGAGTTCGACGCCAACGCCCGCGGGCCCTGGGAGTTCAAGCCGGCCATCCGCTCGATGGACGTGCATCCGGGTGAACTCGTCACGGTGATGTACGAGTTCCAGAATGTGCAGAACCGGACCATGGCCGCCCAGGCCATCCCCAGCTACGCGCCCAAGCAGGCCACCGCGCATTTCAACAAGCTGGAGTGCTTCTGCTTCAGCGAATACGTCCTGAAGCCGGGCGAGCGCAAGCAGTGGCCGGTGGTGTTCTACATCGATCCCAAGCTGCCGCGCGACGTCCGCACCATCACGCTGAGCTACACCTTCTTCGAAGTGGGCGGCAAGGTCCCGGCCGCGCCCGCGGGCGGTGGTCTTCAAGGTCGTGCACCGGCTCAGGCCCTGAGCCTGCTGGCCCTCGCGTCCGAACACCTGGACGTGCAGCCGTGGTGAAGCCCGAAGACACCCTCCCGGACCGTTCGCTGCGCGCCGCGGCCCAGCGCCGGGGTTCCTTCGTCCAGACGGCCAAGGCCGTGGCCTGGTCCTTCTTCGGTGTTCGCCGTTCCAAGGACCAGGAGCAGGACCTGAGTACGATCAATCCCCTGCATGTCATCGTCGCTGGCATCGTCGGCGGGCTGATCTTCGTGATCGCCCTTGTGGTGCTGGTGCGCGCCATCGTCGGCAGCGGTGCAGCGGCTTGATCGGAGAGAGATTGTTTGAGAGGAAGAGCGTCAAGCGGCAGCCGCCGCTGACGGGGAAAGAAGACTGAGTCAGGAGAAAAGATGTCGGCAAGCAGCCACGGGCAGACGCCCTACTACTACGTGCCCGGACCGTCGCGCCATCCGGCGATGGCCGCGTTCGGCCTGTTCTTCGTGATCCTCGGCGCAGGCCAGTGGGTCAACGGCTCGTCCTGGGCGCCGTATGCGGTGGCCTTCGGCCTGCTGTGGTGGGCCGTCGTGCTCAAGCAGTGGTTCGGCGACGCGATCCGCGAGAGCCAGGGCGGCCTCTACAGCGACCGCATCGACGTGTCCTTCCGCTGGAGCATGAGCTGGTTCATCTTCAGCGAGGTGATGTTCTTCGCGGCCTTCTTCGGTGCGCTGTACTGGGCTCGCATGCACGCCCTGCCCAACCTGGGCAGTTTGGAGGGTGCGCTGCTGTGGCCCGACTTCAAGGCCGCCTGGCCGAGCGCGGTTCCCGGCGCCACCGGCGCGCCGGCCGATCTGGTCGAGCCCTTCAAGACCATGGGCCCGTGGCCGATCCCGACGATCAACACCGCGCTGCTGCTGACCTCCGGCGTGACGCTGACTATCGCCCACCACGCGCTGCGCGAAGGCCACCGTGCCAAGACCATCCTGTGGATGTGGGCCACCGTGCTGCTGGGCATCGTGTTCCTGGGCTTCCAGGCCTACGAATACATGCACGCCTATGCCGACCTGAACCTCAAGCTCACCAGCGGCGTCTACGGCTCGACCTTCTTCATGCTGACCGGCTTCCATGGCTTCCACGTCTTCGTGGGCATGCTGATGCTGCTGTTCATCACCCTGCGCTTGCAGAAGGGTCATTTCACGCCCGATCGTCACTTCGGCTTTGAAGGCGCGGCCTGGTACTGGCACTTCGTCGACGTCGTCTGGCTCGGCCTGTACATCGTCATCTACTGGTTCTGAGGCGGCTTGCGGATCGCGTCCTGCGCGATTCCGCCGCAGCAGCAAGAAGGGGCGCCGCGCGGCGCCCCTTTTTCTTGCAGACCCGTGGCCCAAGCCACGGAACCTGCTGCGGTTTCAGGGACTCAGGGGCAAGCCGGTCGGGCGGATCCAGCCCATCTGGTAGCCGATGAGGATGCACAGGAAGAGCGCCACCGACAGGCCGATGCGCCACGTGAGCGCACGGGCCATGCGGCTGGTCTTGGGCTTGCCGTCCCGCCCCTCCCGGAGCATGGCGTGACCGGCGCTGGCCAGCGCGATGAGGATGCCGATGAAGGCGACGACGATCAGGAATTTCATGCCGGCACTTTAGGCCATCGCCCCGCTACCTGCCGGCGGCTCCCTCCATCAGCCCCGAGCGATCACGCCCCTGCTTCCTTCCGTCGCCGCGCTTCGACCCATGTCCGCCCCGTCCGCTCCGCCTGCCTCCCGTCGCGCGCGCCTCGTCGTCACCGTGGCGGCGGTGCTGGCTTTTGCCCTGACGGCCCGACTCGGCGTCTGGCAGCTCGACCGCGCCGATCAGAAGCTCGCCCTGCGCACCGCCGTCGAGCAAGCCGAGGCCCAGCCGCCGCTGGATGCAGCCGGCCTGCTGCCCGGCCCGGACGCGCTGGCCACGCAGTTGCACCGCCACGTGGTGGTCGAGGGCCGCTGGTTGCCCGAGCACACCGTCTTCCTGGAAAACCGGCAGATGGACGGCCAGCCCGGTTTCTTCGTGCTGACGCCGCTGCTGCTGCCGTCTGGCGACGCGCTCGTCATCCAGCGCGGCTGGGCGCCGCGGCACCGCCTCGACCGCAGCCTCACACCCGAAGCGCCGCTGCCCGAAGGCCCCGTCCGCCTGCTGGGACGCATGGCCCCGCCCCCGGCCCGGTTGGTCAGCCTGGGCGACGAGGCCGGCGGGGCGCTTCGGCAGAATCTCGACCTTGCCGAGCATGCCCGCGCCACCGGCCTCGCCCTGCGGCCCTACACCCTTTACCAGCTTGACGAGGCAGCCTCGCCCCAGGACGGCCTGCGCCGCGACTGGCCCCGACCGGCGGTCGGCGTCGACAAGCATCACGGCTATGCCTTCCAGTGGTTTGCGCTGGCAGGTCTCATTTGGGTTCTCTATGTCTGGTTCCAGATCCTCCGACCCCGCCGCCGCCGCTGAGTCGCCCCGGCCCGAGCCCCTGAGCTTCGCCGTGCATGCCCTGGACGTGCCCCAGGCAGAGGCCGCGCGGGCGCGCAGCGGCCGACTCAAGATGCTGGCTGTGCTGCTCGTCTGCGCGGCGCCGGTCATCGCGTCCTACCTCACCTACTACGTCATCCGGCCCGAGGGGCGGATGAACACGGGCGAGCTGATCGAGCCGCAGCGGCCCATCCCGCCGGCAGCCGACCTGCCCCTGAGCACCCTGGCCGGCGAGCCGGTACGGCCCGAGTCGCTGCAGCAGCAATGGTTGCTGATCGCCGTCGGCGGCGGCGCCTGCGATGCACGCTGCGAGCGCCAGCTCTACTTGCAGCGCCAGTTGCGCGAGACCCTGGGCCGCGACAAGGACCGGGTCGACCGCGTCTGGCTGATCGACGATGCCGAGCCGGCCCGCGAGGTGCTGCTGCCTGCGCTGGAGGGCGCCCATGTGCTGCGCGCGCCGGCCGAAGCCCTGAACACCTGGCTGCCGGCCGCTGCCGGCCAGTCGCCCCGCGCGCACTTCTTCCTGGTCGACCCGCTGGGCAACCTGATGCTGCGCTTCCCGGTCGATGCCGACCCGTCCAAGGTCAAGCGCGACCTGGAGCGCCTGCTGCGCGCCTCCAAGAGCTGGGACCGCGCCGGTCGCTGAGCCGCAGGAGCCACGCATGGACACCGTCGATCTCGTGAACTGGTCGCCGCTGGCGCAGATGGCCGGCCTCGGCTTGCTGATTGCCGGCCTGCCGCTCGCCTGGGTGGCCTGGCGTCACCGCAAGGGCGGTCCGGAGGCCCGGCGCCGCGCCCTGGTCTGGGTCACCCTCTTCCTGACCTTCGACCTGGTGCTGTTCGGCGCCTTCACCCGACTGACCGATTCCGGCCTGGGTTGCCCCGACTGGCCGGGTTGCTATGGCGAGGCCAGCCCCCTTGGCGCACGCGCCGAAATCGATGCCGAGCAGAGCCTGCGGCCCGATGGCCCGGTCACCCTCCGCAAGGCCTGGATCGAGATGATCCATCGCTACCTGGCCACCGGCGTCGGCGTGCTGATCATCGCGATCACCGTGGGCCAGGTCCGCGCCTGGCGCGCACAGCGTGGCCGCGGCGGGCCGGCTGAGGGCGAGACCGCCGCCCAGCCCCTGCTGGCGCTTTTCACCCTGGCTTGGGTCTGCCTGCAGGGTGCCTTCGGCGCCTGGACGGTCACGCTCAAGCTCTACCCCGCGATCGTCACCGCCCACCTGCTCGGTGGCCTGACCCTGCTCGGCCTGCTGACCGCGCTGGCGGCCGGGCCGGAGCGCGCCCGCTGGCTGCCGCTGGCTAGCCCGGGCCTGCGGGCCGCCCTGTGGGGCCTGCTGGCCCTGGCCGTGGTCCAGATCAGCCTGGGCGGGTGGGTCAGCACCAACTACGCCGTGCTGGCCTGCACCGACTTCCCGACCTGCCAGGGACGCTGGTGGCCGGCCATGGATTTCGAGCACGGCTTCGCGATCTTCCGGCCGCTGGGCACCGGCAAGGACGGCGATTGGCTGCCCTTCGAGGCCCTGACCGCCATCCACGTCACCCACCGCCTGGGTGCCCTGGTGGTGCTGGGCGCCATGCTGGCAACGGCCCTGATGCTGTTCCGGCGCGGTCCTGAACTGCGCCCGGCGGCGGCCAGCCTGGCCGGCCTGGCGGCCTGGCAGCTCGCGTCCGGCGTGTCCAATGTCGTGCTCGGCTGGCCGCTGCTGGCGGCGGTGGCCCACACCGGGGGCGCGGCGGTGCTCATCATGGTGCTGCTGCGGACCTTGTTGCGCCTGAGCCCGGGCCGCTCGCCGGCTGAAGTGGCCGGGCCTGCGGTCCATCCGGTCCGGGATATGGCCCGCGCTCCCTAGAATCGCGGGTTCGCTCCTGTCCCATCGGCCTGCTGCCGGCGGGGCGCCCCCGGCCCTGCATCGACCTCCCCGAGTCCCTGTGTCCACCCCGCTTTCCGCATCTGCGCTGCCGGCGCCTCCGGCCCGCTGGCGCCAGTTCATGGCGCTGACCAAGCCGCGGGTGGTGCAGCTCATCGTCTTCTGCGCGCTGATCGGCATGCTGCTGGCCATCCCGGGCTGGCCCGGCGCCCGGGGCTGGCAGCGCGTGCTGCTGGCTTCGGTCGGCATCTGGCTGGTGGCCAGCGCGGCGGCCGTCTTCAACTGCATGGTCGAGCAGACCATCGATTCGAAGATGAAGCGCACCGCCTGGCGTGCGACCGCCAAGGGCGAGCTGGGCGTGGCCCAGACCCTCAGCTTCGCCACCGTGCTGTGCGCGGCCGGCATGGCCCTGCTGTGGTTCGAGGTGAATCCCCTGACCGCCTGGCTGACCTTCGCCACCTTCGTCGGCTACGCCATCGTCTACACAGTGGTGCTCAAGCCCATGACGCCGCAGAACATCGTGATCGGCGGCGCCTCGGGCGCGATGCCGCCGGTGCTGGGTTGGGCGGCAATCCGCGGCGAAGTCGGCCCCGAGTCGCTCATCCTCTGCCTGATCATCTTCCTCTGGACGCCGCCGCACTTCTGGGCCCTGGCCCTCTACCGGGTCGAGGACTACGCCCGCGCCGGCCTGCCCATGCTGCCGGTCACCCATGGCAGCGAGTTCACCCGGCTGCAAATCTGGCTCTACACCCTGGTGCTGTTCGCGGCCACGCTGCTGCCCTTCGTCTCGCGCATGAGCAGTTGGCTCTACCTGGCGGCGGCCGTCGCGCTGGGCCTGCGTTTCTGCCAGTACGCCTGGCGCCTGAAGCAGGCCTACAGCGAGCCGCTGGCCCGCGCCACCTTCCGCTTCTCGATCTGGCACCTGTCGCTGCTGTTCGCCGCGTTGCTGCTCGATCACTACCTCAAGCCGCTCTGGCTGGCTTGAGCGGCCTGTGCCCTTGCCTGTTCCGAAAGCCCCCCGCATGAAGCTGTCCGTCGCCTGCCATCCCCGCCTGCGCCTTCTGGCTGCCGGCCTGCTGATCGCGCTGGGCGCCAGCCTGGCGGGCTGCGACGATGCGGGCGGCCCGGGCTCGGCGGCGCCCCAGGCCGGCTCGTCGAGCTTCAAGGCAGTCGACATCACCGGGCTGGACTACGGCAAGTCGCTCAAGCTCAGCGATCCGGAGGGCCAGCTCCGCAGCCTGGCCGACTACGCCGGCAAGCTGGTCGTCGTCTTCTTCGGCTACACCCAGTGCCCCGACGTCTGCCCCACGACCATGGCCGAGCTGGCGCAGGTCAAGAAGCAGCTCGGTGCCGAGGGCGACAAGCTGCAAGCCATCTTCGTCACCGTCGACCCGGAGCGGGACAGCGCCGAATTGCTCAAGGCCTACATGGCCTCCTTCGACCCGGCCTTCGTCGCGCTGCGCGGCACGCTGGACGAGACCAAGGCCGTGGCCCAGGGCTTCAAGGTTTTCTACCAGAAGGTGCCGAACAAGGACGGCAACGAGGGCTACACCCTGGACCACACCGCCGGCGCCTATGTGTTCGACATGCAGGGCCGCACGCGGCTCTTCGTGCGCTACGGCACGCCGATCGAAGCCTGGCTGGCCGATCTGCGCATCCTGCTGGCAGGCGGCTGAGCGGCGCGGCCGTCGCGCCGCGCCCGTCCCGGGGCGGCGGCGGACGCTGAAGGTTCAGACCCCGGCCAGGGCCTTGCGCATCTTCTTCAGCGCAGCCACCTCGATCTGGCGGATGCGCTCGGCGCTGACGCCGTACTCGGCCGCAAGCTCGTGCAGCGTGGCGCCGCCCGAGCCATCGTCGGCCACGTGCAGCCAGCGCGATTCGACGATGCGGCGGCTGCGCGCATCCAGGCCCGACAGGGCTTCGCGCAGGCCGTCGCTCGCCAAGTGGTCGCGATGCGCCAGCTCCAGCATGCGGCTGGGCTCGCTGTGCTCGTCGGCCAGCCAGGCAATCGGCGCGGCGGGGCCGTCCTCGTCGCCTTCCGACGGCTCCAGCGCGACCTCGCCGCCGGCCATGCGGGTTTCCATCTCGATCACGTCCTCGCGCTTGACTTGCAGCGTCTCGGCGACCTGATCGATCTCGGCCTCGCTCAGGCCCTGGCGGTGGCTGTCCCCCAGCTCGGCCCGGGCCCGCAGGCCCTGCTTGATCGAGCGCAGGTTGAAGAAGAGCTTGCGCTGCGCCTTGGTCGTGGCCACCTTGACCAGGCGCCAGTTGCGCAGGATGTAATCGTGGATCTCGGCCTTGATCCAGTGCAGCGCGTAGCTGACCAGGCGCACGCCCTGCTCGGGGTCGTAGCGCTTGACGGCCTTCATCAGGCCGACATTGCCTTCCTGGATCAGATCGCCCTGCGGCAGGCCGTAGCCCAGGTACTGGCGCGAGACGGAGACGACCAGCCGCAGGTGCGAAAGCACGAGCCGGCCGGCCGCAGCGAGGTCGCCGTGGTCGCGCAGGCGGCGGCCGCAGTCCTGCTCTTCCTCGGCACTGAGCATCGGAAGCTGGTTCACCGCGCGGATGTAGGCCTCGAGGTTGCCCAGCGAGGGCACCATGGCCCAGGGGTCGCGCAGGCTCAGCGCGGCGGCGCTGGCAGATGTCGGAATCGGCGTCAGGGGGTTCATCGGCAGTCTCCTCGCCAAGATGTTAGCACTCGGACTTTTTGAGTGCTAAGGCGCGGCAAGCGTTCCGCTGTGCCTGCCCTGGAGAGGTCAATCCAGGCCGGCGGCCCGGGGGACAAGTACTTGGCGCGCGCATCCCGGCTCCGCCCACAGACTTGTCCACAGTTTCCGGGGACAAGTTCCCGGCCCGCGCTGCCGCTTCAGGCGATGCCCTTGGCCCGGTGGATTTCCTCGATGGCCCGCCGCTTGCCGACCAGCAGCGCGCGCATCTGGTAGGCGCGCAGGAAGCGGCGGAACTCAGGGTCCTCGTAGCGCGGCTTGCCGGCAAGCGCGCTGCGCAGCCAGCCCCAGATCACGGCCAGGCTGCCCAGCAGGAAGGGCTTCTCACCGATCCGGCTCAGCGCGCTGGCGCTGAGGTAGAGCAGGCCGGTGCCCATGAAGTACTGGCCGAAGCCGTGGCGCATGCGGCCGGTGTAGATGCTCTGCTGGCTGGACCCCATCGGCCGCAGGTGGATGAAGCGAAGCTCCGGTTCATTCCAACTGCAGGCGATCCAGCCCTTCATCCGGCAACGGTGGCAGTCGATGCCGTCCCACATCACCTCGCGCACGAAGCCGCCGATGTCCTTGAAAGCGCTGACGCGGTAGAACTTGGTCATGCCCAGCGAGGTCTCGTCGCCGTGGTTCTCGTCGCGCAGCGTGCCGTGTTCCTCGACATAGGCCTTGCCGCTGCAGGTGGCGATGCGCGGATTCGCCTCCATGCGCTCGACCAGGATCTCGAAGTAGCGCAGCGGCAGGCGCAGGTCCAGGTCGAGCTTGCAGACGTAATCGAAGTCCTCCGGCACGATGGTTTCGTAGCCGGCGTAGAAAGCCTCGATCACCCCGGGGCCGACGGCGCGACGGCCTCGGTCCTGGCGGGTGACGATGCGGATCCAGGGATGGCGCGCGGCGTACTCGGCCAGGATCTGTGGCGTCTCGTCACTTGAACCGTCGTCGACGATCACCCAGAGCGCCGGCGTGAGCGACTGCCCGACCACGGTGTCCAGGGTCTGCCGCATGTACTTGGATTCATTGCGGCAGGGCGAAATCAGGGCATAGCGGCGGCTCATGGGGGGGCGTCCTGTGGATCAAGGTTCAGCCGTGCCGGGGCAGCGCGAAGGCGGCCAGCAGGCGGTCGATGTTTTGGGCCATGCCGAACTCGGCCATCACATGCTGGCAGCCGTCCCGGCCCAACTGCGCACGCAGTGCGTCGGAATCGATCAGGCGCGCGATCTGCCGCGCCAGGTCGGCCGCGTCGGCCGGTTCGGCCAGCAGGCCGCTTTGCTCGTGCATGACCAGCTCGGGAATGCCCGAAAGCCGGGTCGAAACCACCGGCAACGACTGCGACATGGCCTCCATCAGCACGACGGGGATGCCGTCCATGTCGCCGTTGCGGTCTTCCTTGCAGGCCAGCACGAAGCTGTCGAGCGCGTTCATCCAGTCGGCCACCTGCTCGTGCGAGAGGCTGCCGTCGAAGCGCACGGCCTCGCCCAGGCCGAGGGCAGCCGCCTGGGCCTCCAGCGCCGGCCGCAGCGGGCCGTCGCCGGCCAGGCGCAGGACGACGGCTCGACCCTCGGCGCGCAGCCGCGCAAGCGTCTCGATCAGCACGTCGAAGCCCTTCTTCTCGACCATGCGTCCCAGCGAGCCCAGCACGAAGGGCTGGCCGGCGGCACCTGCCGGCCGCGACCGCGGGCTGAAACTCACGCCGCAGCGCACCAGGCTCAGTTGTGCCGGGGGAATGCCGAGCGCGCGCAAATACTTCAGGTTGTGCTCGGAAATCGTCAGGAAGCGCTTGGCGCGCGCTGCCTTGCGCTGCAGCAGCAAGCCCCGCTCGAAGATGTCGTTGGCATGCGCTGTCACCGTGAAGGGAAGCCCGGACAGCGCCGCGGCATACATCGCAATCTGCGCCGGGACATGCGCGAAGTGCACGTGGAGGTGGTGACAGCCCTCGTCTTGCATCAGCCGAGCCAGACGGGCACCGGCCAGGAACTGGTAGGCCAGCTTCCAACTGGCCGGCTTGAGCAGGCCGCAGGCCACGAGATCGCCCGCCAGTTGCCCGAGCGCGCCGAACAGGCCTGGGCCAAAGCGCGGCAGGCTCAGCAAAGCGCCCAGGGCGAACCGGGCGGGGTGGGTGTCGTACAGAACACGGACCCGCTCGCTCAGGCGGGCCTGGTCGGCAGCCGGGCGCGCCGGCCGGTGCACGGAAATGGGCACAACGCGCAGGCCGCGCCGCTCCACCGCGTGAAGTTCCTCGTAAACAAAGGTGGCGGAGAGCGAGGGAATCTCGGGCGCGAGATAAGCGACGACCTGCTTCAATTCGGTAGCGACAGGGCAGGAGGGGGAGGACACCATGGTGACTCGGTCTGTTTCTGCCTGACACGCATGTGCTGGACACGGGGCATGGCCGGACCCGGAAGCGGCTTGCAGGCCCACGCCCGCTTGGCATGTCATTCGTCGGTCCGTGCAAACCCTCGGGCGATGGTAGCTTGACCGCATTCGGCGTTCGGTGGGATCCGCAGGCGGGTCGACCTGCGACCCGCACAAGCGTGCCGGATGCAGCACATCACATGCCACCACGGGGCCCACGCCGCTTCGGCAGCCCTTGGGCCCATGCGACCCGGCCCTGGCCACCCAGCCAGGTCGCAGGCTTGCAAGCGGTTGACGCCCCGGTCCCGGGCCGCCGCAAGGCCGGCTTGGGACCGGGAGGGCGCTGCTAGAGTGCCGGCTCCCTCACGCGCCCGAATGGGCGCCCGAGACGGCCCGTCCCCAACCCAGCCTGCCGTGACCTCTACGCCCCCCTCGTCTGCTGGCGCCCTGCACATCCTGCTTGCGGAGGACGATCCGGCCGTGGCCGACACCACCTCCCGCGCGCTGCGCTCCCAGGGCTGGTCGGTGGACACCACCGCGCGCGGCGAGCCAGTGCCGGCCTCGCTCAAGTCCGACCCCTACGACCTGCTGATCCTCGACATCGGCCTGGCCGGCATCGACGGTTTCGAGACCCTGCGCCGGGTGCGCGAGGCCGGCATCGAGACCCCGGTGCTGGTGCTGACCGCCCGCGATGCCATCGAGGACCGCGTGCACGGCCTGGAGACCGGCGCCGACGACTACATGGTCAAGCCCTTCTCGCTGGCCGAGCTGGTGGCGCGCGTGCGTGTGCTGACCCGCCGCCACCGCAGCCGCCGCGACAGCGAGCTGACCATGGGCTCGCTGCGCATGGACCTGGTCGCCCAGCGCGCCTGGATCGGCAGCCAGCCGGTCGAGCTGTCGGTGCGCGAATGGGCGGTGCTCGAGTACCTGCTCGGCCGCGTCGGCCACGTGGTCGCGAAGGAGCAGATCCTTCAGTCGATCAGCGGCTGGGGCGAGCAGCTCTCCGAGAACGCCGTCGAGGTCTATGTCTCGCGCCTGCGGCCGAAGATCGAGCCGGCCGGCCTGCGCATCCGCGCCGTGCGCGGCTTCGGCTACCTCGTCGAGGAACAGCCCGAGCTGTTGCCGCCGCTGACCTGATCGCGCCTGCGGGCCGCCGGGCATCCCGCGCGACCCCGCCCGCCTGCCATGTCGCTCAGCCTGCGCGCCCGATTGCTGCTTGGCACCCTGACCCTCACGGCCATGGTGGTGCCGCTGCGGGTGATCATCGACCTGCGCGCCGGCACCCATGCCAGCGAAAGCGCGGCGGATGCCGCCCTGGTCGATCTCGGCCGGGCCCTGGCCGCCATCGTGCCGATGGCGGATGCGCCGCCCCCTGCCAGCGAACCGGGCAGCAGCCAGGCCTTCGAGCGCCTGCTGCGCTCGCACAGCCCCGAGCGCATCTGGTGGGCCTTGAGCGACGCGCAGTCGCGCTGGATGCAGGGCGATGTCGCCATCCGCAGCCTGCGCCTGCCGGGGCCCTGGCCGCCCGAGGCGCCGCGCTGGGGCGATGCCATGCTGGATGGCCAGACCCTGCGCCTGGCCGAGCTGCCGGTCGACTGCATGCAGGCCCAGCCCTGCGTCCTGCGTCTGGCGCAGACCACCCAGCGCCGCCATGCCGCCCGGCGCGAGGCCCTGCACGTCGCGCTCATCCAGGGCCTGGCCACGGCCGTGCTGCTGGGGGGCGGCCTGATCGCCGTCATCGCCTGGACGCTGCGGCCCCTGCGCCGCCTGCGCGCCGACCTGGCGCTGCGCCCCCTGCATGCGCCCCAGCCGGTCGACCGCGAAGGCCTGCCCGACGAGCTCAACCCCCTGCTCGACGGGGTCGACCAGCTCATGCAGCGCGCCGCCGCCGAGCATGAGCGCCAGCGCCACTTCATCGCCGACGCCGCCCACCAGCTTCGCACCCCGCTGACCGCCCTGCGCACCGAGGCCGAGCTGGCCCTGCTCGCCGCTCCCCGGGACCAGGAGGCCGGCGGCGGCCTGGTGCGCCTGCACCGCTCCGCCCTGCGTGCCGCGCGCCTGGCCGACCAGCTCCTGCTGCTGGCCCGCACCGAGGCCAGCCAGGGCGAGCCCGGCGGCGACGAACGCTTCGACCTTCGCGCCGTCGTCCACGATGCCGCGCGCGACTGGGTGCCGCGCGCCCTCGAACGCCATGCCGACCTCGGCTTCCACCTGGAGGAGGCGCAGGTGCTGGGCCGGGCCTACCAGGTGCGCGAGCTGCTCGCCAACCTCATCCACAACGCGCTGGAATACGCCCAGCCCGCCGACGGCTCGCCGCTGCGCATCACCGTGCGCTGCATGGCCCTGGCCGCGCTCGGGGAGCCCGCGCGCGAGGCCCTTCTGGAGGTCGAGGACAACGGCCCCGGCATCCCGCCGGAGCAGCGCGAACAGGTGCTCGAACGCTTCTTCCGCGCACCGGGCGCGCCGGGCTCGGGCAGCGGCCTGGGCCTGGCCATCGTGCGCGACATCGCCCAGGCCCACCATGCCCGCCTCATCCTCAAGGACGGCGAGGGCGGCCGGGGCCTGTGCGTGCGCCTGATCTTCCCGCTGGCCCGGCCCGAGTGAGGGCGTGAGGGCCGCCGCCGGGCCGCCGCGGCGCCCGGCCCGCGGGTTCAGACGTTGAACAGGAAGTTCATCACATCGCCATCCTTGACGATGTAGTCCTTGCCTTCGGCGCGCATCTTGCCGGCGTCCTTCGCGCCCTGCTCGCCCTGGAAGGCGAGGTAGTCGTCAAAGGCAATGGTCTGGGCACGGATGAAGCCGCGCTCGAAGTCGGTGTGGATCACGCCGGCCGCTTGCGGCGCGGTCGCGCCGATGGCCACCGTCCAGGCCCGCACTTCCTTCACCCCGGCGGTGAAGTAGGTCTGCAAGCCCAGCAGCTTGAAGGCGGCGCGGATCAGGCGGTTCAGGCCCGGCTCGTCCTGGCCCATCTCGGCCAGGAAGATGGCGCGGTCCTCGTCTTCCATGCCGGCCAGCTCGGCTTCGGTCTTGGCGCAGATCGCCACCACCGGCGCGTTCTGCTTCTCGGCATAGGCCTTGAGGCGGTCGAGGAAGGGGTTGTTCTCGAAGCCGGTCTCGCTGACGTTGCCGACGAACATCGCCGGCTTGGCCGTGATCAGGCACAGCGGCTTGAGGATGACGCGCTCTTCCTTGCTGAAGTCGATCGAGCGCACCGGCTGTGCCTCGTTCAGCGCGGCCTGGCATTTCTCCAGCACCTTCACCAGGGCGGCGGCTTCCTTGTCGTTGCCGCTGCGGGCGGCCTTCACATAGCGGTGCAGGCTCTTCTCGACCGTGCCGAGGTCGGCCAGGCACAGCTCGGTCTGGATCACCTCGATGTCGGCGATCGGGTCGACCTTGCCGGCCACGTGGATGACGTTGTCGTCCTCGAAGCAACGCACCACGTTCACGATCGCATCGGTCTCGCGGATGTGGCTGAGGAACTGGTTGCCCAGGCCCTCGCCCTGGCTGGCCCCGGCGACCAGGCCGGCGATGTCGACGAACTCGACGATGGCCGGGACGATCCGCTCGGGCTTGACGATGCCGGCCAACGCTTGCAGGCGCGGGTCGGGCAGCTCGACCACGCCGACATTGGGCTCGATGGTGCAGAAGGGGTAGTTTTCGGCCGCGATGCCCGCCTGGGTCAGGGCGTTGAAGAGGGTGGACTTGCCGACGTTGGGCAGTCCCACGATGCCGCACTGGAGGCTCATGGCCGTGTACCTGTCACAGGTGAATGCAAAACATTGATTTTAGGGACCGGCCCGGCACAGGCCGGTGCTAGCCTGTGCCGCGTGTCGGCAGGCCGGGCTGCCCGACGCTGGACAGTGCCCGGACGGAGGATGTGCGGCCGTGGATGCAGTCGCCCAGCAAGCCCTGATCACGGGCACGGCCCCGGCGGGCCTGAACCGGCTGCTGCCGGCGCTGCAGGCCATGCCAGATCTGCTGCCGCCGCTGCTGGTCTTCCTGCTCATCGCGCTGCTGCTGGACCTGCACCGCCGGCTGCGGCAGGACCCCTCCCTGCGCCGCTGGCCCTGGGGCCTGGGCGTGGTGCTGGCCGTGGTGCCGGGCGTGCTGGCGCTCAGCCGGCCGGCGGCGGCCTGGGACGAGGCCCTGCTGCTGGGTGCGCTCAGCGCGGCCCTGCTGGTCGCGCTGTGGCTGGGCAGCACGGTGGCCGACCTGCGCCAGACCCGCGCCCGCCTGCGCCAGGCCAATGCCGAGCTGGAGGCGCGTGTCCGCGAACGCACCCGCGCGCTGGAAACCGCCCGCGACCTGGCCGAGGCCGCCTCCAGCGCCAAGAGCCGCTTCCTCGCCACGATGACGCATGAGCTGCGCACGCCGCTGAATGCCGTGCTCGGCGCGACCGAGCTGCTGGCCGAGCGGCCGCAGCTTCACGGCACCGACCGGCGCCTGCTGGAATCGGCCCACGACAGCGGCCGCCACTTGCTGGCCATGATCGAGAACGTGCTCGATCTCTCCCGCATCGAGGCCGGCCAGATGCCGGTCGTCCCCGCGCCTTTCTCGCTGGCCGAATGCGTGCACGGCGCGCTGGAGGCCGTGCGCCTGGCCGCCGAGCGCAAGGGCCTGCTGCTGGAGCTTCAGGGCGGCGGCAGCCTGACGGACTGGCGCCTGGGCGACGCCCTGTTGATCAAGCGCGTGCTGATCAACCTGCTGGGCAATGCGGTGAAGTTCACCGCCCGCGGCAGCGTCATCCTCAGCCTGGCCGAGGATGCGCCCGGCAGCCTGCGCATCGAGGTGCGCGATACCGGCATCGGCATCCCGGCTGCCGCCCTGCAGCGCATCTTCGAACCCTTCCGCCAGGCCGACGACACCACCACCCGGCGCCACGGCGGCTCGGGCCTGGGCCTGGCCATCACCCGCGAGCTGCTGACCGCCCTGGGCGGCAGCATCGAGCTCGACAGCGTCGAGGGCCTGGGCACCACCATGACCGTGCGTCTGCCCCTGCCCGCCTGCGAGGACGTGCGGCCCAGCGAGCTGGCCGCCTGGCGCGACCGCCTGGCCGAGCTGCGCCCGCCGGAGCCGGCCGACACGCTGCCGCCCGAGCTGCTCGACACCGCCCTGGCCGGCCGCGAGCCGGCCAGCCTCCCGCCCGAGCCACCGCGGCCGCCGCGGCCCGAGTTGCGCCCGCTCGCAGCCGCTGACCCGCAGCCGGCGCCGGCGCTCGAATCTGCCGCGGGGCCGGCCGCCACGGCCGATGCCCTTGCAGCGCCCACGCCGGGCGCGGCCCCGGCCTCGCCCGCCACCGAGGCCCTCACCCCACCGGCCGCGGCCTGGGCGCGCCGCCTGCTCGTCGTCGAGGACGACATGGTCAACCAGCTCATCGCCACCCAGATGCTGGCCGCCGACGGCTGGCAGGTCGACATTGCCGAGCACGGCGGCGAAGCCCTGGCCCGCCTGCGCGAACGGCCCTATGCCCTGGTGCTGATGGACTGGCAAATGCCAGTGATGGACGGGCTGGAAGCCACCCGGCGCCTGCGCGCGGGGGAATCCGGCATCGCGGTGGCCGCGCTGCCGGTGATCGGCGTGACCGCCAATGCCCATGCCGATGACCGCCAGGCCTGCCTGGCCGCCGGCATGAACGAGGTCGTCACCAAGCCACTGAGCCTGCCGGTGCTGCGCGCCGTCGTGCGGCAGTGGGCGCAGGTGCCGGCGTCGGCCTGAGCAGCCGCAAGCGGCCGGCCCGCCGGCTTCAGCGGCCGAGCAGGCCCTTCAGCGCATCCTTGACCTTGTCCTTGGGCTGGGCCGGCGGGGCCGAGGCGCCGTCGGCCGGCGCCGCCGCGCCCTTGCCGCCGAGCAGGCGGTCGACCAGGGCCGCACCGCCGCCCGAGGCACCGGCCGCGCCCAGGGCCTGGCGCTTGAGCAGCTCCTTGCCGACCTCGGACCAGCGGATGCGCCAGCTCACCGCGCTGAAGGGGCCTTCGAGCTTGACCGGCACGGTCAGGCCCTTGAGCGCGGCCATCTCCGGCCCGTCCTGGCCCTGCGGCGTGCCCGTCACCGTGGCCCGCGCCACGTAATCGACCCGGCTTGCGCCGAGGTCGACCAGGCCTTCGCCGCTCAATCGCAGGAAGGGGCTCTTGGCGCTGAGGTCCTTGCTGCGGGCCACGCCCTCGCGGATGTCGAAGCTCAGGCTGACCTCGGAGAAATCGGTCTTCTCGCTGGCCTGGCTGGCCTGCTTGGCATCGCCGCCGGCGATCGCGCCGCGCCAGTCGCGCAAGGTCTTGGCCAGGTTGATGCCGCGCACGGCGCCATCGCGCATCTGCAGGGCCAGCGTGCCGCCCAGGGCCTGCTTCAGCGCGCCGACGGTCGGGCCGCGGCTGGCCAGCCGGGTGCTGAGCTTGCCGCGGCCTTCGAGTTTGTCGAAGCCGGCCAGCGCGCCCAGCATCGCGTTCAGGTCGACCTCGTTGGCATCCAGCCCCAGGGCCAGGGCGCCGCTGCCGGCATCGGCCTGGGCCGTGGCCTGGAAGCGACCGCCCCAGGCGCGGCCGTCGAGCTGGCTCAGGTCGAGCTTGCCGTCCTTCAGGCGGGCGGCCACCTCGGCTTGTTCGATGCGGTGCGGCGGCAGGATCAGGGTGCCGGCGCGCAGCTTCAGCGTCGCGTCCACCGCCTTCAGTGGCGAGAGATCGACTTTCTGCGCATCGGCCGCGGCGGTGCCCTCGGCGCTGGCCGGGGCCGGGGCCGAGGCCGCCGCCGTAGGAGCCGGCGGCAGGAAGCTGCTGAGGTCGAGCGTGCCGAAGCTGGCCTGCACGCCCAGGCGCGGCACGCCGCTGCCCAGCACGGCCTCCAACGTGGTGTCGAAGGCCTGGCCGTTCAGCGTGCCCTTGAGCTGGGCCTCAGCCTGCTGCCGGGCCGGCGCGCCGGCCGGCTGTTGCAGGCTCAGGCGGCCCTGGGCCAGCAGGGCCAGGGGCGGCAGGGCCGGGTCCTTCAAATCCAGTTGCAGCTTCAGCGGCGCCAGGTTCAGGGCCAGCGGCTGCGGCGCCAGGCTCAGGTCGGCCTCCAGTTGTGCGGCGATCTGGCGGCTGCCTTCGCTGCCGCTGAGCGCCAGCTTGAGGCCGGGCACGACGATCTTCTCGAAACGCCCGCTCGGTGCCTGCGAGCTGAGCTGCATTTGCAATTCGCGCGAGCCGCCCGCCACCGGCCCGGCCAGCCGCGCGCTGCCGCTGAGCGGGCTGCCCGACAGGCCCTGGCCTTCGACCGACAGCGCCGGCCAGTCGAGCTGGGCGACCAGTTGCTGCGCCGCCTCGGCCGGGCCGAGGGCGGCCTTCAGCTCCAGCGCCAGCCGGGCCAGCTCGATGCGCTGGCTGGCCGGCTTGAAGCCCAGGCGCTCGACGGCCAGGCGCAGGGTCTCGATCTTGGCGCCGGCCGGGCGGGCGGCCAGTTGCAGTTGCAGGCCGCGGGCCTCCAGGGCCTGCTGGGCGCCGTCCCAGTCGAGCGCACCGGCCAGTTGGGCGTCGATGGCCTGCACGCCCAGGGCGCTGCCCTTCAGGCCGAGCTTCATGCCTTCGATGGCCAGGCTGGGCGGCTGGTCGGCCGGCAGGCGGAAGGTCAGCGTGCCGTCCAGGCTCAGCGCGGCATCGACCGGCGGCTCGGCCAGCTTGGCTTGCAGGCGCAGTTCGATGGGCGTGGCCTCGCCCTCGGCCAGGCGGCCGCTGCGCAGGCGTTCGATCTGCACCTGGCCGTCCAGCTTGGCCGGCACGTCCTGCACGGTCAGGCGCAGGTCGTCGAAGGCCAGGCCGTCGACCGAGAAGGCCAGGGGCTTGCCGGGGGCGGCCGGGTCCTCAGCGGCGGCGGCGTCCTGCCGGCTCAGAGCGATCAGGTCGTCGATGTTGCGGCGGCCCTGGGCGTCGCGGCGTAGGGTCATCTGCACGCCGCGGGCGCTGACGGCCTCCACCTCCAGCCGCTGCGCGCTCAGCAGCGGCAGCACGCGCACGGCCAGCCGGGCTTCGTCGACGCGCAGGAATTCGTCGGGCTTGCCGGCCTCGCTCAGGTGCAGGCCCTGCAAGGTGACGGCGACCTTGGGCCACAGGGCCAGGCCGACCGGGCCGTCGAGCTTGAGCGTGCGCTCGGTGCGCTCGGCCACTTGCGCTTCCAGCAGCTTGCGGATGTCGTCGCCGTCGAAGCGGGCCACGAGCACGCCGGCGGCCAGCACCAGCAGGGCGAGCAGGGCGGCAAGGGCGATCAGCAGGCGCTGGATCCAGGTCGGCATGGTGGGGTGCAGCTTGCGGGGCAGGGGGAAGAGGGCCGCTTCATGGTAGCGCCGCAGGGGCAGGCCGGGTCTTCCTAGAATGTCCCGGATGAAGCCCCTCAGCGCCCCGGAACCGGCCGTGTGCATCCAGGGCCGCGGCGCGGTCGGCATGGCCCTGGCCCTGGCCCTGGCCCGGCAGGGCCTGGCGGTGGCCTGGGCCGCCGGCCCGGCGCGGCCGGCCAGCACCCGGCCCGATCCGCGCACCTATGCGCTCAATGCCGCCTCGCGCCGCCTGCTGCAGGCCCTGCGGGTGTGGGATGCCCTGGCCGAGCAGCCCGGCGCCATCACCCCGGTGCGCGAGATGGCGGTGCAGGGCGACCGCGGCGGCCAGCTCGCCTTCAGCGCCTGGCAGCAGCGGCTGGAGGCCCTGGCCTGGATCGTCGATGCCGCTGCGCTCGACCGTGCCCTGGCCACCGCGCTGCGCTACGCCCCGCATGTGCAGGCTGTCGAGCATGCCTGTGCCGCGCCGCTGCAGGCCTTGTGCGAAGGCCGCGACGGCGAGACCGCCGCCCGCTGGGGCGCGCGCTTCCAGCGCAGCGACTACGGTCAGGCTGCGCTTGCCACCCGCTTGCAGGCCGACCGCCCGCACCGCGGCCGGGCCTGGCAGGCCCTGGCCTCGCCCGAGGTGTTGGCCCTGCTGCCCTTCGATGGCGCCGCCGGCCCGGCGGCGGCCGGCTACGGCCTGGTCTGGTCGCTGCCGCAGGCCCGGGCCGAGGCCTTGCGGGAGGCGCCGGCCGAGGCGCTGGAAGCCGAGCTTCAGGCCGCCACCGGCGGCGTGGCCGGCACCCTGCGCCTGGCCGACCCCGACCCGGCCGCCCGCGCCTGCTGGCCGTTGCGCCTGGTGCGGGCCGAGCGCTGGCACGGCCCGGTGCCCGAGGCTGCGCTGCATCCGGCCGGCCCGCGCGCCCCGGGCGTCGATCCGGCCTCCTGGCTGCTGCTGGGCGATGCCGCGCATGTCGTGCATCCCCTGGCCGGCCAGGGCCTGAACCTGGGCCTGGCCGATGTCGCCGCCCTGGCGGCCGTGCTCGGCGAAGCCCGCGTCCGCGAGGCCTGGCGCGCGCCCAACGATCCGCGCCTGCTCGATCGCTATGCCCGCCGCCGCGCCGGCCCCACCGCGGCCATGGCCCAGGCCACCGATGGGCTGTGGCAGCTTTTCGCGCCCGCGCAGCCGCTGCTCGCCGGCTTGCGCAACCTCGGCCTGGGTCTGGTCGACCACCTGCCGCCGGCCAAGCGCTGGCTTGCCGCCCAGGCCCTGGGCGGCTGAACTTTGCGAGGCCGGGCCGGGTCTGCCCGGCGCGTCCTGCAGCGCCTTCCCCCTCCTTCTTTTCGATCGGATCGTCCGCCATGCCCGCTTTGCCGCCCTTCCTGATGCGCCGCCCCCTCGCGGCGGCCCTGCTCGCGGCCGCGGGCCTGCTGGCGGCTGCCAGCCTGATGCCCCCGCCGGCCCACGCCCAGGCCCAGGCGGCCGCGGCGGTCGACCCCGAAGTCGACAAGCGCATCCGCAAGGTGCTGGCCGAGCGCCTGCCCAACCTGCCGCGCATCGACGAGATCCGTGCCACGCCCATCGCCGGCCTCTATGAGCTGCGCATCGGCAGCGACCTGGTCTACGGTGATGCCAGCGGCCAGTACCTGGTGCAGGGCCAGATCATCGAGACGGCCAACCGCCGCAACCTGACCGAGGAGCGCATCAACAAGCTCACGGCGATCGATTTCGCCAGCCTGCCGCTGAAGGACGCAATCGTCTGGAAGACCGGCACCGGCAAGCGCCGCATCGCCGTCTTCAGCGACCCGAACTGCGGCTACTGCAAGCGTTTCGAGGCCGAGCTGAGCAAGGCCAAGGACCTGACTGTCTACACCTTCCTGATGCCCATCCTCAGCGAGGACTCGGCCGCCAAGTCCAAGGCCATCTGGTGCGCCAAGGACAGCACTGCAAGCTGGCGCGGCTGGATGCTCGACGGCATGAACCCGGCCAAGGCCGCGGCCGACTGCGCGAACCCCATCGAGCGCAACCTCGAACTGGGCCGCAAGCTCAAGGTCAACGGCACGCCGGCCATCGTCTTCGAGGACGGCAGCCGGGTGCCGGGCATGGTGCCCGCGGCCGAGCTGGAGCGTCGCCTGGCCGAAGTCGCCAAGGGCGGCTGAGCCCCGGGCCGGGCGGCCCGGCCGCCAAGCCCCGGCGCGGGCAGGGCGGCCGGGGCCTGCCTAGACTGCGGCGCGATGAGCATCGCCCCCGCGTCCCCCGACGGCCCCGAAGCCGCATCCGAAGCCTGGGCCCCCGGCCCGGCCGACCTCACCACCCTGCGGGTCGCCGGCATCCCTGCCGCGCTGCACCGCTTCCCGCCCAGCGCCCAAGCCGCCTGGGCCCGGCTGGCCGAGCTGAAGCCCGCCAGCTATGCGCGCAGCCGCAATGCGCTGGACGGCGCGGTCTCCGGCCTCTCGCCCTATTTCGCCCACGGCCTGATCGAGCCGGGCGCCGCCCTGGCCGCCCTGGCCGCACGCCACCGCATCGGCTACGAGGACAAGCTGGTCTTCGAATTCGGCTGGCGCGCCTTCTTCCACCATGTGCGGGCGCGGCGCCGCGACGCCATCCTCGACACCCTGCGGCCCGAGGGCCTGCCCGCCGGCCCGGCCGCCTACCGCGCCCGCCTGCCCGACGATGTGCTGGAAGCGCGCAGCGGCGTGCCGGCGATCGACCAGGCGGTGCGCGTGCTCTATGCCAGCGGCTACCTGCACAACCATGCCCGCATGTGGCTGGCCAGCTACCTGGTGCACCTGCGCAAGGTCGATTGGCGGGTCGCCGCCGACTGGCTCTACGGCCACCTGCTCGACGGCGACCTGGCCTGCAACCACCTGAGCTGGCAGTGGGTGGCGGGCAGCTTCTCGTCCAAGCCCTACCTCTTCAATGCCGACAATGTGGCGCGCTATGCGCCGGTCGCGGCCTCGCGCACCTGGCGCTCGGCCGGCACGCTGATCGACCGCAGCTACGAGGCGCTGGAGCAGCTCGCCCGCCAGGGCCGCGCCAGCGGGCCCGAGCCCGGCGCGCATCCGGCGGTCGAGCCGCCCGGGCTCTGGGCCGAGCCGCCCGCTGAAGCCCTGGCCGGCCTGCCCCGGCTCGACGACCCGGCCGAACTCGGCGCGGCGACGGCCGCGCTGGACCTGGTCCACCCCTGGGCCCTGGGCGAGCCGCCGGCCGGCGCCCGCCCGCAGCGCCTGGGCCTGGTGCATCTGCCCGCGCATGCGGCCCGGCCCTGGTCGGCGCGGCGCTGGGCCTGGGTGCTGGCGCGCATGGCGGCGGTCTGCGACCGGGTCTGGATCGACGATGCCGCGCCCCTGCTGCAAAGCCTGCGCGCCCAGGGCCGGCCGCTGCGCGCCGCGCCGGCCCCCGAGTCAGGCTACGCCAGGCTGCTGGCCGGCCTGGCGGCCCCGCCGGCGCCGCCGCCGCTGTTCGCCGACCCGGCCGGCTCCTGCACCTCCTTCAGCCGCTGGTATGCGCAGAGCCAGGCCCTGGCCCCGCATCTGGAGGATCGGCTGCGGCCCTGGGCCGCAGCGGGGGCCGCCGGCTTGGGCACACTGTCGCTGTTTCCGGGCTGAGGCCCGGTTCTTCCCGCCTGCTGCCGCCCACCCGCCACCATGTCCGCGCCTTCCTCCGCCCCCGACGCTGCCGGCCCCGTGCCCCTGCTGGCCACCCGCCTGGGCCTGGCCGGCCTGCTGCCCTTCGTGCTGGGGGCCGCGCTGGTCTGGATCGTCAACGAGGAGGCCCATCCCTATGTGGTCGATGCCCTGGCCGGCTATGCCGCGCTGATCGCCAGCTTCCTTGGCGGCCTGCACTGGGGCCTGGCCATGCGCCTGCCCGAAGGGCCGCTGCGCGTGGCCCGGCTGCGCTGGGCGGTGTTGCCTTCCCTGATCGCCTGGATCGGGCTGACCATGCCGGCCTATGCCGGCCTGGTGGTGCTGGGCGGGCTGCTGATCGCCTGCTACCTGGTGGACCGCCGCAGCTACCCCGCCCTGGGCCTGGCGCCCTGGCTGACGCTGCGCTTCCGGCTCAGCACCGTGGCCGCCCTGAGCTGCTTCCTGGCCGCGGCCGGCAGTTGAGCTTCTTTTCCTTGCCGGGGCGCCCGCCGCGCCCGCGACGATGATCCGCTACCGCATCGAGCTGCCCCAGCCCGCCAGCCACCAGTTCCACATCACGCTCACTGTGCCGCAGCCGGCGGAGGCTCAGGTGCTGAGCCTGCCGGTCTGGATCCCCGGCAGCTACCTGGTGCGCGAGTTCGCCCGCCACCTGCACAGCCTGCAGGCCGAACAGGGCGGCCAGCCCTGCGAGATCGTCTGGCGCGACAAGGCGAGCTGGACGGTGCACTGCCGCGGCCGCGGCGCCCTGACCCTGCGCTACCAGGCCCATGCCCTGGACCCCTCGGTGCGCGCGGCCTGGCTCGACGCGCAGCGCGGCTTCTTCAATGCCAGCAGCCTCTGCCTGCGCGTGCACGGCCGCGAGGCCGAGGCCCAGGCCCTGCAGCTCGGCCCGCTGCCGCGCGGCTGGCAGGTCGCCACCGCCATGCGCCCGGCCGCCGGCCAGGGCGAGTCGCCGCGCCGCTTCGAGGCGGCCGACTACGACGAGCTGCTCGACCATCCCTTCGAGCTCGGCCCCTTCTGGTCGGGCGGCTTCCGCGCCCAGGGCGTGCCGCACCGCTTCGTCGTCAGCGGTGCGCCGCCGGGCTTCGACGGCGAACGCCTGCTGGCCATGACGCAGCAGATCTGCGAGGCGCAGATCGCCTTCTGGCATGCCGAGACCGATGCCCGCGGCCGCCGCCGCGTGAAGAAGCCGCCCTTCGAGCACTACGTGTTCATGCTGCACGCCAGCGACGAGGGCTACGGCGGCCTGGAGCACCGCGCCAGCACGGCCCTGGCCTGCGGCCGGCGCGACCTGCCGCGCCGCGCCCTGGTCGATGTGGAGGGCGCCCCCGGCGCCGGGGGCCCCAGCGAGGGCCTGACCCAGCTCCTCGGCCTGATCAGCCACGAGTACTTCCACACCTGGAACGTCAAGCGCCTCAAGCCCGCGCCCTATGTGGCCTACGACTACGCGCGCGAGCAGCCGACCGAGCTGCTGTGGTTCTTCGAGGGCTTCACCAGCTACTACGACGACCTCTTCCTGGTGCGCGCCGGCCTGATCGACGAGGCCAGCTACGTCAAGGGCCTGGCCCGCACGATCAACCAGGTGCTGGCCACCCCGGGCCGGCAGATCAGCAGCGTCGCCCAGGCCAGCCTGGATGCCTGGATCAAGTACTACCGGCCCGACGAGAACACCGTCAACGCGACGGTCAGCTACTACACCAAGGGCGCGCTCGTGGCCCTGGCCCTGGACCTGACGCTGCGCCGCGAAGGCCGCGGCACGCTCGACACCCTGATGCGCCGTCTGTGGATCGCCACCGGCTGCGGTACGGCCGACTCGACCCGCGAAGGCGCGCTCGACGAAGCCCTGCTGCGCCGCGAGCTGGCGGCCGTGGCCGGCCGCTCGATGGATGCCGAGCTGGACGCCTGGGTCCACGGCCGCGGCGAGCTGCCGCTGCCGAGCCTGCTGGGCAGCGTCGGCCTGGGCTGGTCCGAGGACGCGCCGACCCCGGCCCAGCGCCTGGGTGCGCGGCTCAGCGAGTCGGGCGGCCAGCTCAAACTGGCCAGCGTCTTGCGCGGCGGCGCCGCCGCGGCGGCTGGTCTGGCGCCGGGCGACGAGTTGCTCGCCGTCGACGGCTGGCGCCTGGGCAAGGCCGAGGACCTGGCCCTCTACGGCGCCTTCCACGGCCCGCGCCGCCTGCTGGCCGCCCGCGACCGTCGTCTGCTGGAGCTGCAGCTCGATGCCAGCGGCCCGGTGCAGTCCAGCGTCAAGCTCAGCCCGCGCAGCGACGCGCCCGAAGCCGCCCGCGCCCGCCGCGAGGCCTGGCTGGGCCGCGACGGCGGCCGGTGAGCCCGCGCCCGCGCCGCCGCGGCCTGCTGCTCCTGGCCGCCTGCGTGCTGCTGGTCCACGGGCTCTTGCTCGACGGCCTGGCCATGCTGCTGCCGGCCGGTGCAGCGGCCCCGCTGGCGCGGATGGAAGCCGACTTCATCACCGCCCTGCGGCCTGCCGAGCCGGTGACGCCGCCGCAGGCCCCCGCGCCGCCCGCGCCGTCCCCGTCCCCGGCCCCTCCGCCGCCGCCCGAGCCGGCGGCCAGCCGCCCCCTGCCGCCCGAGCCGCCGGCCAGCGCGCCTGCCCCGCTGCCGGCCTTGGCGCTGGCCCCGGATCCCGAACCGGACCCGGACGACCTTGCGGACCCGGCGCCCGCCGAGGCCCTGGCCGCAGGCGCGGCCGCGCCACCGGCCCACGATCCGGCCGGCCCGCCCGAGCCGCTGGCCGAAGCCCACGTCTCCCCGGGAAGTGCGCCGCCCGGCGAGCCCGCCCCGCCCGCCTCGGCAGCAGTTGCCGGAGCCGCGGCAGCAGGCCGACCGACAGACCGCGCCCCGTCCGCGTCGGACCCGGCCGCGGCCGATGCCGGGCCGGCGCGCGTCCCCGCCCCGGCATCCGGCCCCGCGCAGGCCGGGCCGCTTGCGGTCGCCGCGGGCGAGGTCGAAGGCGAGCTGGTCGACGAGGAACTGCGCATCGACGGCTTCGCCTGGCCGGCCTCCACCGAGATCCGCTACCGCCTGAGCGGCGAGGTGCGCGGCGAGGTGCAGGGCAGCGCCGCCGTGCGCTGGCTGCGCGAGGGCCGGCGCTACCAGGTGCATCTGGACGTGATCGTGGGCCCCAGCTTCGCGCCCCTCTTGCAGCGCCGCACGACCAGCGCCGGCCGCATCACGGCCGCCGGCCTGGTGCCCGAGCAGTACGAGGAACGCAACCGCATCGCCTTCGCGCCCGAGCGCCGCGCGCGGCTGGACTTCGCCCCCGGCCGCGTCACCCTGCCCACCGGCCGGCAGGTCGAGGTGCCGGCCGATGTGCAGGACAGCGCCAGCCAGTTCATCCAGCTTGCGTGGCGCTTTGCCCGCCAGGCCCGGGCCCTGGCGCCGGGCGATGCCGTCGACCTGACCCTGGCCCTGCCGCGCCGGGTCGACGGCTGGACCTATGACGTGGTCGGCCTGGAGCCGGTCGATACGCCCGAAGGCCCGGTGCCCGCCTGGCACCTGCGGCCGCGCCGGGCCGGCGAGCCCAGCACCTATGCCATCGAGGCCTGGCTGGCGCCCTCGCTGCGCTGGATGCCGGTGCGCATGCGCGTCACCGACGGCCGCGGCAGCCGGCTGGAGCTGGAGCTGGAAAGCCTGCCGCGCCAGGCCCGGAGCCCCGCCCGCCCGGCGGCCAGCGCGCCGGCCCAGCCGCTACAGTGAAGGCTTCCGGCCCGCCCCGGGCCGCCGCCTTGCCGCTGCTTGCCATGTCTGTCGCCTTCCCCCGCTTCGATCCCGCCCCGCAGCATCTGCTGCTCGACCGCCGCGGCAGCGCGCCGCTGGCCACCGCCTGGATCACCCTGAACCGCCCGGCCGCGCTGAATGCGCTGAACGATGCGCTGATGGACGAGCTGGGCGCCGCGCTGCTGCAAGCCGATGCCGACGAGGGCATCGGCTGCATCGTCATCACCGGCAGCGAGAAGGCCTTTGCCGCCGGCGCCGACATCGGCGTGATGGCCGGCCTGGGCTATGCCGATGCAGTCCGCGGCGACTTCATCACCCGCAACTGGGAGACGATCCGCCGCATCCGCAAGCCCGTCATCGCCGCCGTGGCCGGCCATGCCCTGGGCGGGGGCTGCGAGCTGGCGATGATGTGCGACCTGATCATCGCGGCCGACACCGCGCAGTTCGGCCAGCCCGAGATCAAGCTCGGCATCATCCCCGGCGCCGGCGGCACGCAGCGCCTGCCGCGCGCCGTGGGCAAGGCCAAGGCCATGGACATGGTGCTGACCGCCCGCACGATCGGCGCCGAAGAGGCCGAGCGCGCAGGCCTCGTCGCCCGCCTGGTGCCGGCCGCCAGCCTGCTGGACGAGGCGCAGAAGGCCGCCGACGCGATCGGCCGCCAGCCCTTGCTGTCCATCCTGGCCGCCAAGGACTGCGTGAACCGCGCCTTCGAAGGCCCGCTGGCCGAGGGCATCGCCTACGAGCGCCGCCAGTTCCACGCCATGTTCGCGACCGAGGACCAGAAGGAAGGCATGGCCGCCTTTCTGGCCAAGCGCAAGCCGGTCTTCAAGCACCGCTGAAGCGGCCGGCTGCGACCGGCCGGGGGCGAAGGGCGGTGCCCTCAGCCTCCGCAGACCACGGCGGCCTGCTCCAGCCGCCAGGAGAGGTAGCGCCAGGACGCATAGGAGCCGATCGCGAAGCCGGCCAGCGCCAGGGGCGCACCCAGCGTCAGCAGCGACAGGCCGGTCAGGCCCTGGCCGAAGGTGCAGCCCACGGCCAGCACGCCGCCGAAGCCCATCAGCACGGCCCCGATCAGGTGGTGGGCGGTGTCGCCCACGCCGGCAAAGCTTTCCCAGCGGAATTCGCGGCGCAGCAGGGCGCTGGCCGTGCTGCCCAGCAGGGTGCCCAGCACCAGGGCGATGCCGAAGTTCAGCACGGTGTTCTGGTCCGAGGCCAGCTCGGCATAGCCCAGGGTGGCGCCCACCGGGGCGACGAAGCTCAGGCCCTCGGGCCGGCGGCTGGCGGTGCCGAGCCAGGCCGCTTCCAGCGTCTCGGGGTGTTCGGGCAGGTGGCCGATCAGGCCGGTCGTGACCCAGGCGGCGACGATGAGCAGGCCGACGACCACGCCGCCGATCCACTGCGCCGCGCTCAGGTGGGCGCGGCCGCGCAGGATCCACAGCCCGCCGACCACCAACAGCAGGGCGACCAGGCCCAGGCGCAGCGTGTCGACCGGAAGCTCCAGGCCCGCGGCCAGCAGGCGCGGCAGGTCGGCCTGGGGCAGTTCGATGGCGACCCGGTCGAGACCGTCGACCCGCAGGCCGGCGAAGGCGCCGCGCAAGCTCATCTGCGCGCTCACCGCCAGCACCACCAGTACGACCAGCGAGCGCAGGCTGCCGGCCCCGGCTCGCACCAGCGAGCGGGTGGCGCAGCCCGAGGCCAGCACCATGCCGGCGCCGAAGATCACGCCGCCCAGCAGGTGGCTCAGCCAGGTCAGCCGCGCCTGGTAGTAGATGGCGGCATCGAGCTGCAAGAGGCCCGCGGCCAGCAGGCCCTGGGTGCCGGCCAGGGCCACCAGGGCGGCCAGCAACCACATGCGCATGCGGCTGCCTTCGCCGAAGGTGTAGAGGTCGGTCAGCGCGCCCATGGTGCAGAAGCGCGACCACTGCCCCACGGCGCCGAGCCCCAGGCCGATCAGCCCGCCGAGGGCAAGCACGCGGAAGGTGAGGGCGGCGACGTCGGGATCCATGGGGCGCTCGAAGGCAGGCGGGGCGTGAGGGCCGCGATTCTAGGGGGGCGCCCCCCGCTGTCTGGCCGGCCGGCCGGCCGCTCGCCGGCCCCCCCGGTCCCGCCGGGGCAGCGGCGCATCGCGCCTCGTCAGTCCTTGAAGCGGTAGTGCTCGAGGTTGAGCACCGCGGCGATGGCGGTCACGTCCTCGGGGAAGAGGCTGAGGCCCAGCTCGGTGTTGCACTGCTCGACCATGCCGCGCAGGTAGCCGGCATTCGTCAGGCGCTTGCCGGGGCGGTAGATCGCATGCGGCTTGCCGCCGGTCTTCTCGGCATGGCAGGCGTCGCAGCGGTTCTCCTGGATCAGCTTGCGGCCCATGGCCAGGTCGGCGCCCTGGAAGATCGCCGGCTCGGCCCGCAGGCCGGTGCTGCCGAGCAGCAGGCCCAGCAGCAGTGCGGCTGCGGCCCGCGGCAGGCGGGGACGGACGGATGCGGAGGCAGGGGAGCGGGCCATGGTCGTCCTCGGAGGGGCAAGGGCTGCAGTCTAGGCAGACCGGGTGCGCCGCAGGGGCCGGGTCCGGTCCTGACCCTGCGCGGCGCTCAGGCCGGGCGGTCGGCGTGGCGGATCAGCTCGGCCACGTCCTCGGCGAACATCTCGCCGGGGATCACCTCGCGCAGGCGGCCGCCACGGTCGACGACCACCGTCAGCGGCAGCACGTCGCGGGTGCTGAACAGCGGCGCCAGGCGCTTGGCCTCCAGCGTCACCGGGAAGTCGTACTGGTTCTGGCGCAAGTAGGCCCGGGCGGCTTCGGGCCGGTCGAAGCTGGCCGTCAGCACCCGCAGCGGCTTGCCGGCCGCGGCCCGGTGCAGGGCTTGCACATTCGGGTTGTGGCGGCGGCAGAAGGGGCAGTAGCTGGCCCAGAAGACCAGCACCACGGCCTGGTCGCGCAGGGCCTGAAGGTCGAGCAGGCTGCCGTCGAGCAGGGCCAGGGGCTGCTGCGGCCAGTGGACCCGCTCGCCCCGCGCCAGCGGCTCGGGCCGTGGCGGCGTCGCGGGCGCGGCTTGCACCTGCGGGCCCGCAGGCAGCAGCAGGCTGCCCAGGCCGGCCTGCAGCAGGCGGCGGCGGGATTCACTCATCCTCGCGCTCCATCAGCAGGTAGGTGTTGTAGGCATTCATGCGGTTGGCGGCCTGGAACAGCGGCAGGCCGCTGTAGCGCGACCAGTCGGCCTGGGCATAGGCCTCGTCGAAGGGCAGCAGCTCGCGGGCGGCGCGGCCCATCTGCTCACGCAGGAAGACCAAGTAGTCGCGGGTGAGTTGCAGGTCGGCACGGGCCTGGGTGGTGTGCGGGCCGTGGCCGGGCACCAGCAGGTCCAGCGGCCGGGCCAGCAGGCGGTCGAGCGCGGCGATCCAGGCCCGGCTGTTGGCCTGGCCGACGAAGGGGATGCGGCCGCGGAAGGCCAGGTCGCCGACGAAGCTCACGCCCAGGGCCGGCAGGTGCACGGCCAGGTCGTCGCCGGTGTGGGCCGGGCCCAGGGCCTCCAGCTCGAAGCGGCGGCCGCCGATCTCCAGCGTCAGCCGGTCCTCGACCCAGCGGTCCGCGGCGACCAGGCGCGTGCTTTCGTCCACCCAGGGCGCCAGGGTCAGGCGGCTTTCCTCCAGGCGACGGCGGGCGGTGTCGGATTGCAGGTAGTCGCGTCCGCGCGCCTGGGCGATCACCTGCGCGCCGCGGTCCTGGAAGTACTGCAGGCCGTAGACATGGTCGGCGTGGTAGTGGGTGACGAGCACATGCCGGATCGGCAGCGGCGTGATGCGCGCAATCGCCGCATGCAGCAGCTCGGCCAGCGGCGGCGAGCCCAGGGCATCGATCAGCACCACGCTCGTCTCGGTGATGACGAAGCCGGCATTCGAGATGTAGTTGCCATTGGCCACCGAACCCAGGGCCGAGACGCCGCGCACGTAGTACACGCCGGGCGCGACCTCGATGGGCTCGATCTCGACCGAGGGCAGGAAATCGGCCGCCTGCCCGGCCGGCTGGGCCGGGGCTGCCGGCGTCGGCTGGGCCCAGGCCGGCGGGCTTGCCGCGGCCAGGCCCAGCATCAGGCCCAGCATCAGGCCCAGCGTCAGGCCCAGCACCCAGCCGCGCAGCCCGCCACCCGGCAGGCGGCCGGTCCGGCTGGAACGGGTCGGGCCGGCCGGATGGTCCGGGGCGGAGGCGGCGGGCGGCAGCATCGTGGGTCGACGCGAGCGGGTGGGCCTGGGGCCGAGCAGGGCAGGGCGGGCTGGGGCGGGCAGGCGCTGGCCTCAGAAGGCCAGCGCGTCCTCGATGGCCTTGAGACCGGCGCGGGCGCAGGCCTCGTCGGCCTCGCCGCCGGGGGCGCCGGAGACGCCGATGGCGCCGACCAGGCTGCCGCCGGCCTCGATGGGCAGGCCGCCGCCGATGGCCGCCACCCGCTCATGGGCGGTGCGGATGCCGCTCATGGACTTGCCGGCCTGGGTCTCGGCGGCCAGGGCCATGGTCGGGATCTTGAAGCTGGCCGAGGTCCAGGCCTTATCGGCCGCCACCTCGACGGTGTGGGCGCCGGCAAAGCGGTCGCGCAGGAAGACTTGCAGCACGCCGCTGCGGTCGACCACGGCAACGCCCGCCTGAAAGCCGGCCTTGCGGCAGCTCTCCAGCGCGGCCTGGGCAGCGCGCAGGGCGGTCTCGGGCGTCAGGCTGGTGGTGCCGAAGGTGGCCGGCGCTTCGGCCGCACCGACGGCTGCCGCGCCCAGGCCGAGCGCGAGGGCCAGCAGGCCGGCCGCGACCGGACGGGCGCCGAGGCCGCGGCGCTCAGGGCTTGATGTAGGCATAACCTTCCTTCTGCAGCTTGGTCAGCCGCACGACGCCGGAGGGGGTGAAGTCCGCTTCCTGGATGAACTGCTCGCGCTTCAGGTTGCGGTTCTTCAGCGTGATCTCGCAGATCTCGAACTTCACGCCGCGCGACTTGAGCGCCGCGACGGTGGCGTCGAAGGGCGACTCGTTGCGGTCCTTCATGCCTTCCATCAGGAAGTCGACGCCGAAGGCATGGGTCACCACCGTGATCTCGGCCGAAGGGTCGGTGTCGAGGTGGTTGCGGATGTTGCGCAGCGTGGCCAGGGCCTGGCTGGCCGTGTCGTTGACGTGGTAGACCACCTTGTCACCGGCCCAGGCGGGCAGGCTGCACGCCGCGGCCAGCAGCAGGCTGGCCAGGGTGCGGGCGGCGGACGGGGCGGGCAGGGCAGGCTTCATGGTCTCAATCCTCGTTCAGCAGAATGGGCCGCGCGGGCGCGGGCAGGAAGGGCAGTGTCAGGCCGCGAGCCTGCCCGGGGGCTCAGGCCAGGCCCGGGTTGCCGTCCACGCCGATCATGCGCGGCGTGTTGAGCCGGCGTGGCTTGACGACCTTCTGGTCCTTCAGCCAGCGCTCGACCAGCTCCCAGACCTGCGGCAGGCCGGCCTTGCTGGCCTCTTCGGCCACCGGCGCCCAGCCGGCCACCTTGTAGGTCTTGCCAGCCTCGATGGGCTTGCCGCCCAGGCGCATGTCCTGGATGCGGCGGCCCATGGCGGCGCCGGGCTCGATGGCATAGCTCAGGCCGCCGATGCGGACCATGTCGCCGCCCTGCTGGTAGTAGGGGTCGGCATTGAAGAGGTTGTCGGCCACGTCCTCCAGCACGGTCTTGATCGTCTCGCCGCTCATGGGCGTGACGGTCGCGTAGGAGTAGGTGGTGGCGAGCTGGTCCATCATCAGCTCGCGCGTGATGGCCTGGCCCGGCAGCAGGCTGGTGCCCCAGCGGAAGCCCGGCGAGAAGGCGATCTCCGCGCCCTGGGTCTCGATCAGCGCATCGCAGATGAGCTGGTCCCAGCTTCCATTGAAGTTGCCGCGGCGGTAGAGCGTGCCTTCGGTGGTGGCGAGCACCTCGTTGAGCTTGGCCTCGTAGGGCGCGCGGATCTTGGCGATCTGCGCGGCCATGGCGGTGTCGGCCGGCAGCATCTTCGAGAACACCGGCAGCAGGCGGTACTTGAAGTCGCTGACCTTGCCGTCCACGACCTTGAAGTCCATCACGCCGAGGAACTTGCCATTGCTGCCGGCATTGGTCACCAGCGTCGTGCCGCCGGGGTTCTTGACCGGGACGGCCATCGGCACGCCGTCGTGGGTGTGGCCGCCGAAGATCGCGTCCACGCCGCGCACGCGGCTGGCCATCTTCAGGTCCACGTCCATGCCGTTGTGGCTGATCACCACGACCACCTTGGCGCCCTTGCCGCGTGCTTCGTCGACCATGGCCTGCAGGTTCTCGTCCTGGATGCCGAAGCTCCAGTCGGCCACCATGTAGCGCGGGTTGGCGATGGGGGTGTAGGGGAAGGCCTGGCCGATGATGGCGCAGGCCACGCCGTTGATCTCGCGGATCACATAGGGCTTGAAGACCGGGTCGCCGAAGTCATTGGTCTTGACGTTCTGGGCGACGAAGTCGAGCTTGCCGGCGAAGTCCTTCTCGACGATCTCCTTGACCCGCTCCATGCCATAGGTGAACTCCCAGTGGCCGGTCATCACGTCCACGCCGAGCAGCTTGCAGGCGTCGACCATGTCCTGCGCATTGGTCCACAGGCTGGTGGCGCTGCCCTGCCAGGTGTCGCCGCCGTCCAGCAGCAGCGCGCCCGGGCGGCTGGCCTTCATCTGCTTGACCAGGGTGGCCAGGTGCGCAAAGCCGCCGACCGGGCCATAGAGCTTGGCGGCCTGCTCGAAATCGGGGAAGGCAAGGGCATGGGCCTCGGCCGTGCCGGGCCGCACCTTGGCCAGCTTGAGCAGATGCTCACCGACCAGGTGGGGCACCTGGCCGCGCATGCCGGCCACGCCCAGGTTCACGCTCGGCTCGCGGAAGTAGATCGGCATCAACTGCGCATGGCAGTCGGTCATGTGCAGGAAGGACACCGCGCCCGGCCCCTTGAAGGCCGGCGGCAGGTCGTAGAGCGAGCCGGCTGCCGCACCCGCCGAGGCGTGACGGGCCAGCGGCAGGCCGGCGGCAGCCGCCAGGCCGAGCAGACGGACGAATTCGCGTTTGGAGAGGTTCATGGCAGCAGCCTGACGCCCCGGGGGGCGCGCAAATAAAAAGGGGGCCGGGAAGGCCCCAATCACGAGGGAGACGGGGGCGACGCCGCAGCCGGCCTGGGGCCGGCCGCGTCAGCGCTTCACTGGTTGACCGGGGACTTCGGGTCCAGCAGCAGCGCCATCACATGCTTGATCTGCTGCTCGTCGAGGATGCCCGCATGGCCCGCCCGCGGCATGGCCGAGCAGGCGTTGTAGGCCTTCGCATTCCAGAGCTTGCCCCAGGTGTATTCGACGATGGCCTTGGACGCCGGATCGGCCGGATCCGCCACGCCGCGCAGCTTGCCGTACTGGTAGAGGCTGGGGCCGATGGTGCCGAAGGACAGCTCGGCCTTGCTGATCTGGTGGCAGTTGTAGCAATTGCCGCCATTGGCCGAGCCGGCCTTGTCCGACCAGGTGTTGCCGCGACCGCTCTGGGCGATCTTCTCGCCTTCCTTCCAGTCGCCAAGGAACTTGCCGTCCTTGGGCCACTGGATGGTCTTGAAGTTGGCTTCCTCGATGGCCTTGGCCTGGGCGGCCGGCAGCGGCTTGCCGCTGGCGTCGGCTTGCGAGCAGGCTTCGTTGGCCGGGTCCTGCTGCAAGCGGGCGACCGTGGCGATGCCCTTGTCGCTGAAGGAGGCCTGCATCATCGCGGCGGCCTGGGCATCCAGCTCGGCCGGGCTGGGGCCGGTCGCGCAGGCGGCCAGCAGCAGGGCGGCGGGGAGGGTGGCGATCAGGAATCTCATGGTGCGTCTCCTCAGCGCTTGATCGCCGGGGCGATCGATTCGGCGCCCTTGGCATTCAGGCCCATGTAGCTCGACAGGGCGATCGTGACGTCCGAGCCGAAGCCCGGGTAGGGGAAGCGCTGCTGGCGGAAGCAGTCGTTCAGGCGGCGCTGCATGCCCCAAAGCTGGCCGGCCGACACGCGGTAGGCCGGCCAGGCGGCGAAGCCGATGCCGTCGCCCGGGTTCTTGCGCAGGTCCGGCAGGTCCTGCAGGCGGATGCGCTGGCCTTCGGCGCCGTGGCAGGTCGCGCAGGCAAAGTCATAGGGGCCGCCACGGTAGAAGAAGGCGCGCTTGCCCAGTTCGTACATGCGCTGCTCTTCGGGATGCGCGTTCGGCAGGTTCATCTTCATGCCGCGCGATTCGGCGCTGATCCAGGCCACCAGGGCTTCGAGCGTCTTCTGCTCGCCCTTGCCGAAGTCGGTCTTGGCGATCTCGGCGGCGTTGAAGCCCTGCAGCGTCTCCATGCAGGTGAGCAGGCGCGACTCCAGGTCCTGCACCCGGTTCGTGTCGGCGAAATAGCGCGGCAGCGTCACGAAGACGCCCTTGACCACGCCCTTGCCCTGACCCAGGTCACAGCCTTCCAGGCTGGCCTTCTTGGGGCCGCGGGCTTCCTTCCAGAGCGACTCGCCCTTGAGCTCGAAGAGCTCGGCCGGGTTGCCGTCTTCGAGCATCTTGCGGTACTCGGCAATGCCGTCGGCGGCCGATTTGGCCGCCGGGGCCGACTGTGCGTCGGCCGGGGGGGCGCTGGTCAGCAGGGCCACGCCACCGGCCAGGGCCAGGCCGGCGCCGATCAGGCGCAGGCGCTGGTTCCGGATGTTCTTGGATTCAGCCATTCAATGTCTCCTCGTGCGGCCCCTGTCGGTCGGGGCGGGATGGACCGTCGTCATGGCGACGGTGCTCGGGCTCTCTGGGTCCCCCCTGCGAACGGAGTGGGGGCCGGACCGGCCGGCCCCCGCGGCGTCCCGATCAGGACACCGTGGCTTCGTCGGTGCGCGACTCGCCCTTGTTGTCCACCCAGCTCACGGCGATCTTGTCGCCGGCCTTCGCGCCCTTGACGGCGAACTGCAGGTAGGGGTTCTTCGAGATGGCGGGGCCCCACTGGGCGTCCATCACGACCTTGCCGTTGTGCTTGGCGGTGACTTGCTGGATGAACCAGGCCGGCACCAGGGCGCCCGAGGCGTCCTTGCGCTGGCCGGTTTCCATTTCGTGGCTCATCAGGACGCGGACGGTGGCTTTGTCGCCGGACATCTGCGCGCGGATCTTCATCGGATCGGCCATGGGGTAACTCCTTGAATCGGTGAAAAGCTCGGGGGTGTGGTCGGGAGGCTCAGTGATTGAGCCGGGGTTCCCACGGGCTCGCAGAGCTCGCCCGCTTCGTCAGGCGTTCAACCGTCCGCAAGGACGGTTTCACGTCCTGACTCAGCCACCACATCCACCCAGGGTGACCTTGACTTCCTTCTGGGCGAACAGCACCTTGCCGTCGGCCATCATGGCCACGGCATAGACGTTCGAGGACTGGCCCATCTTGGCGCGGGTCGAGACCGAGGCCTCGACGCTGTCGGTGACGTCGAACTTGGCGGTCAGGATCGAGGGGTTCTTCTCGATCAGGATCATCATGCTCTTCACGCCGGCCAGCGCGGTCGAGGCGCCCAGCGGCACCACGGCGCCGTTCTCGGCGATGTCCGGGCCGGTGATCGTCACATCCTTGCTCTCGACCGGGGCGCCGGCGCCCAGGGCCTTCATCAGATCGGCCATGGTCTTGGCGTCGAAGGCGGCCTTGTTGTAGTCGGCGGCCAGGGCGAAGCCCGGCAGGCTCATCAGCCCGGCTGCGGCCATCAGGCCGGCCACGGTGGCGCTGCGTTGCAGCATCTGTCGACGGTTTTGCATCGGGAACTCCTTGTCAGGACGGTCGGGTGGGGCGCGCAGGGCGCGCGCCCCGGGGCTCAGGGTTTGGCGGCTCCGCCAGCCAGCCAGGTCGCCATGATCTTGGCGTCGGCTTCACCCAGGTTCTGCGGCGGCATCGGGATCGCACCCCAGACGCCAGCGCCGCCCGCCCGGATCTTGCCAGCCAGATAGGCCACTGCGTCGGCGCGCGCGCCGTGCTTCTTGGCAATTTCACGGAAGGACGGACCCACCAGCTTGTTTTCAAGCCCGTGACAGGCCACGCAACTGTTCTTCTGGGCCAGGGACCAGGCCGCCGCGGCCTCTCCGCCGCCGCCAGCGGCCGCAGGCGCGGCAGCCACGGTGGCGACGACCGGGGCCATCACCGCCGTGCCCGGCTTGCGGGTGTCCACGCCCTTCTGGGCGCCGACGACGCGCTGCTGCTCGGCCAGGTTGCCGTGGTTGTCGCGGGCATGCTCGGGCAGGAAGGAGGCGATCTTGGTCTCCGTCGGGCAGTTCTTCATGCACGCGGAACCCTGCACGTCCGGCTTGCTGCTGCCGCCGAACTCCTTGCCCGGCCACAGGCCGTGGGCCGTGGTCTTGCCGGCCCGGTTGGGCAGGCGCTTCTGCACCTCGGCGATGTTCTTGTCGGACAGCACGAAGTCGTCCGGCAGGATGCCGCCCATGTTCAGCAGGTAGGCCGTGACGCCGTAGACCTCGTCGGGCTTGAGCGACTTCGGGTTGGTCCAGGGCATGGCGCGGTGGATGTAGTCCCACAGCGTCGAGACGCTGGAGACCTTCATCAGCGTGGTGCGGCCCGGGAAGCTGGAGTCGTTCAGGCGGGCGACGCGGCCGCTCTTCACATCCTCGGCCGAGGTGCCGCCGACCAGCGGCGAGAAGACCTCATTGCTTTCGCCGAAGACGCCGTGGCAGGACGCGCACTTGTTCTCCCACACGTCCATGCCCAGGTTCACCGAGCCCGAGCCCGGGGGCAGGCCCTTGAAGTCCGGACGGACATCGATGTCCCAGGCCTGCACTTCCTTGGCGGTCGCCGCGCGACCGATGCCGGAGAAGTCGGCGGGCGCCTTGGCCTGGGCCAGGGCCCCGCCGCAGGCGGCCAGCAGGGCCGCCGCCATCACGCTTCGATCAAGCCAGTTGGACATTCTTCACCT
The DNA here is from genome assembly GCF_016735685.1 of Piscinibacter lacus. Taxonomy (NCBI): domain Bacteria; kingdom Pseudomonadati; phylum Pseudomonadota; class Betaproteobacteria; order Burkholderiales; family Sphaerotilaceae; genus Aquariibacter; species Aquariibacter lacus. The sequence goes on from NZ_JAERRA010000001.1 coordinate 1,080,237, forward strand.
CGCCGCTTTCCTGCACGAGCCAGGTCTGGATCGCGTTGTTGTGATAGATCGAGCGCGAACCGCGCACCGCGCGCAGCGCGGTGTAGGTCGGCTGCACATGGCCGGTTTCGTCGGTCGCGCGGCTCATCACCAGCGCGGGCTTGCCGTCCCAGGTCCAGTCGGCGTTGAAGCGCGTCAGGCACTTGGACATCACTGGGCCCTGTAGGCGCGCGGGCTTCCAGTTGCGGCCGCCGTCCATCGACACATCGACCTTGGTGACCTTGCCGCGGCCCGACCAGGCCAGGCCCGAGACGTTGTAGTAGCCCTTGTCCAGCAGGGTCTGGCCGCCCGAAGGCGTGGTGACCACGCTCTTGACCTCATGGAGCGAGGTGTACTGGCGGTGCAGGCCGCCCGGCATCAGGTCGACATAGTGCATGACCTCGTCCTTGGCGCCGTAGGGCTGGTCGCCCACCTCGATGCGGCGCAGGTACTTGACCCAGCTCACGCCCTGCACGCCCGGCACCACCAGGCGCAGCGGGTAACCGTTCTCGGGGCGCAGCATCTCGCCGTTCTGGCCGTAGGCCAGCAGCACCTCGCCGCTCTCGATCAGCGACATCGGGATGGTGCGGGTCATCGAGGAGCCGTCGGCGCCCTCGGCCAGCACGAAGCGGCCGCGCTTCAGGTCGGCGCCGCACATGTTCAGCACATGGATCAGCGGCACGCCGGTGAACTCGCTGCAACTGATCATGCCGTGGCTGTACTGGCAGGTCGGCACCGCGACATTGCCCCACTCCATGCCGGTGTTGGCACCGCACTCGATGAAGTGGAAGCGGCTCACGCTCGGCAGGCGCATCAGCTCGTCGAGCGTGAAGACCATCGGGCGCTTGAGCATCTTCTCGTCCGAGCCATTGACCATCAGGCGGTGTTTGGACGGATCGATGTCCCACCAGCCCTGGTGATGGCGCTCGAAGTGCAGGCCGCTGGGCGTGACGATGCCGAACAGGCTCTGCAGCGGCGCGAAGCTCACGCTGGCCTGGGTGGTCTGCGTCAGGCCCGGGCTGGTGCGACGCTGCACATTCGCCTCGAACTTGGACGGCTTGCCATAGCCGTCGGTGACCACCGGCTGGCCCAGGCCCGTGGTGTGGGCCGGCAGGGTCAGGATGTTGGGATCCCCCCCCTCCGTGGGCACCGGGTTGGCCGCGCCGAAGGCGCTGGGCGCGGCGGCGGCGGAACCGCCGGCCAGGGCGGCGGCAAAGGCGTTGCGGATGAAGTCGCGGCGGCCGTCGCGGGCCTCCGCCTTCACGCGTTCAATGCCCTGGGCATCCAGGAAGTTCTCGGGGGCCTTGATCAGCCGGCCCGAGGAGGCGTTGTCCATACCGATCTCCTCGTTGCTGCGTGGAGCAGCAAATCAACATATAAGCAAAGACAAATATAAAGCCGATGCAAGCGTCCGGCACCCCCGGGTGTTCCCCAGCTTTTGTGGCTCGGGGGCGTCAGCCCGCGGTCAGCCCGGTCTGGCACCTGCGAGCTCGATCCATGCATGGTTATGATTCGATGAGCAGGGCATTCCGTCCTGTGTAGTACGCCCGGCCCCCTGAGAGCCTGGACCGAGCCGCGGAGCAAGCGATGACCCCAGCCCTCGAAGCCGACCAAGTCTTTGAGTCCGCGGCCGAACTGTTCTCGCTGCTCGCCACGCCGATCCGCCTCAAGCTCATCAGCGCGCTGTGCCGGGAAGAGAAGAACGTCTCGCAGCTCCTCGCGGAGATCGAGACCACCCAGCCCAACCTCTCGCAGCATCTCGCCACCCTCTACCGCACCGGCATCCTCGGCCGGCGCCGCGAGGGCACCCAGGTCTTCTACCGCCTGATCAACGAGCATGCGGCCAGCCTGTGCCGCGCCGTCTGCACCCAGATCGCCATGGAGCAGGCCGGGCCGGACGAGGCCCAGCCCGCCGCGGCAGCAAGCCATGCCGCGCCCGCGCCCGCGCTCGCCGAGGCCCCGGCCGACCTGGCGCTGGCCGAGGACGGCCCGGCCGCCCGCCCCGCCCGCCGCAGCCGCCGCCGGGCCTGAGGCCCCCGCAGCCCCCCGGCCCCCCGGCCCGGGTGGCCGGACGCCCGGCTGCTCTAGGCGTTTTCACCGGCGCCGGCCACCACCCTTCGGGTGAATTTCCCAGTGGGGGCTCCGCGATCATCGGGCCGCCCGCGCGGCGCCCTTGCGCACGCCGGGGGCGCCCGTGGCCGCATCGCGGGCGCCGTGCCCTTGAACGACGGGCCTGCCCCTGAAACCGACCCGACTGCGCCCGCCCCGATGAACGGCCCCGTTTCCCGCGTGCCTCCTGCCCGAGCCAGCCGCCTCGTCGCTGCCCTCGCCGGCCTGTTCCTCGGGGGCTTCGCGGCAGCCGCCCCGCCGGTGCTGGAGATCCAGCGCAGCCACTCCCGCCTGATCGAGCTGCCCTTCGACGTCGGCAGCATCGCCGTCGGCGCGCCCGGCATCCTCAACACCACCGCCATCAGCCCGCGCCGCTTCCTGGTCAGCGGCAGCCAGACTGGCGCCACCACCCTGATGTTCTTCGGCCGCAAGGGCGAGGTGGAAGAGCGCCGCGTCCAGGTCGTCTACGACGTGTCGGCCCTGCGCGAGCAGCTCGAACGCATCGACCCGCGCATCCGCATCGGCACCGATCCCAACCGCAACGCCCTGGTCCTCAGCGGCACCGTCCGCACCGAGCTGCTGCGGCGTCGCGCGCTCGATGCCGCGCTCAGCTTCGTCGGCACCACCAACTACGCCGTCACCGAGAACGGCGCCCTCGTCCTGCCGCGCGGCGCCGCCGCCGCCCCGGCCGCCGCGCCCGCGCCGCAGCCCGCCGAGGGCGAGGTCGACCTGCCCCAGCTCGACGAAGCCCCCGGCGCCCCCGCCCCCGCCGCCGCCCGCCCGGCCGAGATCGGCGCCGGCGTGCAGATCATCGGCGCCGCCGGCCGCGACGACGGCAGCACCACCATCACCCGCACCCGGGTGCCCGCCGCCGGCGCGCCGCAGATCATCGACCTGCTGAATTCCGAAGAGGCCCTGGCCACCCGCGCCAGCCAGCTCGAAGGCCTGCTCGCCAGCCTCGACCCCAGCCTCAAGGTGCAGGAGATCAACACCGTCCTGCACATCAAGGGCAGCGTGCCCAACCCCACCCTGCTGACCCGCGCGCTCACCCTGATCGAAAGCTTCGTCAGCAACGGCCAGCAGACCGGCGAAGGCCTGCGGCCCCTGTCCGACCGCGGCGGCATCCTGGTCACCGGCAACGACACCGTCGCCACCGGCCGCAACACCGGCCTGCCGGCCGGCGGCACCGGCAGGCAGGGCCAGGGCAGCACCGGCAACCTGGGCATCGGCGCCTCCATCGGCCAGTCGCCGGCCAAGGGCAACATCCAGCAGAACCTCTCGCGCGCCGATGCCGTCGTCATCGCCGGCGGTCGCGCCCTGGCGCAGATCAAGGTGGCCGACCAGCCGCGCATCGAGGTGCAGATCCGCATCGTCGCCGTCGACCGCGACGCCACCGAAGCCCTGGGCATCAACTGGCGCATCGACGGCTCGCGCGTCTCCATCGGCAACCTCACCGGCAACGTCGTCGACCAGTTGCCCACGCCCAATGCCGGGGGCGTCTTCGACCAGCTTGACGTTGGCGCCGCCAACCTCGTCGGCGCCTTCCGCACCGGCAGCATGTCCATCCTCGCCTTCCTGCAGGCCGTGCAGCAGAACGGCGCGGGCACCTCGCTGTCCGAGCCCCTGCTCACGGCGGTCAGCGGCGAGCAGGTCAGCTTCCTCGTCGGCGGCGAGATCCCCATTCCCGTCTCCAACAGCTCCATCAGCACCAACTCGGCGGTGGGCGGCACCACCACCACCAACAACACCCAGCTCTTCTTCCGGCAGTTCGGCATCCAGCTCTACTTGCGGCCCACCGTGCTGGAAGACGGCCGCATCAGCCTGGTGCTCGACCAGAGCATCTCCGCCCCCGACTTCAGCCGCACCCTCACCATCGGCGGCAACCTGGTGCCCAGCTTCACCCAGCGCCAGGTCCAGACCCTCACCGAGACCGGCGACGGCGAAACCTGGGCCGTCGCCGGCCTGATCACCGCCGAAGACAGCGAGCGCCTCCAGAAGGTGCCCCTCATCGGCGACCTGCCCATCCTCGGCAAGCTCTTCCAGAACAAGAACGGCCGCAAGGCCCGCAACGAACTCATCATCACCGTCACCGCCCGGCGCGCCGTGCCGGCCACGCACGTCACCCCGCCGCGGGCGGCGGCGCCGGGGGGGACGCCTGTCGCTGCGCCTGCGGCAGCAACTGCGGCGGCAGCGACTGCGGCGACCGCGACTGCGACTGCGACCGTGCCTGCGGCTGCGGCTGCGGCGGCCGTGGCGGCTCCGCCGGCCTTGACCAGCCGGCCCGCCCCGGCGCTTGCCCCGGTCCAGGCCCCGGTGCCGGTTATCCCGCAGGCTGCCCCACAGACCGCCCCGCCGACCGCCCCGCCGGTCGCCCCGGCGCCGATCACGCAGCCCGCGCCGATCGTGCTCGCCGCACCGGCAGTCGCACCCGTGGCGCCGCCCCAGGCCCAGCCCCTCCCGGCAGCGCCCGCCGCGCCGGTGCTGCCCGCGCCGGCCGCCACCGCCCTTTCGCCCGCCCCGGTCCTGGTCCCGGTCCCGGTCCCGGTCCCGCAGGCTCTGGTGCGCAGCAACTCGCCCCGTGCCCCGCAGCCCATCGCAGCCCGGCCGATCGTCGCGCCGCGCGGCTTGCCACCTGCCGACGTCGCGCCCGCGGTGCCGACTGCCGATATCTCCGCCGCGCTGCCGCTCGCGCCCGCTGCAACCCTCGCCGTGCCCCAGCCGGCTGCTGCGCCGGACGCTGCGCCCATCCCGCCAAGCCCCGCCCTTGCACGGCCCGCCGCCGCGCCTGCGCCGCAAGCCCTCACGGCGCCCGCCGGCCCGCAGGCTACTGCGCCGCAAGCCGCCCCGCTGGCCGCCGCGCTGCAGGCCGCTTCGGCACAGGCCATCCCGCCCGCCGTCGCGGAGCCGCAGGGGGCCGTCCAAGCGCACGTCGAGCCGCAGGTCCCGCAGCCGCAAGCCGCCACCTTGCCGACCGCCGCGGCCTCGGCCCCCACGCTGCAAGCCGCCGTGCCCCCAGCCGCTGAGCCACTGACCGCTGTTGCTCCGGCTCCCGCGCCACAGGCTGCCGCTGCCCCGATCCCCGCGCTGCAAACCGCTGTGCCCCCGGCCGCTGCGCCGCTGGCTGCTGTTGCTCCGGTCCCTGCGCCGCAGACTGCCGCTGGGCCGCAAGCCGCCGTGGCTCCAGCCGCCGCCACGCCGCCCAAGGGGGTTCGCCAGCAGCCCGCGCCCGCGCTCAAGCCCCGCGATGCGGCGCTCGCCGCCCTGGCGCCTTCCGCCGCCGCGGCCGTGCGTGCCCGCGCCGAGGCCGCTGCGGCCCGCCGCCTGCAAGCTGCGCCGGTCGCGCCGGTCGCGCCGGCGGCCGACCCCGTGACGCCGCAAGCCACCGAAGCTGCCGCGCCGGTCGCCGTGGTCCCGGCCTCGCCCGAGGCATCCACCCCGTCTGCCGCGCCGGCTGCCGTCGCGCCGCTCGCACTCGCTGCCCCCGCCGCCCCCGCCCCCGCCGCCCCGGCGCCCGCCGCAGCGGTGGCCGAGTCCGCAGCCGAGCCCACCCCAGCCGCCGACCCCGCCGACGACCCAGCGACCCGCCTCGCGCCCCGCGCCGCCGACCTGGCCGCCCTGGCGCCCTCGGCCGCAGCCATAGTCCGCGCCCGGGCCGATGCCGCCGCGGCGGCTGCGCTGGCGCGCTCGGCGGCTGCCCGCCAGAAGGGGGCGGGCCAGTGAAGCTGCCCGATCGTTTCCGCCGCTTGCAGGCCGGCGCGGCCCTGGGCGGCCTGCGGCTCAAGCTCATCGTGCTCGGCGGGCTCATCGTGGCCTTGCTCGGTGGCGCCGGCTTCCTCTGGTGGCAGGAGCAGCAGCGCATCGCCCGCCAGGCCGAGCTGCTGGCCGAGGCCGAGCGCGTCGGCGGCCTGGCCGAATCGCCCCAGGTCCTGGCCCGCTGCAAGAGCCTCGACCAGGAACTGCCGCCCGTCATCGCCAAGCTGGCCGAAGAGCCCAACCGCCAGGCCGACATCGGCCGCGCCCGCCGCGCCCTGGGCCAGTGCTACACCAAGCTGCGCCGCTACAACGATGCCGTGCGCGAGCTGCGCGCCGCTATCGAGCTGCGCCCCGAATTCGCCCCCCTGCACGGCGAAATGGCGCTGGCCCTGTCACGCAACGGCCAGCATGCCCAGGCCCGCCGCTGGGTGCGCCTGGCCGTGCAGCTCGATCCGCTGATCTGGCAGGCCCACCGCGCCGAGGCCCGCGTGCTCGACGCCGCCCGCCTGCCCGAAGAAGCCCGCGCCGCCTACGCCGAAGCCCTCAAGCTCGCCCCGCCGGATGTCAGCCGCGGGCTGGAGGACGAGAAGCTGCGCATGCTGCGCCGGCATGGGCTGGCGCCGCCAGCGGTGCCGGCTTCGGCACCGCCCCAGGCCGCAGCAGCTCCCGCGGCGCGGGCGCTGTCCGCGCCGCCAGCCGCGGCGTCCGGCCCCTGATTGCCTGCTGTCCGAGCGTCATCAGTGGAGGAAAACATGAAGCCATCTCTCAGCCCCCGGCGCCCGGCGCCTGTCGTGCTCGCCTGCATCCTCGCCCTGGCCGGCGCCTTGGCCGGTTGCGCCACGCCCAGTTTCGAGGCGCCGGTGCCCGTCACTCCGGCGCGCGAGACGCAGGCCCAGCTCAGCGCCGTGCGCCACTGGCAGGCCATCGCTGCCGACCATGCCGCCGTGATCGCTGCCGGGCTCAAGGCCTCGCCCTGGGCGGGCACGCCGGTCCAGCTCAAGCTCGCGCCCGGTGCCTCTCCCTTCCTGCGCAACTACCGTGAGCTGCTCGCCAGCCAGCTTGTCGCCTCGGGCGTGAAGCTGCGCCTGGAGGGCAGTTCCGACTTGCAGCTTCTCGTCGGGGCCGAAGTCGTCGGATTCAGCCGCGAGCGCGAGAACCGCATCGACATCTACAACCCCTTGCTGTTCACCAGCTGCGGGGTCGCCGGCATGGTCGGCCGGGAAGCCCGCGACTGGTCCATCGGCCGGGGCCTGGCCGTGGGCACCGGCGCCCTGCTTGCCATCGACGCATGGCGCTACTACCTCGGCCAGGCCAGCCAGGGTGCCGACCGGCCCGTGCCCTCGCACGAGCTGGTCGTCTCCACCACCGTCCACCATCAAGGCGTGGTCGCAGCCCGACGCAGCGACATCTATTACCTGCGCGATGGCGACACCGCCCTTTACGTCGAGCCGCGTCCGCCTGCGGGCACCCCCAGCCGGCAGATCGCCGTTCGTCCCCAATGAGCCCCTTGTCAGGAGTCCGAGCCCATGTTCCTCGCTGACCCCACCCGCATGCGTCTCGCCGGTCTTGCCGCGGCCTGCCTGATGCTTGGCGCCTGTGCTGCCCCGCCGCCGCCGGCAACCGAGGCGCGCTTGCCCGAGGCCGACCTGCTGCCCCGCAGCATCCAGCCCGGCGCCGACCCGCTCAAGCAGGCCAGTGAAGCCGCAGCCGACACCCTACACCGCCTGCTGCTCGCGCGCGGACTGGAGCCCAACCTCAGCCTCGTCGTGGCCCAGATCGCGCCGCTGGACGAGCTGCAGGGCAGCTCGCCCCTGGGCCGCGCCCTGGCCGAGCAGGTTGCCGGCCGCCTGACCCAGCTTGGCCTGCAAGTGCGGGAGGCCCGCCTGCGCGAGGCCATGTTGATCAGCCCGCGCGAGGGCGAGCAACTGCTCTCCCGCGACCTTGCCAAGCTCGCCACCCAGCAAGAGGCCCAGGCCGCGCTGGTCGGCACCTACCAGCGCTCCGCCGATCTCACCCGCGTCAGCCTGCGCATCGTGCGCCTGGCCGATGCCACCGCCCTGGCCGCGGTCAGCTTCGACCTCGGCCTCGATGAGCGCAACGAACTCATCCGCGGCGCTGCCGACGAGCGGCGCGCCCAGGCCCTGCGCCGCCACGATGAAGACCTGGCTGCCGAGCGCGCTCGCGCCGCCCGCGAGGGCGCGCGTGCCGAGCGAGGCCTCGACCGCGCCGAGCAGGGTGCCGTCCATGCCCAGCGCCATGGCGAGCGCCTGCTCGATGCCGAAGCCCGCGTGGTGGAGGGCCGTGCCCGACAGGCCGAGCGGCTGCTTGAAGCTCCGCCGCAACGCAGCGAGCAGCCCAGCAAGCTCGTGCCCGTGCTGAGCCGCTGAGCCGGAGTCCCACCATGCCCGCCAACCCGCGCCCCCGCCGTCCCGGCTTGATGCCCTGTCTGCTCGCCCTCGGCCTGGGGGCCTGTGCCGCCCTGCCGCCCCCGGCGCCCCCGGCCACGGCCGCCCCTGCGAGCCTGTCGCTGCCCTCGGCTTCGCGCCATGCCGACGACCTGACCCGCAGCAACGAGCAGGCTGCCGACGAGCTCGCTACCGCCTGGCGCCAGTCGGGTTTCGGCTTCACCGAGACGGTGCTGATCAGCAGCCTGGTCGCCCTCGACGACCTCAAGAAGTCCTCGCCCCTGGGCCGCCTGGTGGCTGAGCAGGTTGCCGGCCGCCTGGCCCAGCATGGTCTGGGCGTCAAGGAAGTGCGCCTGCGCGAAGGGCTGGTGATCCGCGCCGACCAGGGCGAGCTCATGCTCTCCCGCGACGCCGCCGAGCTGGCGCGCCAGCACCAGGCGCATGTCGCCCTCATCGGCGCCTACACCCGCTCGCGCGAGGCCACCCGCATCACCCTGCGCCTCGTCCGGCTGGACGATGCCCGGGTCATTGCCGCGGCCAATTACGTCGTCAAGGTGGACGAGCGCACCGACGCCCTCTTGCCGCTCGGCCCGACCGAAGCCAGCGCATCCGAAGCCGCGACGACCCCGCCCCGCCGCACCCTCTACGACAGCATCCGCGACTACGACCGCGGTCAGCCCTCGCTGCATTACTGAGCGCACGGCGCCGCTCGCCCCTTCATGCGCATCCTTGTCATCAGCGCCCAGGAACTCTTCCGCCAATCCACCCAGGCGGCCTGTCTGCGCTATGGCGAATCGCTGGTCAGCGTGCGCTTGTCGGAAAGCGTGGGGCAGGGCCTCGAACTCGCCGAGCAGTTCCAGGCCGAAGTCGTCTTCCTCGATCTCACCCGCAGCGTCGAGGCCGGCATGCTCGCCATCGAGCAGCTTGCCGCCAGCCGCATCCAGCGCCTCGTCATCGCCAGCATCGACAAGGCCAGCATCGACCTCATGACCCGCGCCGTGCGGGCCGGCGCTCGCGAGTTCATCGCCCAGCCGGTGCAGGACGACGATGTCCATGCCGTGCTGCGCAAGGCCCGCCAGGTGCTGGTGCCCGCGCTGGCCGACCCGGGCGTGCGCGGCAAGATCTACGTCGTCTTCTCCAGCAAGGGCGGGGTCGGCAAGACCACCCTGGCCTGCAACCTCAGCGTGCTGTTGGCCCAGCGCAGCGGCGTGGGCCGGGTGGCCATGGTCGATGCCAACACCCAGGCGCCCAATGTCGCGCCCATGCTCGACCTGCAACCCGAGCGCTGGCTGCGCGACGCCGTCGAGCAGTACCGCCGCCTCGACGGCGACATGCTGCGCCAGTTCATGACCCCGCATGAAAGCGGCGCCCTCGTCCTGGCCCACTCCTCCGAAAACCCCCTGGGCCTCGATTTCGAGGAAGACCAGCTCGGCAAGATCCTGCTGGTCGCCAAGGGCCATTTCGACCACGTCATCGTCGACACCTTCCCGGTGCTGTCCAGCCTCAACCTGGCGGTGATGGACCTGGCCGACGAGATCCTGCTCGTCACCGAGCCGGTCGTGCCCGCCCTGCGCAGCGCGCGGCACAACCTTCAGGTGCTCAAGCAGGCCGGCTACGGCCCCGAGCGCATCCAGCTCGTCATCAACCGCTTCTCGCGCTTTCGCGGCAACGTGCCCATCGATCTGGTGAGCGAGACCCTGGACTGGCCCGTTCACGCCGTGCTGCCCTACGACATGCACGCCACCATCGCCGCCAACAACGGCCAGCCCGTGGTCACCATGTTCCCCGAGTCCATCGTGGCCAAGGGCATCGGCGAACTGCTCGACCGCCTGACCGGCCAGAGCGATGTCGAACCCACCCCGCCCATGAGCCTGCGGGATCGCCTGCTGCGCCTGCTGCGCGGCTACTGAAGCCCCTGTGACCGCCATGAGCACGCCGGATCCCGCCACCCTCAGCCTTCGCGAGCAACTGCGCCGCAGCGCCAGCGGCGGCAGCGATTTCCTCGGCGAGCGCCTGCGCTCCCTGGCCGTCGCCCAGAAGGACGGCCGGCTCGGCAGCGAGTCCGCGGGCCCCCTGGGCCTCAGCCCCGGCACCGCCAGCTATGTGCAGGTCCGGCACCGCCTGCACCGCGGCCTGCTGGAAGTGCTCAATCCCCAGGCCGTTGCCCAGGCCGGCATGGCCCAGATCCAGGAGGCCATCAACGCCTACCTCGACGATGCCCTGGCCCGCGAGACCCTGCCCCTGTCCCGCCCCGAGCGCGAGCAGATCAGCGAAGACCTGCTCTACGAAGTCATCGGCCTCGGCCCGCTGTCCTCGCTGATGAGCGACCCGACGGTGGCCGACATCCTCGTCAACGGCCCCCACCAGGTCTATGTGGAACGGCATGGCCTGCTGGAGCTGACCGACATCCGCTTCCACGACAACGAGCACCTCATGCTCACCATCGAGCGCATCCTCTCGCGCGTCGGTCGGCGGGTCGATGAATCGCAGCCCATGGCCGATGCCCGCCTGCCCGATGGCAGCCGGGTCAATGTCATCGTCCCGCCGATCGCCGTGCACGGCCCCAGCATGTCCATCCGTCGCTTCATGCGCGAGGTCTATGGCATGGACGAGCTGGTGGCTGGCGGCTCGCTCACCGCCCGGGCGGCCGAATTCCTCAAGCTCGCCGTGCGGGCGCGGCTCAACATCATCGTCAGCGGCGGCACCGGCTCGGGCAAGACGACCATGCTCAACTGCCTGAGCAACCACATCCCCGACGGCGAGCGCATCGTCACCATCGAGGACACCGCCGAGCTGCGGCTCAACCACCGCCACATCGTCACGCTCGAAGCCCGGCCCGCCAATGCCGAAGGCCGGGGCAGCGTCAGCATCCGCGACATCGTCAAGAACGCCCTGCGGATGCGGCCCGACCGCATCATCGTCGGCGAAGTCCGCGGCGGCGAGGCGCTCGACATGCTCCAGGCCATGAACACCGGCCACGACGGCAGCCTCGCCACCCTGCACAGCAACACCCCGCGCGACACCCTGGCGCGGCTGGAAACCATGATGCTCATGGCCGATGTCGACCTGCCCCAGCGCGTGCTGCGCGAGCAGGTCGGCTCGGCGCTCCACCTCATCGTCCACCTCGGCCGCATGGCCGATGGCAGCCGGCGCGTCACGCACATCACCGAAGTGGTCGATGTCGACAACGGCACCATCCTCACCCAGGACCTCTTCCTCACGCGGCGCGAGGGCGAGACCCAGGTCATGCGCGGCCAGGGCATGCTGCCCGCCTGCGCCAACGCCTTCCACGAGCGCAATGTCGCGCTCGACCCGGCCCTCTTCATGGCCTGAGCACGCGCCATGGTCCAGCTCCTCGTGCCCCTGATGCTGCTGCTGGCCGCCGCCCTGGTCGGCCTGCTGCTGCTGGACCGCTGGCGCAGCGCCCGCCTGCGCGAGCGCATGGTCGACCTCATCCTCGACCTGCCCGAGCCCGAGGCCGCCGACACCCTCTGGCGCGACGCCGCCAGCCTGCTCCAGCTCACCCGCATGCGCAGCCTCGTCGGCCAGTCGCCGCTCATGCGCCGCCTGGCCCTGCGCCTGGTGCAGGGCGATGTGCCGCTGCGCCTGGGCCAGGCCGGCCTGCTGCTGTTCGCCTCCGCCGGCCTGGGCGCCGGCCTGGGCGTGCTGCTCGGCCGCGGCTTCGGCATCAGCCCCGGCGGCATGGGCGTGGGCGGCGCCCTGCTGCTGCCGCTCGCGCTGTGGTCCATGCTCGATGCCTGGACCACCCGCCGCATCGAACGCCGCGAGCGCCAGCTCCCCAACTTCTGCACGCAGATGCTGTCCTCGCTGCGCACCGGCGCCACGCCGCTCACCGCACTGCAGGCCGCGGCCCGCATCAGCCCCGACCCGCTCGGCCGCAGCCTGCGCAGCCTCGTCGATGTGCTGCAACTCGGCGTCTCGCCCAATGTCGCCTGGCGCGACTGGGCGCAGCGCTGCGGCGGCGACCATGCCCAGCTCCTCGCCACCGGCCTGCGCCTCAAGTGGGAGGCCGGCGGCCAGATGACATCCATGCTCGCCCACATCCTCGAATCCATGCAGACCCGCGAACGCATGATCCTGCGCGTGGGCACCCTCACCGCCCAGGCCAAGCTGGGCAGCTATGTGCTCAGCCTGCTGCCGGTCGGCTTCATGATCTTCAGCTACCTGGTCAACAAGCGCATCTACGACTTCGTGATGCAGGACCCGGTCGGCCCCAAGGTGCTGCTGGGCGGCGCCGGCCTGGTCATCGTCGGCTTCTTCTGGCTCCGCCGGCTCGCCAAGCTCAAGTTCTGAGCCCCGCTGCATCGCCCTTGCCGCCGCCATGCTGCCCGTCCTGCTGCTCACCGTCCTGACCCTGCTGCTCGCCGGCTGGCTGGGCCTGCAACTGCGCCGCCAGCAGGAGGTCGAGCGCCTGCGCCAGCGCATGGTCCAGGGCGAGGCCCCGCCGCCCGACGAGGCCCAGGCCACCGCCGAGGACCTGATGCGCGACGACTACGGCCTGCGCGGCGCCGACATCCTCAGCTACCAGCTCACCCGCCTGACCAACAGCGTGCTGGGCCGCCTGCTGATCGCCGGCGCGGCCGGCGGCGCCGGCTTCCTGCTCAGCCGCAGCGCCGGCCGCAGCCTGGGCGACAGCATCGGCCTCAGCCTGGCCGCCGGTCTGCTCGGCGTCGGCCTGGCCTACCTCGCCCTCAATGCCCGGCGCCGCAACCGCCAGCGCGAGATCCGCAAGGCCCTGCCCGATGTGCTGGAGATGCTCGCCGCCATCATGGAAGGCGGCACCGCCTTCGACGCCGCGCTGCAGCACATCGTCCGCGAGTCCGACCTGCGCCACCCGCTCTACCTCGAACTCTCCATCACCCTCGAAGCCATGCGCCGCGGCCGGCGCCGCCACGAGGCCCTGCGCATGATGGCCGACCGCTGTCGCCTGCAAGAGGTGCGCGATGTCGTCGCCGGCCTCATCCAGGCCGACCAGACCGGCTCCTCCATCAGCGACGTGCTGCGCCACTTCGCCCGCACCTTCTTCCGCGAGTACGAAGCCGAGGTGCAGCGCCGCGCCGAGCGCCTGCCCATCAAGATGATGTTCCCCATGATGTTCACCATCATGCCGGCCATGCTCATCGTCACCGGCTTCCCCAGCTTCCTGCGCCTGTGGCGCACGCTGGAAGCCGTGCTCGCCGGGCGCTGAGCCCTGGCTCCATGTCCCTCCCGCCTGCTGCCTGCATGAAGCGCATCGCCGTCGACCACCTGCGCGCCGCCGCCGCCGCCACCCCCGGCCCCCAGCCCCTGGCCGACGATGTCGGCCTCGCCGACGGCTGGTGGAGCCGCCTGCGCGGTCTCATCGGCCGCCCGCCGCTGCAAGCCGGCCAGGGCCTGTGGATCCTGCCCTGCCAGCAGGTGCACACCCACTTCATGGGCGCGCCGATCGACGTCGTCTTCGTCGATCCCGCCGGCCGCGTGTTGCGCGTGCTGCGCGGCCTCAAGCCCTGGCGCTTCTCGCCCTGGGTGCGCGGCGCCCGCGCCGTGCTCGAACTGCCGGCCGGCGGCGCCCAGGCCCTGGCCGAAGGCGACCAGCTCCTCACCCGCCCCCGCCATGCCGGCTGAAGCCCTGCACCCCGGCCCCGCGCCCGCCGGCCCGGCGCCGGGCGCCGCCCCGGCGACCGAGGGGCGCCTGCCGGCCCGCGCGGTCGCCTGCCTCATCGCCTTCGCGATGATCGTGCCGGTGCTTTGGGGCAGTTCCACCAAGCCGCATGCCTCCTTCATGCACCAGCTTGTCTGCGTGCTGGCCTGGTGCGGCGTGCTCATGCTGCTGCCCCGCGCCCAGCCCGATCTCGCCGCCCGCAGCCGCCGCAACCTGCCCCTGGCCGCCGCCCTGGCCGCCCTGGGCCTGTGCTGGCTCGCCGCCGCGGCCCAGGGCTTCACCGGCCGGGCGGCCGAGCTGCTCGTCATGGGCCTGGGCCTGCTGCTCATGCTCAGCGCCGCCCGCCAGGGCCGGCCCGAGCAGGCGCTCACCCCCCTGGCCTGGGGCCTGTGGCTGGGCGGCCTGTTCAGCGTCGGGGTGATCGGCCACCAGCACTTCTTCCCCTGCCGGGGCGATGGCCACATCCTCGCCCTCAACCTCACCGGCCGGGCCTACGGCAACCTGCGCCAGCCCAACCTCATGGCCACCTACCTGGTGCTGGCCCTGCTGGCCGGCGGCTGGCTCGCCAGCCAGGGCCGGCTGGGCGCGCAGGCCGGCATGCGCCGCGCCCTGGCCCTGGTGGGCGGCCTGGGCCTGGTGCTGGCCCTGGCCATGACGGCTTCGCGCACCGGCCTGCTCGTCCTGCTGCTGCTCCCCGCCTGGGCCGCTTTCGACCGCCGCCTGCCGCGCGGCCTGCGCCTGGCCCTGGGCAGCACGCCCCTGGTCTATGCCCTGGCCTTCGCCCTGCTCAGCGTCGCGCCGCGCATGGCCCCGCCTGCCACCTGCAAGCCCTTGCCGCCGGTCGGCAGCCTGGCGCGCCAGCAAGCACTGGCCGACCGCCATGCCGCCCAGGCCTCCGCCACCGCCACACCGTCCGCCCGCGCCGCCGCACCGGCCGGCGCTGCATCCGCTGACGAAGCCGCCGAAGACGAAGCTGCCTTCGCCGAGGGCGAGGCCGCCGAAGCCCCCGGCTTCATCGGCACCCAGCGCTTGCAGATCACCGGCGACATCAGCAGCGGGCGCCGTGGCATCTGGGCCGATGCGCTCCGCCTCATCCGCGAGCAGCCGCTCAGCGGCGTGGGCTGGAACCGCTTCAACCTCGCCTGGACGCTCAGCCCCGGCATGCAGTGGCGCGGCGGCTTGCTCACCCACGCCCACAACCTGCCCCTGCACCTGGCGGCCGAGCTGGGCCTGCCCCTGGCCGGTACCGTGCTGGGCCTGCTGGCCTGGGCCCTGTGGCGCGGCAGCCGCCTGATGCCGCGCAGCCCGGCCGCCACCGTGGCCGCCCTCATGCTGGCCGCCCTGCTGCTGCACAGCCTGCTGGAGTACCCGCTCTGGTACGCCTACTTCCTGCTGCCCGCCTGCTGGCTGCTCGGCGCCCTGCTGGGGCCGCTGGGCCTCGCCCCGCAAGCCCTGCCGGCCGACCCGGCCGGGGCCGCGGCCCAAGCGTCCGTCGCCGTGCCGACCCCCGCCCCCCGGGCCTGGGGCCTGCGCGCCAACCTGGGCCTGCTGGCCGCCCTGGCCGCGCTGGCCGGCTGGCGCGACTACCGCCTGCTCGAACCCATCCTCACCATCCAGGATCCGAAGGCCCGCCTGGAGGCGGTGCGCCAGGCCGAACGCGGGCCGATCTACGGCCACTACGCCAGCTACCTGCTGCTCAAGCACCCGCGCGCCGTGCCCCAGCCCGTGCAGTTCTCGGTGGCGCTCAGCCAGGGGTTGGATGTGCGCCTGCTGCGCGCATACGCGATCGCCCTGGCCCGCGCCGGCCGGCTGGACGATGCCACCTACGTCAGCCAGCGCCTGCGCGAATTCGACTGGCGCGAAGACGTGCAGCGCATGTTCGCCGCCTGCGCCACGGCCGAGGCCGGGCGTCACTTCTACTGCCGCCGCGAGCCCCTGCCCGGCCCCTGGCGCCGCGCCCTGCCCTGAGCCGGGCGGGCACATGCCGCGCCAGCAAGCGCCGGGCGGCCCGGCCCCGGTCGGGCCAGCCGCCCCGGCCGCCCGCTCAGCCGCCCTTGACCGCCGCGATCACCACCACGATCACGGCCAGGGCCAGCAGCACTTGCAGGATGCGCAACACGATCTTCATGCTCGTTCTTTCTTGAGTCAGCCGGAGGGCAGAGGGGGAGGGGCGGCAGCGGCATGCCACTGGGCCGGCATCCGGCCCGGCGCCCTCATTCGTCGTAGCTTGCCGCCACCGTGCGGCGACCGCCGCCTTCGATGATCTCGATCACCCGCGGATCGCGCGGCATGCGTGCCAGCCGGGCTTCCGTCGGGTCCACCCGCTCCACATCGTTGAAGGGCCGGTGCACCACTTGCAGCACCCGGCCGCTCACCATCGCCAGTTGCAGGGTGGGCGCATCGTCCTCATGCACTTCCAGCGCCATCTCTTGGCTGGGCGGCGGCGCGCGGCGGTTGCGTTGTTGTTGGCGCGGCGGCGGCGGCGGGGCAATCACCACCCGCACCGCCTGGGCCACCAGGGCCAGGCCCTGTTCGGTGGCGGCATTGGCCGCATTGGCCTGGGCATTCCGCACCGAGGGTGCAGGCGTGCCCGGTTGCAGGCTGTTGCCCGTGGCCACCAGGTTGGTGTTGTTGCGGTTGCGCCCGCCCGGCGCCCCGCCCGAGGTGGCGACGATGTCCACCACATCGCCTTCACGCAAAAAGCGCGACACCCCGCCCAGCGCCCCCGCATTCATCACCACCATGCGAAAGCCCGGCCGCAGCAGGCCCGAGAAGCCATTGGGCGCCCCCACCGGCGCCAGCTTGCCTTCGCTGAAGTACTCGCCCGGCCGCAGCGAAACCTGCGTCACCCGGTTCAGCAGCGAATTGGGCTGCAGGATGGCATCCGGTGGCACCTGCTCGGGCCGCAGGTACATGGGGCGGATGAGGCCCGGCCCCTCCATCTCCGTGCCCTTGGGCAGGGCGCGCACGGCCACCGGCACGGCCACCGTGCCGGCCGGCCGCACCGGGGCGGCCGGCCGGGCCGGCTCGCCTCGGGTGAAGTACCAGATCGCGCCGCCCACCGCCGCCAGCACCAGGGCGGCCAGGGGCAGGATCAGCGGGCTCGTGCCGCGCCTGCGGCGCGGAAGGGGGGAAGTCGCCATCGTGAGAATCCCAGAGAAAGTCGAGCTGCGGGCTGCCGCTCAGTTGCAGGCCTGCACCGGCGCGCGAAGCTGCCCGCCCTCGCGCTGCACCGAGGTGCTGGCGCAACCCAGAAAGTCCTTGGACGGGATCAGGAAGTAGTTGCGCAGCAGCCGGTCCGGCGCCGAAGCCGCCCCCGCCACCGTGCCCGCGCCCACCGAAGTCACATCGGCCCCGTAGCCCCCGGCGCCCGGATCCTCCCGGAAGTTCGCCAGCGGCCCGGTCACCAGGCCCGAGGGCACACATTGCTCGCCGCCCAGGGCCACCTGGTCGGAAGGGCACAGGCCCGTCACTTGCACGCCGCGGTCCAGCAGCAGGGTCAGGTCCTCGGGCAGCGGCCGGCCGGTCAGGTTGCTGCCGCTGTAGAAGGCGCTGGCCAGGAAGCCGTTGAAGTGATGCCGGTAGCGCGCCTGCACCCGCACCCGGCAGGCCAGCGGCACGGGCGCCTGCACCACCGCGCTGGCGGCCGGGGGCGCCCAGCACAGGCCGGCCGGCGCATCGCGGCTGTCGCAGGGCTCGAAGCCGCCGCTGCCCGCCGCCTCCTGGCAGTCCAGCTCGAACATGGGCTTGGGGTTGGGCTTGCCCGAGGCGAAGTCCGCCAGCACCGGCGCGGCCCGGCTGTCCACCACCGTCAGGCAGGTGCTGCCCAGGGGGCAGGGGTTGTCGGCCAGGCCGGCGGCTGCGGCGGCATCCTCGGCCGCCGCCACATCCTGCGGCTTGATGAAGTGCTTGCCCGGCAGGCGCAGCAGCCAGCGCACGGCATCGGTGTCGGGCGAGCGCTTCTCGGGGCAGGCCATCTGCCGCATCGCATCGCCGGGGTTGAAGCTGCTCTCGTCGATGCAGTGCAACTGGTAGAGGCCGTAAAGCGCCTGGTTCAGCGCCGGCAGGCCGGCGTAATCCTCCACGCAGCCCTCGGCGCCCGGCGCGCTGGCGGCCGGGCAGCCTTCGAAGATGCGCCGCACGCAACCCTCATGGGCCGGCGCGCTGCGGCCCTCGGGCACGCAGGCGCTCACATCCACCGGCACCGGGTTGAACAGGTAGACATCGCCCTCCAGCGCCGGCGTGCCCGGCCGGTCGGCCGGCAGGGGCAGGCCGTGCCCGGGCTCGATGCAATAGCCGTCCAGCACGGCCTCGCAGCCCGGCGCCTCGAAGACGCCGAAGTCGTGTTCGCCCAGGCCGTATTCGGCCGCCGTGCCGGGCTCGGAGCCGGCCAGGCCGTAGGCCACGGCAATCACCGTGCTGCTGGCGCCTTCCAGCGCCAGCTCGGGCTGGCCATGCTCGCCCACCACGGCGCGCCATTGCTCGGCGCCGGCTTCGGCCGCGGCGCGGCTGCGCTCGCCGCCGACGCTGGCCGTGAACAGCTCCACCCCGCCGGCCAGCAGCAGGAAGATGAGCATGGCAAGGATGGCGAACTCGATCAGCGCCTGCCCCGCCTGCGCCGCGCGGCCGCGGGCGCGCCGCCGCAGGGCGGGGCGCTGCAAGCCGGGCCGGGGCAGGGCGGGGCGCATGGCGGGCGGGCGCAGGCTTCAGCCCAGGCCCAGCGCCCCGCGCACGGCCGGGTGGCGGCCCAGTTGCCAGGCGATCACCAGCCAGGCGCCCAGGGCCAGGGCCACGCCATAGGGCATGCGCAGGGCGCCGGCACTGGAGAGATCCCAGCCCACGCGGCTGAAGCCCGACAGCCACAGGCTGCGGCCCATGAAGCGCAGGTTGCGCCAGACATTGCCCAGGCCGCCGCTGCGCGCCGCGATCCACAGCGCCCACAGCCCGCCGATCAGGGCGGCATTCAGCAGCGCGAAGATGGCGCCGAAGGGGCCCAGGAAGTAGCCGATGACCATCATGAACTTCACATCGCCCGCGGCCACCTGGCGGTAGATGAGGGCCGGCGCCATCAGGCCCATGCCCATCAGCATGCCCAGCAGGGCAAAGCCCAGGGCCTGGGCGGTGAGCTTCCAGCCGCCCGGCACGGTGAAGAAGATGAAGATGGCGGTGGCATAGAGCAGGCCGCCCAGCAGGTAGTCGTTGGGAATGCGGCGGTGCTTCAGGTCGCTGCGCGCCACGGCCAGGCCCAGCACGCTCAGGCCCAGGAAGAGGGGCGGCGCAATCTGCTGGCTGGCGGAGCTGAGGGTGGGGGCGTCCACGGCAAGGGCGACCGGTAGAAAGTGAAAAACCCCCGGCAGGGGGAGTCGATTGGAGCGCCCCGCACTGTAGGCAGGCCGGGCCGGCTTGCCGAGCGTGGAAGCCCCGGGCGAGGTCGGGAGTCCGTCCCGAATCGCGCCTGGAAAAGGGAACGGCCCGTCCGGCGGGGAGGCCGGACGGGCCGTGAACTGAATCGAGCTGCTAATGCCCGATTAGGCTGATCAGAGGCCCGGTTCGATACCGGAGGCGTTGACGTCGGTCACAACGTTCCAACCACCATCGCCCGCCTCATACGCGGAACCGCCACCCAGGGTGGCGTTCATGGTGTAGTTCAGCGTCGAAGTGCCTTGAGTCGCAGCATCGCTGGTGCGCTCGGCGAAGCGGTACTCAGCGCCATCTTCGTCCAGGCCCACCAGGCCATCAGCGGTCAGGCGCACTTGGGCCAGACCTTCGTCGGCTTCGCCGCCCGGCAGGTGGTTGGCCATCCAGGCGTAGAGGTCGGCGGTCTTGTCGCCCAGCACGACGACGGCGATGTAGGACACCGCGGCGATGCCGCCGAGGGTGATGCCGTACTCGACCATCGACTGGCCTTCTTCGTCCTTCAGGAACTTCTTGATGGATTGCAGCATGGTGTGTCTCCAGAGACTTGTTTGGGTTCGGAACCCCCCGGGGGAGAACGGGATGCACCGCAGGCCGTCGGGGAGCCGGCTGCGGGCGGCGGCTTGCGCCACCGCGGTGGGGAGGCCTTGCGGCCCGACGCATGACCCTCTTGCGAGGGGTCTGCCCCGACTTGCGTGGCGCTGTAGAAGGCAGGCCACGTGCCAGCCGGCCGCAAGCCTGGGGTAAGCCCCAGACGGTGGTCGGCAAGTGCTTGATTCGTCGGAAGGCGTCCCGGAGTTCTTCCCGAAGCCTGCGGCCGGCCCCGGCCGGGCGGCTGGTTGCCCGGCAACCAGGGTGGCCGCAGCGTGGTTGCTGCGCAGCCACCGGCGCTGGGGGGTGGCTCGGCGGGCGGATGCGGGCCCGGGGCCCCGATTCCGGGGGGGTGTTGAGCTTTTGTCAGCCGGGCAAGCAAATGTGTGAATCCGGTAACAGGGGCAGGCGGTAATCGGCAGGTCGGACGTGTTTGTCCGCGCCCTTTCCCAGAACACGACCCGGAGCCCGCATGAGCCTCACCTCCACCCTTTCCAGCCTGACCACGCCGCTGCCCCTGAGCCTGCCGGTGCTGCCCACCGCTGTGACCAGCGTGATCGACGAGCTGGAGTCGGCCCTGCCGGCCACCCTGCCGTCGCTGGCCCTGCCGGCCCTGCCCGCGCTGCCCGGCCTGCCGGGCCTGCCCGCCCTGCCGGTGGACCTGCCCGTCGACCTGCCGCTGGGCCTGACCTCGCTGGCCGCGCCGGATGCCCTGATCGGCAAGCTCGAAGACCTGCTCGGCGACCTGACCGGTCAACTTGACGGCCTGCTGGGCGCGCTGCCCGCCGCCGACCTGCCCGATCTGCCGGGCCTGGGCGACCTGAATGCCCTGATCGACGAAATCCAAAGCATCGTCGACGCGACCGTGGTGCCCCTGGTGGCCGGCGGCGTGGACCTGCTGCAAGACGTCATCGACGGCGTGCAGGCCCTGCTGGCTGACCCCAGCCTGAATGCCCTGGCCGCTGGCGCCAGCGACCTGCTGGGCGCGGTGACCGCCGCCACCGGCGGCGCCCTGGTGCTGCTGGACGGCGCCGCCATCGACCCGCTGCTGGACCTGGCCGCCGGTGGCGTGGACACCGTGGGTGCCACCCTGGCCGACGCGCTGGCGCCGGTGCTGGCTGCCGCGCCGCAACTGGCCCCGGTGGCCGCCACGGCCGCCAACCTGCTGGCCCTGAGCTCGGACGCCGTCTCCGGCCTGAACGAAGCCGCCGCCCCGGCCGTGCTGGGCACCCTGGCCACCGTGAACAACGGCGTGGCCCTGGTCGACGCCGCCCTGGTGGCCGTGGACCCGCTGCTCGACACCCTGGACGGCCTGGCCGCCGGCAACCTGCCCGCCCTGCCCAGCCTGCCGGGCCTGCCCGCCGCGCCGGCGCTGGACGACGTGCTGGGCCTGCTGCCGGTCGGCGGTGGCCTGTCGGGCCTGCCGGATGTCGGCGGTCTGCTGGGCGGCCTGCCGGACGTCGGCGGCTTGCTGGGTGGCCTGCCGCTGGACGGCGGTCTGCCCGCGCTGCCGGCCCTGCCGGATGTCGGCGGCCTGCTGGCCCTGCTGCCGCTGGACGGCGGCCTGCCTGCGCTGCCGGCCCTGCCGGACGCGGGTGGCCTGCTGGCGCTGCTGCCGGTCGGCGGCGGTCTGCCGGCCCTGCCGGCGCTGGACCTGGGCGGCCTGCCTTCGCTGCCGGCCCTGGACCTGGGCGGCCTCAACGACGTGCCGGTGCTGGGTGACCTGGCCGCCGGCCTGGGTGGCCTGGGCGGTCTGGTCGAGGTGGTGGACACCGTGGTCGACGCAGCCAACAGCGTGCTGGCCGCGCTGCCCGAGCTGCCGGTGGCCCTGCCGGCCCCGGTGGCCGGCCTGGTCGATCAGCTCGACGGCGCCCTGGACCCGCTGCTGAACCTGGACAGCACCAGCGTGGGCGTGAGCCTGGATTCGGTGGCGACCGCCGACATCGCGCTGCAACTGCCGCTGATCTGATGCTTGAATGATCGTGGGCTGGCCTCGAAGGGGGGCCAGTTCCTCTGGGCCGTCCGGCGCAAGCCGGGCGGCTTTTTTTATGCGCCTTCGGGCCGTTCGGCCGGGCCGAAGGCGCGCCACTTCTCCAGCCGGTAGCGCAGGGCCATGCGGGTGATGCCGAGCTGGCGCGCGGCTTCCGAGACATTGCCGCGGCAGCGGGCGAGGGCGCGTTCGACGAGGTGGCGCTCGGCTTCTTCGAGGGTCATGGCGTCGAGGGCGCCGGCCTCGGCGCCTGCGCGGGCGGGCGCGGCCAAATCGGCGGGCGTTAGGGCGGGCGTGGTGGCGGGCGCAGCGGCGGGCTCGGCCGCCGGCAGGCCCAGGCCGGCCGCACCCAGTGGCGCGCCGCCGCCGAGCAGCACGGCGCGTTCGATGAGGTGGCGCAGCTCGCGCACATTGCCGGGCCAGGCGTAGTGGCGCAGGGCGGCTTCGGCCTCGGGCAGCAGCACGGGGTCGGGCAGGCCGTAGCGGCGCGCGGTCTGCAGGGCGAAGTGGCGGGCGAGCAGGAGCACGTCGGCCTCGCGCCGGCGCAGCGGCGGCAGGGTGACGCTGATGACGTTGAGGCGGTAGTAGAGGTCGGCCCGGAACTGGCCGGCGGCGACCATGGCGGCCAGGTCGCGGTTGGTGCCGGCGACGAAGCGGGCGCTGACGGGTTGCTCGCGCACGGCGCCGACGCGGCGCACGACGCGGCGCTCCAGCACATTGAGCAGCTTGGCCTGGAGTTCGAGGCCGAGCTCGCCGAGTTCGTCGAGGAAGACGGTGCCGTCCTCGGCGGCTTCGATGAGGCCGACGCGGCGCGCCTGGGCGCCGGTGTAGGCGCCTTTCTCGTGGCCGAAGAGTTCGGCTTCGATCAGCTCGCGCGGCAGCGAGGCGCAGTCGATTTGCACAAAGGGCCGCTCGCGCAGGGGGCCGCTGCGGTGCAGCACGCGGGCGGCGACGTCCTTGCCGGTGCCGGTCTCGCCGAGCAGCAGCACGGTGGGCGGGGCGATGCCGGCGCGCGGGGCGAGGCGGCCCAGGGCTTCGAGCTGTTCGCGGGCGGCGCGCAGGGCGGGGCTGTCGCCGAGCATCTGCACTTCGTCGAGCGCGTGGACGCTGCGCTCGCGCGAGTAGTCCACCCGCCGCCGGAGCTGGGCGGTGGAGAGGGTCTTCTCGACGACGAGGCGCAGTTCGTCGAGATCGACCGGTTTCTTCACATAGTCGGCGGCGCCGAGCTTCATGGCTTCGACGGCGTCTTCCAGCTCGCCGTAGGCGGTGAGCATGATGAAGCTGGGCCGCTCGGCCGATTCGCCCGGCGGGTGGGCGGCGAGCAGCTCGAAGCCGTGGCCGTCGGGCAGGCGCATGTCGAGCAGCACCAGGGCGGGCGGCTGGCGCTGGAGCTGGGTGCGGGCTTCCTGCAGGCTGCCGGCGACCTGGCAGGCGTAGCCGGCGCGGCCCAGGTGGCGGGCGGCGGCGCGGGCGAAGAGGGCTTCGTCGTCGACGATGAGCAGGGCCGGGCCGCTGGGCTCGGCGGGCGGGGTGGGGCTGCTGCTGTTCATCGGCGGGGTCGGTCGAAGCTGCTGGCGTAGCGCTGCGCCCAGGCGTGGAAGGCGGTGTGCAGGGCGGCGCTGAGGGGGGCGGTGGTGCCTTGGGCAGCGGTGCCTTGGGGGGCGGCGGGGTCGGCTTCGGCCTCCGCGGTGGCGGCCCAGGCGGACAGGGGCGTGCCGGGCCGGCGCGGCAGGCGGATGCGGGCTTCGGTGCCGCCGCTGGACGGGCTGAGGAATTCGAGCCGGCCACCATGGCTTTCGCAGACCTTGGTGCAGAAGGGCAGGCCGAGGCCGCTGCCGCCGGGCTTGCTGCTGGGCAGGGGCGGCAGGCCGTGCAGGGCGGGCGGGCCGCGCCAGCCGGGGCCGCGGTCGCGGACGCTGAGCCAGGCTTCGTCGGCATGGGCGCCCAGGGCGAGGCTGAGGGGGGCGCCGGGGGGCGAGGCTTCGGCGGCGTTGACGATGAGGGCGCTGACGGCCTGTTCCAGCAGCTCGGGGTCGATCGCCACGACCAGGGGCTGGCTCCAGCCCATGCGCTCGATGGTGATCTGGCGGCCGTCGAGCACGGCGGCATGCAGGGCCAGGGCCTGGTCGGCGACCTGGCGCAGGTCGGTGGCGACGGGCCGCGGTTGCAGGGGATGCAGGTAGGAGAGCAGGGCGTGCGTCCAGGCGGCAAGGCGGTCGCTGGCGCCGATGATGTCGGCCAGGGCCTCGCGGGTGTCGGCCGGCAGGCCGGGCGTATCGGCAATTTGGGCGGTGGCGCGGATGCTGGCCAGGGGGTTGCGGATGTTGTGCGCCACCACGGGGATGAGCGCGCCCAGCACGGCCTGCCGTTCGGACTGCACCAGGGCCTGGCGGCTGGCGGCCAGCTCGGCGGCCATGGCATTGATGCCCTGGGCGAGGCTGCGCAGCTCGGTGGTGCCGCGGTCGGGCACGCGGTGGGCGAGGTCGCCGTCGCGGATGCGGCGGGTGGCATCGAGCACATCGCCCAGCGGCCGGCTGAAGTGGCGCCGCAGGTGGGCGCTGGAATAGACCATCAGCAAAGCGGCCAGGGCCAGGGTGAGGGCGAGCACCACCGGCACCCAGCGGGTGAGGAAGGCGAGCTGGCGGGTCTGCTCGGCATGCTGGCGCTGGAGCAGGGCCTCGAAGCGGGCGAGCGCGTCTTCGTAGTGCTGGAAGGCGCCGGACTCGATCTCGGTGTGCATGAGGCGCAGGATGGACTGCGTCTCGGCCGGGAGCTGGCCCTCCGGCCCCGGCCGGGTGTTGCGCATCAGGGTTTCGCTGATGCGCAGCACCTCGCCGTAGGCATCGCGCAGCTCGCGGGCCAGGCGCATTTCCTCGGAATGGCGGAGCTGCTGCTCCAGTTGGTCGAAGCGCTTCTCGATACCGCGGGTGAAGGCGCCGTATTCATTGCGGGCGCTGGGGTCGCCGAGCAGGATGTCGTCGAAGACTTCCTTGACCTGGCGGTAGAGGGTGCCGCGGATGGCATAGACCTCGGATTCCAGCGCGGCGAGGCGGCTGATCTCGCTGGAGACCGCCTCCCAGGGCCGGGTGCCGAGCAGGCCGAGCACGCCGCTGAAGACGATCAGCAGCACATAGCCCAGCGAGATGCGGCTCTGGAAGCGCCGCAGCGAGCGGGCCGGACCGAACCATTCAAAGCTCATCGGCGCAGGGCGGGAGGGGGAGGGCGGCGCAAAAGCCGCGGATGATCCCCCGCCCCCCGGAGCGACCGGCTGGGACTTTTGCCCGATCAGGCCGGGCCCCGGGCAAGCCCGGAGCCGCGGGCCCGTGCGCCTGGCCTCAGGCCCCCGGGAAGACGATGGCGGCGTTGAGCGCGCCGGCGAAGGCGACCCAGAGCAGGTAGGGCAGCAGCATCAGGGTGCAGCCCGGCACCCGGCGGCTGCGCCCCACCAGCCAGGCGACGGAGAGCCAGAGCAGCACGACCTCGACCAGGGCCCAGTCGGGCCGGCGCAGGCCGAAGAAGATCACGCTCCAGGCGAGGTTCAGGCCGGCGTTGAGGCCGAAGTCGCGCAGCACGGCGCGGCGCGCGGCGGCATCGGGCGCGGCATCCCAGCAGCGCACGGCGGCCCAGGCGGTGAGGGTGTAGATGAGCGTCCAGGCCGGGCCGAAGAGGAAATCCGGCGGCTTCCAGGCGGGCTGCTTGAGGGCCTGGTACCAGGGGCCGACATCGGTGACGGCGCCGCCGAGCAGGGCGGTGAGCAGGGCCACGCCCGCCGCGACGGCGACGGGGGCGCGGCGCCATCCGCGCCGCGCACTCATGCCCGGATCAGGCCGAGCAGGTGGGCGAGGTCCTTGAAGAAGATGCGCACATGCGCCATGGGGCGGGCGCGGACCAGGGCCTTGTTCATGTAGGACTCGAAGGTGAGTTGCTGCACGTCGCGGTCGGCGCAGATGCTCACGAAGCGTTCGCGGCGCTTGTCGCTGACGTACCAGAAGCGCTGCATGATGCCGAGGATCCAGAAGACCTTGCGGTGATCGCGCATGAAGGCCTTGCGGGCGTAGGCGAGTTGCCGGCCATCGGCATGGACGATGGCGCGGGACACGGCTTCGGCCGCAAGCCGCCCGCCGAGCATGGCGTAGTAGATGCCTTCGCCCGAGGCGGGGGCGACGACGCCGGCGGCATCACCGGCCAGGACCACGTCGCGGCCGTTGTCCCAGCGCGGCAGGGGCTTGAGCGGGATGGGCGCGCCTTCGCGACGCAGCAGCTCGCAGCCCTCCAGCCCGGCCGCCTCGCGCAGCCGGCCGACCGAGGCGCGCAGCGACCAGCCCTTGTCGGCGCTGCCGCTGCCGACGCTGAGGGTGTCGCCGTGCGGGAAGACCCAGCCGTAGAAGTCGGGCGAGAGGCTGCCGCGGTAATAGACATCGCAGCGGCTGCCGTCGTAGCCGGCGGGTTCGGGCTGCGGGCGCTTGAGCACCTCGTGGTAGGCGAAGACGAAGCGGCCGCCTTCGGCCTTCGGCACGGCTTGCAGGGCGATCTGCGAGCGCGCGCCGTCGGCGCCGACGATGTGGCGGGGGTGGACGACGAAGGTCTCGCCCTGGGCGTCGCGGCAGATGACGCGGGCGCTGCCGTCGGGCTCGCGCTCCAGGCGCTCGAAGTGGCCGTTGAGGCGCTGGGCGCCGGCCTGGGCGGCGCGATCGCGCAGCCATTCGTCGAAGACCTCGCGGTCGACCATGCCGACGTAGCCGCCCTCGATGGGAATGTCGACCTGCCGGCCGACCGGCGAGATCATGCGCGCGGCCCGGGCCTTGGCGACGATGAGGTGGTCGGGGATCTCGAAGTCGCGGATCAGCCGTGGCGGCACGGCGCCGCCACAGGGCTTGATGCGGCCGGCGCGGTCGAGCAGCAGCACGCTGAGGCCTTCGCGGGCCAGGTCGTGCGCGGCGGTGGCGCCGGCCGGCCCGCCGCCGACGACGAGCACGGCGGGTCGCAGGTTGACAGGGGCTGCGGCGGCGCTCGAAGCGGTGGCGGGGCGGGACGGGTTCATGGGCGGGGTCCGGGTCGGAGCCAGGGGCCGCGGAGCCCGGCCTCGGTGGGGCTGCGCGGTGCGGCGGGGCCGGCGCGCTGGATGCCGCGCGCGACGGCGGCGGCGGCAAGGAAGAGCAGGGCCTCGCCCGCGAAGACCAGGGCATAGGCCGGGCCGGGGGCGTCGATCCAGAGATTGGCCAGGTCGCTCAGCACGGTGCCGAGCAGGCCGCCGAGACCGAAGGCCAGGGCCTGGGCGCCGCCCCACAGGCCCATGCGCAGGCCCTCGCGGCCCGGGCCGCCCTGGCCGGCGAGCTGCATCATCGAGCCGATGGCGGCGATCGAGAAGGCGCCGTTGGCCACGCCGAGCAAGACCACATTGGCCAGCAGCGGCCAGCCCGGCCCTTGCTGCCCGGCCAGTACCAGGCCGGCCAGGGCCAGGGCGGAGGCGAGGCAGCCGCCGACCATCCAGCCGCGCAGCGTGCCCACCGGCCGGCCGCCGAAGCGCCCGCCGGCCGTGGCCGCCAGCAGCATGCCGACGAGCACGCCGCCGTGCTGGGCGCCGGCAAGCTGGGTGGACTGGCCGGCGCTGTAGCCGAAGACGAGGCCGGCGAAGGGTTCGAGGATCAGGTCCTGCGTGCTGAAGGCCAGCATGGACACGAAGACGAAGACGGTGAAGCGCCGGGCGGCGGCTTCGTCCCAGACGGCGGCCAGGGCGGCGCGGAAGCGCAGCGGGGCGGCGGCAGGCCGGCCGGCGGGGTCGGCCGGGGCCGGCGCGGCGGCTGGGCCTTCCAGGCCGCGCAGGGCCAGCACGCTGATCAGCAGGGCCAGCAGGGCGACACCGGCCGAGACGGCAAGCAGGCGCTGCGGGCTGTAGGGATCGAGCCAGGCCCCGGCCAGGCCGGCGGTGAGCGCGAAGCCGAAGATCATCATCAGCCAGACGACGGTGGCCGCCGGCGCCCGCCGTGCCGGGGCCACGCGCTTGGCCAGCAGGGTGAGCAGGGCGGTGCCGCCGGCGCTGACACCCAGGCCGACGAGCACGAAGCCCAGCACGGCCAGGGCCAGGCCGGGGCCGCGGGCGCTGTCCATCCAGGCGACGGCGGCGGCGGCGGTGAGGCTGCCGAGCGCCAGCACCAGCATGCCGCCGAGGATCCAGGGGGTGCGACGGCCGCCCTGGTCGCTGCCATGGCCCATGCGCGGCCGGGCGATCTGCACCAGGTAGTGCAGGGCCACCAGCAGGCCGGGCAGCACGGCGGGCAGGCCCAGCTCGACGACCATGACCCGGTTGAGGGTGGAGGTGGTCATCACCACCAGGCCGCCGAGCGCGGCCTGCACCAGGCCCAGGCGGGCGATGCCGCCCCAGCCGAGATCGGGCCCGCCGCTCATGCCGCGCCCCCCTGGCGCAGGGCCAGGGCGCTGAGCAGCATGCCCAGCACGTAGAGCGAGACGCCGCCGGCGCTGAACCAGGTGGCGCGGCCCAGCGGGTCGGCCAGGAAGCGCCGCATCATCAGGCCCTGGGCGGCCAGCAGGCCCAGCACGCCCACGGCGTGCAGCGGCGCCTGCCAGTGCAGCAGCAGGCCGATGACGAGAAGCTGGGGCAGGGCCATGGTGGCGCAGGCGGCCTGCGCGGCGCGCTGCGGGCCGAGCTGCACGGGCAGCGAGGCGATGCCGGTGCGGCGGTCGCCGTCGAGCGACTTGAAGTCGTTGAGGGTCATGATGCCGTGCGCCCCGGCGCTGTAGAGCGCCGCCAGCAGCAGCGAGCGGTGCTCGGGCCAGGCGCCCCAGGCCATGACGGCCGCGCCGGTCACCCAGGCCAGGCCCTCGTAGCAGACGGCGCAGGCGGCGTTGCCCCACCAGCCATTGCGCTTGAGCCGCAGCGGCGGTGCGCTGTAGGCCCAGGCCAGCAGCAGGCCGAAGACGCCTGCGGCGAAGACGAAGGGGCCGAGCGAGCTGGCCACCAGCAGGGAGAGGGCCGTCCAGGCCAGGGCGATGTAGAAGCCCCAGCGGCCCGGCATGCGGCCCGAGGGGATGGGCCGGTGGGGTTCGTTGATGGCATCGACATGCCGGTCGAACCAGTCGTTGACGGCCTGGCTGCTGGCGCAGACCAGGGGGCCGGCGAGCAAGAGGCCCAGCAGGACTTCGGGCCAGCGACTGGCCAGCGGCAGCCCTGACGCCACCACCCCGCATGCGAAGGCCCACATGGGCGGGAACCAGGTGATCGGCTTGAGCAGCTCGGTCACGGTCGAAATGCGGGGGCGGCTCATGGACCGATTCTTCGGTCACCCCCTTAGAATGTCAATTCTTATTGACACTCAAGCATGTCACTGGGGCATCTACTTGCTTTGTCTTGCGCGCTTGGCGGGGGCGCTCGCGCCTTCGCCGGCCTCGCCGTCGACGGAGGGCACGTTGTCGACCATGCCGTAGCGGCGCAGCTTCACATAAAGGCTCTGGCGCGAGAGGCTGAGCATCTCGGCGGCCGAGGCGCGGTTGTCGCGTGTGAGCTGGAGGGCGGCTTCGATGCAGAGCTGTTCGATCAGCTCGCTGGTCTCGGCCACGATGTCCTTGAGCGGCACGCGGCCGACCAGATCGACAAGCTGGCCGACGGTGCGCGGCAGCACGCGCTCGCCGCGGGCGTCCTGGTTGAGGCGGCGGCCGATGTCGCGCACGGCGAAGCCCAGGCAGGGCGGCTCGCCCTCGGGCACGGCGACGGCGGAGACCTCGACCTCGATCTGCGCGCCCAGCGCCGAGCGCAGGGTGGTGGCATAGAGCCGCACCGAGCCGCGCTGCTTGAGGTTGGCCGAGAGCACGCGGAAGTCCACCGAGGAGCGGCCCAGCCAGCGGCTGATGGGCTGGCCGAGCACGGGCTCGGTCGGGTCGGGCTGGACCATGTCCATGAAGGCCGGGTTGGCCACCAGCACCTGACCGTCGAGGTCGGTGACGACCAGGCCATCGGGCGCGCGCTCGACCACGCGCAGCAGGGATTCGGCCAGAGCGTCGGGGGCCTGCGCCTCGGCGGCGTGGCGGCCGCGCGCCAGCGCCGGGCTCAGGCGCAGCAGCAGGGCGTTGCCGTGTTCCTGGCGGAACAGCGAGGCATGCAGGCGCAGCTCCTGGCTTTCGGGCTCGGTGCTGCGGACGGTGAGGGTGTCGCTGCGGCCCTGCACGCGCAGGTGCTCCAGCATCGCAAGCACGCTGGCATGCGAGTCGGGATGGAAGGCTTCAAGCAGCGAGCGGTGCATCAGCCGCCGGCCGGCCGGGCCGAGCAGGCTTACGGCGGCGGGGTTCAGCTCGCTGATGCGGAGCTGGCCGGCATCGGCAATCAGCACGGCCTGGCTGACCGACTGGAAGAGCAGGCGGTAGCGGGTTTCCAGGTGGCGCAGGCCGGCGTAGTTGCGCTCGATGGACTGCTGGGCATCGACCAGGCGCTGTTGCAGCTCGGCCGTGGTGCGCATCTCGCGGCCGACGGCGATCACCCGGTTCATGCCGGGCAGGGCCATGGTGGTGTAAAGCACCGGCAGGTCGCTGCCCTGGCCGCTGAGGTCGGGATGGTTGACGTGGCGCCAGGTCGGGTGGCCGCTGCGGCGCGGGCTGCGCAGGAGCTGCTCGACCTTGTCGCGGCTGTCGAGGCTGACCGTCTCGATCCAGGGCCGGCCGCGCCAGCCCAGACAGGCTTCAAGCTCGATGTCCTGCTTGCCCAGCGCGACGTTTTCGATCACGCCTGCCGGATCCAGCAAGAGGGTGAGGTCCGCGGTGTTGGCCAGCAACGAAACCGCGGTGTTCGGATCGAGACCCTCTGGCATGGTCAGCGCAGCATTCATGGAGCACTAGGGGAGTTGGCCTCGAACGAATCCGATCGAGGCCAGGGCCACTCGCATGGCATCCAGAAACTGCAATGGATGGACAGGAAAACGCGGGGCTGGTGCGATCACAACAAGGGCCCGCAGGCCAGCTCCGTGAGGGTTGCCACAAGCCGCTCTGCCAGGGCGACGGCGGCCGGTGCGCTGGCCGCCGTGCCATCGGCGCCGAGGATCAAAGCTCGGCCCGGATCGTCGAGAAAGATCGACCCGCCGACCAGCACCACAAGCTCGGGGTTCATCGATGCTTCTCTGAGGGAAATGATAACGGACGGCAGTCCCTGAAGCTCCCGCTCCGAGCCGATGGACAGGCCCAGCACGTCGAACCACTGGTCGGAGACACGCTGCTGCAAGGATTCATAGCTTTCGATCGCATCGCTGTCGACCCGCCAGCCGGCGCGGCGGAAAAACTCAGACAGCATGCTGACCCCGAAGCTGTGCTGCGCACGCGGGGCCGTGACCAGCACGATGCTGCGGTCGACCGAGCCGCCGCGGGCCTGCTGGAAGGCCGGCTTCAAGTCCCAAAGCAGGTTCTGCGCCCGCCACATGCCGATGGTGACCTGGGTGAAGTCGCAGCGGTCCTCGGCCCACCAGATGCCCAGGCGGCGGGCCGCCGGGGCCAACCATTCCAGCAGCAGCGATTCGGGGCTGTAGCCGACCAGCCGGGCCTTTTCGATCAGGCGGCAGGCGGCACCGACATCGGCATCGATGAGGGCCTGGGCCAGGCCCTCGACCTCTTCCAGTGCGGGCGGCGCCAGTTTCCGCAGGCGGGTGGGTGCCACCGGCCGGGGGCCACGCTGATGGGTGAGCATCAGACGCGGAACGATGTGGGTTTCGATCGTGCGGACCAGGGTGGCCAGGCGGACACTGCTGTCGGGCGCAGCGTCCTCGCAGTCCGGGAGCAAGGGCTCGGCGGCCAGCGGCTGCCCCCCGTTCGAATGCTCGGATGACGACCGGTTGGCGCGACGGCGCGAACGGGTGAGGGGCAGGGCCTGGGCCTGCTGGGCGCGCGCACGTTCCAAACTGCCTCCTCTTGCGTGGGCCTGTCGGCGTCCACGCGCGGATGTCCGGACCTTTCCGGGCCTTGTGGCCCGAGCGGGAGGAACGTCTCGCTCAGTGCGCCATGACGGCACCACGACGTCAGTTTCATCACGCCTTCGGAGCGCGTCAAGCGCTTTGTGTCAGCCTTTCGTGCGCCTCGGGATTGCTGTGGCACGGTCGGCACGGGAAGTCAAAGTGTCAATTCAGATTGACATTGTTCGCAGTAAATCCTAGATTGGGTCAATGCAGCGCCCCGACCCCAGCCCCGCCGATCCGACCCGCAGCCCGCGGGCGATCTACAGCCGCGAGGAACGCGCCCGGCGCGACGCCAGCCCCTGGACCCTGGTGCAAGGCGTGCTGGCGCCGCTGCAGTTCCTGGTCTTCCTGGTGAGCCTGGGCCTGGTGCTGCGCACCCTGGCCACGGGCGAGGGCCAGGCCGCGGCCGAGCTGTCGGTGCAGCTCAAGACGGCGGTGCTGCTGCTCATCATGGTGACCGGCTCGATCTGGGAGAAGGTGGTCTTCGGCCGCTGGCTGTTCGCCTCGGCCTTCTTCTGGGAGGATGTGGTCAGCTTCGGCGTCATCGCCCTGCACCTGGCCTGCGTGCTGGCCATGGCCTACGACCTCGGCCTCGATGCGCGCGAGCGTCTGCTGCTGGCCCTGGCCGCCTACGCCAGCTATGCGGTCAATGCCGGCCAGTTCCTGTGGAAGCTGCGCCTGGCCCGGCTGGAGGCGCCGCCGCGCCCGGCCCCTGCAAGCGCCCGCGGCCCGGGCCGGGAGCTGGCCCGATGAACGCCCCCATCCCCATCCATGTGCAGCCCCTGCACGAGCTGCCCCCCGCCGCCGGCGGCGGCTGCAGCAGCGCGCCGGTGCTGCGCGAGCGCGGCCAGCGCGAGGTCTTCTGCGGCCTGACCGGCATCGTCTGGCTGCATCGCAAGATCCAGGACGCCTTCTTCCTGATCGTCGGCTCGCGCACCTGCGCCCACCTGATGCAGAGCGCGGCGGGCGTGATGATCTTTGCCGAGCCGCGCTTCGCCACCGCGATCATCGAGGAGCGCGACCTCGCCGGCCTCGCCGATGCCAACGAGGAACTCGACCGGGTGGTCGAGCGCCTGCTGACGCGCCGGCCCGACATCAAGCTGCTCTTCCTGGTCGGCTCCTGCCCCTCGGAAGTCATCAAGCTCGACCTGTCCCGCGCCGCCCAGCGCCTGTCGCAGCGCTTCACCCCCGGGGTGCGGGTGCTGAACTACTCCGGCAGCGGCATCGAGACCACCTTCACCCAGGGCGAGGACGCCTGCCTCGCTACCCTGGTGCCCGAGCTGCCCGCCCTGCCGGCCGAAGCCGCGCCCGAGCTGCTCGTCGTCGGCACCCTGGCCGATGTGGTCGAGGACCAGTTCGCCCGGCTCTTCCAGGCCCTGGGCGTGCCGGTGCGCTTCCTGCCGCCGCGCCAGTCGCGTGCCCTGCCGCCGGTCGGCCCGCAGACCCGCATGCTGCTGGCCCAGCCTTTCCTGGGCGACACCGCCCGCGCCCTGGAGGGCCGTGGCGCACGCCACCTGCCGGCCCTGTTCCCGCTGGGCGAGGAGGGCACCACCGCCTGGCTGGCCGCCGCGGCCGAGGCCTTCGGTATCTCGCGCGAGCACTTCGACGCCGTCACCGCGCCCGGCCGGGCCCGCGCCCGCGCCGCGCTGGAGCGCCAGCGCACGCTGCTGGCCGGCCGCAGCATCTTCTTCTTCCCCGATTCGCAGCTTGAGCTGCCGCTGGCGCGCTTCCTGTCGCGCGAGCTGGACATGCGGCTCACCGAAGTCGGCACCCCCTACCTGCACCGCGGCCACCTGGCCGCTGAGCTGGCCCTGCTGCCGGCCGGCACCCGGCTGAGCGAGGGCCAGGACGTCGACCGCCAGCTTGACCGCTGCCGCGCCGCCGCGCCCGACCTGACCGTCTGCGGCCTGGGCCTGGCCAACCCGCTGGAGGCCGAGGGCCTCAGCACCAAGTGGGCCATCGAACTGGTCTTCAGCCCCATCCAGGGCTACGACCAGGCCGGCGACCTGGCCGCCCTCTTCAGCCGACCGCTCGACCGCCGCCAGCGGCTCGCGGCCTGAGCCCGGACGACCATGCAGCTCACGCTCTGGACTTACGAAGGCCCGCCGCATGTCGGCGCCATGCGCATCGCCACGGCCATGCGCGGCCTGCATTACGTGCTGCATGCGCCCCAGGGCGACACCTATGCGGACCTGCTGTTCACGATGATCGAGCGGCGCGACCGCCGCCCGCCCGTCACCTACACCACCTTCCAGGCCCGCGACCTGGGCGGCGACACCGCCGAGCTGTTCAAGACGGCCGTCCGCGAAGCCCATGCCCGCTTCCAGCCCGAGGCCCTGATCGTCGGCGCCTCCTGCACCGCCGAGCTGATCCAGGACGACCCGGCCGGCCTCGCCGGTGCGCTCGACCTGCCGGTGCCGGTGATCCCGCTGGAGCTGCCCAGCTACCAGAAGAAGGAACACTGGGGCGCGGCCGAGACCTTCTACCAGCTCGTCCGCAGCCTTTGCGGCCCGGCCGCCCGCGCCCGCCGCGAGGCCCGTGCCGCCGGCGAGCTGCCGGCGCGGCCCGCCGGCCCCCGGCGCTGCAATGTGCTGGGCCCCGCCGCCCTGGGCTTCCGCCACCGCGATGACCTGGCCGAGATCCGCCGCCTGCTGGCCGCGCTGGGCATCGAGATCCACCATGTCGCGCCGCTGGGCATCAGCCCGCGCGAGCTGGCCACGCTGGGCGAGGCCGATTTCAATGTCGTGCTCTACCCCGAGATTGCCGGCACCGCCGCCGCCTGGCTCAAGCGCGAGTTCGGCCAGCCCGCGACCACCGTGCTGCCCTATGGCAGCCGCGCCACCGAGGCCTTCGTGCGCGAAGTCGCCGCGCTGGCCGGTGTCGACCCCGAGCCGGCCCTGGCCGCCGAGGACCGCCGCGCCCGCTGGTATGCCGCCTCGGTCGACTCGACCTACTTGACCGGCAAGCGCGTCTTCATCTTCGGCGACGCCACCCATGCGGTGGCGGCGGCCAAGGTCGCCGCGGGCGAGATGGGCTTCGAGGTCGTCGGCCTCGGCAGCTACAGCCGCGAGTTCGCCCGCGAGGTGCGCGAGACCGCCGCCAGCCTGGGCCTGGAGGCGCTGATCACCGACGACTACCTCGATGTCGAGGCCCGCATCGCCGAGCTTCAGCCCGACCTGGTGCTGGGCACGCAGATGGAGCGCCACATCGCCAAGCGCCTGGGCCTGCCCTGCGCGGTGATCTCGGCCCCTGTGCATGTGCAGGACTTCCCGGCCCGCTACGCGCCGCAGCTCGGCTTCGAGGGCGCCAACGTGCTCTTCGACACCTGGGTGCACCCGCTGATGATGGGCCTGGAAGAGCATCTGCTGGGCATGTTCCGCGGCGACTTCGAGTTCCACGAAGGCGCCGCCCCCTCGCACCTGGGCGGCCCGGCCCGGCCGGCCGCGCAGGCGCTGCCGGAGCCTCTGACGGCGGAGCCGCAGCCCCAGGCCGCCGAGCCAGCCGCCGCCCCCGCGCGGGCGACCCCGGCCGTCGCCGCCGCACCGATCGCAGCCGCCGCCCCCATCGACACCCGCTGGGCGCCCGAGGCCGAGCGCGAGCTGGGCAAGATCCCCTTCTTCGTGCGCGGCAAGGCCCGCCGCAACACCGAGCGCTACGCCAGCGAGCTGGGCGTGGCCACCATCACCGTCGAGACGCTCTATGACGCCAAAGCGCACTACAGCCGCTGAGGCGCATGCGCCCGGCGCGGCCGGAACCGGCATGCGGGTCGTGCTGGTGACGATGGACGCCCACCTGGTCAGCAGCGCCGCGCGCGCCATGGCCACGCTGGAGCGCCAGTTGCCCGGCCTGGTCTTCGAAGTCCACCTGGCTTGCGCCTGGGCCGAGGATGCCGAGGCCCTGGCGCGCTGCCGCGCCGCCATCGCGGGCGCCGACCTGCTGATCTGCGCCATGCTCTTCATGGAGGACCACTACCTGCCGGTCCTCGACGCCCTGCAGGCCCGCCGGCCCGATTGCGATGCCGTCGTCGCCTTGCTCTCGGCCGCGCCGGTGATGAAGCTGACCCGCATGGGCCGCTTCAGCATGGACGGCAGCAGCGGCGGCCCCATGGCCCTGCTGCGCAAGCTGCGTGGCAAGCCGGCCGAAGGCAAGCCGGCCGGCGGCGGCGGTGCCCAGCAGATGGCCATGCTGCGCCGCCTGCCCAAGATCCTGCGCTTCATCCCCGGCACCGCGCAGGACCTGCGCGCCTGGATGCTGGCCATGCAGTACTGGCTGGCCGGCTCGCAGGAGAACCTGGGCGCGCTCGTTCACTTTCTCGTCGACCGCTATGCCGAGGGCCCGCGCAAGGGCCTGCGCGGCCGCGGCAGCGTGCCCGATCCGGTGGCCTATCCCGAGGTCGGCGTCTACCACCCGCGCCTGCAGGCAGGCCCCGCCGCCCAGGGCCTGTCGGAAGACGCCGGCAAGCTGCCTGCCCTGCCGGGCGCCACCGGCACCGTCGGCCTGCTGCTGATGCGCAGCTACCTGCTGGCCGGCAACCGCGCCCACTACGACGGCGTGATCGCCGCCCTGGAAGCGCGCGGCCTGCGCGTGATCCCGGTCTTCGCCAGCGGCCTGGATGCGCGGCCTGCGGTGGAACGCTACTTCCTCGACGGCGAGCGCAGCCGGGTCGATGCCGTGGTCTCGCTGACCGGCTTCTCCCTGGTCGGCGGCCCGGCCTACAACGATTCGCGCTCGGCCGAAGCCCTGCTGGCCCGGCTCGACGTGCCCTATCTCGCCGCCATGCCGGTCGAGTTCCAGTCGCTCACCCAGTGGCAGGATTCCTCGCGCGGCCTGCTGCCGGTCGAGTCGACCATCATGGTCGCCCTGCCCGAGCTGGACGGCGCCACCGGCGCCATGGTCTTCGGCGGCCGGGCCGGCCCGACCGCCCCGGCGGCGGGCACGGCCCCGGCCACGCCCGCGGTGCAGGACGGCCGCGCCGCCGGCCACGACATGGCCGTGCATCCCGAGCGCGCCGCCATGCTGGCCGACCGCGTCGCCCGCCTGGTCGCGCTGCGCCGCAGCCCGCGCGCCGAGCGCCGCATCGCCATCGTGCTGTTCAACTTCCCGCCCAATGGCGGCGCGGCCGGCAGCGCCGCCCACCTGGGCGTCTTCGAGTCCCTGCACCATGTGCTGGGCCGCATGGCGGCCGAGGGCTACCGGGTCGACGTGCCCGAGAGCGTCGATGCGCTGCGCGAGGCCCTGCTGCAGGGCAATGCCAGCCGCCACGGCACCGAGGCGAATGTGCATGCGCGCATCCCCACCGCCGACCACATCCGCTGCGAGCCGCACCTGGCCGAGATCGAGGCCACCTGGGGCCCGGCGCCGGGCCGCCAGCTCAGCGACGGCGCCTCGCTGCTGGTGCTGGGCCGCAGCTTCGGCGAGGTCTTCGTCGGCCTGCAGCCGCCCTTCGGCATCGAGGGCGATCCGATGCGCCTGCTCTTCGAGGGCGGCCATGCACCCACCCATGCCTTCAGCGCCTTCTACCGCTGGATCCGCGAGGACTTCGGCGCCCATGCCGTGCTGCACTTCGGCACCCACGGCGCGCTGGAATTCATGCCCGGCAAGCAGGCCGGCCTGTCCGCCGCCTGCTGGCCCGACCGCCTGATCCGCGACCTGCCGAGCTTCTACCTCTACGCCGCCAACAACCCCAGCGAGGGCATGCTGGCCAAGCGCCGCGCGGCCGCCACCCTGATCAGCCACATCACGCCGCCGCTGACCCAGGCCGGCCTGTACCGCGGCCTGGTCGACCTGCGCGACAGCCTGGACCGCTGGCGCCGCCTGCCGCCCGAGACCGAGGCCGCCGAAGCCGGCGACCTGGCCCAGCTCATCCAGGCCCAGGCCGCCGAGCTCGACCTGGCGCCGCTGGAGCCCGCCTGGCCGCTGCCCGAGGCGCCCGCCGCCATCGAGACCCTGCGCCTGGCCCTGGCCGAGCTGGAAGCCACCCTCATCCCCCAGGGCCTGCATGTGCTGGGCCGTCCGCCCAGCGCCCACGCCCGGCTCGACCTGCTGCATGCCTTGGCCGAGGCCGGCCCCGCCCCGCATCCCGGCCGCGAGGCCCTGGCCGAGCTGGTCGCCGGCCACCGCCCGGCCGAGGTGCTGGCCCGCCATCCCCTGACGGCGGCCGGCCGCGACGATGCCGCGGCGTCCGAGGCGCTGGCCCGGCTCGAAGGCCTGGCCCGCACCGACGCCATGCTCTGCGCCGACCACGAGACCGACGGCCTGCTGCATGCCCTGGATGCCGGCTACCTGCGACCCGCGCCGGGCGGCGACCTGCTGCGAACGCCCGAGGTGCTGCCCACCGGCCGCAACCTGCACGGCTTCGATCCCTTCCGCCTGCCCAGCGCCTGGGCCGTGCGTGACGGGGCCCGCCAGGCCGAACGCCTGCTGGCCCGCCACCAGGCCGACGGCCACCCCCTGCCCGAGACCGTGGCCCTGGTGCTCTGGGGCACCGACAACCTCAAGCACGAGGGCACGCCCATCGCCCAGGCCCTGGCCCTGCTCGGCGCCCGGCCGCGCTTCGACAGCTACGGCCGCCTGGCCGGCGCCGAGCTGATGCCCCTGGCCAGCCTGGGCCGGCCGCGCATCGATGTGGTGATCACCCTGTCGGGCATCTTCCGCGACCTGCTGCCCCTGCAGATCAAGCTGCTGGCCGAGGCCGCCTTCCTGGCTGCGAGCGCCGACGAACCCGAGTCGCAGAACTTCATCCGCAAGCATGCCCTGGCCTGGCAGCGCGGCCACGGCGGCGACCTGGAGACCGCCTCGCTGCGCGTCTTCGGCAATGCCGAGGGGGCCTACGGCGCCAACGTCAACCACCTGGTCGACAGCAGCCGCTGGGAGGCCGAGGACGAACTGGCCGAGACCTACTGCCGCCGCAAGGGCCACGCCTACGGCCTCAACGGCCGGCCGATGCGCCAGCCCGAGCTGATGGCCGAGGTGCTGGCCGGCGTGCAGCTCGCCTACCAGAGCCTGGATTCGGTCGAGCTGGGCGTGACCACGGTCGACACCTACTTCGACACCCTGGGCGGCCTGTCGCGCGCCGTGCAGCGCGCCAAGGGCGCGGCCGGCCTGCCGGCCGAGGTGGCGCCGGTCTACATCGGCGACAGCACCCGGGGCGAGGAGCGCGGCACCGTCCGCACCCTGTCCGAGCAGGTGGCGCTCGAAACCCGCACCCGCATGCTCAACCCCAAGTGGGCCGAGGCCATGCTGGCCCATGGCCACGAGGGCGTGCGCCAGATCGAGGCGCATGTGACCAACACCTTCGCCTGGTCGGCCACCACCGGCCAGGTGCAGCCCTGGGTCTACCAGCAGCTTGCGCAGACCTTCATGCTCGACCCGGCCATGCGCGAGCGCCTGGCCCAGCTCAACCCGGCCGCCTCGGTGAAGGTGGCCAACCGCCTGCTCGAAGCCCAGCGCCGCCAGTACTGGCAGCCCAACGCCGCCGTGCTGGATGCCATGCAGCGCGCCGGCGAGGAGCTGGAGGACCGGCTCGAAGGCGTGCTCGTCCGCGCCGCCGCCTGAACGCACGCCCCCCCGCACCCCAACCGAACGAGCCGACATGGACATCACCACCCTGCCTTTCCCGACGGTCCGCACCGCGTCCCGCCGCCCCGATGGCGAGGGCAGCCTGCAGGTCCAGCTCGACCCCGACCTCAAGATCGGCACCGCCAAGGTCTTCGCCATCTACGGCAAGGGCGGCATCGGCAAGAGCACGACCAGCAGCAACCTCAGCGCCGCCTTCAGCAAGCTGGGCAAGCGCGTGCTGCAGATCGGCTGCGACCCCAAGCACGACAGCACCTTCACCCTGACCAAGAAGATGCTGCCGACCGTCATCGACATCCTGGAGACGGTCGATTTCCACCCCGAGGAGCTCAAGCCCGAGGACTTCGTCTTCGAGGGCTACAACGGCGTGATGTGCGTGGAAGCCGGCGGCCCGCCGGCGGGCACCGGCTGCGGCGGCTATGTGGTCGGCCAGACGGTCAAGCTGCTCAAGGAGCACCACCTGCTGGAAGACACCGACGTGGTGATCTTCGACGTGCTGGGCGACGTGGTCTGCGGCGGCTTCGCGGCACCGCTTCAGCATGCCGACCGGGCCATGATCGTCACGGCCAACGACTTCGATTCCATCTTCGCGATGAACCGGATCGTGCAGGCCATCGGCGCCAAGGCCAAGAACTACAAGGTGCGGCTGGGCGGCGTGATCGCCAACCGCAGCGTCGACACCGACCAGATCGACAAGTACAACGCCCGCACCGGCCTGGGCCTGGCCGCGCACTTCCAGGACCTGGACGTGATCCGCCGCAGCCGGCTGAAGAAATCGACCGTCTTCGAGATGGACGATGCGCCCGGCCTCAAGCAGGCCCAGGACGAGTACATGCGCCTGGCCGCCGCGATGTGGGTGGGCACCGAGCCGCTGCCGGCCGTGCCGCTCAAGGACCGCGACATCTTCGACCTGCTGGGTTTCGACTGAAAGGCAGGCCGCGCATGAACGATCCCCTGATTTCGCCCCGGCCCGCCGCTGGCTTCGCCCCGCCGCAGGCCGACGAGGCCTATCTGCGCCGCCGCGCCGCCGTCGAGCATTACTTCGACCGCACGGCCGCCCAGGCCTGGGCGCGGCTCACCTCCGAGGCGCCGGTGGGCCGCATCCGCGCCACCGTGCGCGCCGGCCGCGACCGCATGCGCGCCACCCTGCTCGACTGGCTGCCGGCCGACCTGCGCGGCCAGCGCCTGCTGGACTTGGGCTGCGGCACCGGCGCCCTGGCCGTGGAGGCCGCGCGGCGCGGCGCCGAGGTGGTGGCGGTCGACCTGTCGCCGACCCTGGTGCAACTGGGCCGCGAACGCTGCCCGGCCGATGTCGCCGCGCAGATCGACTGGCGCAGCGGCGATGCGACTGACCCGGCGCTGGGCCGCTTCGACCATGTGGTGGCGATGGACTCGCTGATCCACTACCGCCTCGTCGATGCCGTGACCGCGCTGGCCGCGCTGGCGCCGCGCACCCGCGGCCGCATCCTCTTCACCTACGCGCCGCGCACGCCGCTGCTGGCGGCCATGCACACCCTGGGTCGCTGCTTTCCGCGCAGCGAGCGCTCGCCGGCCCTGCAGCCCTTCGCGCCGGCCCAGGTGCTGCGCCGCCTGGCCGAGCAGCCCGCCCTGGCCGCCTGGACGGCCGGTCGCCAGGCCCGGGTAAATGCCGGCTTCTACATCTCGCAGGCCCAGGAGTTCCACCGGTGAAGCCGGCCGGCACGCCCCGCAAGCCCTCGCCGCTGGCCCAGTGGTGGGCGCGGCAGTGGCCGCGCTGGCTGCCCTTTGCCGATGCCGCCTCGGCCAGCCTGCCGCTGCCGCGGCTGCTGCGCCTGGCGCTGTTCCAGGTCTCGGTGGGCATGGCCACGGCCCTGCTGGTGGGCACGCTCAACCGGGTGATGATCGTCGAGCTGGGCATGAGCGCCGGCCTGGTC
Source organism: Piscinibacter lacus (assembly GCF_016735685.1). Lineage (NCBI taxonomy): Bacteria > Pseudomonadati > Pseudomonadota > Betaproteobacteria > Burkholderiales > Sphaerotilaceae > Aquariibacter > Aquariibacter lacus. The sequence goes on from NZ_JAERRA010000001.1 coordinate 1,121,615, forward strand.
GCGCTGATGGTGGCGCTGCCGCTGGTGGCCGCGCCCTTCCGCGCCTTCATCGGCTTCCGCTCCGACCACCACCGCTCGGCCCTGGGCTGGAAGCGCGTGCCTTATCTGTGGCTGGGCAGCCTGATGCTCTTCGGCGGCCTGGCCATCATGCCCTTCGCCCTGCTGCTGCTGGGCGAGGGCGGGCTCAAGGGCCAGACCTTCGGCGCCGTCGGTGGCGCCCTGGCCTTCCTGCTGGTCGGCGCCGGCATGCAGATGACGCAGACCGCCGGCCTGGCCCTGGCCACCGACCTGGCGCCGCCCGCCCAGGGCCCGCGGGTGGTGGCCCTGCTCCACACCATGCTGCTGCTGGGCCTGATCGCCAGCGGCCTGGTCTTCAGCCTGCTGCTGGCCGACTTCACGCCGGTGCGCCTGATCCAGGTGGTGCAGGGCGCGGCGGCGCTGGCCCTGCTGCTGAACCTGGTCGCCCTGTGGAAGCAGGAGCCGCGCCGGCCGCGCAGCCGCGAGGATGCGGCCCCCGCCTTCCGCACCGGCTGGCGCGAGTTCCTGGCCCGCGGCCGGGCGCGCCGCTTCCTGTGGGTGGTGGGCCTGGGCACGGCGGCCTTCAACATGCAGGACATCATCCTGGAGCCCTATGGCGGCGAGGTGCTGGGCCTGAGCGTGAGCCAGACCAGCCTGCTCACCGCGCTGATGGCCCTGGGCGCGCTGGCGGCCTTCGGCCTCTCGGCCCGCTTGCTCGGCCGGGGCGTGAACCCGCTGAGCCTGGCGGCCTGGGGCGCGGTGCTGGGCCTGCCGGCCTTTGCCCTGGTCATCCTGGCCGCGCCGCTGGGCGCGCCCGGCCTGTTCCGCCTGGGCACCGTGCTGATCGGTGCGGGCGGCGGCTTCTTCGCCGTCGGCACCCTGAGCGCGGCCATGGACCTGGGCCGCGCCAACCTGCGCGAGACCGGCCTGGCCCTGGGCGCCTGGGGCGCCGTGCAGGCCACCGTGGCCGGCGCCTCGATCGCCTTCGGCGGCGTGCTGCGCGACCTGCTCTCCGGCCTGGCCCTGCAGGGCCACCTGGGCGTGGCGCTCAACGAAGCCTCGGCCGGCTACGGCGCCATCTACCACCTCGAACTGTTGCTGCTCTTCGCCACCCTGGTGGCGATCGGGCCGCTGGTGCGGGCCGCGCGCATCGCCGCGCCCGCCGACCCTTCCCCCCCGGGTGCCGACCGGGCCCCCGATCCGCAAGCCGGCTTCGGCCTGGCCCGGCTGCCCGGCTGAGTTCGCTCAGCCCTTCAAGCGCCCTCCATCCCCCAGGAGACCCTCCATGGAAACCGCCGCCATCACCCAGTACGTCGATGTCGCCCAGATCGTGCTGTACCTGTTCTGGGCCTTCTTCTTCGGCTTGATCTATTACCTCCAGCGCGAGAGCCACCGCGAGGGCTATCCCATGGATTCGGGCCACGGCCTGAAGCAGAAGATCGCCGGCTGGCCCGTCGCCTCGCCCAAGACCTACCTGCTGCCGCATGGCGGCTCGGTGCAGGTGCCGCCCGGCCCCTCGGGCGAGCCGCCGCTCAAGGCCAGCCCTGGCCGCCCCGGCAGCGGCGCGCCGCTGGAGCCGGACGGCGATCCGATGCAGGCTTTCGTCGGCCCGGGCAGCTATGCCATGCGTGCCGACGTGCCCGACCTGACCATGGACGGCGACATCAAGATCGTCCCGCTGCGCGTGGCCGCCGACCACGGCGTGGCCCGCCAGGACCGCGACCCGCGCGGCCTGCCGGTGGTGGGCGCCGATGGCGTGGTGGCCGGCCATGTCAGCGACCTGTGGGTGGACCGCAGCGAAATGCTGTTCCGCTACCTTGAGGTCGACGTGCCCGGCGCCGCCCACGGCCCGCACATCCTCGTGCCCATGGCCTTCGCCAAGGTGCGCCGCGACCGCATCGAGGTCGATGCCGTGCTCGGCCACCAGCTCGATGGCGTGCCGCGCACCCGTCACCCGGACCGCATCACCCTGCTGGAAGAAGAGAAGGTCTGCGCCTACTACGGCGCCGGCACGCTCTACGCCACGCCGGCCCGCCAGGAGCCCCTGGTGTGAAGGCCGTCCGCGCGCCGGCGATGACGCCGCACCAGCATGAATTCGAGGCCGCCCCCGGCCTGCCCGAGACCCTGCCGTCCGACGAGCGGATCCTCTGGCAGGGCGCGCCGGATGCCGGCCAGCTCGCCCGGCGGGTCTTCCACCTGCCCAAGGTGGCGGCTTATTTCGCCGTGCTGATCGGCTTGCAGGCCATGCACCTGGCCGAGCAGATCGGCCCGACCGGCGAACTGCTGCTGGCCCTGGTGCCGGCCCTGGCCCTGGCCACGCTCGGCCTGGGCCTGCTCGGCCTGTGGTGCTGGATGACGGCGCGCACCACGCTCTACACCCTGACCAACCGCCGGGTGGTGATGCGCATCGGCATCGTGTTGACGCTGACGCTGAACCTGCCGCTGCGCGTGTTGGCCGGCGCCAGCCTGCGCGAGCTGCCCAAGGGCTACGGCGACCTGCCCCTGGCCCTGCCCGACAACGCCCGCATCGCTTGGCTGCACCTGTGGCCGCATGCCCGGCCCTGGGCCTATGCGCGGGCCCAGCCCACGCTGCGCTGCATCCCGCAGGTGACGGCGGTGGCGGCCCAGCTCACCGAGGCCTGGCGGGCTGCCGCGCTGGCCGATCCGGCCCAGCGCGCTGCGGCGGCTGCCGCCCCGGCCCTTCGCCCCGAGCCGGAGTCGTCCCCCCTGGGCGGCGCCTTCGCCGGCCAGCGGTCCTGATCCCCTTGCCCCCTGACGCTGCCGCCCATGTCTGCCTCCCACCACGATGAAGTGACGGTGCCCCGCGGCGCCCTGCTGGCCGTCGCCGGCCTGCTGCTGGCCAGCTTGCTCGCGGCCGGCGCCGGTCGCTGGATGGGGCCGTCCACTCCGCCCGGCGAGACGGCGGCCGAGACGCAGACCGCGATCGACGGCCCGGCGCTGCATTTCCTCGACCAGCCCGACGGCGGCATCGAGGTGCGCGACGCCCAGACCGGCCGCACCGTGCAGGCCCTGCACGGCGAGCTGGGCTTCGTGCGCGGCGCCCTGCGGGTGCTGGCGCGCGAACGCCAGCGCCGCGGCCTGGGGCCGGACCAGCCCTTCCTGCTGGGCCGCGATCCGCAGCAGCGCCTGACCCTGGCCGACCCGGTCACCGGCATCCGCCTGGACCTGGCGGCCTTCGGCAGCGCGCCGGCCGCCGCCTTCGACCGCCTGCTGCAGGCCGCCCGGCCGGCCGCCCTGGCCGCACCCGTCCCCGCCTCGAACCGGAGCCCCACATGAACCACCCTGCCCAGGCCGCGACCGCCTCCAGCGAGGACCTTGCCGCGAGCATGCCCAAGGGCACGGCCGAGGTCGCCACCGAAGCCGCCCGCGCCAACAGCCTGCTGAGCCCGCGCTTCTACACGACCGACTTCGCCGCCATGGACCGGCTGGACCTGGCGGGCGTGCGTGCCGAGTGGGACGCGATGATGGCCGAGTACGAAGGCGACAACAACCACGACCACTTCCAGCGCGACGAGGCCTTCGGCCCCGAGCTGGCGGCGGCGCAGGCCGACTGGTCGCCGCTGCTGCGGCAGGAGTTCCTGGACTTCCTGATCAGCTCGGTCACCAGCGAGTTCTCGGGCTGCGTGCTCTACCAGGAGGTGGCGCGCCGCGTCGAGCATCCCGAGCTGAAGGCCCTGATGCGCTACATGGCCCGCGACGAGGCCCGCCATGCCGGCTTCATCAACCAGTCGCTCAAGGACTTCGGCATGGGCGTGGACCTGGGCGCGCTCAAGCGCACCAAGGCCGCGACCTTCTTCAAGCCCAAGTTCATCTACTACGCGACCTACCTGTCCGAGAAGATCGGCTACGCGCGCTACATCACCATTTTCCGGCAGCTTGAGCGCCATCCGGACAAGCGCTTCCATCCGATCTTTCGCTGGTTCGAGCGCTGGTGCAATGACGAATTCCGCCACGGCGAGAGCTTCGCCCTGATCCTGCGCGCCCAGCCCGAGCTGCTGCGCGGCCTGAACCTGCTGTGGGTGCGCTTCTTCCTGCTGGCCGTCTACGCGACCATGTATGTGCGCGACCACACCCGGCCCACCCTGCACGAGGCCATGGGCCTGGATTCGGACGACTACGACTTCACCGTCTTCCGCATCACCACCGAGATCTCGCGCCAGGTCTTCCCCCTGAGCCTTCAGACCGATGCCCCGGCCTTCCGCGCCGGGCTGCGCCGCCTGGTCGACCTGTCCGCGCGCATGGAGGTGGCCAAGGCCCGCGGCGGTCTCGTCGGCGCGCTGAGCAAGGCCGGGCTGGCGGCGCAGGCCCTGGTCTGCTTCGCGCGGCTCTACCTGCATCCGGTGGACCGTCACGCCCTGCCGGCGCAGATCCGCGTGGCTCCGGCCTGGTGAGCGCTTCCGCACCCGGTCGCGCCGCATGAACCTCGACAGCCTGCCCCTGTGGGCGCCCGTGCTGGCGGCGCTGGCCTATGCGGCCTTCGTCTGGTGGTTCGGCACCGGCCTGGTCCTGATGCTGGAGGCGGCACCCGGCCGCCGCAGCCCGCCCGCGCCGGTGCCCGGCCATGCCGTCGCCGGCCTGCTGGCCCTGCTGGGTGTGGTGCTTGCGGCGCACCATCCCGGCCCGCTGGCGGCCACGCTGGGCTTCACCGCCGCGGTGGCGCTGTGGGGCTGGCATGAGCTGGCCTTCCTCTCGGGCCGGCTCACCGGCCCGCGCCAGGGCGATTGCACGGCGGCCTTCGGCACCTGGCGGCGCTGGCGCCAGGCGGTGGCCGTCATCGCATGGCATGAGCTGGCCCTGATCGCCTGCGGCCTGCTGCTGGCCGCCGCCTGCTGGGACACGCCCAACCCGGTCGGCGCCTGGACCTATGCCGCCCTCTGGGGCCTGCGGCTGTCGGCCAAGCTCAACCTCTTCCTGGGCGTGCGCAATTTCAGCGAGGACTTCCTCCCCGCGCGCCTGGCCCATCTGCGCAGCTACTTCCGGCGGCGCGGCATGAACCCCCTGCTCCCGGCTTCGCTGCTGGGCGGCGCCTGGCTGGTGAACGAGCTGGTCGCCGGCGCCCGGCTGCTGCCGCCGGGCGAGGCCTTCGGCCATTGGCTGGTGATCGCGCTGATCGGGCTGGGCCTGGTCGAGCATGTCCTTCTGGTGCTGCCCCTGCCGGCCGGGGCCCTGAATTCCCTTTGGCGCTGGGCCATGCCGGCCGGCCGCCCCGAACCTGGTCGACCGCAATGAACCCTGCCCAACCGGCACCCGCCGCCTGCACCGGAGCGATCCGATGAGCGGCCCCTGGCTCGACCGACTCGGCCTGATGGCCGAGACCCCGGGCTGGACCGGCCCCGCCCGGCCCGCCCTGGATGCGCCGCCCGCCGGCCCGCCGCCCCTGCCCGGCCCCGAGGCGCCGCATGCCCTGGTGATCGGCGGCGGCTTCGGCGGCCTAGCCGCTGCGCTGCGCCTGTCCTGCCGCGGCTACCGCGTCACCGTGCTGGAGGCGCTGGACCAGTTCGGCGGCCGGGCCCGGGTCTTCCGCGAGGACGGCCATGTCTTCGACATGGGGCCGACCATCGTCACCGTGCCGCACTTCTTCGAGGAGCTGTGGACCCTGGCCGGCCGCCGCCTGGCCGACGATGTCGAGCTTCAGAAGCTCGACCCCTGCTACCGCATCCTTTTCGACGACGGCAGCCATTTCGACTACAGCAGCGACGGCGAGACCCTGAGGCGCGAGATCGCCCGCCTGGCGCCCGGCGACCTGGCCGGCTACGAGCGCTTCAGCGCCCATGCCGACCGCTGCTGGGCCCTGGGTTTCGGCCAGCTCGGCGCCAAGGCCTTCGACAGCACCGGCGACCTGCTGGCCGCCATCCCGCACCTGGTCCGCATGCAGGGCTGGCGCACCCTGCACGCGCTGGTGGCCCAGCATTTCCGCGACCCGCGGCTGCGCATGGTCTTCAGCCTGCAATCGCTGCTGATCGGCGGCAACCCCTTCTCGGTCACGGCGGTGTACTCGCTGATCCACGCCCTGGAGCGACGCTGGGGCGTGCACTGGGCCAAGGGCGGCACGGGGGCCCTGGTCCAGGGCCTGGTCGGCCTGCTGCGCGAACGCGGCGTGGTGCTGGAGACCGGCGCCGAGGTCACGCGCATCGACATCCAGGCCCAGGCCGGCAGCCGCCGCCCGCGGGCGACCGGCGTCAGCCTGGCCGATGGCCGGCACCTGCCTGCCGATGTGGTGGTCTGCAACAGCGACGTGGCCTGGACCCAGCGCAAGCTGATCGAGCCGCGCTGGCGCAAGCGCTGGACCGACGAGCGCGTCGAGCGTGCGGATCACTCGATGAGCCTCTTCGTCTGGTACTTCGGCACCGACCGGCAGTGGCCCGAGGTGCCGCACCACATGATGGTGCTCGGCCCGCGCTACCGCGGCCTGCTTGACGACATCTTCAAGCACCACCACCTGGCCGAGGACTTCAGCCTCTACTTGCACCGGCCCACAGCGACCGATGCCTCGATGGGCCCGCCGTGCATGGACACCTTCTACGTGCTCTCGCCCGTGCCCCACCTGGGCAGCGGCACCGACTGGTCCGAGGTGGCCGAGCGCTACCGCCAGGCCGTGCAGGAGCGGCTCGAAGCCACCGTGCTGCCCGGCCTGGGCCAGCACCTGCGGGTCTCGCGGCTGATGACGCCGCAGCACTTCCACGACGAGCTGCGCTCCCACCAGGGCGCCGCCTTCGGCCTGGAGCCCACCTTGATGCAGAGCGCCGGCTTCCGGCCGCACAACCGCAGCGAGGACATCGACGCGCTCTACTTCGTCGGCGCCGGCACCCATCCGGGCGCGGGCATCCCGGGCGTGCTGATGTCGGCCAAGGCCCTGCAGACGGTGCTGCCCGATCCGGGGGCGCTCGCCCGCCCGTCGCATGCTACGGCGAGGCTCACGCGATGAGCGCGGTCCTCAGCCCGTCCCTGGCGGACGATGCCACCGCGTCCGTCGATTCCGCCGCTGACTCTGCCGACGGCGCCGCATGCGAAGCGCTGATGCGCGGCGGTTCGCGCAGCTTCTTCGCCGCCTCGCGCCTGCTGCCGCAGCGCCTGCGCGGGCCGGCGGCTGCGCTCTATGCCTTCTGCCGGGTGGCCGATGACCTGATCGACGAGGCCAGCGCGCCGCCCGATGCGGTGGCGCAACTGCTCGACCGGGTCGACCGCATCTGGGCCGGCCGGCCCGGCCCCGTGCCGGCCGACCGCGCGCTGGCCGAGGTGGTGGCCGCCAGCGGCCTGCCGCGCACCCTGATCGAGGCCCTGATCGAAGGCTTTGCCTGGGATGCCGAGGGCCGCAGCTACACCAGCCTGCCTGAGCTGGAGGCCTATGCCGCGCGGGTCGCGGGCAGCGTCGGCGCCGCCATGACCTGGCTGATGGGCCGCCAGCAGCCTGAGACTCTCGCCCGCGCCTGCGAGCTGGGCGTGGCCATGCAGCTCACCAACATTGCCCGCGACGTGGGCGAGGACGCCCGCCGCGGCCGGCTCTACTTGCCGCGTCAGTGGCTGGTCGAGGCTGGCTTGGACCCCGAGGCCTGGCTGGCCCGGCCGGTCTTCGGGCCGGCGCTGGCCCAGGTCATCGCCCGCTTGCTGGCCGCGGCCGACACGCTCTACCAGCGCGCCGAGGCCGGCGTGGCCGACCTGCCGCCGGATTGCCGCCTGGCGATCCGCGCGGCGCGGCTCATCTATGCCGAGATCGGCCGCGAGCTGGAGCGCGGCGGCCTGGATGCGGTGGGCCGGCGGGCCGTGGTCTCGGGCCCGCGCAAGCTGCTGCTGATCGGCCAGGCCCTGGCCGGCCGGGGTGGCCGCAGCCGGCTGGCGCTGCGTTCGCCGGCGCCGCTGCCGGCGATCGTCTTCCTGCTGGAAGCCTGCGCCGCCCGGGCGCTGCCGCAGGAGCGCGCGCGTCCTGCACGCCGCCGCAGCCTGGCCGAGCGCATGGTCTGGAGCCTGGACCTCTGCGAGCGCACCACCCTGCGCCGCTACCCCCAGCTCGGCGCCAGCGGCCTGCCGCCGCATCTGGGCTGAGCTTCCGCCGCACGCGCCCGGCCCGGCGGCCCCGCCGGGCCGCTCAGGCGCGGCGCGGCATGCGCCAGGGCAGCATCCACTGCGTCGCGCCGTGCACCAGGCGCGGCAGGCTCAGGCTTTCGTGGAAGGCCGTGACGTTCTCGCCCAGCAGCCGCGTCTGCACCAGCGAGCGGCTGTAGAAGGGCGTGTCCTCCAGCGTCTGCTCCACCCGGGCGGTGGCCGAGGCCTCGCCGCGGATCATGCGCGGCATGCGCCAGATCGGGCTGGCCGCCAGCCGCTGCGGCCCCGGGGCGGTGAAGGGCTGGGCCTGGCCGTGGCGGTCGAAGGCCAGGGCGAGCAGGCGCTGGCTGTGGTCGCGTTCTTCCAGCTCGTAGAGCACGGCGCTGCGTCCGCCGCTGAGGTGGGCGCGCGACCAATCCCATTGCAGGAAGGGCCGGTCGATCGGCTCCTCGCCCTCGTTGCTGTCGAGATAGCCCTCGCCCGACCAGCTCAGCGCGGGCGCATCGAGGCTGAGCTCAACCCGCGCGCTGGGCGCGATCGGCCCCCAGCCATGGCGGCCGGCGCGGTCCAGCGGCCAGAGCTGCGGGCTGAGCGCGCGCGGCCACAGCCGCACCCGGCCGCGAACGCGCTGCGGCAGGGGCACGGCCCGCTCGTCGATGTCGATCTCCAGGGCCTGGCCGGTCCAGCGCATCTGGCTGGGGCCGATCTGGAACTGCTGCACGTCGCGCCGCACCTGGCCGCGGCCGCGCTCGGTCATGGTCCAGCGCCGCGCCGGGCCGTAGAGCGAGACATTGAGCGCGCAGTGGTTCTCCGGGTCGGCCAGGCCGCTGCGGCCGCGCGCCCGGGCGTAGTAGGGCGAAAAGACGCTGCCGACGAAGGCGATCAGAGTCAGTCCGTGGCGCCCGTCGTCGCTGAGGGCATCGACATACCACCAGAGGTAGCCGCCCGGCGGAACGGCCGCGTCGAAGCGAGGTGCGCCATCACGGCCTCGGCCGCGCGACACCCCGACAAGGCCGCCATCGGCAGGCCCGGCCCCGGATGCACCGAGCCGCCCGCCAGCATCAGGCCCGGCACCCGGCTGTTCGCCCCCAGGCGCTGGAAGATCGCGCCCCAGCCATGCGTCGCCATGCCGTACAGCGCCCCCCCCGTGCCCGGGTAGAGGCGGTTGAAGTCCGCCGGGCTGCGCAGCGTGAGGGCCTCCGCCGGCCCGTCCGTCTCCAGGCCGGCTGCGCGAAGCCGCGCGAAGGTGAGGTGTGCGCATCGTTGGATCTCCTGCGGGCCCCAGGCCCCGGCGTGGTCGCCGGTCGGCGGGGCGTTGACGAGCACTTGCAGCCGCTCCGGTGCGTCCCCGGCCGGCGGCCGGCCCCGGTCGTCGCGGTCCTGGGCGCAGACATAGATCGTGGCCTGCGACGGCGCCCGGCCGGCCCCGAAGATGTCGCGGAACTCGCGGCGGTAGTCGGCATTGAAGAAGACGTTGTGGCGCACCAGCGGAAAGCCGCGGGTGCGCAGCCGCGCGCTCCAGACCAGGGCCGAGAGCGAGCGCCGGCCGGCCGGCTGCGACGGCACGGCGAGCCGTGCCGCCTCGCCCAGGCGGCCTTCGGCCAGGGCGCGCACATCGCCGTTGAAGACGACGGCCGCACCGCGCAACCGGCGGCCCGAGGCAAGCTGCACGCCGCTGGCCCGGCCGTCGTGCAGCTCGATGCGGTCGACCGCATCGCCGTACAGAAACTGCACGCCGCGGGCGCGGGCCAGGGCTTCCATCGCGCGGGGCAGGGCATGCATGCCGCCCTCGACCTGCCAGACGCCTTCGCGCTCGACCTGGGCCACCAGCATCAGCGTGGCCGGGGCTTGCCAGGGCGAGCCGCCGCAATAAGTGGCGTAGCGTGCGAAGAGCTGGCGCAGCCGCGGGTCGTGCAGGCGCCGGCCCAGCACGCTGGCCAGGCTGCTGAGCGGGCCGAGCGCGCTCAGCCGGGCCAGGCCGCTGGGCCCCAGCGCGCGGATCAGGCCCCAGGGCGTGGGCCGCTCGGCCTGCATCACCGGGCCTTCCAGCAGGCGCAGAAGGCCCTCGGCCTCGGTGCAGAAAGCGGCATAGCGGCGCGCCTCGGCCGGGCCGGCGAAGGCGGCTACGGCATCGAGCGCGGCGGCCGGATCGGCCAGCAGGTCGAAGCTGCTGCCGTCGGGCCAGGCGTGGCGCGCCAGGATGGACAGGGGTTGCAGGCGGAGGTGGTCGTCGAGCCGGCTGCCGGCGGCCTCGAAGATCGCGTCGAAGACCTTGCGCAGGGTGAAGACCGTGGGGCCGGCGTCGACTGCCGCGCCGTCCACCGTCACGGTGCCGGCCTTGCCGCCGGGCGCCAGGCCGGCCTCGACCACCGTCACCGGCAGGCCGCGGGCGCTCAGCATGAGCGCGGCGCTGAGCCCGCCCATGCCCGCCCCGACCACCAGGACGGGCGCTTCAGCCGGCATGGCGCGCGGTCCCGTCCAGGCGCAGCGCCCGGCCTTGCCAGACGCCGTCGAGCGCCAGCGGGCGCAGGCGCAGGAACATCGATTCGCTGAAGTGCTGGCCGGCGCGTGCGGCCTGGATGGCGGCCTGGTGGCCGCCGCGGCGGGCATAGCCGTCCATGTCGGCCACGCTGCGCCACAGGCTCACGGTCGCCTGACGCAGCAGCGGGGCCTCGCCCAGGCCCACGGCCATCAGGCAGCCCTCGGCCTGGGCGAGGCCGGCCTGGGCGGCCGGCGCATGGCGCCAGAAGTCGAGGGCGGCGCGCGGCCGGATCGAGGCCCGGGTGAGGGCCGCGATCGGCCCCTCGGCCGGGGCCTCGCCCTGCGGCGCGACCGCCACCCCGCCCCAGCGGCCCTTGGCCTGCCAGGGCTGCAGGGTCAGCAGGGCCAGCTCGCGGGCATGCCGGCGGTAGGCCTCGACCAGGGGGTTGCCCTGGGCGAAGGCCAGCGCAGCGGCGGGGCTGCGGAAGCCGCAGCACAGGGCTTGCAGGCCGAGGTCGGGCCGCAGGCCGAAGCCGCCGCGGTGGCCGCTGCCCATCTGGCGCACGAAGCACAGATCGGCTGCGGCGCGCCGGGCCGCGCGGGTTCCGAAGAGAAAGCGGCCCCAGCCCCACCAGCGGTCGGCGCCGCCGAAGTCGGCCAGCAGGATCACCAGGGTGAGCGGCAGGGCGGCGGCCTCGACGCGCCCGCCGCCAGCGGCCCGGGCCGGCTGCTCGCCCGCCGGCCGCTTCAGGCCACCGGGCGATGCCGCCGCCGGGGCGGCACCGACCTTCTGCGTGTCCACGGCCGCAATCCGGGGCTCAGCGCGCGCTCGCGCCGATCAGCTCGGGATGGTTCTGCAGCATGCTGGCACCCAGCAGCGGCTTGTAGGCGCCCTGGTGGCAGGTGGCGCAGTTCATCTTGGCGACGTCGCCGGTCGGCCCGCGCCGCGAGGCGGGGAAGATGTCGGTGAGCGGCACCATGTACTCGTTGTTCAGCTCGCGAACCATCTGGATGCCGTGCCAGGCCGTCACGCGCTGCGGCGGGCCGCCTTCCCAGGTGCTGAAGCTGCGGCTGTTGTGGCAGTAGGTGCAGTTGACGCCCAGGGCCTTGGAGAAATGGATCATGAAGGCATAGGTACCCTCGGCCGCCTGGATGGGCGCCTTCTCCGACCAGGCCTGGCCGGCCAGCGGCAGCGCGGTGCTGCCATTGACCCGCACCGGCGCGTCCTTGAGCAGGTAGGCGGTGTAGGGGTCGAGCGGCAGCGAGCTCTTGTCGACCTCGTCGGCCACCGTGTTCTGTGTGCGGTCGCCGCCGATGAAGTCGGCACCCTTGGCGCCGGTCAGCGGCGCGAACCAGATCTTGTCGGGCACCGGCTTGCCGCGGTGGCAGGTGTAGCAGGTGACGCCGGTGGCCGCGACGTGGGGCTTCCAGTCGGCATTGATGGTCTGGGTCATCTCGACCATGCGGCGCGCGACGACCTTGGTGTAAAGGCTGTCGTCGGCGAAATTGGCCGCGTTGTGGCAGTAGACGCAGCCCTTGTCCGGCGCGACCCAGTTCGTCATGGCCAGCATCAGGCGGTTGAACTCGCCGACCTTCAGGTCGCCGAGCACCTTGACGTTCTGGTAGACGTCGCGGGCCAGGGGCTCGTTGGGGTCGCTGGTGTCGGCGGCGGGAATGGCCTCGGGCAGCTTGTGCTTGTCGAGGTTGGCCGCCACGGTGCGGGGGTTGTAGACCAGTTCCATGCCGGTGCCGCGGAAGCCCCGCTGCACGGTCTCGACCGGCGGTCGCTCGCAGCCGGCGAGCAGGGTCATCAGACCCAGGGCGGCCAGCGACGCCCAACGTTGTGCGTGACGCTTCATTGCGGGGCTCCCAGGCTGAGGGCGGGGTCGGTGACCGGCGGGAAGACGGCCGGGTAGGGCGGGGCGACGCCATGCTTGACGGCCCAGAGGTACCAGTTGTCGACGGCGGTGCCGGTCAGCAGGATGCCGATGCCGCCAGCCAGCGGGCAGAGCACGGCGAACCACCAGGCCCAGCGGTGGATGGATTCCATCGTCGCGTTGAAGCCCATGGTCCAGCGCCAGAACAGCGCGGCGCGTTCGCTGGCGGTGCCGCGGTCGGTGATCTGCTCGATCTCGCGCTCGCCGCCGTAGCGGCCCACCGCCAGGATGGTCGCGCCGTGCATCGCAAACAGCAGGGCCGAGCCGTAGAGGAAGGCGATCGAGAGCGCGTGGAAGGGGTTGTAGAACAGGTTGCCGTAGCGCAGGGAGAAGGCCGCGGTCCAGTCCAGGTGCGGGAAGATGCCGAAGGGCACCGCCTCGCTCCAGCTTCCCATCAGCACCGGGCGGAAGAAGCCCAGCACCAGGAAGAGCCAGATCGCCGCCGCGAAGGCCCAGGCGATGTGGGTGCCCAGGCCCAGCTCGCGCGCCCTGCGGTACATGCGCACCCACCACAGCAGCAGCGAGGCGGTCAGGAAGAGGCCGCAGATCAGCCACCAGCCGCCCTTGTTCAGCGGCGGGATCGACAGACCGTACTCCGGCGCCGGCGGCTCCAGCGCCAGCCAGAAGAGCTGGCGCACGAACTGGATGGGGTTCCAGTCGACCGAGGCCAGCATGTTGAAGCCGATGATCCAGAAGGCCATCAGGCCGAGGATCAGCGAGGCCAGGCCCAGGCCGCCCAGGTAGATCGGTCCGATCTGGGCATTGCCGATGCGGCCGGCGAGATGGACGATCCAGGGGACATCCCCGGTGCGCGGGCTGTTGCCCGGCCCCAGCGGCACCCCATGGTGCACGGGGCCCACCGCCTGCACGGCAGTGAAGAGGTTTTGGTAGTGCGCCATCGCGGCTGCTCCTCGGCGTGTTCGTTGGGAGGGTTCGAGGCTCAGGCGGCCGGCAGCGGCCACTGGCTCCAGATGGGCAGGTTCAGCCACCAGGTCCACCACTGCGGCCAGCCCTGGGTCCAGAAGGGGCCCGACAGGACGATGCACAGGGCGCTGAAGATGACCGCGGCCAGCGCCAGGTAGAGGCCCAGGCGGTGGATGCCCAGCGTGCCGATCGAGTAGCCGATCGTGTCGCGGAAGAAGGTGTCTTCGTACTCCGGCGTCTTGACCCGCTCACCCTTGGGCGGGTTGGTGGCCGAGAGCACCAGGCCACCATGCAGCGACAGCGCGAAGACGGAGGCGAAGAAGAAGCTCACCGCCAGCATGTGCGCCGGGTTGTAGTGGAAGTGCAGGTACTGGTAGCCGACGTTCGACACCCAGTCGAGGTGGCTGAAGATGCCGTACGGGAAGCCATGGCCCCAGGCGCCCATCAGCACCGGCCGCACCACCACCAGGGTGACGTAGGCCAGGATGGCGACCGAGAAGGCCACGGGCACGTGGTAGCCCATGCCGAGTTTTCGGCAGATCTCGACCTCGCGCAGGGCCCAGGAGGCGAAGGCCCCGATCGCGCACACGGTGATGATCTGCCAGAGCCCGCCTTCCATCAGCGGGGCGAGGGCCAGGCCGTAGGACAGGTCCGGCGGGGCAATGCTGATCTGCCAGAGGTTCCAGGTCGGCCCTTGCGAGGCGCCCCAGAGGATGAGCGCGGTGCCGAGCGCCGCGAAGAAGATCGTGGTGACACCGAAGAAGCCGACGTAGAACGGTCCGACCCAGAAGTCGAACAGGTCGCCGCCAACCAGCGTGCCGCCGCGGACGCGATACTTTCGCTCGAAGCTGAGCAGGGCCATGGTTACGTCCTCCAACCGTGTGCGGCCGCGCATGCGCAGGCACCGGTTCTTTTGTGGGGTGGGGGAGGGGTTCTCACATGCAGCCGGAGGGAAGGGGCCGGTCCCAGGGACCGGCCCGGCTTCGGCTCACGACTGACGCGGGAGCGTCCGGTCTTACTTCAGCGAAGCCACGGCTTGCGGCAGGGCGGGCTGGGTGACCGCCGCCGTGCCGGCCGCCTTGGGACCGTCGAGCCAGTTGAACTTGTTCGTGCTCAGCAGGATGAGGTGAATCATCGCGGCCAGGCCGAACAGGAAGATGCCCTGGACCACCATGGCCCGGAGGGGATCGTACAAACGCCAGATGCGCCACATGTTGGGGTGCTCCTTAAACGAGATAGGACATGAAGGTGTAGACCGCCGATCGCACACCTCCCGGCAAGGACGCTCGGTCCTCCGCCCCGGGCAGCCATTCGCGCCAGTGCAGGCCGACGACCTGGGCCATCAGTGCCAGCGCGAACAGCAGCAGGAATGCGACCACGAAGATCAGCCGAAACGTCACGCCATCGCCCGGCAGCAGGCTGACGGGCGGGGTATGAAGGGTCTGGGGCATGGAAGCTCTCCTGCTTGAACCAAGGGGGGACAGAACGCTCACGGGGGTGGCGTCAGACGATCACAGCCAGGGACGCCAGACCCAGACCAGGACATGGGCCACCACCGCGATCACGGTGAAGCCCACGAAACCCTGAGTCCAGTACTGATGGAACTCCTGGGCCTCTTCGTCGGTGAGGCCGGAGATCGAACTCCTCTTCTCAGCCATGGATGTGCTCCTCAAGAACGGCCCTTCGGCCGGTGTGCGCCAGGCCCGCGCAACATGGGCAGCCGCGGCGGGATGCCGTGACATGGGGGGCGATCCGCGAAACTGCCGGATGCAGATGGGGTCGGGTGGCCGCGCTCACGCGGGCACCGTGCGTGGGGACAGCGTGCCGGCATCCGGCGCGCTGCCCAGGGTCTGGGCGACGTGGTCGGTCTCGACCTGGGCGGCGCCATCGCGTGCGGCGATGCGCTCGGCGCGATCGCGCCACTGCTTGGCCGCGGAGATCTGCACCAGCACCGGCTGCTGCGCCACCGCAGCGTCGAGGCGCTGCTGGGCCGCATCGCTCCAGGCCAGGCCGCGACGGGCCGGCGTGGCTTCGACCCGGTCCATCTCGCCCGCCAGGGGCAGGATGTGGAAGAGCGCGTCGAACAGGGCGTTGCAGACTTCCTGCAGCACATAGGTCGCGCCGGCATAGCCCATGAAGGGCGTGCCGGTGGCGCGGCGGATCGCCGCACCGGGGAAGCTGGCCGGGATGAAGGCCGCCCGCGGCCCGTGGCCGCCCGAGCTCATGGCCTGAGCCTCGGCCAGGTACATGCGCTCGTTGATGCTGCCGAAGAGGATCAGCGGCGTCTTGCGGGCGACCTGGTCGCGGATCGCCGCGTTGTCGGTCTTGGCGCCAGCCACCCGCGACACCGCGAAGCGGCAGGGCAGGCCCAGCTCGTCTTCCAGGTAGTGGCGCAGGCCGCGGCTGTAGGTCTCGCCGGCCACCACCGCGAAGCTGGCGGTGCCGAAGAAGTCCTGGGTGACGCTGCGCCACAGGTCCCAGACCGGCTTGATCGTGGTGTGCTTCTCGCGCTCGATGAAGGGCTCGGGGTCCAGGCCCAGCAGCTCGCCCAGCTTGCGCAGGAAGGCCGTGGTACTGTGCAGGCCCATGGGGGCTTGCAGATAGGGCCGGTCCAGCGCCTCGCAGAGCAGGCGGCCGAACTCGCGGTACATGCAGATGTTCACGTCGGCCTCGACCAGCCGGCTCACATCGGCCAGGTGGCTGCCGAGCGGGAAGACCATGTTCACTTCGGCGCCGATGCCGCGCACCAGGCGCACGACCTCGGCCACGTCGCTGGGGCCGTTGAACATGCCGTAGCTGGGGCCGATCAGGTTGACGCGCGGGCGCTCGCCTGCCGGCCGTTCCGCGAAAGGCTTGCGCGCCGGAACATGGCGCAGGCCGTGCTGCTGCCACAGCCACAGCAGGGCGCGGTTGGCGCACTGCCACTGGTCCTCGTCGATGGTGCGCGGCAGGAAGCGCTGGATGGTCGTGCCCTCGGGCGTCACGCCGCCACCAATCATCTCGGCGATCGAGCCGGTCACCACCACGCTGGGCAGGTCGGGGTCGAGCACGGCATGGGCGCGCTTCATCGCGCCTTCGGTGCCTTCGCGGCCGAGCTGCTCCTCGGCCAGGCCGGTCACGACGATGGGCAGCTCATGCGGCGGCAGCGCATCGGTGTAGTGCAGGACGCTGGTGACGGGCAGGTTCTCGCAGCCCACCGGGCCGTCGATGACGACCTGCAGGCCCTTGATGGCCGTGAAGACATAGACTGCGCCCCAGTAGCCGCCGGCACGATCGTGGTCGAGGACAAGCATGGTTCCCGTCCTTTCAGATCATTTGCTCGGCCTTGCGGCGTTGCGCGATCTTGATGATCTGCCGCCGGGTCTCGGCGCGGAATTCGGGCCGCAGCACCGGCGTCTCGGTCCACACGCCGGCGCGGTCGCCGCGGCCGGCTTCGCCGAAGAAGGCCTGCATGGTGTCGAAGCGCGCGCGGTTGCCGCGGGCGGCATTGATCACCTGCGCCAGCGAGCCGGCACCCGCCGCGCCCATCAGCGGCCGGGCCGAGATGAGGTTGGTGAAGTACAGCGCCGGGATGGCCATTTCCTTGGCGGCCTGCACCAGCGGCGTGGTGCCCAGGGCCAGATCGGGCTGGAAGGCGCGCAGGGCGGCCAGGTCCTGTTCGAGCGAGGCGCGGTACTGCACCTGCACGCCGCGCGCTTCGAGCCAGGCGCAGTCGACCGCGCTCCAGGGCGTGCGCGGGCAGGCGGTGCCGACATAGGGCACCTCGGCGCCGCTCTCGATCAGCAGGCGGGCGACCAGCAGCTCGCTGCCCTCGTAGCCGCTGACGGTGATGCGGCCGGTGATGGGCGTGGCCGCCAGGGCGGCGCGGATGCCGGGCAGGGCCGCGGCAAGGGCTGCGTCGATGCGCTCCTGCGGCACGCCCGCCGCGTCGCCGATGGCTTGCAGCCAGGCGGCGGTGCCTTCGACGCCGACCGGCGCCGAGCCCACCACCTTGCGGCCGGCGGCCTCGAACTCGCGCACGCTGGCGGTGTAGAAGGGATGGACGGCGGCGACGACCTTGCCGTCGAGCGCGGCATAGAGCTCGCGCCATTCGC
The DNA here is from genome assembly GCF_016735685.1 of Piscinibacter lacus. Lineage (NCBI taxonomy): Bacteria > Pseudomonadati > Pseudomonadota > Betaproteobacteria > Burkholderiales > Sphaerotilaceae > Aquariibacter > Aquariibacter lacus. The sequence continues at coordinate 1,139,130 of NZ_JAERRA010000001.1, forward strand.
GGGTCGGCACCACCGGACCGGCGGCCAGGCCCATCGGCGCCAGCAGGCGGCCGATGACGACCGGATCGGCCGGGAACATCTCGCCCAGCAAGGTCACCGTGGGCAGCTCGGACACGCCACCGCGCGGCGCGGCCACCGGGCCGGCGGCCGCTTCGGCGCGGGCATAGCGCAGCATGGCGCCGGCCAGCACGTCCTTGGCCTCGGCATGGGTGGGCACGCCGAAGCCGGGCACGTCGATGCCGATGATGCGCACGCCGTCGATCTCGCGCGGCAGCAGTTGCAGCGGCACGCCGCTGGCGGTGGGCACGCACAGGTTGATCACGACGATGGCGTCGAGCTCGTCCGGCTTGGCGCTGGCATGCACCGCGTCGCGGATGTCCTCGAACAGCTTGCCGGTGACCAGGGTCTCGCTGTTGAAGGGCACGTAGCCGACGCTGCGGCGCGCGCCGTAGAAGTGGCTGGTGAAGGTCAGGCCGTAGACGCAGCAGGCCGAGCCCGACAGCAGGGTCAGGGTGCGGCGCATGCGCAGGCCGACCCGCAGCGAGCCGAAGGCCGGGCACATGCTCTGCGGCTGGTCGTGCGGGCCCTTGGGGTAGTCCGCCGCGTACTGCGCGAGCAGCTCGGACTTGCCGGCGGCCGCCGCCGCCGAAAGCAGGGTGTCGCGGCCGGCGTGGCAGCCGCGTCCGTCCTCGGTCGCGCCAGCGACCGGGACAGCCTCCAGCGGCAGCCGCGGATCCGGCTTGGCCGGGCCGCTGGCTGTACCTCCCTGGGCGGGGGCAGCGAAGTCGCTACGGGGGGAGGTCATGGTCAGGCGGCGTCGTAGACGACTTCGAGCGTCGGACGGATCGACTCGTCGCGGCCGACCATGTCGAAGACGGTGGCGGGCTCCATCTTGAAGTCGCGGCCGGTCACTTCGGCGCTGAAGAGGCCGAGCAGCTCGTCCTGTGTCTGCGGCTTGGGGCGCACCGGCGGGGCCTCCGCCACATTGGTGGCCAGCTCCTCGAACAGCGGGGCCCACTGGGTGCCGGGGCGGCCGATGATTTCGTAGCTGGCACTCTTGCGGCGGATGTCCTCGTTGGCCGGGATGGTCGCCAGCACCGGGATGCCGGCCGCCGAGGCGAACTGCTTGGCCTCGCCGGTGCCGTCGTCGCGGTTGATCACCATGCCGGCCACGCCGACGTTGCCACCGAGCTTGCGGAAGTACTCGACCGCGCTGCAGACGTTGTTGGCGACGTAGAGCGATTGCAGGTCGTTGCTGGCGACGACGATGACCTTCTGGCACATGTCGCGGGCGATCGGCAGGCCGAAGCCGCCGCAGACCACGTCGCCCAGGAAGTCGAGCAGCACGTAGTCGAAGCCCCAGTCGTGGAAGCCGAGCTTCTCCAGGGTCTCGAAGCCGTGGATGATCCCGCGGCCGCCGCAGCCGCGGCCAACCTCGGGGCCGCCGAGTTCCATGGCGTAGACGCCGTCGCGCTTGAAGCAGACATCGCCGATGGCGACCGGCTCGCCGGCCAGCTTCTTGCGGCTGCTGGTCTCGATGATGGTCGGGCAGGCCTTGCCGCCGAAGAGCAGGCTGGTCGTGTCGCTCTTCGGGTCGCAGCCGATCAGCAGCACCTTCTTGCCCTGCTGGGCCATCATGTAGCTGAGGTTGGCCAGGGTGAAGCTCTTGCCGATGCCGCCCTTGCCGTAGATCGCGATGATCTGCGTGGTCTTGGCGGCGGGCGAGGTGGCGACCGGATCGGGCTCGATGGCCGCCTCGGCGCGCAGCGCCTCGCGCATGGCCTCGGGGCGGATCAGCTGGATGGGCGCCGAAGCGGGAAGGGAATTCGCGTTCATGCGCAGGTACTCCAGTTGAGAACCATCTTGAGACAGGCCGGGTCCTCGAACGCCGTGGTGTAGGCGTCCGGGGCCTGGTCGGCCTGGGCTTGGTGGGTGATCAGGCCGTCGAGCGAAAGCCGGCCTGTTTCCACAAGTTCGCGGACCGCCATCAGGTCCGACTGCTTCCACTCCGCCGCGCAGCGCAGCGCGGCTTCGCGCATGAATGCCGGGGCGAAGGCGAAGGACAGGCGGTCGCTGTAGAAGCCCGCCAGCACGACTTCGCCGCCAGGGGCGAGTCGCATGATCAATTCGTCGAGCAGGCCGGCGTCGCCGCTGGCGTCGTAGATCGCGCGGTAGCGGCGGCGCGGATCGTCCTCGGGCGTGCAGATGGTGTAGCCCTCGCCGCCGGTGGAGCGCGAGGGGTCGCGTTCCCACACGGTCGGCGGCGGGCAGCCGGCGGCCACCGTCATGCGCGCCAGCAGGCGGCCCAGCACGCCGTGGCCGACGATCAGCTCCGGCGGCGTGATGCGCTCGCGCTGGCCGCCGCCGGCCACCGCGTGGTAGGCCGTGGCGGCCAGGGCCAGCAGCACGCCTTCGCGGCCGACCTGTTCACCGATCGGCAGCGCACGTTCGGCGGGCAGCACCAGGCGCGAGGCCGCGCCGCCGAAGAGGCTGCGCACCGGGCCGAAGCACTTGGCCCCGGGCACGAAGACCCGCTGGCCGATGCGCGCGCGCTGCGTCGGCCCGGCATCGACCACCCGGCCCACCGTCTCGTAGCCCGGCACCAGGGGGTAGCCCATGCCTTGGAAGGCGGGCATGCGGCCGGACCAGAGCAGGCGCTCGGTGCCGGTCGAGATGCCGCTCCATTCGACGGCCACCGTCACGTCGTCCTCGCCCATGTCCTGCAGGGCGAGTTCGCTCACCCGCAGGGCCTGCGGGGCATCGAAGACGACGGCCAGGGCGTTCATCGGCAGGCTCGCGCCGGCGCTTTGCGGCGCGGGCTTTCAAGGGGGGTGGGCAGGCGGTTCATGCGGGAACTTTCGGTGTGAAGGTCATCTTAGGTGTTCACAACAATACGTCAATCTAAATTGACACTTATGTCGGTGCTACCCCGAAGACCAAGGGTTAACGCTGATTCAGGCCGCGGCCTCGTGGCCGGGGACCCGCGCCACCATCAGCCCCGTCTGCAAGGGCAGGTGGGTGGCCAACTGGCGGATCTGCACGAAGCCGGCTTCGGCCAGCAGCGCCCGCAGCGTGGCCGGCGAGCGCGGTCGGCCCTGGCCCATGGCGAGCAGGTAGAGGCCGAAATAGGCATCGCCCATGGCCTCGGCGCCGGGCGTCTCGCTCATGGGCTCGGCGATCAGCAGGGTGCCGCCGGGCGGCAGGGCGGCATGGGCGGCGCGCAGCAGGTGCCGCACGGTGGCGTCGTCGTGGTCGTGCACCACGCGGACGAGGCTGATCAGGTCGGCGCCGCCGGGCAGGCTATCGCTGAGGAAGCTGCCGCCCACGGCCTCGGCCCGACCGGCCAAGCCGTGCTCGGCAAAGCGCTGGCGCGCCCGGTCGGCCACGGCGGGCAGGTCGAAAAGCCGCAGCCGCAGGCCCGGCGCCTGCCGCGCCACCGCGCGCAGGAAGGCGCCTTCGCCCCCGCCCACGTCCATCATCAGCCGGTGGCGTTGCACCGGGTAGGCGTCCAGCACAAGCTGGGCGATCAGCGGCTGCGAGGCCGACATGATTCCGCTGTAGGTCGCCACCTGCTCGGCCGCCAGGCTGTCGGGCCGCGCATGCACGGTGTAAGGCCACTGCCGCGAGGTGGCCGGCCGGCCCGCCGGGCCGCGCAGCAGGCCGACCGGGTCGGCGAGGTCGGCATAGAGCGCATGGTGGTGCTCGACCAGGGCCGCGATCGCCGTGTGGCCCACCAGCGGGGCGCCCAGCGGGCCCAGGGCGATGCGCCCGCCCGCGCGCCAGCGCAGCAGCTTCAGCGCGACACCGGCCGCCAGCAGGCGGTCGAGCGCAGCCTCGTCCAGGCCGACGGCACGCGCCAGCGCCGCCGGCTGCACCGGGCCGCCGGCCAGGCGTTCGAACAGCTCGAGTTCCATGCAGGCGCGCAGCACCTGGCTGTAGACGAAGCCGGCGACCAGGTCGAAAGTCTGGCGGGCCCGGCGCTGGGCGACGCGCCGCAGCAGCGGGGTGCGCAGCACCCAGGTGCGGAAGGCGGGATCGGCCATGCGGCGGTCCCGCCAGGCGGCCAGGCGCTCGCGCCAGCCCTGGGGCTGGCCGAGGGCGAGATCGGGCCGATCGGCCGCGCTATCGGGGCCGGCGGGCGGGGCGGGGGGCGAGGCAAGCTGCATGGTCAGGCCGCCGCCAGGCGGGCATGCAGGGCGCGCGGCACGAGGCGCGCGGCTTCGGCATGCACCAGGCCGCGCAGGGCCTCGGCACCCGGGCAGTCGGGCAGGGTGTCCAGGGCCTGGTGGATGGCCTGGTCGAAGACGCGCAGTGCGCCGCGGTGGCCCAGGCTGCGCACGACGCTGGGCCGGTCGAGGGCCTCGTCCTGGCCGCTGGGCTTGCCCAGCGTGGCTTCGTCGAGCAGCACGTCGCGCACGTCGTCGGCGATCTGGTAGGCCGAGCCCAGGGCGTCGCCGAATTCGCGCCATCCGGCTTCGTCACGGCCGGCCGCCAGGGCGCCGCCGGCCGCCGCGGCGGCAAACAGGGCGCCGGTCTTGGCACGCTGGTATTCGCTCAGGTCGGGCGCGGGCTCGGATTCCCAGGCCTGGCCGGCGACGATGCCCAGGGGCATGCCCACGCCTTCGGACAGGCAGCGCAGCAGCTCGGGCAGGCGCGCCACGGTCTCGGCCGTGCAGGCGGCGGCGAGTTGCTGGTAGGCCAGCACGATGAGGGCATCGCCGGCCAGCACGGCCAGGCGCTCGCCGTGGGCGCGGTGGGTGGTGGGCAGGCCGCGCCGGGTGGCGGCGTTGTCGAAGCAGGGCAGGTCGTCGTGGACCAGCGAGGCGCAGTGCAGCAGCTCCACCGCCGCGCCCATGGCGGCCGACAGGGCGGGCGCGTCGTCGCCGCAGGCACCGGCCACGGCCAGGCAGAGCCGCGGCCGCACCCGGGCACCGCCCGGGAAGACCGCCTGGCGCATGGCGGCGGCCAGGCGGGGCGGCGCCCGACCGGCGCGATCGGCCAGATCCAGGGCCCGGGCCAGGGCGCTCTCGGTGCGGTCTAGGGCTTGCATGGCAACTCCGCCGCGGACCGAAGGGCCCCGGGAGCTGTCATTCTTGCGAATCAATTCAATGTGTCAATCTAAATTGACATTGACGCGTCCGGTGGCCCGCTGCCCGGCAGCTTGGCGAGGCGGGCGATCAGCGCAGCGGCGCGCTCGGGCGCTTCCTCATGCGCCAGGTGGCCGAGCGCCGGCCAGGCATGCAGCACGGCCGCCGGGCAGCGCTGCGCCACCCGCTGCGAGACCTCCGGCCGCACCGTGCGGTCGCCCGCGCTGGCCACCAGGTGCAGGGGGCATGCAAGGCGGGGCAGGCCGGGGCCGAGCAGCGTCAGGTCCCAGTGCGCCATCATGGCCAGCGCCGCCGCCACATGGTCGGGCGAGCGGGCGAGGCGGCCGTAGAGCGCTTCGCCCTCGCGGTCCAGCCGGGAGCCGGTGTCGTGCAGCAGGCGCCGAAAGGTCGCCGGCTCGCCCGCCTGCCGCGCCAGCCAGGTCGGCACGCCCGGCAGGCTCACCAGCCCGCGCATGAAGGGCTGCAGCAGGCTGCCGGCCCGGCCGCCAAAGGGCAGCAGGGCGCCGTTGAAGGCGATCACCCCCTGCGCCGCCACCTGGCCGGCCATCACCATCTGCAGGGCGACGGCGGCGCCCGCCGAATGGCCGATCAGCCAGTCGGGCCGGTAGGCCAGCCGCGCCAGCAGGGCGGCCAGGCCGCGGGCCATGCCGTCCAGCCGGTGCAGGGCGGGGTCGCGCACGCAGCCGCTGAAGCCGTGACCGGGCAGGTCCACCGCCAGCCAGTCCGCCCGCCCGGCCAAATGCAGCACCAGGCCGCGCCAGGAATGCAGCGAAGCGCCGGTGCCGTGCAGGAAAAGCAGGCGCGGCGCGCTGGCCGGCCCGGGCCGGTGCTGAACATGCCAGTCCAGGCCGGCGGCCTGCACCCAGCGGCTGTGGGCGAAGCCGGGCCAGTCCGGGCCGTCGAGCTGCCGGTCGAGCGGGCCGCTGCGCGCGGCCAGCCGGTCCGGCGCGCCGGGGGGCAGGGCCGCTGCGCTTTCGGCGGCCTCGCCCAGGCCCTCAGCCTTCATGCCGGCCGGGCCTGTTGCACCAGGGCGACAAGCCCCGCGCTGCCGCGCGCCGGCAGCGGCAGGTAGCGCGCGCCCAAGGCCTGGGCCAGGCCGAGGGTGGCCGGATGAATCTGCGCCGAGGTGTCGATGAACAGCGCCGGCAGCCCGTCGGCCTGGCAGGCGCGGGCGACGGTCAGGGCCTCGGCCATGGCCTGGGGCCGGCCGCCCTGGCCGTCCAGCGCGACATTGGCCCGGCCGTCCGAAAGCACGACGAGAAAGGGACTGCTGCCCCGGCGCCGCTCGGCCGCGGCCAGCGCCCGGGCGGCCTGCAGGCCGGTGGCCAGCGGCGTGCCGCCGCCGCCAACCATGCCGGCCAGGCAGCGCTTGGCCCGCACCAGCGAGCGGGTCGGCGGCAGCAGCAGCTCGCAGCCCTGGCCGCGGAAGGCCAGCAGGGCAACCTGGTCGCGCCGCACATAGCATTCGGCCAGCAGGCCTTCGACGGCGCCCTTGGCTTCGGCCAGGCGATGCAGGGCCGCCGAGCCTGAGGCGTCGACCGCAAACACGGTCAGCGTCGGCCGGCGGCCGGCGTGGCGCTGGACGCGCAGGTCCTCCGGCCGAACCCGCAGCGGCTGGGGGCCAGGCCCGGCCGGCCCGCTGCGCAGCCGCTGCCAGGGTGCGGCGGCGCGCAGGGTGTCGAGCAAGGCCAGCCGCAGCCCGCCCACCGGTCGGCCGGGTCGGGGCGGCAGCGGCCGGCCCCGGTCGGCCAGCACCAGCCCGCCCTGGCCGCCGCCGCGGCCGGCCTGGCGCAGCCGGCCGGCGGGGCTGCGCAGGCCCTGGAGCAGGCCGCCGGGCAGCAGGGTTTCAGCGGCTTCGAGCAGCCGGTCCTGCAGGGCCTGGGGTGGCGGGGAGGGGTCGGCGGGCTCGGCCGGCGCAGCGGCGTCCGGCTCGGCATCCGCTGAGGTGGGCGGCGGCTGAGGGTCCGATTGCTCGGTCACGGCACCGTCGGGCGAGGCCTCGGACGGGGCCTCGGGCGGGGCCGGGGGCGGATTGGCGGGTTCCGCGGACGGCGTGTCCTCGGGCGGTACAGCCGCAGTCTCTTCCGCCTCGGGCAGGGGACGACGGCTGGCGCGCGGCGCCAGCACCAGGCCGGTGGCGGCGATCAGGTCTTCCGCCAGCACCTGTTCGCGGCCTGCGCAGCGGGCCCGCAAGCTGGCGGTGCGCCAGGCCATGGCGGGGGCGCGCAGGCCGGCTACGCCCAGGGCCTCGGCGCTGGCGCACAGGGCTTCGAGGGCGGCTTCGGTCGCCAGGGGCGCCGCCGCTTCGGAGGCTGCCCAGGGCAGGGGTGGTGTCGGCAGGCGCAGCAGGCCGTCGGGCAGGCCGCGCAGGTCCACGCACAGCGCCAGGCGGTCGGCCAGGGCGGGGGCAAGCGGCGGGTCTTCGCCCTCGGATTCGTCGAGCGCGACCAGGCGCAGCCGCAGCGCTTGCAGCCGGCTGCGGCCTTCGCGTTCCACGCGCAGCAGGCCTTCGTCCAGCACGCCGGCCAGCACGCCGGCGGTGCGCGCCGGCAGGCGCTCGGCCATGGCGATCAGCAGCAGGCCGCCGTCCGCTTCGGCCAGCAGGCCGCTGGCATCGATGGGCCGGCCGGCTTGCAGGCTGGCCCCCAGGTCCAGGCCGCCCAGCAGGCGGTTCTCGTCGATGCCCTGCGGCAGCTTGCGCCAGGGCCGTCCGGGCGGATGGGCCTGACGCAGCGCGGCCAGCCAGGCCTCGCGCAGGGCGCCGGCCGGGCCGCGCAGCCAGACGCCGCCCAGCCGGCCCGCATCGTCGGCCGCCAGCAGGCGAGCGGCTTCCAGCGCTGCGGCCCAGCGCGGTGCCGGGTCCGGGCCGGCGGCGGATTTCAGGCGAAGACCTCGGCCACCGCGCGCTCGACCCGCTGGCCGGCGTCGCTGTCGTCCAGGGGATCGCGCCGCAGCCGGTGGCGCAGCGCGGGCGCGGCGACGCGCCGCAGCTCGGCATCGCCGACGGCCGCCCGCCCCTCCAGCGCGGCCAGGGCGCGGGCGGCGCGGATCAGGGTCAGCTCGCCGCGCAGCCCGTCGGTGCCCAGGGCCAGGCAGAGCTGGGCGGCGCGGGTCAGCGCGGCCTCGTCGACCTGCACCTCGCCGACCTGCCGGCGCGCGCGCAGCAGGCGCTTGCGCAGCTTGGCGGCTTCCGGCTCCCAGGCGGCGCAGAAGCCGGCAGGGTCGCGCTCGAAGGCGTCGCGGCGCTTGATCACCTCCACCCGGGTCGGCAGCTCGCGCGGCGTGCGCACTTCCACGGCCAGGCCGAAGCGGTCGAGCAATTGCGGGCGCAGCTCACCCTCCTCGGGGTTGCCGCTGCCCACCAGCACGAAGCGGGCGGGGTGGCGCACGCTCAGGCCTTCGCGCTCGATCACGTTCTCGCCCGAGGCGGCCACGTCGATCAGCAGGTCGACCAGGTGGTCGTCGAGCAGATTGACCTCGTCGATGTAGAGAAAGCCGCGGTGGGCGCGGGCGAGCAGGCCTGGCTCGAAGGATTTCACGCCCTGGCTGAGCGCCCGCTCCAGGTCGAGCGCGCCGAGCACCCGGTCCTCGGTGGCGCCCAGCGGCAGGTCGACCACCGGCACCGGGCGCTTGATGCGGCGCGGCTTGGGCCCCGCCTCCGCCTGGCAGGCTGCGCATGCGCCGCCCAGGCGGGCCGGGTCGCAGCCATAGGGACAGCCGGCCACGGCGTCCATGGGCGGCAGCAGGGCCGCCAAGCCGCGCACGGCCGTGGATTTGCCCGTGCCCCGATCGCCCAGCACCAGCACGCCGCCCACCGCAGGATCGATCGCCGCGATCAGGATCGCGAGCTTCATCTCGTCCTGGGCGACCAAGGCGACAAAGGGGTAGGTGGGGCCCATCGGATCTCCTGCCGCGTCCATGTGTCATCTCGACGTGACGAACTTCATGGGCCGGACGGCTGACACTCTAACGGAAGGCTGGGCCAGCGAAGCCGCCGGGCCGGGCGGGATGGGCCGGGGCGATGCCGGACTTGCGTCTGCGGCAGGGCTTGCATTCGCCCAGCCCTTGTTCCCGATGCGACACAGGCTGTCGCGGCCTCAGGCAAGCGCAAGGGATGGGATGCGAGTGCCCTCAAATCCCCCCAGCCCACTGGCCGGCGTGAATCGACGAAAATCTAACCGCTTGAATGTCCAAGTGCTCCGAGAACCCGTCCATGTCTGCAAGCTGCACCCCCCTCGTCCTCGCCCTCTGCGCAGTTCTCAGCGCCATGGGCGGCCTGCTGCTCATGCATTCGGGCCAGCGCGGCATGATTTACATCGACCGCCTTTACGGCGCGCCAATGCCCGGTCGCCTGCGACCTGCGGCCGATCGTCAGGGCGATTGAAAAATTACTTGGGCCGCGGTACAACGCGGCTCAAGTTTTCAACACGGGATGGCCGAAGCCAGGGTTCTCAAACCCTGAGAAGGCGTAGATCAGAAAAGTCGTCAACCCTGGCTTGGGCTCGACGGCTTGACCTTGGCAGCTTCCTCTTTCGCCGCTGCAAGCGCCTCGGCCGCTCGCTTGGCCCGCAGAATCTCCCGATCCCGCGCCAAGCTGCGCATCTGCCACAGCCCGAAAGCGATGGCGCCGCCTCCGAAGAGCAGCACTTCGAGGAAGATGGGCAGGTTCTCACTGTTCATGATGGTGTCGACTTTGACCTTCCCACCCCAGTCGGCCGCGGATATCGGATGCTGACCCGGGGTTCAAGCCCAAGAATTTGCAAACAACTCCAGATCCGCCGTGCAAACCTGGGTGAGCGGCGAAGCCTGATCGGCTTGGATGGGAAAGAAACCACGCATCCCATGCACGTAGAACGAGGAGTAAGTGGAGAAAGCCATGCTCCATTCCGGAAAATTCCGGCGTTCGATGGGTCGACGCACCAGCAATTCAATTTGGTGGTGACGCGGGTCTCGCAAGATGCGCTGCCAGAGTTGCTCGACATGCTCGGTCGGCCCCTCGATGCACTGCGTGAAACCACCGCGCAAGTAAAGCAGATGTCCGGTGATTTCAAGCCGCTCATTGCGATGCTGTGCATCGGTCAGCAAGTTGAAGAGGTGCAGCGAGCTGAAATCGTTCGTCGCGCGGGATTGGTAAAGAATGCGTTCGAGCATTGCGGTATCGACGAACAGGAGGCGTATCCCTCTGCGGCTTCAGGCCGAGAGGTCGGAATAGGTGTAATCCATCATACGCACTTTGTCTCATCGACCTGACACGGGCCCGACAACTGTCGCAGGCTTCCAACGTGGGGTCGGTTCGTATCGGCCGGCTTCAAGGCATTCGAAGCAAGCGGCTCGTCGAGCAGCAGGGCGCGGTGCAACAGGCGGGCCATTTCCTGCGGTTCGACCAGGGCCAGCCGCGGCGGCACGCGGTCGAAGCTGGCGAAGTAGGCGAGTTCCAGCATGGAGAGCTCGCTGCTTTCGGCGCGGGCGCTGAGGGTGGCGGTGTCCATCTCGATCTCCTGGAAGCTTGGCGGGAAGGGCCCGAGGGGTGGGCGACGAATCGTGTTCACGGCGACCTCGATGTGACTCATCGAGGGCAGGGCCATTGTTGCGAATGTAGTCATAAGCGAGTCAAACGACAAGCGTCGCAGACCCTTGTGCGCGAAGCCTTGCGAATGCAGGTCAAAATCGAGTCATGACAAGCCAAGGCATCTACCAAAGCAGCGTGGTGGCCCAGCTCGCCGGCATGCCCGTGGCCACCCTGAGGGTGTGGGAGCGCCGCTACACGCTCGGCTGCGCCGAGCAGTCGCCCACCGGCCGACGCCTCTACTCCCGCGAGGACGTGCAGCGCATCATCCTGCTCAAGCAGCTCACCGAGCGGGGGCATGCGATCGGCGCCCTGGTGCGGCTGGACGAAGCCGCGCTGCGGGCTCTGGGCGACTGGCCAGCGGCCGAGCCTGCAGCAGCCAGCGAGCCTGCGGCCGCGGCCGAGGTGCCGACATGGTGTCTGGTCGGCAGCCTGCCCGCCGCCGCGCTCGAGCTCGCCGCCCAGGCGGGCTTGAAGCTGCAAGCCCGCTTCGACCGGCTTGACGAGGCCATGCAGCTCGCGGCCGATGCGCCGCCCCCCGCGCCCCCGCCCTGCGCCCTGCTGCTGCTTGCGGTGCCGGCGCTGAATGCGGCCGATCCCCTGCAGCTCCGCGCGCTGGCTGCTCGATGCGGGGCTCAGCGGATGGCGGTGGTCTATCGCTTCGGCGCTTCGGCCGATTTGGCGCTGTGGTCCTCGCTGGGCGTGGCCCTGATGCAGGAGCCGCGGGATCCCGCCCCTTGGCTGGCCTGGGTGCAGAACCTGCTTGCCATGCCGGCCACACCCGCGCCGCCCCCGCCCACGCCACGGGCCGCCCGTGCCCTGGGCAAGCCATCCGCTGCGCCCGCCGAGCTTCCGCCCGCGCAGCGCCGCTATGCCGAGCCGGTGCTGCGCCGCATGGCGGCCATGCAATCGGCCGTGGCCTGCGAATGCCCGCAGCATGTGGCCGAGATCCTGCTGCTGCTCTCGCAGTTCGAGGACTACAGCGCCCGCTGCCTGCACCGCAACCCCGAGGATGCCGAGCTGCATGCCGACTTGCAGCGCGCCGCGGCGGCGGCCCGGTCCATCTTCGAAATGGCGCTGGAGCGGGTCGCCGCCCACGAAGGCGTCGACCTGACGGAGCCCGCCCCATGAGTGCCGCCCTGCCCGCGGCCTGCCCAAGCGCCACAAACCGGCCCACCGTGTATTTCGACGGCGGCTGCCCGCTGTGCCGGCGCGAGATTGCGATCTACCGCCGCGCCCGCGGTGCCGAGGCCCTGCGCTGGTGTGACCTGAGCGACTGCCCGGACGAAGCCCTCGGCCCCGGCCTGGACCGCGCCTCCGCCCTGAGCCGCCTGCATGCCCGCGATGCCGACGGCACCCTGGTGCACGGCGCCCGGGCCTTTCTGCTGATCTGGGCCAGTCTGCCCGCCTTCCGGCCGCTGGCCCGCCTGGGCCGCTTGCCGGGCGTGCGGCCGGCGCTCGACCTGGCCTATGCCTTCTTCCTGAGGCTGCGGCCCCTGTGGCGGCCGCAGCCCGCCTGCGCCCTGCCCCCTGCCCGGGACGACACCCCATGAGCGACATCCTTCCCGCCCTGACCCTGCTGAGCACCGCCGCCCTGTTCGGCGGCATGCTGCTTTTCGCCGGGGGCTTTGCGGCCTTTGCCTTCACCGCCTTGCCGCAGGCCGCCGCGCGCAGCCTGATCCGCCGGGCCTTCCCGCCCTTCTATGCCTTCGTGATCGGCGCGGCCGGCCTGGCTGCCCTGACGGCGGCGGCGCATGACGGGCTTTCCAGCCTGATGCTGGCGGCCATCGCCCTGAGCACGGTGCCCAACCGCCAGCTCCTGATGCCCATGATCAACCGCGCCAGCGATGCCGGCAGGCAACAGCGCTTCAAGCGACTGCATGGCCTGTCGGTGGCCATCACCTTGCTGCACCTGGTGCTGGCGGCTGCGGTGCTGCTGCGCCTCGCCTGAGGGGTTCGAGCCGGCGCGCATGCGGCTTGCCGGGGTCTTCAGGCGTCCCGCACGTCGGCGACCGGGTTCTGGCCGAAGTCCGGTCGGTCCAGCCAGGCCAGCACCTTGGCGGCGGCCTGCTCGGGCGTGTCGAGCAGGCCCTCGCGGTGCAGGGCGTCGAAGCGGCCCTGGGCGGCGAAGCGGGCCGGGTCCGCGCCGCGCAACTGCCGCTGCATGTCGGTCGCGATGACGCCGGGCGCCAGCGAGACGATGCGGGTGCTCGGATCCTGGGCATGTTCCAGCGCCAGCGCGCGGGCGGCATGGTCCAGACCGGCCTTGACGGCGCAATAGGCCGTGCTGCCCGCCATCGCCCGGCGGCCCAGGCCCGAGGAGATGAAGAGCAACTGCCGCTGTGCACCCCAGCCGGCACTGGCCGCCAGGGCGGCGGCGCTCAGGCGCAGCGGGGCTTCCAGGCCCAGGCGCAGCGCGGCGCGCAGTTCCTCGTCGGGCTGGGCCTGCAAGTCGGCCGGCTCGGGCAGCAGGGCGGCGTTGTGCAGCAGCACCAGGCGGGCGGGCGGCGCTTCGGCCAGGGCCAGCAGGGCGGCGCGCAGGCGCTCGACGGCTGCATCGGGTTCCGCCAGATCCAGGGCCCACTGGCTGCAAGCGCAGCCGGCGCTGCGGGCCGCGGCATCGAGCCCTGGATCGGGCCGGCGCGACAAGGTCAGCAGCGTCATGCCGGGCCGCAGCAACTGGCGGGCCATGGCCGCGCCCAGGCCGCGCGAGGCGCCGGTGAGCACGGTCAGGGTGGTGGCGGGCGCGGCGCCGGGGGCGTGGCGCAGCAAGTCGGTGGCGGGCGAGGCATCGGGCATGGCGCGCATGCTGCCAGCCTGTGGCGCATCGTGCTGGCGGCGCATGCCGCGGGGGGTGATGCTGCGATTGCCTGGCTGCGGGCTGCCGCCGCAGGCCCGGCCACGGCCGCCGTGGCATGCCTTGCCACGGCCTGCCGCCGCAGGCCCGGCTTTCAGCCGCTTGCCGACCCTTCGGTCATGCGGTCGCGCCGGGCCAGGGCCGGGAAGCGCCGTCGCCAGATCGCGACCACCGCCAGGGTGCCGAAGCCGCCGAGCAGCACCGAGCCGACCGGGCCCAGCACGGCCGCCGTGGCGCCCGATTCGAATTCGCCGAGCTGGTTGCTCGCGCCAATGAAGATGCCGTTGACGGCGCTGACCCGGCCGCGCATCGCATCCGGCGTCTCCAGTTGCACGAGGGACTGGCGGATGACGACGCTGACCATGTCCGCCGCGCCGGCCACGAACAGCGCGGCCAGCGACAGCCAGAAGCTGGTCGACAGGCCGAAGACCAGGGTGGCCAGGCCGTAGACGGCGACCGCCCGGAACATCTTGGGCCCCACCTGCCGCTCGATCGGCCGGCGGCTGAGCCAGACCGACAGCGCCAGCGCGCCCACCGCCGGCGCGGCCCGCAGCAGGCCCAGGCCCCAGGGGCCGACGTGCAGGATGTCCTTGGCGAAGATCGGCAGCAGCGCGGTGGCGCCGCCGAGCAGCACGGCGAACAGGTCCATCGAAATTGCACCCAGCACCGCCGGCCGGCTGCGGATGAAGGCCAGGCCGGCGAAGACCGTCTTCAGGTTCACCGGCTCCTTGGGCACGGGCGGCTGCACATAGCGCAGGCCCAGGGTCAGCACCACGCCGACCAGGAACAGCAGGCCGCAGACGCCGTAGACCGCCTCGGGCCCCGCCACGTAGACGAAGCCGCCGATCGCCGGCCCGCCGATGATGGCCGTCTGCATGCCCGCCGAGCTGAGCGCGATGGCCCGCGGCAGCTTGGCCGCCGGCACCAGCAACGGCAGCAGCGACTGCTGCACCGGCATCTGGAAGGCCTTGGCGGCGCCGATCAGCAGGGAGAGGCCGAGCAGGGTCTCGCGGCCGGCCCAGCCGCCGGCACTGCCCAGCATCAGCACGGCGCTGATGCCGGTCTGCACCGTCAGCGCGGCGGCCAGGATGCGGCCGCGGTGGTGGCGATCGGCCAGGTGGCCCGCCACCAGCATCAGCACCACCGAGGGCAGGAACTGCAGCAGGCCGACCAGGCCCAGGTCCCAGGCGCTGCCGGTCAGCTCGTACATCTGCCAGCCGATGGCGACCATCATCATCTGGTTGCCCGAGGTGCCGGCGACCCGCGCACACCAGAAGCGGACGAAGGCACGCTCGGCCAGCAGCGCGCGCAGCCCGCCGTCGGCGGGAAGGCCCGCTTCGGTGGCGGGCGGGGGGGCGGGGCTCAAGGGGGCGGGATCCGGGGCGGTGAGGGTGGGGCTAGCCTTCGATCGCCGGGTCGCGCACCGGGCCGATCGGCCCGCCGGTGCCGGCCTCGCCCGCCACCACGCGCGCATGCCGCTCGTAGGTGAAGTAGGCCCAGGCCCAATCCATCAGCACGGCGATGCGGTTGCGGAAGCCGATCAGGAAATAGACGTGGGCGATCAGCCAGAACAGCCAGGCGAAGAAGCCCGAGAAGCGGATCGGACCCAGCGGCGAGCTGAGGTCGACCACCGCCGCCCGGCGGCCGATGGTCGCGAGGTTGCCGTAGTCCTGGTAGACGAAGGCCTGGGTGGGCTGGCCGGCCATGCGCCGTTGCAGATTGCGCGCTGCGCACTGGCCCATCTGCTTGGCCGCCGGCGAGACGCCGGGCACGGCCGTGGGCTCGCCCTTGCGCGGGTGGCTGAGGGCTGCGGCCATGTCGCCGATCACGCTGACTTCGGGGAAGCCGCGCAGGCTGAGATCAGGCTCCACCGGCACGCGGCCGGCGCGGTCGCAGGCGACGCCCGCGGCCTCGCCGAGCATGCGCGCCAGCGGCGAGGCGGCGACACCAGCCGCCCAGATGATGCTGTGGCTGTCGATGCGCTCGCGCCGGCCGCCGCGCTCCACCCACAGCCCGTCGGCGTCGATGGCGGTGACCTTGGTGTCGAGCATGACCTCGACGCCCAGGCGCTCAAGCTGCTGGCGGGCCTTCTCGCTGAGGCTGGGCGGCATGGCTTGCAGCACGCGGCTTCCGCCCTCGACCAGCAGCACCCGCGCCTGCGCCGGCTGGATGCGGCGGAACTCGCCGGGCAGGGTGTGGCGGGCGATTTCGACCAGGGTGCCGGCCATTTCCACGCCGGTGGGGCCGGCGCCGATGACGACGAAGGTCATCAGGTCGCGCTGGCGCACCGGGTCGTCGGCCCGCTCGGCGGCCTCGAAGGCCAGCAGGGCGCGGCGGCGGATGCTGAAGGCGTCGCTGAGGGTCTTGAGGCCGGGCGCATGCTCGGCCCATTGGTCGTTGCCGAAGTAGCTGTGCGTGGCCCCGGCCGCGACGATGAGGTGGTCGTAGGCCAGGCTGCCCCCATCGGCCAGCCGCACCTGCCGGGCCGGCAGGTCGAAGCCGCTGACTTCGGCCATTAGCGTGGTGACCTGATCGTCGCCGCGAAACATCTGCCGGATCGGCGCGGCGATCGAGGGCGCCGGCAGGCCGGCCGTGGCCACCTGATAGAGCAGGGGCTGGAAGAGATGGTGGTTGGTGCGGTCGACGACGGTGATGTCGACCGGTGACTTGTGCAGGGCCTTGGCGGCCCAGATGCCACCAAAGCCGCCGCCGATGATCAGGACATGCGGGCGGCGGGCCGGCTGCAGGGGGGTGGGATCCATGGGGGGTCCTCGTGGGGCGGGCATCCGGTCGGTCGTGGCCGCCGGCTTCTTGGGGGGTCGGGGTCGGGCGTGGCGCGTCGTCTCGGCCGGGCAGGGAAGCGGCAGGGGCTGCTTCGGCTTCACCGGCGTGTCAGGTCTGCATGCTAACCACTGCAAATGCCGTTCCCGAGCGATCCGGCCTCAGAAGGGGGCCGGGTCGTGCCAGATGCAGCGCGTCCCGTGCCGCGGGTGTTCCAGTTCGAGCCGCGTGGCGTGCAAGAGCAGCCGTCCGGCTCGCCCGGGGTCGCCGTAGAGCGCGTCGCCGAGGATGGGGTGGCCGATGGCCGCGAGGTGCAGGCGCAGTTGATGGGTGCGACCGCTCAGCGGACGCAGTTCAAGCCGGGTCGCCAGGCCGGGCCCGGGCCCCGCGCCCAGGCGGTGCCACAGGGTGAGGGCGGGCTTGCCGTGGAGCGGGTCGACCTTCTGGCGCGGCCGCTGCGGCCAGTCGGCGCCCAGGGGCAGGTCGATGCGGGCGGGCGGCTCGGCGGGCCCCGGGCCTTCGAGCCGGCCCTCGACCACGGCTTCGTAGTGCTTGTCGACCTGACGCTCGGCAAAGGCCCGGCTGAGCCGGCGCTGGGCCTCGGCCCCGCGCGCGAAGACCATCAGGCCCGAGGTCGCCTGGTCGAGCCGGTGCACGGTCAGTGCATCCGGCCAGCGCCCTTGAAGGCGGGTGACGAGGCAGTCCGCCTTGTCCTCGTCCCGGCCGGGCACGGCCAGCAGACCGGCGGGCTTGCAGACGAGGATCCAGTCGGCATCGAAAGCGAGCACCCGCTCGCTCTCGGGGCCGCAGGCCGCGGGCCGGCCCCCGGCCGGCCCCGCGCATGCAGCCGATGCAGGCGACTCAGCCGCGCTGCTGGATGCCGGCAATCGCCCAGTCCCGGCTGTCGTCGAGCGGGCGCACCAGGTGCCACTGCTCGTCGAAGCGCTCGGCGCCATGTTCGGCCTCTTCGCGGATCAGGCCGTGGAAGCGGACGGTGACGATGCGCTGCTCGGCGTCCTGCGTAACTTCGAGGATCTCGGCATCAAGCTGCACGACATCGGTCTGCTGGCTGGCGCTGCCGCGCTCGTGCAGGTCCAGGCGCAGGGCGGCAAACAGCTCGGGCGTGGTGAAGCGACGCAGATCGTCGACCTGGCCGGCGTCGTTGGCGGCCTGCATGCGGATGAAGATCATCTTCGCGATGCGGACGAAACCTTCGGCGTCGAAGTCAGCCGGCAGCGTGGCGGCGGCTGCCGGGGCGGGCTCGGCGAGGGTCGAGCCGCCGAAAGCCTGGGTGGCCTCGCGGGCGTAAGGGCTGGCGGCTTCAGGCCGGGCGTTCAGGGCCTCGGCCGGGGCGCTGCCCTGGCGCGGCATCGCGACCGAACCCAGGCCGGCACCGGCACCTGCGGGCTGCATGCCCTGCGGGCCGCGGGCGAAGCGGCGCATCACCAGACGCACGATGAAGAAGATCGCCACGGCCAGCAGGACCATCATCATCATGTCGGCAAAGCCTTCGCCAAGACCGAAGTGGCTCAGCAGGGCGGCAAGGCCCAGGCCGGCGGCCAGACCGGCGAGCGGGCCCATCCACGAGCGCTTGCCCGCGCCAGCCGCGGCCGCTGCGGCAGGGGCTGCTGCGGCTGCCGGCGCTGCGGCGCCGGGGCTGGCATCGGCCTGCTTGGGCGGCGTGGCCGGCGGGGGATTCGGGCTGGCGTCACGCTGCATGCCCACCGAACGCTTGCCGCCCAGGCGCTTGGCCTCGGCATCGGCCGGGGCCAGGCCGCCGGCCAACAGCAGGGCCAGGCTGAGCAAGCCGGTCTGCAAGCCAGCGCGCACGCGGCGCAGCGACAGGGTCCAGCGGTTCGGATGGGGCAGGGTGGCGTTCATCAAGTCCTCTCGTTGAAAGCGGGCCGGGCAGCGCAGGCTGCATCAGGGCTTCAGTGGACCACAGCGCGGGGCCCGGGTTCCCCAGGGCTTGGCCCAAGAAAAAACCGCCCCGTGGGGCGGTTCATCCGACCCGGCCCGCAGGGGGCCGGGTGTGGATCAGGGCAGAGGGCTTCAGGCCTTCTTGGCCTTGCGACGGCGGCCGATGTAGGCGACCACGCCCAGGCCGGCGATCATCAGCGCGTAGGTCTCGGGCTCGGGCACCGGGGCGGTGGTGAAGGCCAGGCCGTTGACCGTGCCGGCGAAGTTGCTGCGCAGCACCGCATCGCCGGTGGCGAGGTTGATGCTGTACAGGCCGCTGGCGCCCGTGCCGTCGTCCAGGTTCAGCACGGCAAAGGCCGGGCCGCCCCCCACGATCTCGAAGCCGTTGGCCGAGAGCACGTTGAAGGGCAGATCCAGCGAGCCCACCGTCGTGATCATCGGGCTGTTGAAGGCCGCGCCCGCGAACTGCAGCGTGTCCGTGCTGGTGTTGATGTAGTACAGGTCGGTCAGGTCACCCGGCATGGTGCCCGGGAAGCTGCCCGGGGGCGTGCCGGGGAAGGAGTTGGTGTAGGCCACGGCGGTGTAGCCCGGGCCGATGTTGCTGGCCGTGTTGCCGACCACGCCGGTGTTCACATTGACGGCGTAGTTGTTGCCGCCGGCGGTGGTCACACGCAGCGAGGCGCCGCCGGCGAAGTCAGCCTGCGGATTGAAGTCCATGCCGATGCCGCCGGTCGAGGCGAAGCTCGCGCCGGACAGGGCCGTCACCAGGCTGAGCGCGCCGCTGGTGGTGTCGATCGTGTAGAGATTGTTCTGGTTGGAGATCGCGTAGGTCAGGCCGTTGGTGGGACGGGTGTCCAGACCCAGCAGGGTCTCGCCCGAGGCCAGACCGCTGATCGCGACGGTTTGCGTCGAGCCGGCGGTGTTGAACTTGACGATCTGGTTGGAGGTGGTCAGCGCGACCAGGGTTTGGCTCTGGGCCTGGGCGCCAAGGCCGAGGGTGGCCAGCGCAGCGGCGGCGAGCGCCTTGACAGCAAAACGGTGCATGGAGGACTCCTGAGGTTGGGTGCGTCCCGGACATCGCAATAGGCTCGTTTCCGGGCTCGTTACACACTACGCCCTGAGCGACTGCTTGGTTTCATAAATGACCCCCGAGTCGCGGGACAGGGTTTGTACTGACCCCGTCGCCAAAAAACAAAAACCCCACAGCGGATGAGCGCCGTGGGGTTCTGCACCGCGGCGGCCTCAGGCCGCCTGGACTCACTTCAGGCGACCGACTTCCAGCAGCTCCTTGCTGGCTTCGACGATCTCGCCCGTCGTGGCGTCGACCTCGACACGCATGTCGCCGGTCTTGGTCTTGATGTCGTACTCGTAGGACACCTTGCCGTCGGCTTCGATCTCGAACTCGACGCGCTCGACTTCGCCCGGGAACTTGGCGAGTGCGGTGGCGCGGGCGGTGGCCTCGCTCACCTTGGCCTTGTCCTTGAAGCCGGGCGCGTCGGCGCTCAGGACGCGCTCTTCGACTTCGACGATCTTCCCGGTCTTGCCGCTGCACTCGATGTCGTAGAGCTTGCCGCCGGCGGCTTCGATCTCGATCTCCCAGACGGCTTCCTTGCCCTCGGCCTTCAGCACGACTTGCAGGGCTTCGCCGGGATGCTTGGCCAGCACCGTCGGCAGGCAGGACTCGAGGCCATGGCTGACCTTGGGCATCTGGTGCTTGTCGGCCTGGGCCAGGGGGGCGGCCAGCAGCGCGGCGGCGCCGAGGATGAGGGCGAAGGGACCTTGGTTCATGTTGGCTCCGTGACGTGAATGGAACGATGGAATTTGGATCTAGGGTTAACCCTTGTTCCATCATAAAAGGGAATGAATCCCGTTGAAATCGGCAGGAAAAGGGAATAGTTCCCGGGTCAATCTCCAGCGAGATCTCTTGACGTGCGTCGAGGCTCTTGTCCTCGCAGGCCGGTGGCGGGTGCCAGGCGGGCTCGGGTCGGGCCTTAGGCCATCGGGCATATTGCGGCGAGGCCGCCGGTCTGCGAACAATCCGTGGTTCTTGCTTTACACGACCCGCGCGCTCTGCCTTCTGCCGACTTCTCTCCAACACGCCGTCGTCGCTTCCGGTCCGTCTTCATGCCTGCACTTCCCCAGCACCCCGCGTCGCTCCGCCCGACGGTTCATCCGGACCGTCGGCGCCTGCTCGCCCTGCTGGGTGGCCTGGCCCTGCCCATGTTGGCCCAGGCGGCACGGACCGAGATCGAGGTGCTGAGCCTCGACCCGCTGCCCCAGCCCCCGGCCCAGGCGCTGGCCGACGGCGTCTACTGGGTGCCCGGCCTGCCCGGTGAGGTCGACGGGCGCAATGTCGGCCGCAATGGCAACACCGGCTTCATCGTCGGCCCGCAGGGCGTGGTGGCCATCGATGCCGGGGTCTCGCGCCGCCACGGCGAGGCCCTTCTTGCCAACATCGAGCGCGTCACCGACCGCCCGGTCAAGCTGCTGCTGATCACTCATGCCCGGCAGGAATTCCTGTTCGGCGCGGCGGCTTTTCGCGCCCGCGGCATTCCGGTGGCCATGCAGCGCGCCACGGCCGGCCTGATGACCTCGCGCTGCGAGGGCTGCCTCGACACGCTGCGCGGCCTGCTCGGCGAGGCGCACATGGCCGGCACCGAGATGTTCAAGCCCGACCAGTTGCTCGACGGCCCGAGCGCCCTTGGCCTCATCGGTCGGCCGCTGCGCCTGCTGAGCTGGGGCCATTCCAGCGGCCCGGGCGATCTGGCGGTGCTTGACGAGGCCAGCGGCGTCGTCTTCACCGGCGGGCTCTGCGACCGCCTGCGCGTGCCCGATCTGCAGGACAGCCGCCTGCAGGGCTGGCGTGACGCCCTCGCCGCCCTGCGCGCGCTGCAGCCGCGGCAGGTGGTGCCCGGCCACGGCCCGGTGGGCGATGTCGGCGTGATCGACGGCGTCGAGGACTACCTGCGTGCGCTCGAACAGCGCCTGGGCCAGTTGCTCGACGCCGGCGTGCCGCTCAGCGAGGTGGCCGAGCGTGCCGAGCTGGGCGCCTACGCCGGCTGGGACCAGTACGAAGTCATCCACCGCCGCAATGCGGCCTTGTTGTTCCTGCGGCTTGAGCATGCGCAACTGCTGCGCTGAGCCGCCGCCTTCACGGAGAGCCCCCATGTCCTCGGACGCGTTTTCTTCCTCCACGCATGGCCGCCCGATGTCGCGCCGCATGGCCCTGGCCGGCCTGGGCGCGCTGGGCCTGAGCGGCCCGGCGGTGCGCGCCGCGCCCGGCGGCCTGCCGAGCAATGTCGGCCATGCCGACAGTTCGCCGCAGTGGGAAGAGCTGCGCGCCAAGCTGTGGGGGCGTGAGCCGATTGCCGCGGGCGAGGCCAGCAAGGTGCAGCTCATCGTGCCGCTACGCGCGGCCTTCGGCGCCTCGGTGCCGGTCAAGGTGCTGTCCAAGCTGCCGCAGACCGAGGCCCTGCACGTCAAGCGCATGACCCTGCTGGTCGACAAGAACCCGGCGCCCATCGCGGCCGTGCTCGACATGAGCCCGCGCATGGGCCAGGCCGATCTGGAGACCCGGCTGCGCGTGGACGAATACGGCCATGTGCGCGTCGTCAGCGAGCTGTCCGACGGCAGCCTGCACATGGATTCGCGCTACTGCAAGGTCTCGGGCGGCTGCTCGGCACCGCCCAACCGCGACCAGCTCCACAACATCGGCAAGACCGTCTTCCGCCTGCCCGAGGGCCTGAAGGCCGACGGGCCGACGCCGGCCGAGGTCTCGGTCGTGCATCCGAACGACACCGGCTTCGAGCTCAACCACATCACGGTGATGTACATCCCGCCGCACTATGTGCGCCTGATCAAGGTCAGCTACGACGGCGAAGCGCTGTTCAATGCCGAGGTCGGCTTCTCGCTCAGCGAGAACCCCAGCCTGCGCTTCAAGCTGATGGCCCGGCCCGGCGGTCGCCTGAATGCCGAGGTCGAGGACACCAAGGAAGGCCGCTTCCGCGGCCAGCTTGCCCTGGCCTGAGCCGGGCCTGCCCACCGCCCGCCGGAGCCCCCCATGTCCCACCTTCCTGCCCGCCGCATCCTCCTGCAACAGGCCACGGCGCTGACCCTGGGGGCCACGCTGCTCGCCGGGGCGGGCGTCGCCGGGGCGGCCCGCCCGCACGGCCTGCCCGCGGCCTACGGCGCCATGGTCCAGCAGCCGGCCACCTTGCCGCGCAGCGCCGAGTTCGACCTGGGCCCCGCCCTGGCCCGCGCCCGGGCCGAGGGCAAGCGGCTCTACGTCTACCTGAGTGCCGACGACTGCGCCTACTGCCGCCGCTACGAGGCCTTCCTGGCCGCCAACCACGAGGCGCTGAAGTCGCATTTCTCGCCCTACCTGCTGGTCGACCTGCGCAGCTCGCTGCGCGTGCCGGTGCGCGAGCTGCGCTTCAAGACCCCGACCCTCGGCAGCCTGCCCTATGCCGAGTTCCAGAAAGCCATCGGCGACGAGCGGGCGCGCCAGCTTGTCTACCCCAGCGTCTGGCTGCTCGATGCCCAGGGCCAGCCGCTGATGCAGATGCCGGCCGGCGCCGGCACCTTCGAGACCGTGCCCGAGCAGATCGAGGTGCTGCAGCTCGTGCAGTGAGCCGCGGCCTCGCCCCGGCCGTGGCGGGCCGGCATGCCCGTGCCGGCCGCCGTGTCGCCAAAGCCGGCTACAAAGGCGGGATGCCCGAGCCCCGAACCCGCTGGACGACGCGCCTGATGCAGGCCTTCGAATCCCGCGTCGATCCCTATCCCGCCAGCCCGCCGCCGCGTCCCCCCGAGACCCTCGTCGCCTTCATCTGGGCCGGCACCCAGGGCATGCGGCCCTGGCTGGCCGGCATGGTGCTGCTGACGGCCTGCATCGGCGCCTTCGAGGCCTGGCTCTTCGGCCTGATGGGCCAGGTGGTCGACCTGCTGGCCGCTGTCGATCGCGGCCAGCTCTGGTCCGCCCACGGCGAACTGCTGCTGGGCCTGGCGGGCCTGCTGCTGGCCAGCACGGCCGTGGTGGCCCTGCAGGTTGCGATCAAGCAGCAGACCCTGGCGGGCAGCTTCCCGATGCGGCTGCGCTGGCAGTTCCACCGCCGCATGCTCGGCCAGAGCCTGGCCTTCTACGGCGACGAGTTCGCCGGCCGCATCGCGACCAAGGTGATGCAGGGCGCGCTGGCCGTGCGCGACGTGGTCTTCATCGTCGGCGACATCCTGGTCTTCGTGACGATCTACTTCGCCACCATCGTCGGCGTGCTCGGCGGCCTGGCGCTTTGGCTGCTGCTGCCCTTCGCCGTCTGGCTGGCCGCCTACTTGCTGGCGGTGCGCTACTTCGTGCCGCGGCTGGGCCGCGCGGCCCAGGCCCAGGCCGATGCGCGCTCGCTGATGACCGGCCGCATCACCGACGCCTACACCAACATCGCCACCGTCAAGCTCTTCTCGCACGGCCAGCGCGAGGCCGGCCATGCACGCGGCGCGATGCAGGACTTCCTCGTCACCGTGCACCGGCAGATGCGGCTGGTGACCGGCTTCGAGATCGTCAACCACGGCCTGAGCATGCTGCTGATCGGCGGCACCGCCGGCACCGCGCTGTGGCTGTGGACGCAGCAGGCGGTGGGCCTGGGCGCGGTCGCCGCGGCCACGGCGATGGCGCTGCGGCTCAACGGCATGTCGCACTGGATCATGTGGGAGACGGCCTCGCTCTTTGAGCACATCGGCACCGCCCAGGATGCGATGAACACCCTGTCGCGGCCGCACAGCGTGGTCGACCGGCCCGGTGCCCCGGCCCTGCACGTGCAGCGCGGCGAGATCGTCTTCGAGCGGGTGGCCTTCAGCTACGGCCGCGCGGCCGAGCCCGGTGCGGCCGGCCGCGGCCTGCGCATGCAGGACTTCGACCTGCACATCCGCCCGGGCGAGAAGATCGGCCTGGTCGGCCGTTCCGGCGCCGGCAAGAGCACGCTGGTGCATCTGCTGCTGCGCTTCTATGACCTGGAAGGCGGACGCATCCTGATCGACGGCCAGGACATCGCCGGGGTCAGCCAGGACAGCCTGCGCGCGCAGATCGGCATGGTCACCCAGGACACCGCCCTGCTGCACCGCTCGGTGCGCGAGAACATCCTCTACGGCCGCCCCGACGCCGACGAGGCCGCCCTGCATGCCGCCGCCGCGCGCGCGCAGGCGGCCGGCTTCATCGCCCAGCTTCGCGATGCCAAGGGCCGCAGCGGCTACGACGCCCAGGTGGGCGAACGCGGCGTCAAGCTCAGCGGCGGCCAGCGCCAGCGCATCGCCATCGCCCGGGTGATGCTCAAGGATGCGCCCATCCTGCTGCTCGACGAGGCCACCAGCGCGCTCGACAGCGAGGTCGAGCAGGCCATCCAGGCCAGCCTCGGCGAGCTGATGGCCGGCAAGACCGTGGTCGCGATCGCGCACCGCCTGTCGACCATCGCCGCGATGGACCGCCTGGTGGTGATGGACCAGGGCCGCATCGTCGAGACCGGCGACCACCGCAGCCTGCTGGCGCGCGGCGGGCTCTATGCGCGGCTCTGGGCGCACCAGAGCGGCGGCTTCCTCGGCGAGGACGATGCCGAGGCGCCGGAGGCCACCCCGCCGCGCGATCGGGTCGCCCAGCCCTGAACCTGCCGCCGCCCTTCGAATCCCTGCCTGAGCCCCAGCCCGTCCGACCGGAGCCCCCGCATGTCCCTGCCCGCCGCCCGTCACCTTTCCGCCATCCGCCCCCACCGGCGCCTTGACCGCTGCCTGCCCGGCCTCATCCTGCTGGCCGCCCTGGCCGGGCCGCTCGCGGCCCAGGAGGCCGCCACCCCGGCGGCGCCGGCGGCATCCGACCCGGCGCTGCCCGAGAGCTACCTGAGTTTCGAGAAGGACTTCACCTCGAACTGCGTCATCCGCAATGGCGTGCAGGTGCTGATCCGCAACACCCATCCCAGCCGCACCGTGCGGGTGTGGCTGGAGCGCACGATTGCCGGCCGGCCGACTGGAGACCGTTCGCGCTCCGAGCTCAAGCCCGGCGCCGAGGCCGAGCCCCTGGGCTGTTCGGTGACCAGCGAGCAGCCTCAGGCCTGGCGCATCGTCAAGACGGTCTTCGCTGACTGAGCCGAGGCGCGCGACCGCGTCGCTCGCCCCCTTGCCCGGCGCTGCCCGGGCGGGGGCCCGTGCGGCCGCCCAGCCGCTCAGAAGCAGTCGGCCGGATTGTTCGAACGCGCCAGCCGGCAGCTCCAGCGGAAGAGCTGGCCGCCGTGCTTGATCGAGCGCTGGAACATGACGGTCGGCTCGCGCTCGATGGCCTCGGGCAGGGGCAGGGTGGGCGTCACGCCCTGGCTGTTGGTGTAGAAGCGGACGAAGCAGCTTTCGCTTGCCTCGCAGACGCTGGCGATGGCACGGTCGTACCAGGCCCGGTCGGTGGCCTGTTCCGGCGGCACCAGGTAGTAGGCCACCTTGCCCAGCCGGCCGATCAGTTGCGGCCCGGCATCGCCGGCCGGCGCCGCCTGCGCCCCGGCCAGGCCAAGCAGGCCGCCAAGGGCGAGCGCCGGCAGCAGGCGCCGGTCGAGGGAGGAAAGCAGCTTCATCGTGATGTGCCCTGAGGTCGGAGCGCGGGTGGAGTCGGCCGGAGCACCGAAGGTTGCTCCTGGCTTACCCCGGCTTGCCCGGCCCGGTGGTCAGGCCGGGTCGTAGGCGAAGCGGGCCTGCACGATGCCGTGGTCGGGGGTGCCCGTCGCGGCATGGTCGTCCAGGTTCAGGTGATCGTTGTAGACCCGCATGCCCTCGAAGCGCCACAGGCGCTGGCGCGAACGGTCGTAGAAGGCCTGCGACACGAGGATGTGGTCCAGCGAGCCGTGCTCGCCCTGGTGAATGTAGGTGTAGCTCACATCGCGCAGGCTGCGCTGGCCCTCCATCAGCTCGGTGGCATAGAGGCCGGTGGCGCTGCCGCCCTTGCTGTCGGCGCGCAGCAGCAGGTCGGGCTGGCCGGTGAGGATGGCCTGGGTGTTGCTCAGGCGGTCGTCGTTCAGGTCGCCCATCACCACCGTCGGCCGGCCCTCGGCCTTCATGCGCTCGGTCAGCAGCACGCGCAGTGCGGCGGCCTCGGCGCTGCGGCGGATGGTGGAGATCGCGCTGCCCAGGGCTTCGGCATGCGGGGCGTAGCTTGCGGGGTCGGCGCGGAACCAGGCCTCGCTGCCCACGGCGGTCGGCCCCTTGGACTTGAAGTGCGCGACATGCACCTCCACCGGCGGCAAGCCGGGCGCCACCCGAAGGGCCAGCCGCAGCACCGGGCGCGAGAAGCCCTTGATCGTCAGCGCGATCGCGGGGCTCTGCGGGTCGTCCCCGCCGCTGCGCAGTTGCAGTTGCGGCGGGAAGCGGTCGATCCACACGGGGGCCAGCGATGCTTCGGCCTGCGGATCGATCGCCAGGCTGCGGCGCACGGCCGCCGCGCAGGCGATGCCCTGGCCGTTCAGTCCGGGGCGGGTGATGAGCTGGTAGTCGCCGTCGAGGCCGGCCGCGCGGAAGGCGGCTTGCAGCGGCTCGGGATGCCAGAGCTCCTGGAAGCCCCAGACATCGGCATCCACGCCCCGCAGGGCCTGGGCCAGCCAGGCGATCTTGGCGGCGTACTGGGCCTCGGTCCAGCCCGGCCGGCCGTAGAGCGCGCGGCCGGGCAGGTTCAGGTTGTAGAGGTTGCAGCTCGCGAAGCTGAGCGGCGTGTTGCGGCGCGGACGCTGGAGGGTGGCCATCGGGGCGGGACGAAGCAGGAGGGGCCGGCCATTCTGGCCGGCCCCTCCTCGCCCGGAACCCGGGGAGACCTCAGGGCCGCAGCATCGGCAGCGGGGCCTCGGCGTAGCCGATCTGCGCGGTGCGGTTGGTGGCGAAGCCGTGGAACCACATGCGCGCCTTGCCGTTCTCGAAGATCACGCTGGGTGCGATCGGGCCGATGTTGTCGAAGCCGCTGGCCGACTTGCGCAGGATGGGCTCGGGGTTGATCGTCCAGGGCCCGAAGGGGCTGCTGGCCTGGGCCACGCCGATGTCATGGCCCAGCTCACCGTGCAGGCGGGTGTAGAAGAGGTAGTAGCGGCCATCGGGGCCCTGGCTCACGTCGACTTCGGCGATGCCATCCTTCACCCCGGGGAAGTTGGCTGCGCTCAGCACCGGCGTGCTGCGCTTGGTCCAGTTGCGGCCATCTTTCGAGGTGGCGGCCATCAGCGTGACGCCCGCACCCTTGGGGCAGTTGTAGAAGCAGTAGGCCGAATACAGCATCACCAGCTCCTTCTTGTAGACGACGAAGCTCGGGCTGCTGATCGCATCGTGGTCATGCCCGGCCGGCGTGGTCTTCAGCACCGGCTTGCCGCCGTTGGCGCGGGTGAAGCGGATGCCGTCGGTCGAGGTGGCCAGGCCGACCTCGGCCGGGAAGGAGGCAAAGAAGCCGCCGCGGTCCAGGTAGCCGACGTAGTACAGCAGGTACTCGTTCTTGAACTTCACCATGACCGCGGATTCGTGGGCATCGTCCCACTGGCCCGGCCGGGTGGCGATCAGGCGGCTGGGCAGGGTGGTGTCGCCGGTGTTGACATCGCTCCAGCTCAGGCCGTCGCTCGAACGCGCCAGGCAGATCGCGCCCCGCTGGCGGACGATGTCGTAGCAGTTGTAGGTCATCCGCAGCTCGCTGCCGACGCGCATGACGCTCGGGTCGCCGACGGCTGCATAAGGCCCGCTGAAGACCGGCGCGAGCCGCTTCGACCAGGCCGCCCAGCCCGGGGTGCTGACGGTCTGCCAGGTGCCATCGCTGATCGCGCTGCCGCTGCTCGGCGCCGCGCTGCGCGGACGCAGGCTCCAGCGCTGGTTGGCGCCGCCGCCGTCGGTCCAAAAGCGCACCTCGCTGAAGTTGCCGCCGTGCAGGTCCAGCACCAGGCTCGGGGCGCTGACCGGGATGAAGCGCCCGGTGTTGCCGTCGATGTAGAGGGTTTGCTGCGCGCTGCCGTTGCAGACCTGCAATTGCAGGCCGCTGCCGACACCCGCCGGAAGGGCGGCCGTGCCGACGCAGTAGCCGCCGTACTTCAACTGGTAGCTGCCATTGGCGTTCGGCAGCAGCGCCATGTTCTGGCTGGCCAGGCTGCCATTGCAGGGGCCGACGTTCAGGAGCGCGCCGGCACCCAGCGGGGTCTGCTGCGACTGGAGGCAGAGATCGGGCCGCTGAAGGTTGAAGACCTCCAGGCCGCCGATCTCGTTTGCCTGGGCGATGGGGGCACCCAGCGCAAGCCAGAACAAGGCAGCCGACGCGAGTTTCCGGGGCAGGACAGGGTGGTTCATGGGATATGCGTGACAAGCTGGGCAAGGACTCGGGACGGCGGGGGCCCGCTCACCCGGGCCATGGCCCGGTTTCGGCCCTCGGGCGCCACGATTGACATCACTTACATCTGATTACCTGATGACATGTCGGGTTTCGACGCTGAATGACCACGTATTGGGGCTTGCCAGCACGAGACAAATCATTTCGTCGCCTGCGCGGTCGAAGACCCTCAGGGTGCTCATCGGCCGAGCCGAGCAAAACCTTTACCCGTCCGTGCGGAAGGCCGCCGACCGCCCATGAAAAAGCCCGGCCTCCGCGCATGCGGAGGCCGGGCGGGGAGGCGGGCCAGTCGGTGGCGAGATGCGCCGAATCAGGCCGGGACGGCAGGCTTCCGCCGCCGGGTCGACCAGGCCACCACGCCCAGGCCCGCCAGCATCAGGGCCCATTCACTCGGCTCGGGCACGGCCGGCACGCTGAGGATGGCGGTCATCGACATCGAGGTCACGCCGGGGGTGAAGTCCAGGAAGGTCGGGAAGGCCGTCGCGAAACCCGGCGCGGCCGTGTCGAGCGTGAAGCCGACGATGCTGAAGTTCGTGACTCCGGGGCCGAAGAGGTAGTTTTCGCCCGGGTCCAGGGTGGCCACGATCATGCCGCCGACCAGCACGTCAAGCGGCCCGAAACCGAAGGCCGCGCTCGGCACCATGACCTCCAGGAATTCCCCGCCGATCACCTCGTATTCGAAGCCCTCGGCAAAGGGCGGGTCGAACCAGAGGCGTGGCGTGGGATCGATGAAGGTGAATTCGCCCGGTCCGGTCACGAAGGGAAGCACTGGCACCTCTTCGGTGGCTCCGGGTGCCACCCCGCCCACCCCGCCGAAGGCGAACAGGAAGGTGGCCGGTTCGCCGCTTTCGGCATTGGGGAAAGACTGCCCCAGGGAATAGACATCGGCATTCAAGGTGTTGAGGCGATCAAGCGCGCCAGCCTCGTCCGGCGCCGAGCCGTAGAAGATGTTGAAACTGCGCGATTCGCCCGGGGCCAGGGTGCCGAAGGAGAAATCAAACACCGAGCCATGATCGGCAGGTCCGCTGTCGGTGAAGTCGGTGTTGACCGTCCCCCCGAGGATCTGCCCCGCGGGGTTCAGCGGTGAGGAGTACGCGAAGCCGTTGTCGCTGGCGTACAGCACATTGCCGCCATTGCTCACCAGATTGGCCTCGACGCCGCGGTGTGTGACGTACTCGTTGAACGTCGAGGGCGGCACGTCCCAGTCCATCGAGCGCCGGTAGGTGACGTTCGAAAGGCTTTCGGTCGCGCTGGTGTTGGTGAGGGTGACCGAGACCTGGAACACATCGGCAGCCAGCGAGGGACCGAAGTTGTGGCGGATGTCCATGGGCAGGACGGAAGACTGCACATTCGACAGCGCCTGGTTGCCGCTGACGCCGAAACTGCCGCCGCTGATGTTGCCGATGCCTCCGTTGTCGATGCTGGCCCAGGTCGAGAAGCTGCCGCCGGAGGTGTCGGCCGAAACCCCCCAGCCTTCGCAAAGGCAGCCCGGGGAAATGGCGTCGCCCACCCCCGCGCGGAAGACGCCATAGGTCAGGCCGCCGCCTGGCCCCTCGCCGAAGAAATTCAGATGACCCTCTTCGTTCACGCCGAGGCTGGTCTCTCCGTAGGTGATGATGCCGCCCGCGTGGGCGCTGGCCGCTGCGCCTCCGAGAACCAGACCGGCGAGCAAGCCGGCAAGTCCCGTTCGCCAAATGCTTCGATGATTCATGTCCATGCTCCGCAAGGTTCGGGGGCCCGGTAGCTTGCGAGGGCAAGCCCTGACCGGGATGGTCTGTGGCCGTCCACAGGACCATGGACAAAATCTAGACGGCCCCTGTCTCGTCGTCGTCCCGACGATGGGGGAGGCTCCCCATCAGGGGGGGCGAGTCGCTCCGCCGGGCGCGCAACCCCGGCGGCCGGCTGCCCGCCCCGCCTGGCGGACCGGACCGCGGCTTCAGCGCCCGCCGATGGCCAGCAGTTCCACCTCGAAAGTCAGCGTCGCATTCGGCGGGATCACGCCGCGGCCGGCGCCGCGGGCGCCGTAGGCGATGTGCGGCGGGCAGGTCAGGCGGGCCTTGCCGCCCACGGCCATGCCCTGCAGGCCCTCGGTCCAGCAGGGGATCACGCCCTGCAGCGGGAAGGAGGCGGGCTGATTGCGGCTGTAGCTGCTGTCGAACTCCTCGCCCTTGCGCGGGCCGGCGTCGGCCAGCACGCCGCGGTAATGCACGGTCACGACATCGCGCGCCGTGGGCTTGGGGCCCTTGCCCTCTTGCAGCGAGAGGAAGACCAGGCCGCTTTCGCGCACCACGGCGCCGGCTTCCTTGGCCGCCTCGACGGCGGCGGCCGAGGCGATCGGCGCCTGGGCGAGGGCGGGGGCCAGGCCGCCGAGCAGGAGGAGGCCGCTCAGGGCGGGACGGCACAGGGACAGCAGATTCACAAACAGTCTCCGGAAAGGGGTGGACGAAAAAGGGCTGGATCATCGTCGCTCGGCCAAACCCTGGCATCGGGTCCAATCCGGCCCGTGCCCGATGCCTCCTCCTGCCCCCGCCCCCGCCTGCTGCTCGCCCCGATGGAGGGCCTGCTCGACGTGACCCTGCGCGACACCCTGACCCGGCTCGACGGCCCGGCCGGCCTGGACCGCTGCGTCAGCGAGTTCATCCGCGTCACCGGCACCCTGCTGCCGCCCAAGGCCTTCCTGCGCATCGTGCCCGAACTGGCCCAGGGCTCGCGCACGCCGGCGGGCGTGACGGTGCGGCCGCAGTTGCTGGGCTCCGACCCGGCGTGCCTGGCCGAGAACGCGGCCCGGCTGATCGAGCTTGGTGCCGAGGGCATCGACCTGAACTTCGGCTGCCCGGCCAAGGTGGTCAACCGCCATGGCGGCGGCGCCATGCTGCTGCGCGAGCCCGAGCGCCTGCGGGCCATCGTCGCCGCGGTGCGGCGCGCGGTGCCGGCGGACCGCCCCGTCTCGGCCAAGATGCGCCTGGGCTATGACGACGACCGCGATGCCGAGGCCTGCGCCCAGGCCCTGGCCGACGGCGGCGCGGCCGAGATCGTCGTCCACGCCCGCACCCGCGCCCAGGGCTACCGCCCGCCGGCCTGGTGGCAGCGGGTGGCCGAGGTGCGCGCTGCGGTGGCCGTGCCGGTGGTCGCCAACGGCGAGATCTGGACCGTCGACGACGCGCGGCGCTGCCGCGCCGAAGCCGGCGGCCTGGACCTGATGCTCGGCCGCGGCCTGGTCGCCGACCCCTGCCTGGCCCGCGCCCTGCGTGCCGCCGATGCCGGCCAGCTTGCCCCGCCCCTGGGCTGGGATGCCTTGCAGCCGCAGATCGCCCACTTCTGGCAGTGCGTGAACGCGCGCATCGAGGCGCGCCACCGCGCCGGCCGGCTCAAGCAATGGCTGAACTACTTGCGCCGCGTGCATCCGGCGGCGCAGTCGCTCTACGACGCCGTCCGCACCCTCAACGACCCGGCGGCCGTGGCCGCGCGGGTGCTGGGCGAGGCCGCTCAGCGGCGCAGCGGCAGCGGCGCCTCCGCGTAGCCGATGCGGATGGTGCGGGCCCGGCTGAAGCCGTGGAACCACATCCGCGCCTTGCCGTTGGCGAAGACGACGGACGGCGCAATTGGCCCGATGTCGTCGAAGCCGCTGGCCGATTTGCGGACGATGGGCTGCGGATTGATCGTCCACGGCCCGTAGGGCGTCGGCGCCTGGGCGATGCCGATCTCGTGGCCCTGGTCGCCCTGCAGCAGGCTGTGGAAGAGGTAGTACAGCCCGTCCGGCCCCTGTACGATCTCCACCTCGCCCGCGCCGTCCTTGGCATGCGGCACATCGGCCCGGGTCAGCACCGGCGTCGGGATCTTGGTCCAGCTGCGGCCGTCGCTGGAGCTGGCCGCCAGCACCGTCACCCCGTAGCCCTTCTGGCAGTTCGTGAAGCAGTAGGCCGTGTAGAACATCAGCAACTTGCCCTGGTACTCGATCAGGCTCGGGCTGCTCATGGTGTCGTTGTCGTGGCTGCCGGGGCTGACCTGCATCACCGGCTGGCCGCCGTTGGCCAAGGTGAAGCGCAGGCCGTCGGCGGACGTGGCCAGACCGAAGGACGCCGGCATCGAGTTGAAGAAGCCGCCGCGGTCCCGGTAGGCGGTGAAGTACAGCAGGTACTCGCCGCGGAAGCGGACGATCGTCGGCGTCTCGTGCGCATCGTCGAATTGCCCGGCGCGGGTCTTGAGGATGCGGCCGGGCAACTGGCTGTCGCCGGTGGCGGCATCGGTCCAGGTGATGCCGTCCGGCGAGGTGGCCAGGCAGATCGCGCCGCGCTGGCGCTGGATGTCGTAGCAGTTGTAGACCATGCGCAGCAGGCCGCCTTCCAGCCGCACGCTCGGATCGCCGATCACCGAATACGGGCCGCTGTGCACCGGGTCGAGACGCTTGGTCCAGGGCGCCCAGCCAGGCGTCGACACCGTGACGCTGCGACCCGCCGGCGCTGGCGGGGCGGGCAGGGGATCGGCTGGCGCCGGGCTGGGGGAGGGTGCTGGAGCCGGAGCCGGAGCCGGAGCGGGCGCGGGTGCAGGGGTGGGGGCGGGGGCGGGTGCCGGGCTGGGCGCTGGCGCTGGCGCAGGGGCAGGTGCGGGCGCAGGTGCAGGTGCGGGTGCCGGACTGGGCGCAGGCGCAGGGGCGGGGGCTGGAGCGGGCGCCGGACTGGGCGCTGGCGCGAACAGCGAGGCCAGGAAGTTGCCCAGGTCGGCGCGGCTGTCCTGAGCGGCCAGGCCACTCAGCAAAGCGGCACCGGCGAGCACGTGGAGGCGGGAAAGTCTTTTCATGGGCGTTCGGTGGAAGACGCGCCGCCCTGCCGGCCTCCCCCGGCGGGCTGCGCGCTGGACAGTTCACCAGGACCGCGCACAGGCGCTGCGGGTCCATCGCGCGGGGTCCGCTCGGTCCGGACTTCTTGTCGCGGGCCGATGTGTATCGGGTGACCCTCGGGTCGCGGGCTGTCCTGCGCATCAATCGTGAGCAGATGTTTCGGACGTGAACGAGGCCCTGCCGGCCTCGACCCGCCTGCGGGCCGCCGGTCGGGGCCGCGGGGCTCAGACCGGCGGGTCGTCGGCCGCGGGGGGCCGGGCCGCATCCGTCCCTGTCGCAACCGCGTCCAGCCAGCGGCTGGACAGGGCCTGCCAGCCGGGCTCGCCCAGTGCGCGCAGCGTTGCGATATTGCGTTGGAAGATGGTCGCGGCCTCGGGCACCGCGACCACGGCGCGGGCCACGCTGGCCTCGCGCAGCAGATGCAGGGTCGGCCAGGGCGCGCGGTTGCTGGCATGGGCCGGGTCGCTGGGCGCATGCTCGGCAAAGCGCCAGCGCGGGTGGAAGGCGGCGAGCTGCAGCACGCCGCGCAGGCCGGCTGCCTCGATTGCCGCCTCGGCCAGCCCCAGGAAGGCATTGAAGTCGTCGAAGCGGCCCAGCACCCAGGGATGCACGATCAGCGTGGTGTCGTGCTGCGCCGGGTCGGCTTCGGCCAGGGCTTGCAGGGCCTCGACCAGCTCCACCAGCAAGGCCTCGGCATGCCGCGCCGGGCTGAGCTGCCAGCGGATCTGGCCGCGTGCGGCCACCGCCTTGGCGAAGGGGCAGAGGTTCAGGCCGATCACCGCGGCCTCCATCCATGCCTGGCTCTGGGCCAGCACGCGGGCGCGGGTGGCTTCGTCCTCGGGGCCGCCGGCCGGGGCCTCGGGGCTGTCCAGGCCGACGGCGCGCCGAAAGCGCGGGCCGGGGCGGGTAGGGATGCGGGTTCGGGCCATGGGCCGGGCAGTATCGGCGCCGGCCGGCCGCGCTATCGTTGCCGGCATGGACCGTCTGCCCGCCCCCGCCCTGCCGCTTCCCATTCCCCCGGCCGATGCTGGCCCCGGCGGTCCCGCCCTGCGCCAGCGGCCCGCCCGGCGCGGGCTGCGCGCCCGTCTGCTGCCGCTGCTGCTGACGGGCCTGCTTTCCGCCGGCTGCGCCAGCGTCGTCAACCCGGTCAGCGGCCGCAGCGAGTTGACGGTGATGAGCGAGGCCGACGAGATCGCCCTCGGCGCCAAGGGCCATGCGCAGATCGTCGCCCAGCAGGGCGTGGTCGACAACCCGGCCCTGGCCGCCTATGTGGACCGCATCGGCCAGCGCCTGGCCGCGCAGTCGCACCGCGCCCACCTGCGCTGGACCTTCACCGTGCTCGACAGCCCCGAGGTCAATGCCTTCGCGCTGCCCGGCGGCTATGTCTATGTGACCCGCGGCATCCTGGCGGTGCTGCGCGACGAGGCCGAGCTGGCTGGCGTGCTCGGCCACGAGATCGGCCATGTCACCGCACGCCACGGCGCGCAGCGCGCCACCCGGCAGCAGACGGCCGGCCTCGGCGTGCTGGCCGCCACCGTCTTCGGCGCGGCCTTCGGCCTGGGCGATGTCGCGCAGCAGCTTTCCTCGGCCGCGGCGGCGGGCGTGGTCGCTTCCTACGGCCGCGAGCAGGAACTGCAGGCCGACCAGCTCGGCGCCGAATACCTGGCCCGCAACGACTATGCGCCGCAGCGCATGATCGATGTGATCGCTGCCCTCAAGCGCCAGGAACTGCATGCCGCAGCCCAGGCCCGCGCCGCCGGCCGGGAGGCGTCCGCTGGCGGCGCCAGTTGGCTGGCCTCGCATCCCAGCAATGCGCAGCGCCTGCAGCAGATCCGCCGCATCGCCGAGGGCTATCCCGCGCCCGAGCAGCCGGTCGAGGGCCGCAGCGCCTACCTGGCTGCGCTCGATGGCCTGGACTTCGGCGACAGCCCGGCCCAGGGCCTGGTGCGCGGCCGGGTCTTCGTGCATCCGGGCCTGGAGGTGGCGCTGACCGCGCCCGAGGGCTGGCGGCTGCGCAACACGCCCGAGGCCCTGGTCGTCGCCCATCCCGACGGCCAGGTCGGCCTGCTGCTGCGGCCGGTGCCGCCGCAGGCCGGGCGCGACCCGCGCGTGCTGGCGCGCAAGCTCTACGAGCCCATCGAGCTGCGCACCGAGCCGCGCAACCTGCACGGCCTGGACGCGACCCTGGTGCAGGGCCGTCGCAAGCTGCAAGGCGGCGGCAGCCAGCCCTTCGAGCTGCTGGTGGTGGAAGGGCCGCAGGACAAGCTCTACTTGCTCCAGCAAGCCGGCGCCGCCGAGGCCCTGCGCCGCGAGCAGGCCGCGCTGCGCGAGGCCGCGGCCAGCTTCCGGCCCCTGGGCCCGGCCGACCGCTCGCTCGTCCGACCCTGGAAGCTGCGCAGTGCCGTGCTGCCGCCCGGGGGCTGGGCCCGGCTGGCGGCCGACACGCCGCTGCCGCCGGCCGAGGCCGAGGCCCTGCTGCGCCTGCTGAACGGCGCCGACCCGGTCGAGGGCGAGACCCGCCCCGCGCCGCGGCCCGGCGATCGCGTCAAGACCGTGCGCGCCGACTGAGAGGGTGTGAACGCAGCCGCCATGCCCGCGCATGCGGCCCGGAGCCGCCCGCCCGCCGCGCCGGTTATCGTGCCTGCATGCACGACGACTTCAGCTTCTTCTGGCACGACTACGAGGCCTGGGGCCGCGACCCGCGCCGCACCCGCCCGGCCCAGTTCGCCGGCGTCCGCACCGATGCCGAGCTGAACGAGATCGACGCCCCGGTCTCGATCCACTGCCAGCCGCCCACCGACCTGCTGCCCGAACCCGGCGCGGTGCTGCTGACCGGCATCACGCCGCAGCTTTGCGCGGCCCGCGGCCTGCCCGAGCAGGCCTTCGCCGCCGCCATCGAGGCCCAGCTCGGCCGGCCCGGCACGGTGGGCGTGGGCTACAACTCGATCCGCTACGACGACGAGGTCACCCGCTTCCTGTTCTGGCGCAATTTGATGGACCCCTATGCCCGCGAGTGGCAGAACCGCTGCGGCCGCTGGGACCTGCTCGATGTGATGCGCGCCTGCCATGCCCTGCGGCCCGAGGGCATGGTCTGGCCCCGGCGCGAGGACGGTCACACCTCCTTCCGGCTGGAGGATCTGACGGCCGCCAACGGCATCGCCCACGCCAGCGCGCACGATGCGCTGTCCGATGTGCGCGCCACCCTGGCCCTGGCCCGCAAGCTGCGCGCCGCCCAGCCGCGGCTCTGGGCCTTCTGCCTCAAGCTGCGCAGCAAGCAGGCGGTGAAGGACGAGTTCGCCGCGGCCGAACGTGCCGGCCGGCCGCTGCTGCACATCTCGGGCATGTACGGCGCCGAGCGCGGCGGCCTGGCCCTGGTCTGGCCGCTCGCGCCGCATCCGACGAATGGCAACGAGGTGCTGGTCTGGGACTGTGCGGAAGACCCGGCCGTGCTCGGCACGCTCGATGTCGAAGGCCTGCGCCTGCGCCTCTTCACCCGCCGCGAGGCCCAGCCCGAAGGCCTGAGCCGCCTGCCGATCAAGGGCGTGCACCTGAACAAGTCGCCCATCGTCGTCAGCCACCTCGGCGCGCTGGGCGCGGCCCAGGCCGCGCGCTGGGGCATCGACCTGGCGGCCGCCCAGCGCCATGCCGAGGCCGCCGCCGCGCTGGCGCCGCGCCTGGCCGGGCTGTGGCCCGAGGTCTACCAGCGGCCTGCCGCCACGGCCGAGACCGATGTCGATGAGGACCTCTACGGCGGCTTCCTCGCCGACGAAGACCGCCGCAGCCTGGCCCGCCTGCTCGCGCTGCCGGCGGAGGAACGCGCCGAGCGCCTGGCCGGCGGCCGCCAGCCGGCCTTCCACGACGGTCGGCTCGACGAGCTGCTGTTCCGCTACCGCGCCCGCAACTTCCCCGACACCCTGGATGCCGAGGCCCAGGCCCGCTGGGAGGCCCACCGCGCCGCCCGCCTGCACCATGGCGCGGCCGGCGCGCTGACGCTGGAGGCCTTCCTCGCCGAGATCGACGGCCTGGCCGAGGCCGCCGAGACCGCCGGCGACGAGCGCGCGCAAGGCCTGCTGGAAGCCCTGGTCGACTGGGCCACCGAGATCGCGCCGGACGCGGACTGAGAAGGTGTCAATGAGCCGGCGTCGTCGCCGGGCTCAGCCGCTTGCCCGCCGACTCATGCCGACCGGCTCAGCACTGCCAGGCCGGGCGCAGGCCGGCCTCGCCGGCCCAGTCGCAGTCCAGCCCGGCCAGGTGCAGATGCAGCACGCTGCCGTGCGCGAAGTCCAGCTCCAGCCGCAGCGGGCCGGCCACGTGACCCGGCAGCGGCAGGCTGGCCTGCCAGCGCCAGCCGCCGGCTGCGGCGGCCGGCCGGCCGAGCCGCGCTTCGCGCAGGCGGCCCAGCCAGTCGCCATTGCCGGGCGGCAGCGGGCGGCTGCTGGCGGGGTCCAGGCGCTGCGCTTGTTGCAGCCGCAGCCGCAGGGGGTGGGTCCAGCCGCCCTCGGGGGCCTGGGGCCCGGGGCGCACCCAGGCGGTTGACAGGCGCAGCCACCAGTCGGCGCCTTCGGCGTGCAGGCTGAGGACTTCGGCTTCGGCCAGTTGCAGGTCCAGCGGCCCGCTCATGCCGCGGGGTCGGGGCCCAGTGCCGCCCGGTAGGCATGCCAACTGGCATGGCCGAGCACCGGCCCGACCAGCAGCAGGCCCAGGAAGCCCGGCAACATGGCCAGCACGACCAGGCCGGTGATGAGCCCGCCCCACAGCAGCATCACCGGCCCCTGCGTCAGCACCAGGCGCAGGCTGCACAGGCCGGCGGTGACGGCATCGACCTGGCGGTCGAGGATCATGGGGATGGAGATCACGCTGATCGCATAGATCAGCCCCGCGAACACTGCGCCCACCGCCAGGTAGGCGGTGATGAAGCCAAGGTGGCTGGGGTCCAGCAGCTTGAGCAGCGAGCCCTTGAAATCCGGCATGCCATGGAAGCTGACCGCGAAGACCACCAGCGCCGCCCGGCCCCACAACAGTTCCAGCGCGAGCAGCACCAGGCCGAACAGGGCCAGTGCGCCCGTGCGGCGGTCCCAGGCGAAGAGCGAATCGCCGAAGTCCGGCCGGCCGCCGGCCTCCAGTTGCTGGCTGACGCGGTACAGGCCCATGCAGAGAAAGGGCCCCATCAGCAGGAAGCCGGCCGACAGGGCCAGCACCCAGGCCGGCGCATGGTGGAAGACTTGCAGCAGCGCCCAGCCCATGGCGGCGAAGCAGACGCCGTAGAACAGCCCGATGCCCGGCGCCCGCCGGAAATCGCGCAGGCCCAGCAGCAACCAGCGCAGCGGGTCCGAAAGGCGCAGGGTGTTCAGCGGCAGGCTGAAGGCGCCCGGTGGCCGGGGCGCCGCCTCGCCTTCGGCCGGAGGCAGGGGGGTGGCGTGCTCGCTGGGAAGGCTCATGGCGGTGATCCGCCGTCGAGGCGGCCGGCAAGAAAGGTCAGACCCGCGAACACGGACCATCCACCCGAGACGCTGTTCAAGCCCCGGCTCACGCCCACATCGAAGGCCAGGCCGGGCCGCAGCGCATAGCTGGCGGCAAGCAGGCCGAGCTGGGTCGAGCGGCTGCCGCGCTGCTGGCTGCCCGACAGCTCCAGCGTCAGGCCCCAGCGCGGGTCAAGCTGGCGCGACAGGCCGGCAGCCCAGACGCGCTGCCAGCGGCCCTGGCCGTCCTCGGGCCGGCCCAGCCGGGTGGCGCCCAGGTTCAGGTCGGTGTGCCAGGCCCGGTCGCTGCCGAAGTCCAGGCTGTAGATGCCGAGCAGGCCGACATCCCTGCGCCCGCTGCCCAGGCCGCGCCGGGCGGTGGGCAGCTTGACGGCCAGTTCCAGGCCCAGCGCCGAATCGTCGTCCAGGCCATGGTGGTGCTTCAGCATCAGGCTGCTGTCGCCCAGGCCCTCGCGGCGGCGGCCATCGGCCGCGGTCTCGCGCAGCCAGGCCTCGCCCTGAAGACGCAGGCCCCAGTCGGCGTTGAAGGCGTACTTCAGCGCATGGTTGAGGTTGTCGCGGCGGCGCGGATCGTCGGCCCGGCTGCGCTGCACGCCGACTTCGACCTCCAGCCAGCCCGGCGCCGACAGGGCCGCCGGCGCCGACACGCTGGGCCGGTAGGGCGTGACCGAGGGGCCGTCCTGCGCCGCAGCCCCGTCGGCCACGCCGGCCAGCAGCAGGGCCAGGCCGGCCGTGGCCGGGCCCAGCGGCCTCAGCCCGGGTGGGTGGGGTCGATCCATGCCACGTTCTCCGGGGCTTCGGCCGGGGCGATGTCGAGGTTGACGGCCACGGCCTCGCCGTCGCTGCGCACCAGCACGCATTCCAGCACCTCGGTCGCGCTGGCATTGATCTCCTGGTGCGGCACGAAGGGCGGCACGTAGATGAAGTCGCCCGGGCCGGCCTCGGCGGTGAACTCCAGCGCCTCGCCCCAGCGCATGCGCGCCCGGCCCTTGACGATGTAGATCACGCTTTCCAGCGGCCCGTGGTGGTGGGCGCCGGTCTTGGCATTGGGGTGGATGTGGACGGTGCCGGCCCACAGCTTCTGCGCGCCGACGCGGGCGAAGTTGATGGCGGCCTTGCGGTCCATGCCCGGCGTCTGGGCGGTGTTGGCATCCAGGCGGTTGCCCGGGACGACGCGCACGCCATCATGCTTCCAGGCCGGGCCTGCGGTGTCGGTCGGGTTCATGGGCGGGCTCCGGCTCAGACGCGACGGCTGGCGCGGACGGCCGCGACGCAGGCGTCGTGGCAGGCCTTGCACTCGGCATGGTGGTCGACATGCGGTCTGCAGGCCTCGATGCAAGCCTGCATGGACTGCACCGCGGTGCGGGCCAGGGCCGGGGTGTAGTCGGAATTCAAGCCGGCGGCCTTGAGCGTGGCGCCGCAGGTCACGTCGCAATCCAGCGCGGTGCGCAGGCAGTCGCCGACCGACTTGTCGCCCTCGGCCAGCAGCACCTGGCAGTGCGCGATGCAGGTGGCGATCGCGTTGGTGCAGGCCTGGTAGGGCTTGACCAGGCTGCGGTAGCGGCCCGCGGCGGCTGGCTCGCGGCCGCTGCCATCGCCCTGTCCGGCATGCCCGGCATGGTCGTGCCGGCCGGCGGCCTGGGCCGGGGCGGCCAGGGTGGCCAGGCCGGCCAAGCCCAGGCCCAGCAGATGGCGGCGGGGGGTGCGGGAAGAGGTGTTCATGGGCATCGTTGTGGCTTCGCAGACTGGGGGCCGCCCCCAGCGGGCGGCGTGTTCCGGGCAAGCTTCGCACAGGCCGAAGACGGCCCGCATGCGGGCGATCCGCAGGGGCGACATCTTTCTTTACCCAGCGGGCGCGCGGCGGATACGCCCGGCGCCGAAAGTGAAGTCCTCGGCAGCCCCGCTGCCCCTTCCCCGCAAGGAGTTCCGCATGTCCCGCCTGTCCCAACCTTCCCCCGTGTCCACCGCCGCTCCCGCCCGTGGCCTGGCCGGCCGCGCCTGGCTGCCGGCCTTGCTGCTGGCGCTGGCCGGCGGGGCTGCCATGCTGAATCTGCCGGTCGCCCAGGCCGCGCCGGATGCCCCCCGCCTCGAACGCATGGCCGGCCATCCCGGCGGCCCGATGCACCGCATGAAGCCCGAGCATGCCGAGCGCATGGTCGACCGCATGCTGATGGGCGTCGACAACGTCACGGCCCAGCAGCGCAGCCAGCTTGTCACCCTGACCCGCGAGACCCTGCGCGATCTGGGCAGCCAGCGCGAGGCCGGCCACGCCCTGCGCAAGCGCCAGCATGAGCTGCTGGCCCAGCCGACGCTGGACCTGGCGGCCATTGAGCAGGCACGCCAGCAGATGCTGGCCCATCAGGACCAGGTCTCGCGCCGCAGGACCCAGGCCCTGGTGCAGGCCAGCCAGGTGCTGAGCCCCGATCAGCGTGCGCAGGTGGCCCAGCGCATGGCCGCCCGGCATGAGGGCCGCCACGGCGGCCGGGGCGGGCGTCATGGCGGCCCGGAGCGTCACGGCCAGGCCAGCCCGGCGGCTTCCCTGCTCTGAGCCCCTGTCCGTCCTCGGCCCGGGCGGCGCCTCTTTTTATGGAATGCTCCAGACGATGACCGCCGCCCGCTTGCTGCTGATCGACGACGACGCCCGCCTGGCCGAGATGCTCGGCGACTACCTGCGCCAGGCCGGCCTGGAGGTGCAGGTGGCCCCCAGCCTTGCCGAGGGCCGGCAGCGCCTGGCCGAGGACGGCTGGGACGCGCTCATCCTCGACCTGATGCTGCCCGACGGCAACGGCCTGGACCTGACCCGCGAGCTGCGCGCCGAGCCGCGCACCCGCAGCCTGCCGCTGCTGATGCTGACCGCCCGCGGCGAGCCCATGGACCGCGTCGTCGGCCTGGAGCTCGGCGCCGACGACTACCTGCCCAAGCCCTTCGAGCCGCGCGAGCTGCTCGCCCGCCTCAAGGCCCTGCTGCGCCGCGCGACCCCGGGCGAGCCGGCCAGCGAGCTGCTGCGCTTCGGCCGGCTGGAGATCGACGTGGGCGCCCACCAGGCCCGCATCGCCGGCCAGGTCTGCGAGCTGACCAGCTACCAGTTCGACCTGCTGCTCGTGCTGGCCCGCGCGGCCGGCCGGGTGCTGAGCCGCGACCAGATCATGGATGCGCTGCGCGGCCATGCGCTGGAGGCCTTCGACCGCTCGATCGATGTGCATGTCTCGCGCATCCGCGCGGCCATCGAGGACGATCCCAAGGTACCGCGCCGCATCCTGACCGTGCGCGGCGCCGGCTACCTCTTCGCGCGCAAGCAGGACGAGGCCTGAAGCCCGCCGCGCGATGAAGACCCTCTACCTGCGCATCTACCTGACGGTGCTGGCGGTGCTGGCGGCCTTCGCCCTGGTCGGCGGCGGCCTGGCCAAGCTCAAGCTCGACGAGGAGCGCGAGCGCTTCGACCAGGAGCGCAGCCGCTACGAGCAGAACGCCAGCGACCGCACCCTGGCCTGGGCCGAGCTGATCCAGGCCGTGCTGCCGCCCGACGAGGCGCCCGAGGTCGAGCAGGCCGCCGCCCTGGTGAGCTGGTCCGAGCGCCTGCGCCTGCCGATGGCGCTGGACCGGGCGGACGGCGTGCGCGTCGTCACCACCCCGCTCTTCGAGCGCCTGGACGCCCTGCGGCAGCGTGCCGAGCTGCCGCCGCGCGAGGACCGCGGCCCCGTGCGGCTGAGCCTGCGCGACGGCCGCAGCCTGTGGATCTGGCGCCCGCCGCGCCCCCTGCGCGAGGCCCTGGGCCTGCCCGGCGGCGGGCCGCGCGAGGGCCCGCCCGGGGCCGATCGCCCGGCGGGCTACGGCCCGGGGGGCGGCCCAGGCTTCGGCCCGCCGCCGCCGCCCCGCCTTTTCGGCGGCCTGCCGCTGCTGGACGGCCGCGGCCTGCTGATCGCGCTGGGCCTGCTTTTCGTCGCCATCGCCGCCGGGGCCTATCCGGTGGTGCGGCGCCTCACGCGGCGGCTGGAGGCGCTGAAGGCCGGGGTCGAAGCCTTCGGCGCCGGCCAGTTGCGCCGCCGCGTCGAGGCCCAGGGCCGCGACGAGGTGGCCGCGCTCGGCCAGAGCTTCAACGAGGCAGCCGACCGCATCGAGGGCCTGATCGACGCCCACCGCAGCCTGCTGGCCAATGCCAGCCACGAGCTGCGCTCGCCCCTGGCCCGGCTGAAGATGGCCCTGGCCCTGGCCGAGGAGGCCGGCCCCGAGCGTGCCGCGTCGCTGCGCGAGGAAGCCCGCCGCAACATCGCCGAGCTCGATGCCCTGGTCGAGGAGGTGCTGCTCGCCAGCCGCCTCGATGCCCGCCCCGAGCCGCAGCGCGAGCCCCTGGACCCGCTGGCCCTGGCCACCGAGATGGCCGCCGAGACGGATGCCGTGCTGGACGACAGCGCCTGGGACCTGGTTCCGGCCGGCACCGAAGCCCCGCTGCGCGGCGACGAGCGCCTGCTGCGCCGCGCCCTGCGCAATCTGCTGGAGAACGCCCGCCGCTACGGCGGCAGCGCCCCGCCCGAGCTGGGCCTGGGCCGCGAGGCCGGCGCCATCCGCTTCTGGGTGGCCGACCGCGGCCCCGGCGTGCCCGCGGCCGAGCGCGAGCGCATCTTCGAACCCTTCTACCGCCTGCCCGGCCATGCCGAGCGGGCCGGCGGCGTCGGCCTGGGCCTGAGCCTGGTGCGGCAGATCGCCCGCCTGCACGGCGGCAGCGTGGTCTGCGAGGCGCGCGAGGGCGGCGGCAGCCGCTTCGTGCTGCGCCTGCCGCTGGCCGGCTGAGCCCGGCGGATCAGCCGGCAGCCGCCGGCGCCGGGCCGCCCGTGGCGGCATCGTCCGGCGGTGCTGCCGGTCGCTCGCTGGGGCCGTCGCCGTGGGCGCGTTCGGCATAGCGGTTGAAGCGCCAGGCGCTGGCCTCCTGCGTGATGCGGCGCCAGGTGGTGCGCTTCTCGGCCGGGCCCATCGCCGTCCAGTGCTGCACCTCGTCGAAGCTGCGGCCGCAGCCCTTGCAGACGGCATCGCCCTGGCTGGTCGAGCAGATCGCGATGCAGGGCGAATCCGGCGTGCTGGCATACCAGTCCAGCCAGGCCTGGCGGGCGCGGTCCGGCATGCTGGCCTCGTCGCACAGGGACTC
Organism: Piscinibacter lacus; assembly: GCF_016735685.1. Classification (NCBI taxonomy): domain Bacteria; kingdom Pseudomonadati; phylum Pseudomonadota; class Betaproteobacteria; order Burkholderiales; family Sphaerotilaceae; genus Aquariibacter; species Aquariibacter lacus. Next base: position 1,183,179 of record NZ_JAERRA010000001.1, read on the forward strand.
GCGGAAATAGACCATCAGGGCATAGACCTCGGCCAGGGCGCGCACCTCGGGGCAGGCGCTGATGCCGTCGGGCGAGGGCGAGCGCTGCCGCCACCAGTTGATCGCGGCCTCGATGTCGGTGATGTGGATTCCCGCCATGCCGGCTCCAGGCTCAGGGCTTGAGCTTGTCGGCGGCCTCGGCCGCCGCTGCGTCGACCAGGGCTTGCAGGGCCGCCGCCACGCGGGCCGCGTCCATGCCCTCGCCCAGGGTCAGCGGCGCGCCGGGCAGGGCGGCTGCGCCCTCGGTCTTCAGGCGCTTGACCCAGGCACCGGCCTCGCGGCCTTCGTCGAAGCCTTCGCTGATCAGCAGCACCTGCTGGCCATCGGCCCCGACCAGCTTGAAGCGGAAGCGGCCGTCGCTCTCGCGGTATTGCTTGAAGACCGGCAGCGCGCCCTTGCTTGCCGCAGCGGCTGCGGCCGGCACGGGCGCGGCCACCATCGCGCGCAGGCCCACCGCCTGGCGCAGCGTGGCCAGCAGCGGCGCGGCGATGGCGCGGGCCTTGGCGGCGCCGGCCTGAAGCACGGCTTCAAGCGCCTCGGGCCGGGCCATCAGCTCGGCATAGCGCGCCCGCATCGGGCCGACCTGGGCCTCGATCTGCGCGACCAGCCGGGCCTTGGCCTCGCCCCAGGCCAGGCCGCCGTGCAGCGCGGCGCGGAAGTCCGCCCGTTCGGCCGGCGTGGCGAAGGCGTCGAAGAGGGTGACCAGGGCCACGTCCTCGGTCGGCTTGGGCTCGCCCGGGCCGCGCGAGTCGGTGACGATGCGCGCCACCGCGGCGCGCAGCGCCTCGGGCCCGCCTTCGAACAGGGGCACGGTGTTGTCGTAGCTCTTGCTCATCTTGCGGCCGTCGAGGCCGGGCAGGGTGGCGACTTCGGCTTCCACCTCGGCCTGCGGCAGCACCAGAAGATCGCGGCCGGCGCCGAAGAGGTGGTTGAAGCGCGCCGCCACGTCGCGCGCCATCTCGATGTGCTGCACCTGGTCGCGGCCCACCGGCACGCGCTCGGCGCCGAACAGCAGGATGTCGGCCGCCATCAGGATGGGGTAGCTGTAGAGGCCCATGGTGATGCCGGCGTCCGGGTCCTCGCCCGCGGCCACGTTGGCGTCCAGCGCGGCCTTGTAGGCATGGGCGCGGTTCATCTGGCCCTTGCCGGTGACGCAGGTCAGCAGCCAGGACAGCTCGGGGATCTCGGGCACATCGCTCTGGCGGTAGAAGACGACGCGCTCGGTGTCGAGCCCGGCGGCCAGCCAGGTGGCGGCGATCTCGCGCCGCGAGCGCTCGATGCGCGCCGGGTCCTCGCACTTGATGAGCGCGTGGTAGTCGGCCAGGAAGAAGAAGCTCTCCACCCCCGGCTCGCGGCTGGCCGCAATCGCCGGGCGGATCGCGCCGACGTAGTTGCCCAGGTGGGGCGTGCCGGTGGTGGTGATGCCGGTCAGGACGCGGGTGGGCATGGTGGGCTCGTTCGGGCTTCTCAGGCGCTGGGCAGGGTGGCCAGCAGGGTGTTCAGGGCCGGCAGCAGCTCGCGCATCAAGTTCAGCACGAAACGCATGATCGGCAGCATCCAGTAATGGGTGACCACGCCGAGCAGCACCAGGCCGACGACGAGGAAGAAGCCCCAGCGCTCCACCCGCGCCAGCGGCCGGGCCAGGGCCATGGGCAGCAGGCCCACCGCGATGCGCCCGCCGTCCAGCGGCGGCAGCGGCAGCAGGTTGAAGGCGAACATCACCAGGTTCACCAGCACGCCGGCCTTGCAGACGAGGCGGAAGAAGGGCTCCTCGACGCCCAGCACGATCAGGCCGGTGCCCAGCACCGCCCACAGCAGGGCCTGCACCAGGTTGGCGGCCGGGCCGGCGAAGGCCACCCAGACCATGTCGCGCTTGGGATGGCGCAGGCGGCGCATGTCCACCGGCACCGGCTTGGCATAACCGAAGACGAAGGCGCCGCCGGTGCCCACATAGAGCAGCAGGGGCATGAGCACCGTGCCGATCGGGTCGATGTGGCGCAGCGGGTTCAGCGACAGCCGGCCCAGCAGCGCCGCCGTCGGGTCGCCGAGTTGCCGGGCGGCATGGCCGTGCGCGACCTCGTGCAGAGTGATCGCGAACAAGACCGGCAGCAAGTAGACGGCCAGGGTGCGGACGAGCTCGGGGGCTTCCATGGAGCCGCGGATTCTAGGTGGGGGGTGCCGCCGCGCCGCCTGCGGGGCCGGGGGCGGCGCGGGGCCGGCTTCTACACTGCCGTCCGATGAGTGACACCCCTTCTTCCACGCCCGCGCCGGGCGCCCGCCGGCAGCGCCTGGCCGTGCTCATCTCGGGCCGCGGCTCCAACATGCAGGTGCTGGCCAAGGCCTGCGAACGCGAGGCCTGGCCGGCCGAGCTCGTCGGCGTGATCAGCAACCGCCCCGCGGCCGCCGGCCTGGCCTGGGCCGCCGCCCGCGGCCTGCCGACCTTCGCCCTGGATCACGGCGCCCATCCCAGCCGCGAGGCCTTCGATGCCGTGCTGGCCGAGACCCTGGACGCGCTGCGCCCGGACTGGGTGCTGCTGGCCGGCTACATGCGCATCCTCACGCCGGGCTTCGTCGCGCGCTTTGCCGGCCGGATGATCAACATTCATCCCTCGCTGCTGCCGGCCTTCCCCGGCCTGCACACCCACCGCCGCGCGCTGGAGGCGGGCACGGTCTGGGCCGGCTGCACCGTGCATGAGGTGACGGCCGAGCTGGACCACGGCCCCTTGCTGGGCCAGGCCGCCGTGCCGACGCGGCCCGACGATGACGAGGATCGCCTCGCCGCGCGCGTGCTGCGCGCCGAGCACCGGCTCTATCCCGAGCTGATCGGCCGCCTGCTGCGCGGCGGCCTGGTGCGCGAGCAGGCCGCCGACGGCCGCGTGCACTACGCGGTGCGCGACGGCCGGCCGCGCGGTTTCGTGCTGGACCCGCAGGACTGAAGCCCCCGGGTCGCGCCCCGGCTCAGCGCACCACCAGCACCGGCAGCTTGGAGTGCGTCAGCACCTTCTGCGTCTCGCTGCCGAGCAGCAGCGCGCTGACCCCACGCCGGCCGTGCGAGGCCATCACGATCAGGTCGCAGCCGGCGGCCTGGGCATGGTCGATGATGGCTTCATGCGGTCGGTCGGCCTCGACGGCCGTCACCGTGTGCGGCACGCCGGCGGCTTCGCAGGCCTCGACGATGGCCGCCAGCCGATTCTCGGCCAGATGGTTCTGGGTGGCCTGGAAGTCCGAGGGGCTGACCGGCGCCATCTCGCTGATGCCGGAGTAGTCGAAGGGCTGCTTCACCGTCAGGGCATCGATGCGGGCGCCGAAGAGCCGGGCCATCGCGACGGCCGCCTGCACGGCCTTGCCGGTGATCTCGCTGCCATCGGTGGGCACGAGGATGCGCTTGTACATATCGGGTTCTCCGTCCGGCCCCGCGGGACGCGGGGCATGGGCCATCGTGGCATGCGCGACATGCGCTTGTCTTGAGGGGGATCAAGGAGGGGCGGGCGGGCCGCCGCGCCGCGCTCAGCCGCCGGTGGCCACCGGCCGGGCCGGGTCGCTGCACCACTCGCTCCAGCTCCCGGGGTAGAGCCGGCTGCCGTCGAGGCCGGCCACGGCCAGGGCCAGCAGGTTGTGGCAGGCGGTCACGCCCGAGCCGCACTGGTTCACGACCTGCCCCAGCGGCCGCCCGCCGATCAGCCCGGCGAAATCGACCCGAAGGCTCTCGGCCGGCTTGAAGCGGCCGTCGGCGCCCAGGTTGTCCTTGAAGAAGCGGTTGACCGCGCCGGGGATGTGGCCGGCCACGGCATCCAGCGGCTCGACTTCACCGCGGAAGCGTTCGCCGGCGCGGGCGTCGATCACCGTCAGACGCTCGCCCAGGGCCAGCACGGCTTCGGCATCGAGCGTGGGCATCGTCGCGGGGCCGAGCGGGTAGGGCGTGGACGTGGCCGGGCGGGCGGTGCTGTCGGCCAGGCCGCCGTGCTCGATCGAGCCGCCGGCCGCCTGCCATGCGGCCAGGCCGCCGTCGAGCACGGCCACGGCCTCATGCCCGGCCCAGCGCGCCAGCCACCACAGCCGGGCGGCGAAAGCCGCGCCCTGGCGGTCGTAGACGACCAGGGCCATGCCCGGGCGCAGGCCCCAGCGGCCCAAGGTGGCGGCGAAGGCCGCGCGATCGGGCAGGGGATGGCGGCCGCGGAAGCGGCCGTCGGCATCGTGCTTGGGGCCGGCCAGGTCGTGGTCCAGATGGGCATGCACGGCGCCGGGCAGGTGGCCCTCGGCGAACTGGGCTGCGCCGGCGGCCGGGTCGCTCAGTTCGAAGCTGCAATCGACGATCAGCGTGGCCTCCCCGGCCGCCAGGCGGGCGGCGAGGGCGGCGGCATCGATCAGCGGGGTGGGCAGGGTGGGGGCGGTCATCGGCATCTCCTGGGGCCGGGACGGTCGGCCGCTGCGGATTCTGGCGGCTTGCGGCCGGCCCGCTTCAGGCCTCGGCGGGATCGGCCGCCGCATCCGGCGCCGCCCGGCTGCGCAGCAGGGTCGCACCCAGGCCGGCCACCACGACCAGGGCCATGCCGGCCAGCGCCGTCGCGTTCAGCACGTCGCCGAAGAACAGGCTGCCGAACACGGCCGCATAGACGATGCCGAGGTAGTGCAGGCTGGCATTCACCAGGGTGCTGCCGCTGGCATAGGCCCGGGTCATCAGCCACTGCGCCAGGGTGGCGAAGCCGCCGACGGCCAGCAGGCAGGCCAGGCCGAAGGGCGTGTGCTCCCGCGTCCAGCCGCCGCCCAGGCCGAGCAGCGGCCCGAGCAGGGTCAGTCCCAGGCCGACGAGCACGCTGCCCAGCGAGAAGTAGAGAACCACCCGCGCCTCCGGCTCACCGGCCCGGCCGAGCGCGGTGACTTGCAGGTAGGCCAGGGCCGACAGCAGGCCCGAGGCCAGGCCGATCAGGCCATGGCCGAGCTGCTCGCGCGCCAGCGTCGGCTGCAGGATCAGCGCCACGCCGCCGAAGCCCACCAGCACGCAGGCGACCAGGCGGCCGTCGACGCGCCGCCCGCCCATCAGCACGGCGCCGCCGATCAGGAACAGCGCCATCCAGACCGAGCTCATGTAGTTCAGCGTGATCGCGGTGGCCAGCGGCAGGCCGCCGATCGCGATGAACCACATCGACAGCGCCGTCACGCCCGAGGCGCTGCGCCAGACATGCATGCCGGGCACCGGCGTGCGCCAGTTGCCGCCCTGCGCGCGCAGCAGCGCGGCCATGGCCAGCAGGCCGATCAGGCCGCGGTAGAAAACCACCTCGCCGGTGCCGTAGCGCTGGCTGGCGAACTTCACGGCCACGCTCATCAGCGCGAAGCACAGGGTCGCCAGCAGCATGGCGACGGCGGGGGGCAGGCGGGTCATCGAGGGGCGCAAGACGAAGGGGCACGGCCTGGCAGGCCGTGCCCCTCGGGGGCCGCGCGGGCGGCGCGGCGGGTGTGGCGAACGGGGCTCAGCCGAAGGCCGCGCCCATCTTGCGCCGGTACCACTCGTGGAAGTGCTGCATGCCGTCTTCCATCGGGCTCTGGTAGGGGCCGGCGTCGTTGTCGCCACGCTGGTACAGGGCCAGGCGGCCGGCGTCCATGCGTTCGGCGATCTCGTCGTCCTCGACGCAGGTCTCCATGTAGGCGGCCTGCTGGGCCTCGATGAAGTCGCGCTCGAAGGCGTGGATCTCCTCGGGGTAGAAGAACTCGACGAGGTTCAGCGTCTCGCGCGGCCCGCGCGGGTGCAGGGTCGAGACGACCAGCACATGCGGATACCACTCGACCATGGTCAGCGGGTAGTAGGTCAGCCAGATCGCGCCATGGGCCGGAGCCTCGCCCTCGCGGAAGCGCAGCAGGGCCTCGTGCCACTGGCGGTAGACGTCCGAGCCCGGCTTGCCCAGGGCCTGGCCGGCATGGTTGGCCACGCCCACGGTCTGCACCGAATGCTCGCGGCCCATCTCCCAGCGCAGGTCCTCGCAGGTCACGAAGTTGCCCAGGCCGGGGTGGAAGGGGCCGACGTGGTAGTCCTCCAGATAGACCTCGATGAAGGTCTTCCAGTTGTAGGCGCAGCGGTGCACGTGGGCGCGGTCGAAGACATAGCCTTCGAAGTTGAGCGCACTGCGCGGGCCCAGGCTGCCCAGGTCGGCCGCCACGTCGACACCGTTGGCCTCGAAGAGCAGGCCGTTCCATGACTGGATCGGGTAACGCGGCAGGTGCAGGCAGGGGTCCTGCTCGAAGTGCGGCGCGCCGACCAACTGGCCCTGCAGGTCATAGGTCCAGCGGTGCAGCGGGCAGACGATGTTCGAGCCCGTGTTGCCGCGACCGCGCAGCATGATGGCCTGGCGGTGGCGGCAGACATTCGAGACCAGCTCGATGCCCTGCCGGGTGCGGACCAGGGCGCGGCCCTCGCCCTCGTGCAGCAGGGTGTGGTGGTCGCCCACCTCGGGCACGGCAAGCGCATGCCCGAGGTAGCGGGGGCCAGGTCGGATGAGCACCTCCATTTCGCGACGGTAGAGTTCCTCGTCGAAATAGCTCGACACGGGCAGCTGCGCATGGCTGCGCACGAGGACGTTGCGGGTGATGCTCAGGTCGGACATGGTCCGGGCAACTCCAGTCTTGAAGGACAAGCAGGGCCCAGCAGCTCGCGGTTCCGGCGGGGTGGGACGACCGTTTCGGGTCGGTGCCGGCCGAGCTGCACCAAGGGACCGTCGGAGGTCGACGGGGGGCGGATTGTAGCCAGGGGGTCGGCGAGGCCGAGGCGCTGCGGGCCAAGGGCAAGGGGGGCCTGATCGAAAACCCGCTGACTACAATGGATGCGTCTTCTCCAGCGATATCCACGGGCTGCGCGCCCTGCACGATGGCCCGATCCTCCCCGCTCCCATCCCGTCCTGCCACGGCCCACGAAGCCACCGATCCGTCGCCGAGCTACGAGGCGGCACTGGCCGAACTGGAGACCCTGGTCACGGGTCTGGAATCGGGTCAATGGCCGCTGGACCGCCTGCTGGATGGCTACCGCCGCGGGGCCGAGCTGCTAGCCTTCTGCCGTGATCGCCTGCAAGCGGTCGAGCAGCAGGTGCAGGTGCTGGAAGCCGATCAGCTCAAGCCCTGGAAGGACGCATGACGCACGACACCTTCGAGGCCTGGACACGCGAGACCCTGGACCGCGTCGAGCAAGGCCTGATGAATTGGGTGCGGCTGGAAGCGCCCGCCGGGCTGGGCGAGGTGATGCGCTACGGCGTGCTCGATGGCGGCAAGCGCCTTCGTCCCCTGCTGGTGATGGCGGCCGCCGAGGCGGTGGGCGCGGCGCATTCCGAGGCCGCGCTGCGCGCGGCCTGCGCGGTCGAGCTGATCCATGCCTACTCGCTGATCCACGACGACATGCCCTGCATGGACAACGATGTCCTGCGCCGCGGCAAGCCCACCGTGCATGTGCGCTACGGCCAGGCCATGGCCATGCTGGCCGGCGATGCGATGCAGGCCCTGGCCTTCGAGGTGCTGACGCCCACCGAAGGCGACATGCCCGCCGCGCTGCAAGCCCGGCTTGTCGGCCTGCTGGCCCGTGCGGCTGGCGAGGAGGGCATGGCCGGCGGCCAGGCCATCGACCTCAGCAGCGTCGGCCAGCCGCTCGACGAAATGCAGTTGGCCGACATGCACCGCCGCAAGACCGGCGCGCTGCTGCTGGCCAGCGTGAAGATGGGCGCCGCCTGCGGCGACCCCCCGCCCGCCGTCCGGGATGCCTTGTCGGATTTCGGGTCCGCCCTGGGCCTGGCCTTCCAGGTGGTCGACGACATCCTCGACGCCACCCAGGCCTCGGCCACGCTGGGCAAGACCGCCGGCAAGGATGCCGACGCCAACAAGCCCACCTTTGTCACCGTGCTCGGCCTGGAGGTGGCCCGCGCCCGCGCCCGTGCCCTGCACGCCAGCGCCCATGCCGCCCTGGCCCGCACCGGGCTGCCGCAGACCGATCGCCTCGGCCTGCTGGCCGACCGTGTGCTGGACCGCAATTCCTGAGCCGCGCAGGATGCCGACGATGACCTCTCACCCCCTGCTCTCCACCATCGACAGCCCGGCCGATGTCCGGCGGCTCAGCCGGCCGCAGCTCAAGCAACTGGCCGACGAGCTGCGCGACTTCCTGCTGCAAAGCGTGGCCCGCACCGGCGGCCACTTGTCGAGCAACCTCGGCACGGTCGAGCTGACGATCGCGCTGCACCATGTCTTCGACACGCCCGACGACCGCCTCGTCTGGGATGTCGGCCACCAGACCTATCCGCACAAGATCCTGACCGGCCGCCGCGAACGCATGTCGACGCTGCGCCAACTGGGTGGCCTGAGCGGCTTCCCGCGCCGCGACGAGAGCGAGTACGACACCTTCGGCACCGCGCATTCCTCGACCTCGATCTCGGCCGCGCTGGGCATGGCCCTGGCCGCGCAGATTCGTGGCGAATCGCGCCACTGCGTCGCCGTGATCGGCGATGGCGCGATGACCGCCGGCATGGCCTTCGAGGCCCTGAACAACGGCGGCGTGCCGCATCAGGGCAAGGTGCCGCAGGTGCTGGTCGTGCTCAACGACAACGACATGTCGATCAGCCCGCCGGTCGGCGCGCTGAACAAGTACCTGGCGCGCCTGATGAGCGGCAAGTTCTACGCCTCGGCCCGCGAGGGGGCGAAGAGCGTGCTCAAGAATGCGCCGCCGCTCTTCGAGCTGGCGCGCCGCTTCGAGGAGCATGCCAAGGGCATGGTCGTGCCCGGCACCATCTTCGAGGAGTTCGGCTTCAACTACGTCGGCCCGATCGACGGCCACGACCTCGACGCGCTCATCCCCACGCTGGAGAACTTGCGCGACAAGCCGGGTGCGCAGTTCCTGCACGTCGTCACCCGCAAGGGCTTCGGCTACGACCGGGCCGAGGTCGATCCCATCGCCTACCACGGCCCGGGCAAGTTCGACCCGGCCATTGGCCTGCTCAAGCCCGCCAGCCCGCCCAAGCCGACCTTCACCCAGGTCTTCGGCCAGTGGCTGTGCGACCAGGCGGCGGTCGACGAGCGCCTGGTCGGCATCACGCCGGCGATGCGCGAGGGCTCGGGCCTGGTCGAATTCGAGCGCCGCTTTCCGGCCCGCTACTTCGACGTCGGCATCGCCGAGCAGCATGCGGTGACCTTCGCCGCCGGCCTGGCCTGCGAGGGGCTCAAGCCGGTGGTCGCGATCTACTCGACCTTCCTGCAGCGCGGCTACGACCAGCTCATCCACGATGTCGCCATCCAGAAGCTGCCGGTGGTCTTCGCCCTCGACCGGGCGGGCATCGTCGGCGCCGACGGCGCCACGCACAACGGCGTCTTCGACATCGCCTACACCCGCTGCATCCCCCATTGCAGCGTGATCACGCCGTCCGACGAGCGCGAATGCCGCATGGCGCTCTCGGCCGCCTTCCTGCAGGACCATCCGGTGGCGGTGCGCTACCCGCGCGGGGCCGGCACCGGCGTCGACGCCGGCAGCGACCTCACGCCCCTGCCCTGGGGCCGGGGCCAGGTGCGCCGCACGGCCGGCGGGCAGGGCACCGGGCCGCGCCTGGCCATCCTGGCCTTCGGCACCGTGCTGCAGCCGGCCCTGGCGGCGGGCGAGGCGCTGGATGCCACCGTGGTCGACATGCGCTTCGTCAAGCCGCTGGACCGCGAGCTGCTCGACACCCTGGCCCGCGAGCATGAGGCCCTGGTCACCGTCGAGGAAGGCTGTCTTCCGGGCGGCGCCGGCAGCGCGGTGCTGGAGGCGCTCCAGGCCCTGGGCCAGCTCCGGCCGGTGCTGACGCTGGGCCTGCCCGATGCCTTCACCGAGCATGGCGACCCCGGCCTGCTGATGGCTCAGCTCGGCCTGGATGCGGCGGGTATCGAGCGCTCCATCCGCCAGCGCTTCCTGCCCGTCAGCGCAGTCGGCGACGGCAGCCGCCAGGCTGCGGCCTGAGCGTCCGGGCGCCTCTCCCAAGGCCTGTCTTCCAGGAGCCGCGATGAAGGGCGAGTGGTGCTATTTCAAGGGGCATTTCAGCCCCGAGACCTGCGAACGCATCCTGGCCATGGCCCAGCGCATTCCGGACCAGCAGGCGGTGATGGGCAAGGGTGGCGACAACAAGGACCTGAGCCACCGCCGCTCGCGGGTGCGCTTCATCCAGGTCAACGATCCGGACTTCCAGTTCCTCTTCGACGAGGTCTGGCGCCTGGGCCTGGTGGCCAACCGCGACTGGTTCAACTTCCACATCACCAACCTCAGCTACATCCAGCTTGCCGAGTACGACGCCAGCTACGAGGGCAAGTACGACCGACACCACGACGTGTTCTGGATGAATGGCGATCCGCACTACCACCGCAAGCTGACCGTCATCGTCCAGCTCACCGATCCCGCCGAGTACGAGGGCGGCGACTTCGAGCTCTACGACCTCGGCGGTGCCTATCCGGACAAGCAGGCCATCCGCACGCAGGGCACGGTCTTCGTCTTCCCGTCCTTCGTGCCGCATGCCCTGCGGCCGGTGACCCGCGGCCGGCGCCACAGCCTGGCGGTCTGGTTCGACGGCCCGAAGTGGCGTTGAGCGCCAGGCATTCGCAGCCTGAGATGGCGCTTGCCGAGCCCGACCCCGGGCGCGCGCCCGAGCCGCCCGAGCGGCGCCCCGACCTGAACCCGCGCATGCGCGATCTGCTGGTCCGCATCGAGCGGGCCGGCCGGCCCCCGCTGCCCAGCCTGGGCGTCGAAGGCGCCCGCTTGGCCTATGCCCGCGGCGCCGAGATCCTGGACCTTCCGCGCGCGCCGCTGGACCGTGTCGAGGACCTGCTGCTGCCCATGCGCGACGGCCAGCGCATCGCCGCCCGCCTTTACGCCCACGGCCCATGCGCGGGCCTGCGGCCGGCCTTGCTCTTCCTGCATGGCGGCGGCTATGTGCTGGGCGACCTGGAAAGCCACGACAGCCTCTGCCGCCAACTGGCGCTGCGCAGCGCCGCGGCCGTGCTGGCGCTGGACTACCGTCGCGCGCCCGAGCACCGCTTCCCGACCGCCGTGAACGATGCGCTCGATGCCCTGGCCTGGCTGGGGCGCGAGGCAGACACGCTCGGCCTGGACCCGCAGCGCCTGGCCGTCGGCGGCGACAGCGCGGGCGGCACGCTCGCTGCCGTCTGCGCCATTGTCGCGCGCACGGACGCCCGGGGTCGGCCGGCCGATCCGGCCCTGCCGGCGCTGCGCCTCCAAATGCTGATCTATCCGGTCTGCGGCCGCCTGCGGCACACCGCCAGCTATGCGGCCTACCGCCGTGACCATCTGCTGTCCGACACCACCCTGGACTGGTTCTTCGACCACTACGCCGCGCCCGCCGAGCGCGAGGACTGGCGTTTCGCCCCCTTGCTGGCGCCCGAGATGCGCGGTGCCGCGCCGCTGTGGATGGGCCTGGCAGCCTGCGATCCCCTGCATGACGATGCGCTGGCACATGCCCAGGCCCTGCAGGCGGCCGGCGTGCCGACCCGCCTGCGGGTCTGGCCGGGCGTGGTGCACGATTTCGTCAAGATGGGCCGGGCGCTGCCCGAGGCCCTGCAAGCTCATGCCGAGGCGGCCGAGGCCCTGCGCCTGGCCTTCGGGCTCGCGCCATGAGCCTGGACGGCGGCGGACCCGACTTGATCCTGGGCGCCTGGGCGGACCTGGCCGCGCAGGGCGCCCGTGCCGTGCGCCTGGCCGTCTTCGTCGAGGAACAGGGCGTGCCCGTGGCGCTAGAGTGGGATGCCGACGACGCCCATGCGCTGCATGTCTTGATCGTCGACGGCCCGCGCGGCCCGGTGGCCACGGCCCGCCTGCTGCCAGCCCGGGACGGGGTGGCGCGCATCGGTCGCATGGCGGTGCTGGTGACCGCGCGGGGCCGGGGCCTGGGCCGGCGCATGTTGCGCGCCCTGGTCGAGGCGGCGCGCTCGCGCGGGGATCGTGAAGTCAGCCTGTCGGCCCAGTGCCATGCGCTGGGTTTCTACGCGGCCGAAGGCTTCGTGGCGGAAGGCCTGGCTTACGAGGAAGCCGGCCTCATGCATCGCGGCATGCGCTTGAGGCTGTGAGAAAGGCCGTGCAGGCTCTCAGCCTGCGGGCTTGATCGGTTCAGCGTGCACTGGTCTCGCGCGATTCGGCGGGGTCGGCTGATTCCGCACCTGCTTCGGGTGCGGCCGGCGCATCGACGAACGATTCGCCCGCCTCGATCCGAAGCTCTTCGACGAGGAAACCCTCGCGCAGCAGAGCCTGCTTGAGCCAATCCGGCTGCGAGCCTTGACCATCCCAGGTCTCGCCGCTGCGCGGATGACGGTATTTGGGGGCCGAGGGCGGCGGGGGAGGGGGGGCAGGCGCGGGGCCGATGTCGGCCCCGGCCAGTTCCTCGGGCGTGATCTGCCAGAAAGCCATCAACGCCCGGATGCGGTGGACGACCACCCGCTGTTCAGGCGTCAGCGAGGACTCCGCCATTTCAGGTGTTGGCGAGCTCCTTGCAGCTCGGTGCGCACACCGTCTGCACCTTGCCCAGCAGCCGCCGGCTTTTCAGCTGGGAGCGCAGGCGGTGCTTGCCGCAAAGAAAGCAGGACATGGTGCTCGAAGAGAAGGCACCAGAGGACACGAAGGGAGAGCCGGGAGCCTTGCTTTTGTAGCGCAGGCCGTTTTCGGCGACTTTGGTGGTGGTGTCGGAGGATGCAGCCATCCCTCTATTGTCCTCGACTGCGACAGTCCTTGCCAAGCTGAAACGCTGCCGACCTGCAAATCGGCGGGCCTTGGGGGGCTGCTGGTTAGCATGGGCCTGCGTTCCGGCCTCCCGTCGGGCCGTCCGTCCCGTCTGCCGCTGCCCATGATCCTCTACGAACGGCCCAACGGGCTGCGCCTCTTCTTCGCCCTGCGCGGCTCCATCCTGCCGCGCATTGCGCCGAGCCTGCTGACCTGTACGCTGCTGGCCGTGGTGGTCACCCTCAGCCACGGCGTGCTGTTCCAGTGGAAGATCACCCTGACGCCGGTGCCCTTCTCGCTGATCGGCCTGGCGCTGGCGATCTTCCTGGGCTTTCGCAACAGCACGGCCTACGACCGCTACTGGGAGGCCCGCGGGCTCTGGGGCCAGATGGTCGAGTCCTCGCGCACCCTGGCGCGACAGTGGCTGAGCCTGGTGCGACCGCTCGAGGACAGCGTGCCCGGTCGGCAGCGCCACGGCGACTTCGTGCGCCGCTGCATCGCCCACGCCCATCTGGTGCGCCACCAGTTGCGCGGCAGCGCGCCTGGCGCGGAGCTGGCGCGCCTCATCGGCCCGGAGGAGGCGGCAGCCGCCCAGCGCCTGCGCCTGCCCAGCGAAGCCCTGCTGCGCCGCAATGCCGAGCTGCTCGGCGAGGCGCTGGCGCAGGGGCGGGTGGCGCCGGCCCTGGCGGCCGAGATCGACCGCTCGCTGGCGGCCCTGACCCATGCCCATGCCGGCTGCGAGCGCCTGCGCGGCACGCCCATCCCCTTTGCCTACATGCTGCTGCTGCACCGCACGGCCTACCTCTACTGCTTCCTGCTGCCCTTCGGCCTGATCGACCAACTGGGCTTCATGACGCCCTTCGTGGTGGCCATCGTGGCCTACACCTTCTTCGGCCTCGATGCGCTCGGCGACGAGATCGAGCAGCCTTTCGGCCTGAGCGCCCATCACCTGCCGCTCGATGCCCTGTGCCGCATCATCGAGATCGACCTGCTCGAAGCCCTGGGCGAGCCCGCACCCGCGCCGCTGCAAGCGGTCGACGGCTGCCTGCACTGAGGGCCCGGAATGAAGAAAACCCCGCCGGGCCATGCGGCCGGGCGGGGTTTTCTTCGGGTCTGCACGCGGCGCTGCACAGGCAGCGCCCGGACATCACTTCAGCTTCACTTCCTTGTAGGCCACGTGCTTGCGGGCCTTGGGGTCGAACTTCGAAAACTCCAGCTTCTCGGGCGTGGTCTTCTTGTTCTTGGTGGTGGTGTAGAAGTGGCCGGTGCCCGCGGTGGACTCCAGCTTGACCTTTTCGCGTCCGCCTTTGGCTGCCATGGCTAGCTCCTGAAATCAGCGTGATGGATGGGGGGTGCGGCTCAGAGCTCGCCCTTGGCGCGCAGCTCGGCGACGACCTGATCGATGCCGACCTTGTCGATCAGCCGCAGCGCGGCGCCGCTGATGCGCAGGCGCACCCAGCGGTTCTCGGTCTCCAGCCAGAAGCGGCGGTACTGCAGGTTGGGCAGGAACCGACGCTTGGTCTTGTTGTTGGCGTGGGAGACGTTGTTCCCGACCATCGGGCGCTTGCCCGTGACTTGACAGACGCGTGCCATGACGCTTCTCCGATCTGTGTTTCGAATCGACCTGCAGAGCAGGGCCCGCCCCCATCGGCGGCCCTGGTGTCGGCCCCTGCCTTCCCGGACCACCCGAAACGGGCTGCCCGGTGGGGCGTTGCCGGTGCCTTGCGGCGCGTCCTGCTCGGGCTTTTCGGCCCGGGTCGGATTCCGACAAAAACGCGCATTATAGACAGGCCCGCAACACCGGGACAGCCCCGACCGCAGCCCCGCCGAGCGCAGGCTTCAGCCGCCCTGCTGTTCCAGGAAGCGCTGGGCGTCCAGCGCGGCCATGCAGCCGGTGCCGGCGCTGGTGATGGCCTGGCGGTAGACATGGTCCTGCACGTCGCCGGCGGCGAAGACGCCGGGCACGCTGGTCTGCGTGGCCATGCCGTTCAGGCCGCTCTGGGTGATGAGGTAGCCGTCCTTCATCGCCAGCTTGCCCTCGAAGATGCCGGTGTTGGGCTGGTGGCCGATGGCGATGAAGCAGCCCTGCACGCTCAGCTCCTTCGTCGCCGCGCCGTCGACGGCGGCCAGGCGCACGCCGGTCACGCCGCTGGCGTCGCCCAGCACCTCGTCGAGACGCTGGTTCAGCTCGAGCACGATCTTGCCGGCCGCGACCTTCTCCATCAGCTTGTCGATCATGATCGCCTCGGCCTTGAACTTGTCGCGGCGGTGGATCAGGTGCACGACGCTTGCGATGTTGGACAGGTAGAGCGCCTCCTCCACCGCGGTGTTGCCGCCGCCGACCACGCAGACCTTCTGCTCGCGGTAGAAGAAACCGTCGCAGGTCGCGCAGCCGCTGACGCCGCGGCCCATGAAGGCCTGCTCGCTCGGCAGGCCCAGGTACTTGGCCGAGGCGCCGGTGGCGATGATCAGCGCGTCGCAGGTGTAGCTGCCGTTGTCGCCCTGCAGGGTGAAGGGCCGCTGGGCGAGATCGACCGTGTGGATGTGGTCGAAGACGATCTCGGTCTTGAAGCGCTCGGCATGCTCCAGGAAGCGCTGCATCAGCTCGGGGCCCTGCACGCCGTGCACGTCGGCCGGCCAGTTGTCGACCTCGGTCGTCGTCATGAGCTGACCCCCCTGGGCCAGGCCGGTGACCAGCAGCGGCTTGAGGTTGGCGCGGGCGGCGTAGACGGCGGCGGTGTAGCCGGCCGGGCCCGATCCCAGGATGAGGACGCGGGCGTGGGTGGGAGTGCTCATGGTCGGAGGGATTCGGCAGGGGGAGGGGGCGGGCGGCCTGGGGGATCCAAGCCGCTGGCGGGTATCGCCCCGGTTTATCAGCCCTTCGGGCCCCGGGGGAGTTCGTAGAGTCAATTCGTGACGGTCGTCACGCTGCGGCCCGAAAACCTTACGGGATTCTAGGGAGCGGCGTTCGACCGGCGCGTGACGCCGGGCTATCGCGGCGATCGCTGTCGCCCCGCTCCGGCGGAACGCTCTTGTCCTTCTCTTGCCCGCCCCTGGGAGTGCCGACCGTGGCCATGTTGTCCAACCTCGATCTGATCCGCCGCCTGCCCCTGTTCGCCGCGCTGTCGCCCGACCAGGCCCGCGCCGTGGCGGAGGCCGTCGTCAAGCGCCGCTACAAGCGCGGCGAAGCCATCGTCCGCCAGGGCGAGCAGGATGCCGCGCTCTACATCCTGCTGACCGGCCGGGCCCGCGTCGTCACTGTGGGGGCGCGCGGTCGCGAGGTCATCCTGGCGGTGCTGCAACCCGGCCAGCACCTGGGCGAGATGAGCCTGATCGACCGGGCGCCGCATTCGGCCACCGTCAAGGCCGAGCTGCCCTCGGACGTGCTCATCCTCGACCAGGCCACCTTCCAGCGCTGCCTGCCCGAGCCGGGCAACCTGGCGCATGCCGTGATGCGCGGCCTGGTCGATCGCCTGCGCGCGGCCGACCGGCAGATCGAATCGCTGGCCCTGCTGGATGTCTACGGCCGCGTCGCCCGCTCGCTGATCGACATGGCCGAGGACGGCGGCGACTTCAAGTGCATCCGTCACAAGGTCTCGCGCCAGGACCTGGCCAAGGTCGTCGGCGCCTCGCGCGAGATGGTCAGCCGCGTGATGAAAGACCTGGAGGTGCGCGGCTACATCGAGACCCAGGCCGACGGCTCGGTCAACCTGCGCGAGCGCCTGGCCCGCGCCTGAAGCCGGCCCGCGCGGGGGCTTCGGCCACAATCCGCGCATGAGTTTTCCCCTTGGATCGCTGGGGTCCGCCCCCCGGCCGGTGGAGCGGTCGGAGTCCTCGGCCGCGCCCGCGGCCCGGCGGCCCCTGCTGCGCCTCTTCGGCCTGATCGCGCTGTTCTGGCTGGCCCTGGCCCTGGGCAGCTACAGCCCGCTGGATGCGGCCTGGTCGACTTCGGGCGACGGCAGCGGCCAGGTGCGCAACCACGCCGGCCTGATCGGCGCCTGGCTGGCCGACCTGCTGCTCTTCCTCTTCGGCCACTCGGCCTGGTGGCTGCTGCCGGTCGGCCTGCGCGCG